>DHSL01000028.1 GCA_002411345.1 Bacteroidales bacterium UBA5287 | reverse complement strand
TACGTACTTTACCGAATGCTTACAAATTATGGAATTTGTACATAAACGATAAGCTGATGCCTTATTACTCGCGTATACTTGCTTCTGTTTTAAAACCTCAGGCAATTGAAGAGGTTAAATATATAAAAAATGATTCTTTAAAAATAGTGTTTGTTTCCAGTTCAAAGATTTCTGATATAAATGAGCAAGGAGTTGAAGCTGTAAAAATTTATACAAGGGATCTAACTCTTAATGATAATTCAAATTACTCAACTATTTACTTTTTGGGTGATACCAATATTACATCGAAAATATTTGAAGCGATCAATCCTGTATTCATTAAATCATTACATCGTATTACAGATAAAAATGATTTAATAACATATAAACAAAAAGGCCTGAAAGAGGTTGTAAAAATCGAACTCTTCTCTCTCAGTGAGGTTCTTTCTCTCATTATTGCGGATGGAGGGAATTCAGTTTTATTAATCGATAATATTAAATTGCCTCTTGGAACAGAAACAAAGATGAAACATGATTTATTTAAAAAAATAAAACATGTTTCAGTAGGAGATGAGGAATTTAGCTCTTTTGAACAAAATTATCAAGGTAAAAAAGGAGTTTACAATTATCACATTATAAATTAAATAACAATTAAAAATTAATGCTATGAAACAATTGTTTTTATATTCGATTTGTTTTTATTTTGTTTTTACTGGAACAGCCAAGCAAAAACCTATTCAGATAGTTGAAGGAGGAAAGCTATCTTATGGTCTGTATGACACTTTAAACTATCAAGGAGAGATAATACTTTTGATGAATAGCCCTCTTCAATTTACAGGTCATGAGTATCAATTGGTTACTTTGAATGAATTGCCTGATGATACAGGTTCTCCGAGAGTTATAATAAGTTATGTTACAGAAGGTGGAAAGTTATTTATCAGCAAAGTTTCTGTAAGAGGATGTGTAATATCTAATGACATTATGAAAACTCGTTTAGAAAGATTAACAGGGAGTAAAATGACAAAAGATGGCTTATTCCCTATCAATGTGTCGGGTGTTTACATTGGTAGAGCCAATGCAGAGCGATACCCCTCTTATTTTGTAAAACCTTATCTAATCCCGGGTACCGGTACGGTGTACAAGATTGAATTAGATAAAGGGAAAATAGTAAAGATGGAAGATATTACCAATACAGAAAAAAATGAGAAAGAACAATTGATAAAACATTTTGAAAGTATTGAAAAGGAAAAATGATTTTGTGTTGATTTAACTCTAACCTCTTTATTTATTTTTATCTCTGACGAGAGTTTATCCTTAGAAAGGTGGTTAAATTTTACAATTCAAATACATTATTGATTATAAAGAAGCGATTAATGTCGCGGAAAATAAATATCCAAATTATGTTTTAACCATGAAATTATAAAATGTAGGAAATAAAATTATTGATTTTTAAATATAAAATTATGAAAAAGGCAGCTGTTCTAATACTATTTGTGTCGCTTTCAATAGGGGTATTGATACAAGCTCAAGAGACAAAAAAGAAAAACCCGATGCAGAAACTCATCGAAGAAAACAACATACCCAAACAAAAATACGAAAAGTTTTGGGTCATTTTGGAAAGAAATTACATAACCTACCATCCAGATGAAAAATGGAACGTAGTTTCAGACAGTTTATCCCCAATATGCACAGATGATAAATGTTATATTAAAAACGTGCTTGGACTTCAGGATGGGAAATTGTCCTATAAAGATGGGAAATGCATGATTGCTGTTGGTTCGGCTTTTAAACCAGGAAAAAAATTACCAATTCCTTATAAGTATGAAGAGGCACGAGAATATATATTTTCCCGTGTAAGCAATTATTTTGAATGGGGTAAGAAATTTCGGTCACTTTCAAACCAAGACCTTAAGGATGTGGAGATGATGGTTAAAGATTATCCTGCAGAAACAGCACAATCTATTTTCAATGGTAAATCAATGTTTATTTATCCTTTAAATTTTAAGGGCGAGTACTGTCAGGAAAAATATCGTTATGGCAGGGGTGTTGTAGTATTAGGAAAATATAATGTACCTCTTTATTTATATTTTTTTATGACAGATGAAAGTATCGTCGATTTTGATAAATATCTATCTGAATTGAAAGGATTGTTTTGGTTTGAAGACATAGAAAATGTGTAGAATGATTGAAACCTATGTTTTCCTGAAGAATAATATTTTAAGTGCAAATTAATACGAACACAGAGTTTAGGATGATATATTCTAAAAATGTGAATGTGTAAAAAATAAATAACATGAAATTTACAAACATAATTGATTAACTGTATGATACAAATGATGAAATTTATTCATGAAAAAGACTTTTCCAAAGGATTCGTTTTTTTTCCATTTTCTTTTTACTTCCTGTTTTTTTGTCATCGCAAAATTCTCCTATAACAGTTACAAGTCCAATTGTTATGCCTGTAACTCCTGAAGCATCGGCAATGGCAAAGTATGTAAGTAGTCCGGTAAACTATAGTACAGGAAAAGTAGAAATCAGTATTCCCCTTTATGAAATTACGGTTGGCGATATCGTGCTTCCAATTACTCTTTTTTATGATATGACAGGATTAAAGCCAAAAGAATATAGCGGTAGAATTGCTACAAACTGGACATTAAATGCCGAACCATCAATAATGCGCTATGTGAAAGGAATTGCAGATGAAGAAATATATGGATATTTAAATACAGTATTTAATCCATATGCCAACAATGATTATTTAAGAGAAATTTATAATGGAATGCGAGATGAAGAACCTGATGAGTTTCATTATCAATTGGCATCAGAAGGAGGAACGTGTTATATTTCTACAACTGATAAATCCTTAATGATACCGTATCCATTTCGTGAGGATAAAATTGAAACAAATGGGTTGAACGGAATTAGAATAACTGACTCAAATGGAATTAGATACGAATTTGGTAATAATATTAATAGTAAAGAGCTTACAAACACGACCCCTACACGTTGGATGTGTGATCGAATTTTTTCCAGTGCCACTTATGCACAAATACTATTCGATTATATTCCATGTACAAAACCATCTCCCTCAATTTGTAGCTTAAACGATTACGTAATAGTTGAAGATTTATCAACTCACTATTCAAGAGATATTAAGATGACAGATAGTAAAGACGGAATTAATAACTTATATCTTATTAATTCATCGGGAGAATCAAGCTATTTAGAAACTAATACAGTTTTTGGTCAATACAATAAATATGCATCAGCAATATTAAAAGGTCAAAATTTGAATCATATTTACTTTGATAACGGAACAATCACATTTACGTGGGATACATTTACTTTGACAAAAATGGAAGTGCACGATAAAGAAAATAATTTAATAAAAACTGTTCAATTTTACAGTTCAAAATATAATTATGGTACAGAGCTCACTAAATTAGATTCTTTAGTTATCAGTAAAGACGGGATATTGGAACGACAAGTTTTTAAGTTTTTTTACAACAGTCCTGAGTATGTCCCTCCTATGGTTACTAAAAATGTTGACCATTGGGGCTTTTTTAATAATTATTATAACCCAGATGAAAATAGCAGTTCAGTTCCTATTTCTAATATTTTTAGTAAACAATTTACGAGTTCTCACGATTCAGTTGCTCACACTATAGGTGGTAGAAGTAGAGAAAGTAATGATTATTTCAGTCAACAAGGGATTTTGAACAAAATAATATATCCTTCAGGGATGGAAAAATATTTTACATATGAAGGAAATATAACACGTTATATGTCATACTCACTAGAACCTGGAGGATACCCATTTGGAGGTGAAAAATTCATCATCCCCGTTCGTGTTGGCGGCTTGAGAATTAAAAGAATAAATGAATACGACCCCATTACCGGTATTTCCAGAACCAAAGAACTAACCTATACTAATTTTATGGATCAAATAAATTATGAAAATGAGGGTCATGCAGATGATGGGTACGGAATCGTAAGAAAAATAGTCAGCTCTGAAGATTATTGCCATACACAAAGTAATGAAAATGTAATATATTGTGATAACAATAATATAAGAACAAGGTTACGTACTTGGGGATCTATACCTTTATCCACAATTACATATAATGATGGAAGCATTATTTACTATGATCACGTTATAGAAAGAGAAACCACTAATGATAATGATACATCAACCCTACTGACAAAATATTATTATGATACGCCCTATTTGCCTGACTTTAAATATAAATTTGAAAAGAGGGATGTTTTAATTCCCTTTGATGTTCCGTCAAGCAATAGTTTTCAGGAAACTACATTATTGAGAAAAGTAGAAAAATATCGAAGAGACACATTAGTTGCATCAAATGAATATATATATGAGATTAAAAATGCAAATAATATAGATTATCGCATTGAAACAGCAAAAACGTATCAAACTCAAATATATATGAATGGTGAAAATTGCACAACCCAAAAAGATGAATATAATAGATTGATATGGTATTCAAATAATTCATGGATGCAATTAAAAAATGAAACAAAAAAAGAATATTATGAAGGAAAAATAATTGATATCACTAAGAATTACTTTTATCAAACGACCCCAAAGATTTATCATAAAAAACCAATCAAAATAACTACATCAACCAGTAGAGGAGAAACAGTTGAAGATCATTACAGATTTTGTACAGATATACTAGAAAATTATCCTGAAAATATTCAAGGTCAACTTGTTCAATTTAATATACATTCTGTTCCTGTTGAATATAAACATATAGGAGGCGTTGACACTGCATACACTCGATCAGTATATGCCGGAGTACAAATTCAACAGATAAAAACTAAAATTAAAGCCGGACCGGATTTTGTTAGTCGTATCTTTTACAATAGGTATGATGCATACGGTAATCTTGTAGATGTTTCAGAAAATGATGGAATTCATACTTGTTATATTTGGTCTTATAATAATCAAAGTCCGATAGCAAAAATAGAGAACATAACTTATTCAGAACTATTGGCTGCTTTAGGAAAAAACGACTTATGGATAACCGACTTAGGTAACAAGATAAAGCCGACCACGGAAGATTTCATTTTAATAAATAGTCTAAGAACAAAATTGTCCAATTCTTTGATAACAACATACACTTACAAACCTTTAACAGGAGTTTTATCTATTACCGATCCAAGAAGTGCAACAACTTACTTCGAGTATGACCCTATAGGAAGATTAAAAAAAACCTATGTTATTGAAAATGGTACAACCAGAGTTGTACAAGAAAACACATACAAATTAACCAGATGAAAAACTAAAATGTATAATAAAGGTATAATTATGAAAAAGATTATTTGTAATTTCTTGTTATTGTTGGTTTCGATGATTGTATATAGTCAGTCTTCCAAAGACTTATATATAATGAATCGTATTTATGTAAATGACGGGAATCAGTATATAGATTATTTACACTATTTTGATACATTTGGACAACCAATAGAGTTAATTCAGAAAAAAATTACTCCCACAAACAATGATTTAATTATTTTTCGTAAATATGATGGTTTTGGCAGAGAAGTTAAACAATGGCTTCCTGTGTCTATGACAAATGTGACCGGTAGAATTTCTGAAAGTACTATTACAAATAAAGCTGTATCAGATTATTCCGATCCACGACCATTTTCTGAAACGTTATATGAATCATCTCCATTAAGCCGCATTTTAAAAGAAAAAGGTCCCGGTGTAAGTTGGGATTATTATGATCATCATGTATGTTATACTTATGATGTCAATGAAGCTGTCATAGCTTGTTTTGTAGTAAATGAATCAGGGAAACTCGAAAGGAAAGCCAATAGTTTTAGTATAAATACATTATTTAAAATAATCACAACAGATGAAGATGGGAAAACAATAATTCAATTCAAAGATAAACAAGAAAGAATAATTTTGGAACGAAAAGGATCTGATTCAGATACGTATTTTGTATATAATAATTTAGGTCAATTATCTTATGTGTTACCGCCTAATGCAATAGATGCTATGCTTATCTCAGGAGTATATGAAGACACACATTCTGCGGTCAGAAACTTTGCATATGTTTACAAATACGATAATTCAGGCAACTGCTGTTTTAAGCAACTCCCGGGTTGTGATCCTATTCTAATGAAATATGACAAAGGTAATCAACTTGTTTTTAGTCAGGAAGGGAATCAGAGAACTAAGAATGAATGGTCGTTTTATTTGTACGACGAGTTAGGCAGGATAGTGGTTAGAGGAAGCTGTATTTCTCCACCCATTACCTTATTTGAGAACTCCGTTGTTAAAGCAACTTACAATGGAGGAACTGCATTCGGCGGCTATTCCGTCAATCCTTCTTTATTAGGGATAATAAAACTAATGGAGGTAATTTATTATGACAATTATTCATTTATAAACGCATTGACTGTACTTGAAAAATCTAAAATGCCAATGTTAACTTTTTCAGGATACGACAATGCTTTTCCGAATAATACCGATCCAAACGGGAAAGGTTTAATTACCGGAACTCGTATATATAAATTGGTTGATTCTTCAAAATATACTATTTCGGCAATGTATTATGATCAATACGGACGTCTTGTGCAAAAACACTCATCTAATCACTTAAATGGATTTGAAGATGAATATTATGCATATTATTTTTCAGGAAAAGTAAAACAACGTCAACATGTTCATTCAGCAGCAGGAGAAGATACTCAAACCGAAATGTATAGCTACACTTATGACCATGCAGAACGTCTTTTGAGTGTTTCACATAAAATAGGCAATGCACCGGCTATAACATTAGCGCAAAACACTTATGATGAAGTAGGCCGTTTAAAGACCAAAAAACTAGCAACCGAAATATCCACTTACAATTATAACATACGAGGTTGGCTGACACAAATAGCAGGAACTAACTATCAACAGACCTTAACTTATGATGTATCGGTAAATGATTTGATGCCGGGGATTTCATCCTATAACGGTAATATCAGTGCAACAAAATGGAAAGCGGGAACGGAAACCATGGAGCGGGGATATAAATTTGAATACGATGAAATAAACCGCCTGAAGGTTGCTACCTATGGCGAAGGTACATCACTGATAGACAATCCCAATCGGTACGATGAAAAAGTAACGCTGTACGATAAAATGGGAAACATTGAAAATTTGGAACGGCATGGAAAAGCCGACGGAACCAATGTGTTCGGCATAATTGATAACCTCACGTATGCCTATACCGGAAACAAGCTCACCAAAGTTACCGATTCGGCCACACTTACCACCACCTATTACGGCGCATTTCAATTTGTGGACGGAGCCAACGATGTTACGGAATACACCTACGATGCCAACGGTAACCTGAAAAAAGATTACAACAAAAAGATAGTGGATATTGCGTACAATTCATTAAATTTGCCTGATGGATTGCAATTTACCAACGGTAATACAACAATGTACACATATGATGCAACCGGGAATAAGTTAAGCGTAACCCATCAAACGGCAGTGGCGGGCATAACCATTCCCATGAGCAGTGAGATGATAACTTTGACACCTGAACAAATCTATTCTTCCTTTAAAACAGACTATTGTGGTAATATGATTTATGAAAATGGAGAATTAAGTAAGATTTTAACGGAAGAAGGTTATATTACTTTCTCAGGTTCAACGCCTGTTTATCATTACTATTTAAGGGATCATCAAGGTAATAACCGCGTTGTATTAAATCAAAGCGGGACCGTAGAGCAAGTGAACCACTATTATCCATTTGGCGGATTGTTTGGTGAAAGTACAAACATCGAAACGCAACCCTATAAATATAATGGCAAAGAGTTTGATGGCATGTATGGATTAAATCTTTTTGATTACGGAGCACGTCATTATGATGCTGCTTTGGGTAGATGGATGGTGGTGGATCCATTGACAGAGGGATATTATAACATTTCGCCGTATGCGTATGTGGGGAATAACCCCGTGTATTTCATTGACCTTGACGGTAGGGAAGTTGTTATTTCAGGTACATTAAGCGATGAAGCACTCAGGCAATTACAAGATAGAATGCAAAATAGAATTACATTGACGAGGAACGCAGAAAGTGGCAAACTTAGTTACACTGTCAATGAAGGACAAAAGTTGAAAGGCTATGCAAAACGAATGGCAAATATGATTGACAACCAATCAATAACTGTTAATCTTATTACAACAGATAAAAATGAAACTTCTACGGGTAATTTAATGGTTGGTGGTGCTTTTATGGGCAATACTGTAACAACTGATGCGAATGGAAATAAAGCAGTAGTAGCAAATCAGGAAGTCAATCCAAATGTTTTAGGTAGCGCGGACACACATACTAAAACTGCGGGTAAAATGATGATGCACGAAGCGACCGAAGCATACGCAGGGGCGCAACTTTCACAAAAGTCAGGTGTTAGCGCAGCACCTGCTACGCAGGCTGATGCCAATAATCCTCGAAGTGTTTATATGAGGGCACACAATAAAGCTACTTCTCAAACACCTGTTTCTCAAACTTTATATGATAGGAATGGAAATGTTACAACAGATGTAACACAGGCGGTTCGAGTAGAATGGAGTGTTACAAGAGGTAGTCGGTCAAAAGTAATACAAACATACCCATAATTTGTTGTAAATGAGAAATATAATAATTTTGATTATAATGGGATTATTGGTTGCTTGTTCTACAATACGAGACAACCAAAGTTCTCTAAATGATAGAGAAATAGCCTTGCTGTATAAGATAAAGAAGATTAAAACGAAAAAATCTTTTTATACAATTTATGCAGTTCGTAATGATTCTACATTTAAAATTATCAGCAACGTAAATGATACAGCTGTTTTTGATTGTGAAAAGATAAAAGTAGGTAAATCTTATATTTTAGAATTAAAAGTCATTTTCCCTACCGATTCGTTGTTTGGCAAACCTGTTGCACCAAATTTAGGGATAAGAGGTTACGGAATAAATAATGGAGGAGTGATTATGCTTGAAACAAAATCGCATAATAAAATATATGCTGCTTTGAATTTGAGCGGATTGTGTGTTGGAAAATGATTTTATGACAACTAATCAAACAAAGCTCGCTTTTCTGCGAGCTATTGTTTTTTAAACATCGCCGCCTTGCGGCAATAAAGGGGGGCTTTTTGGCGGCTTTGCCGCTAAAAAAGAATTTAAATATACTTTTTCAGTCTTATTTTTTTTCTTTTTACCCTCAAAATTACCCTTTTTCAAAAAAGTTATCAACAATTTGTTTTTTAAGTGTTGTGTTAGCCAGTAATAACCGAGCACTACAGTACTTCTAATTATACGGAGAAACATATTAGCAAATTAATCAGCAAGATTACGTTTATATTTAACATTTTCATCTTTGTAACCGCCGTAACTGTTTCTAAAATAATATAATTCATTCAATTTGGTTATTGGTAAATTTCAAGTGTTTTATAACGTCAATGAATCGGTGTATAGTGATATGCAAAACATCTGGGAAACTTATCACAATAAATCTAATATGAATTTGATTGTGTCGGGTTCTTTGGAATGATCGATGATTTAACTTACAATTCTTACAATGGAAATAAGGTAATCAAAATAACCGATGCTGCCATACCCATCCATGACTTATAACAATGCTTTCCTTTTTACCGACGGTGTTGATGTGGAAACCGAGTACATTTATGATGCCGTAGGTAACCTGAAAAATGATTACTACAAAAAAATAGTGGATATTAGGTACAATTCATTAAATTTGCCTGATGGATTGCAATTTACCAATGGTAATACAATAATGTGCACATATGATGCAACCGGGAATAAGTTAAGCGTGACCCATCAAACGGCAGAGGCGGGCATAACCATTATTATCCTTTTGGCGGTTTGTTTGGAGAAAGTACAAACGTCGAAACGCAACCCTATAAATATAATGGCAAAGAGTTTGATGGCATGTATGGATTAAATCTTTTTGATTATGGAGCACGTCATTATGATGCTGCAATTGGGCGTTGGATGAATATGGATCCATTGTCTGAGGGATATAATAACATTTCGCCGTATGCGTATTGTGGAAATAATCCGGTGAACTTCATTGATCCAGATGGAAGAAGAGAGTGGCCAGTTAATCCAACCTATAATGGATATGGAAGAAGACACGAGAATAATTTTGGAGCAGCAAGACCTAATGGAAGAACTCATAAAGGTGTAGACATAAACCACACTGGTGGAGGAAATACAGATAAAGGTGCACCAATTATAGCCACACACGATGGAGCAATTACAAGGGTTGTTACAATCGGGGGCGGAGATAAAGACGGTGGAGGGAATAGAGTTCAGATAACATCTTCCGATGGCAGTGTTTCCTCATATTATATGCATTTAGATGCAGTTAGTGATGGTATTCAAACTGGAACTGTTGTCACAGAAGGACAGCAAATAGGGACGATGGGAGGCTCTGGAAAAGGGAAATCAGACGCATACACCTCTCATTTACATTACGAAATAAAAATAGATGGAGTTAAGGTAGATCCAGCAACAAGTTCTACAAATTTAATAGACCCACAACAACTAATAACACCTTTAAATGGTGGAACATTGCCGGAAGTTGTTGTTACTGGGCCAAAACCAGTTACAGTAGTACCTGTTCCTGAAATTAAACCATTACCAACACAATTACCAGATAAACTTAAAATACAATAAATAATCACTACTAATGAAGAAGATTTATTTTTATTTAGTTGTTTTGTTTCTAACACTAACGTCTTGCAATAGTTCAGGAGCTAAAAAGTCATTTAAGAATGATGTAATTGTGTCATCAGACACAATTGATAAAACAAACCAAGTACAATCTTTTTTTAAAAAAAGAGTACTTGGTTCTAATCCAATCAAGCGAGACACTACAATAAATAGTTATCATGTATCTTATATTATTCAAGATAATGATGATGTCATTACGACCTTGCCAATAACCGATGGTAAGGGATTAGACACAGTGTATTATGCAGGAAGAGAAATCATTTTAGATGTTAAATATCTTAAAGATAACATTCTGCATGAAAAGATTAATAGAGATTTCTTTAATTCTTATCTCTCGAAAGAAGAAATAGAGAAGTTCTCCATCTCTTACTTCAATTTAGATAGAGTTGATAATAACGAAAAAATATTTTTTAGTATCAGTTTATGCATTCCTGAAACGGATATTTGTTACTGGTTTGAATTATCTGTGTCAAATAAAGGCGATATTGAAATAAAAGATACAACTTCAGATGAAGATGAAGATATGTAGATGTACATTAAAAGTTATCAACAATCAGCGTTTTTGCCTTCAAACGCTTTGTGTATCGGTGTTTCACCCTCTTTTTCTCTCTTTTTTATCAATTCCTTTTCCGACTGGCGTTTGGCAGGGGTGGAAAGGGGTAAAAAACACCCCAAAGAACAACAAAAAAACGCCTTTACTTTTACCTTTTGCGCCACTCAATGGCAACCCACCTGTTGCAAAACGGAATGGACATTGAAAGCATTGCCCGATTTTTAGGGCATTCTTCGCTTGTAAGTACACAAGTTTACACCCACATAGTAACCGATAAAAAACAAAAATCCGCTATTAAAAAGAGAGCAAAAAATATTCTCTTTTTTTGTATGTATCTGAATATTTTTACTACTTTTATAATTACTTGATTTTTACAAAAAACGGGTTGCGTAAAACTGCATTTATTAGACCAACAGTATGAAAATACTGAATTAAGGGTTAGTTACATAAATAAAAAACTGACCTTAAATAATAGTGCGGTAAAGCTACGTAGGGCGATACTTGTGAAATGCTAACTAGTCCTAAATAACCGTTACAGGTTTTTTAGGACTAGTCATCTTTCAAAACCCAGCAAAATGTTGCGGGTTTTTAATTTAAAATTGCCACAGAGCGACTACAAAAAAATAGTGGATATCCGGTACAATTCATTAAATTTGCCTGATGGATTGCAATTTACCAATGGTAATACAACAATGTACACATATGATGCAGCCGGGAATAAGTTAGGCGTAACCCATCAAACGGCAGTGGCGGGCATAACCCATTTGGCGGTTTGATGGGAGAAAGCACGGCGGGAGGCGTCCAGCCGTACAAGTACAACGGCAAGGAGTTTGATCGGATGCACGGGCTGGATTTATTCGATTACGGAGCACGGCATTATGATGCGGCTATCGGCAGGTGGCACACCGTGGATCCGCTGGCGGAGAAGTATTATTCCATCTCCCATTATGTGTATGTGGCCAATAATCCGGTGAGGTTTATTGATCCGGATGGACGAGATTGGTTTGAGTTCCAAAACGAAAATGGCAGTAAGGCAGTTCTTTGGCAAGAGGGCAATGCTAAAACAATAACTATAAACGAACAAGTTTATAATAATATCGGCACAACATACCTTGCTCAATACAATTGGGGGGCAATCTCTTTTAATCAAAATGAAATGGACGGTTTTTACCCTTATACCCCTGTTTCAGATTTAATTATTAGTGACAAAGGTTTAAACTTTCTTATTGATAGAGAGGGCTTAAAACTTAATCCATATAATGACTCAAAAGGATTTGCGACCGTTGGAGTTGGACATTTGATAGGGAAACGAGCCGTAACGGAACAAGACAAAAAAGATTGGGCTTGGTTTGATACAAAACAGGAAGCAATGAGTTTATTGCAAACCGACCTGTCAGGGACTTATGAAAATGCCGTACAATCACTTGTTGGAGTTTCGTTAATGCAATTTCAATACGATGCCATTGTTTCTTTCACTTTTAATGTTGGCGTTGGCGGTTTAAAACAATCGAATTTTCTAAAAGAACTAAACAAAGGCAACTATAATGGCAGTTTAATGTTAAACTACCGCAGACCACCCGAAATTTTAGGCAGGCGAAAAAAAGAAGTTAATTTGTTTAACAATGCAAAATATTAAAATTATGATTATTAGAAAATTAAATTTACTAATACTAATGTCTTGTTTGTTTTTTTCTGTACAATGTGTGACAAAAATAAATCAAAATGAAAGTAACAAATCGACTATTGCGCCAAACGATACTATAAATGAAAGTTATCTGTCAAACATAGATAAACGTTTGATAGGAAAATGGTTTATACCACACCTTGCTGATATAAACATTACATTTTATATAAATGGTACTTTCGTTTATAATGATTTTAACAGGAGAACAGAAGAAATGGAAGTTTTGAGAGGAACATTTAAATTGGAGGGAAACAAATTGATATTAAAATATAGCGACAGACCGTATCAAACGTTTAATTTTACAAAAGGAAAAGGTGTAGATGATAATTATTACATTACTAAGGGCAAAAATTATTATTTTGTCAAAAGTGATGTTGATAATTAGTCAGCCTTTAGGGGGAGACTGTCCGAAAACTCCTGTCTCTAATTTAATTACTTCACCGCTTTGCCTATTCTCAGATATTTTGTAAATTAGGGTACTACAAGACAAGAACAATGGCATATATAAAAGGTAAAGACAAACGGCAATATACAATGTTCCCAGAGTGTATTGATGATTATGTGGAGTCCGACAGTCCGGTTCGATTGTTTGACGCTTTTGTCGACAGTCTAAATATGGATGAATTAGGTTTCATTCGCAGCACTCCCAAAGAAGAAGGAAGACCAGGCTATGATCCACGTGACCTTTTGCGAATCTATATTTATGGGTACTTCTACAGCATCCGTTCATCACGTAGGTTAGAACGTGAGTGCAAATGCAACATTGAAATAATGTGGCTTACAGGAAAGTTAACACCAGACTTTCGTACCATTTCTGATTTTCGCAAGGATAACAAAGATGCCATAAAGAAAATTTTCAAGGAGTTTAATCGCTTTTGCTTTAACCTCCAACTTTTCTCTAAGTCATTCATATCTATTGACGGGAGTAAATTTAAGGCTGTTAATTCCAAAGACCGTAACTTTACTCTTAGCAAGCTTGATGATCGTATCAAACGTTTGGATGAGCATATTGCTTTATACATGGCTGAACTCGAAGCTTGTGACCAAGAAGAAAATCGCAGACTCTCAAAAGAGGAACTTGAGCATAAACTGAATGTTTGCCAGCAACGTAGGGATAAGTATAATAACTATCGTGAGCAAACGCAAGAAAGCGGTGAGTCTCAGATGTCATTAACAGATCCTGATGCCAGACTAATGAAGCAGAATGAAGGATTTGGAGTATGTTATAACACACAAACAGCTGTTGATGCTGAAAGCCATTTAATTGCCGGGTTCGAAGTCACAAACAATCCTACAGACCATGGACAAATAACCAAGATTGCCTCAGATGTTAAATCTCAATACGGTACTAATTGCCTGGAGGTGGTAGCCGATAAAGGTTATGAATGCCCTAAAGATCAAGCCAATGCTCTTTTGGTAGGAATTGTTCCAAACGTCATCACTCGTAGTGAAAGCAATATAACCAAAGTAAGTTTTGAATATAAAGAAGCAGCCATTACCGAAGTTCTAAAGGCAAGCAGCAAACCTGAAGACATAAAGGTATGCCTGGAAGCCGGTGTAATCCCTGATATTTACGAAAACATCCTTTCGGAAGTTGAGATAAAAGATAGAGCTACTTATCTGGGATCGATTAACGTAGCCGATTCTGATATTTTAAAGATGACTCATGAGCAGATGAGAATAAAGGCGATGGAAGGCTACTTCGTCAGAGATGCTAATTGCAATTTGGTTTATTGCCCCGCAGGAAATACCCTTCGCCAAAAATCTATCAAACGTAATGGAAATATTAGATATTATAATAAGCTTGCTTGCAAGCAATGCAAGAACAAATGTACCAAGTCTGCGTGGAAGGAAGTAGACTTCAATAAGGATATATTGATTAAATCATCACGTCCATCCGATAAGAAGAAGCAGGCGAGCAAGCAAAATATTACTCCCTCAAAGAAAATCGTAAAAACGGTTGTAAACTACACTCTAAATTTAGCAAAGAGCAAGATGGAGCAACGCAAATGCCTCTCCGAACATCCCTTTGGAACAATTAAAAGGACTTTGGGTTCTTATTACTTCTTATTAAAGAGCAAAACGAAAGTTGAAACAGAAATGGCTCTATTTTGCTTATCCTATAACATGCGCAGAGCCATTACTATGCTTGGAGTGAAACCACTTATTGCGCAATTAGCATAAAGACAGGGAAATTTGTCTTTTTTTACATAAAACACCTCGGGGGAAGCTCATACAAGCTCAATGCACAGAATTTATACAAGGACATAGATTCTTTAAAAAACAATCATTTGCCCTTAAAAGCCAAATGTCCTATTCCCCGAAGGCAAGGATGCAAAAAAAAAAATAGTTTTCGGACGGCCTGGGGGGGGGGGAGTCAATTAGCTATTATACAGAAAATACTAGATATTTTTCTTGGTTATATCTGCTACAAGTACGATCATCGCAACCGGTGTGCCCGCAAGGTGTTGCCCGGGTGCGACTCCACCAGCATGCGTTACGACAGGGCCGACCGGCTCGTCTTCTCGCAGGACAGAAACCGGCGGGCAAAAGGCGAATGGAGCTTCTTCTTCTACGACTTGTTCGGACGGCAAACTGTCAGCGGTATCTGGAAGTCGGCATCCCTGCCCGAACTGGATAGCCTGATGGTAAAAACCGGTTACAGCGGTAGCGGTCCTCTGGCGGGCCATACCGTGAATCTCACCCTGTCCCAGGTGGAACTGATGACTGTTAACTATTACGACGATTATGCTTTTACTTCCGGAGTCTCCCGGCTCGACTACATGACCCCTCCCGCAGGATACGGTTCCCGGTTTCCCAGTGCAAAAGGACTGTTGACCGGAACCCGCACCTACAGGCTGGACGATCCTTCCAAATACACTGTCTCAGCCCTTTATTACGATCACAGGGGAAGACTGGTGCAAGGCCATACATCCAATCATCTGGGTGGCTATGAAGACGAATATTTCGCCTACACCTTCACCGGAAAAGTAAAGCAGCGGCAACATGTACATTCCACAGCGGGAAAAGATACGCAAACAGAGGTATATACCTATAATTACGGAGATCCTGCAACCAATCCTGCCGAGCGGCTTCTTTCTGTCACGCATAAACTAAACGCGGCTACGGCTGTTACATTGGCAACCAACTCCTACGATGAAGTAGGTCGGTTGAAGACCAAGAAGTTGGCAACGGAAACCTCCACATACAATTATAACGTGCGCGATTGGCTCACCCAAATTGCCGGCACAAAATTCAACCAAACACTTACTTACAACACTGCCATAAATAATGTTTCGCCTCAATACCCCGCTTATAACGGACACATCAGCGCCATGAAGTGGAAAGCGGGAACGGAAACCGTGGAGCGGGGATATAAATTTGAATACGATGAAATAAACCGCCTGAAGGCTGCCACCTATGGCGAAGGTACATCACTGATAGACAATCCCAATCGGTACGATGAAAAAGTAACGCTGTACGATAAAATGGGAAACATTGAAAATTTGGAACGGCATGGAAAAGCCGACGGAACCAATGTGTTCGGCATAATTGATAACCTCACGTATGCCTATACCGGAAACAAGCTCACCAAAGTTACCGATTCGGCCACACTTACCACCACCTATTACGGCGCATTTCAATTTGTGGACGGAGCCAACGATGTTACGGAATACACCTACGATGCCAACGGTAACCTGAAAAAAGATTACAACAAAAAAATAGTGGATATCCGGTACAATTCATTAAATTTGCCTGATGGATTGCAATTTACCAACGGTAATACAACAATGTACACATATGATGCAACCGGGAATAAGTTAGGCGTGACCCATCAAACGGCAG
>DHSL01000031.1 GCA_002411345.1 Bacteroidales bacterium UBA5287 | reverse complement strand
ATCTTTTGAGACAGCCTCTTTTTGTTTATGAACCCCATCAAGTAAAAAGATGCTATAATATTGATCATGTGATCAACAATAGTGAGAAACTATTAGAGCGTTTTGACAATTGAACTTTAGCAAATTATGTAAATATTGTTCAACAAAGGAGCGAAAAGCCATAATGTTAAAAAAGATAAATTTTTGATTAGTATAAATATATTTGTTTGGGAGTAACCTTGTTATTTCTAGGATTGGTTTCGTTGGCGCAGCATGTGTTTGTAAAAGTCGGTTCCATTTACGCCGTTACAAATAAGCGGGTAATCATCAAAACAGGGGTAATCAGTCGCCGGATGGTTGAGCTGGTATTGGCAAAATGCGAGGATATTCAGGCAACACAAGGTATTTGAGGCGTATCTTTGGGTATGGCTCTATCATAGTTACTACGGGCGGGGCAACCAACTATTATTACTATGTTGCCAATCCGTTCCGGTTCAAACAGGCGATAAACATGCAGATTGCTTCATTTCAGATGTAAATAAGCGATTTTAGGCAACTTACTGAAAAACACCTGTCAAGTAATTTTGTCAGGTGTTTTTTTAAGGGTATTTTTGTAGGGAAGTTTTATATAGTTTTTTAATTATGAATGATATTTTTATCAAAAAGAAGTGGAACGAGGAAGATATTGCTTTCTATATACATTTCAAGAACGACGTCGCCATCAGACAAATTGAAATATATCCCAATGAAATACGATATCTATCTGAATCTAACCCTTTTTACAAGGATTCCAAGCTATGCGATCAATCATTAGAAACTCTGGATTTTGAAAAGAATGACTTCATTGATGAGATAGAGTTTGAAACTGTATGGAATAACAAAAAAGACGATGGTAACCTATATTGAACGAGGTGACATCTTTAATATAAAAGGTATTAACAGCTATGCACATGGCTGTAATTGTGCCGGAGCAATGGGGAAAGGAGTTGCATTACAATTCAAGAAGAAATTTCCACTCATGTATAAACAGTATAAAGACTTATGTGCTTCGGGGAAGTATCAATTAGGTGATGTCTTTCTTTATCAATTCGATGAAGGATTTGTATTCAATTTAGCAACACAGCAATCTTGGAAAACAAAAGCTGATAAAGATGCAATAAGAACTTCTCTAACAAAAATGTTTGATATTGCATGTAAATATGATATCACGCAGATTGCTCTTCCAAAAATTGGAGCCGGTTTAGGAGGATTAGATTGGATGGAAGTGAAATTGATCATTGAAAATGTTGTATCTAAATACGCTAATATCAATCTTCATGTCGTTGAGAATTTTGATGGAGATATTTGAAATTGAATAAGTCTATCATGGTCTGAACCCGTTCTGTTTGCCATTTATATTTCAATTTTATTCATACAGATAGTTTTAAAATTTTCCCTATCAAGTATCTCTTTCGTTATAGGCGATATAATTATAATCGGCGATTTTTCGTTTCCACTCGCAAACCACAAATCACTTTGATAAAATCCATCAAGCAGAGGTTCTTTTATATTATCACGTTTCATACTCGGCGCAATAATGCTTTCATATTGTCCGCAAACATCACGAAGTTTCTGTTTCTCTGAGTCTCCAAAACTCAGCTAAAAACTTATTCTTCAATAGGCTTAGTCAATCTAATGAAAATCTAAAATAAATTTGGAGAAAAAGAAATATGTTCGTACATTTGCGAACAATAAAACAGATATGGAAAAAGATAATAATAAATTAAGCATCGAAGATCAAGAGACGGTTGCCCGTTTTGCGAAAGCATTGGGTCACCCCACCCGTATTGAGATCCTTGTATTTCTTTCGAATCAGGACAGTTGTTTTTTCGGAGACATCCACGATATACTACCCATAGCCAAATCAACCGTATCACAACACTTGAAAGAGTTGAAAGATGCAGGCTTGATTCAAGGTGAAATTGAGACCCCAAAAGTGAGATATTGTATCCACAAAGAGAATTGGGAGAAAGCGCGTAAACTCTTTTCCAATCTGTTTGACATGTTTAGAGATAAAGATATCTGCTGTTAAATCAGCATATATTTTTTTCAGACGATATTCGTTGTTTGCCGAATTACAAATAATAAAAGAAATAACAAACAAAAGATATAATATATTTATGAAGACAATAGAGATTTTTGATCCAGCAATGTGTTGTTCCACAGGATTGTGTGGTCCTACAATCAACCCAAAACTGATGAGACTGGCAGCATCAATAGAAACCCTAAAAAGAAATGGGATTACGATAACACGTCACAATTTAAGTACAGAACCACAAGACTTTGTCTCCAATACGATTGTAAACAATTACTTACAAGAACATGGAGCAAAAGCATTACCCATAACATTGTTAGATGGTGAAATAGCAGTAACAAAAGACTATCCCACAACCAAACAACTAAGCGAGTGGACCGGTATTCCCTTAGATTTTGTACCAGTTAGTAAATAATAAAAGACTGAAAAGAATGAAAGCATTTAATTTATCCGACATAGAATCAACTAAATATCTATTTTTTACCGGCAAAGGCGGAGTAGGAAAAACCTCCATTGCCTGTGCCACAGCCATAGGTTTAGCAGATTCAGGCAAGAAAATATTACTGATTAGTACCGACCCAGCATCAAATCTTCAAGATGTTTTTGCTCAGGAATTTAGCGGAAAAGGAACAGAGATAGCTGATGTACCCGGACTTACCGTTATAAATCTTGATCCAGAACAAGAAGCAGCGAATTACAGAGAGAGTGTTGTTTCGCCCTATAGAGGAAAACTTCCAAAGAGTGTAATACAAAATATGGAAGAGCAACTTTCCGGTTCCTGTACTGTTGAAATCGCATCCTTCAATGCATTTTCGGACTACCTATCCGATCAAGGTAAAAAATCAGAATACGATCATATCATATTTGATACAGCTCCCACCGGCCACACATTGCGCATGTTACAACTACCATCAGCCTGGACAAATTTCATCAATGAAAGTAAGCATGGTGCATCGTGTTTAGGTCAATTATCAGGATTACAAGAGCGCAAAGACGTTTATAAACAAGCCGTCGACAATCTGTCCGACGATCAAACAACCCGATTAGTATTGGTTAGTCGCCCTCAAAAGTTGGCATTACAAGAAGCCGCTCGTTCATCACATGAATTACAACTACTTGGCATAGAAAATCAGTTATTAGTGATAAACGGTGTTTTGGCAAAAATGGATGAGCAAGATGTTGTTTCGAGAGAGATTTATGAAAAGCAACATACAGCTTTGCAAAACATTCCCTCAGAAATCATTCATTTCCCAACGTTCAGCGTCCCCTTAAGATCTTATAATTTATCGAATATCAGCAACATACGTAAACTGTTGAATGAAGACAATCTGATACAAATTGAAGATTATCAGCCAATCACAAAAGAAAAAGGGATAGAAGAATTGATTGACGACCTGTATAATACAGGTAAGCGTGTTATTTTCACCATGGGCAAAGGCGGAGTAGGTAAAACAACATTAGCCACAAATATCGCGTTGGGATTAAAATCCCGAGGAGCAAAAGTCCACCTGACCACAACTGATCCAGCGAATCATTTGAATTATGACCTTGCCATCAATGCAGGAATTTCGGTTAGTCGTATTGATGAAGCAGAAGTGTTGGAGAAATATAAAAATGAAGTACGCAGTAAACAAGACTCGTTGATGAGTGACGAAGATAAAGATTATATTGAAGAAGATTTGCGTTCGCCATGTACACAAGAAATTGCAGTCTTCAGAGCATTTGCCGAAGTAGTAGAAAAAGCCGACAATCAAATAGTTGTTATTGACACAGCTCCAACAGGTCATACACTACTCCTGTTAGATTCAACCCAAAGTTACCATAAGGAAGTAGAGAGAACCCAGACCGTTCCCGATGCAGTAGGCAAGCTACTTCCCCGCTTAAGAGATCCCAAAGAGACCGAAGTAGTAATTGTAACCCTTCCAGAAGCCACTCCAGTTTTTGAGGCCGAGAGATTGCAAGCCGATTTGAAACGAGCCGGAATAGAAAATAAATGGTGGGTTGTAAACTCCTGTCTTTCATTAGTAAATACCGAGAACCCATTTCTACGATCCAAAGCACAAAGTGAATTCTTGTGGATTAACAAAGTAAAGGAGTTATCCGGAAAGAATACAGCATTAATTGAATGGAAAAACTTATAATTAAAGTTATGGCAAAAGAGCATAAAATAAAGCAGATGGTAAAGCAAAAATATGGAGAGATTGCTTCACTAAAGAAAGAAACCTCCTGCTGCCCATCAGAAAGCTGTTGTTCTCCAGACAGTCAAAATTCTATGAGTGAAGATTACAGCACATTAGAAGGATATGTGGCAGATGCCGATTTGAATCTTGGCTGTGGGCTACCCGTACAATTTGCAAAAATAAAAAAAGGCGACACCGTATTGGATTTAGGTTCAGGAGCAGGGAATGATTGTTTTGTTGCCCGCGCTGAAGTCGGCGAATCAGGTAATGTCATCGGGATAGATTTCACTCCAGCCATGGTTTCCAAAGCACGTGAGAATGCAGAGAAAAGAGGTTTTAATAATGTAGAATTTCGTGAAGGAGACATTGATAATATGCCAGTCGAAAGCATGTCAATTGATGTAGTAATAAGTAATTGCGTGCTCAATTTGCTACCCTCCAAAGAAAAGATATTTCATGAAATCCATCGTGTACTAAAATCCGGAGGTCACTTTTGCATCTCCGATGTAGTTTTGGAAAAAGAATTACCACAATCGTTAAAAGAAGTAGCAGAATTATACACCGGTTGTATTTCTGGAGCAAATACTAGAGAACAATATTTATCAGAAATAAGCAATGCAGGATTTCAACAAATAGAGATTGTAAAAACGAAAGAAATCACCCTACCCGATGAATTTCTTTCAAAATATTTTGAGAATAATTCAATAAATAAAAACGAAAAGACAAATAAACCAGGGATATTCTCAATTACGGTAACAGGACAAAAAGTATAATAGCACTATGAATAAAAAAATATTAATCTTGTGTACAGGCAATAGTTGTCGCAGTCAGATGGCACACGGTTTTTTACAATCCTTTGATACAAATCTGGATGTTCATTCAGCCGGCACCAATGCCAGCGGAAAGTTAAATCAGAAAGCAGTAGAAGTGATGAAAGAAGTCGGCGTTGACATTTCACATCACACATCAGATAGTATAGAAAAATATATAAACGATGCGTGGGATTATGTCATAACCGTTTGTGGTGGAGCAAATGAAAACTGTCCTACTTTTTCAGGAAAAGTAAAACATCGCTTGCACATAGGTTTTGACGACCCATCAGACGCAACCGGCACTCCAGAATTCATTGACAGTGAATATCATAGAGTCAGGAATGAGATTAAAGAAGCATTTTACAACCTGTATATCACAAAATTTAAAGCAGACAATGAATAAGAAGATGAGTTTTCTAGATAAGTACCTCACGTTGTGGATATTTTTAGCAATGGGTATTGGCGTTGCGATAGGATATTTTGTTCCTTCAGCCGCAAATTATATAAATTCAATGACCCACGGAACAACCAACATACCATTAGCGATAGGTTTAATTTTGATGATGTATCCACCTTTAGCTAAAGTCGATTACAAATTACTACCGAAAGTATTCAAGAACGTAAAAGTA
Organism: Bacteroidales bacterium UBA5287; assembly: GCA_002411345.1. GTDB lineage: Bacteria > Bacteroidota > Bacteroidia > Bacteroidales > Dysgonomonadaceae > UBA5287. Next base: position 74,692 of record DHSL01000031.1, on the reverse strand, counting down.
CTATCTATTTCTTTAGTGCTCAATTGGATAGTAGGTCCCATATTGATGTTTCTACTAGCCATAATCTTTCTACGCGATTACCCGGAATATATGGTCGGCGTGATTCTTATCGGTTTAGCACGATGCATTGCAATGGTTTTGGTATGGAACGATTTAGCAGATGGAAACAGCGAATATGGAGCAGGATTAGTCGCCTTAAACAGTATTTTTCAAGTCTTCTTTTATAGTTTTTACGCTTGGTTATTCATCACTGTACTGCCACCATTTTTCGGATTTGAAGGAGCTATAGTTGACATTTCCATTGGAACAATTGCAAAAACGGTATTGATATATTTAGGCATTCCATTTTTGATGGGAATTTTAAGCAGACTAATATTAGTTAAGACCAAGGGAGTAGACTGGTATCAGCATAAATTCATACCAGCCATTTCACCTCTGACACTTATTGCCCTTTTATTTACAATTATATTGATGTTCAGTCTGAAAGGAGAACTAATTGTACAAATTCCAATAGATGTAGTACGAATTGCAATCCCATTGATCATCTATTTTGTAGTGATGTTTTTCCTGAGTTTTTTCACATCAAAAGCATTAAAAACCCCATACGACATAAATGCATCCGTATCATTTACCGCCTCCGGAAATAACTTTGAGCTAGCAATTGCCGTCGCCATTGGAGTTTTTGGTTTGCATAGCGGTCAAGCCTTTGCAGGAGTAGTCGGTCCTTTGGTTGAAGTTCCCGTTCTAATCCTATTAGTGAATGTATCCCAAAGACTTAGGAAGAAATATTATATTCCGAAACATTTGAATGTATAGTTTTCTGTAGTCATTTAAAATTAATCGTTATATTTGTGATTCAATCATAACAAAAACCAAGTATGTCATTAAAAGGCAAACATATTGTTTTAGGCGTAACCGGAAGTATTGCCGCATACAAATCAGCACTGATTATCAGGCTATTGGTAAAGAAAGGCGCAGAAGTTCAGGTAGTGATGACCCCATCAGGTAAAGAATTTATTACCCCCCTCACCCTTTCCACCCTATCAGGGAAACCAGTAATCAGCGAGTTCTTTGCCTCAAAAGACGGGACATGGAACAGTCATGTAGAATTAGGATTATGGGCAGATGCTATGCTTATTGCACCAGCAACTGCATCCACTATTGGCAAGATGACCTCCGGCATTGCCGACAACATGCTTATCACCACCTATTTATCGATGAAAGCCCCTGTTTTTGCAGCACCAGCAATGGATTTGGATATGTTTGCCCACATTACTACCCAGCAAAATCTAGAAACGCTTAAATCACATGGTGTTCATATTATTGAGCCAACATCCGGTGAGTTAGCCAGTCATCTTGAAGGAAAAGGCAGAATGGAAGACCCAGAAAAGATTGTCGACATTTTAGAGAAGTTCTTTGAGACAGATAATATTCTCGATAAAAAAAAAGTTCTAATCACAGCGGGTCCAACCTATGAACGACTTGATCCTGTGCGTTTTATTGGCAACTTTTCGACAGGGAAGATGGGGTTTGCATTAGCTAACGAATGTGCCGAACGAGGAGCAGATGTAATATTGATATCCGGTCCCACATCTCAAACAATATCACACTCCAATATTAAACGTATTGATGTAGAATCTGCCCAAGAGATGTATGATGCAGCCTTGGAATTTTTCTCTGACTCGGATATTGCCATTCTCTCGGCCGCAGTAGCTGATTACAGGCCAAAAGTAGCTGTTAACGAAAAGATAAAAAGAACAGACACCGACGATTTAACTATTACGCTTGTTCCAAATCCAGATATTGCCGCAGCATTAGGTAATCAGAAAAAGTCAAGTCAAAAGATTATAGGATTTGCTTTAGAGACCAATGACGAAGATGAAAATGCACGTAAGAAAATGGCAAAAAAGAATCTGGATTTCATTGTTCTCAATTCTTTGAATGACGCAGGTGCAGGTTTCGGTTATGATACCAATAAAATAACCATTTTATCAGCAGAAGGAAAGAAACAATCTTTTGCGCTGAAAACTAAGAAAGAAGTAGCCAAAGACATTATCGATTTTGCCTTTGGTTAATCTTCAAAGACAACAGATCAAAATGAATTCAAATAAACTAAGAACAGGACTATTATTCCTCATCACCTTTTTTACATTAGCATCTTACTCTCAAAATTATATTTACCCCCTCAAACTAACTCCCGCACTCAGTGCCAATTTTGGAGAATTAAGAAACAATCATTTTCATTCCGGTATTGATTTTAAAACCCAGCAAGTTATCAATAAGCCCGTTTATACTATTGATGACGGATATATTTCGCGCATCAGTGTTTCGCCGGGAGGATATGGTTTGGCACTTTACATTAATCATCCTACAGGACACACCAGTGTTTATGCACACCTGAACAGTTTTTCGAAAAAGATTGCCGATTATGTAAAAGCGAAACAATATGAATATGAGCGATTTCAATTGAATTTGGATCTTCAACCCGGCGAAATGCCTGTAAAAAAAGGAGAGCAAATTGCGTTAAGCGGCAACACCGGTGGATCAGGCGGTCCACACCTTCATTTTGAAATTCGAGAAACAAAATCCGAAAGCCCATTGAATCCCCTTAATTTTTTGAGTAGAATTCCTGATACCCAAAAGCCAGATTTAAGAGGAATTGCATTTTATCCTGTGAGTGGAAAAGGAGTTGTTAACGGCGGCGATAATCCTGTAAGACTTACTATCAGCAAAAATAGTTCAGGTGTACCACTTGCCTTGAGCAGAACAATTGAAGCATGGGGTAAAATTGGTGTCGGTGTTAAAACATACGACAAAATGAATGGTCAGGAAAACATATACGGAGTAAAGAATATTCGATTATATGTTGATGAAGAAGAAGTATTTAGCAGTTCGATGAACAAGTTTTCGTTTTACAAGACACGCATGCTGAATTCATTCATCGATTTTGAAGATTGGCGGATAAATGATTCATTTATTATGAAGTCATTTGTTGAACCCGGCAATACACTGCAACTTTACAAAACAGTAAACAATGGATATATCGATATAAATGAAGAGCGAGACTATCGGATGCGTTATGAATTAGAGGATGATTACGGCAACACCCTCACCTATTCATTTATTGTGATAGGCAAAAAACAGTTGGTCCCTCAGCCAGTTGATTGCAATAATTATATGGGGTGGAACTTCAATAATTCATATATTGATGTTGATTTCATGTTGAATATTCCTGCAGGTAATTTGTACAGCGACATTTGCTATTCACATTCAAAAATACTTATGCACAATGGTTTATCCAATATGCATCGTATCCACAACAGACCTGTACCATTGCATAATGGAGCAAATATCTGGATAAAGATTACGACCGATTCGATTGTCAACAAACAAAATTATGGGATTGTAAAAATTGGCGAAAACGGTCATAAAAGCTGGATTGGCGGGACTTATGAGAATGGCGGAGTAGAAACCTCAATTAATGAATTAGGCGATAAATATATGGTTGCCATTGATACTATTCCACCAACCATTGCACCTCAATCCCCTGAAAGTTGGGTAAAAAACAGACGTATCAGCATCCGATTGAGTGATGATTTGAGTGGTATTGCAGTATTCAGAGGAGAAATTGATGGAACCTTCGCTTTATTTTCTCACGATATAAAATCGAATATTTACACCTATCTATTTGACAACGAACGACTACCAAGCAACCAACCACAAGAATTAATTTTCTCAGTTACAGATGGCGTTGGTAATAAATCAATCTATCAATATAAGTTTACATATTAAATTCGTTAGGATATTAATTATAATTTATATCTTTGCAATCTAAAATGATGGTGTTATTTGTTCCAATTAGGCTTCGGAACAAGTAATGAAAAGGGAATCAGGTGTAAATCCTGAACAGACCCGCTGCTGTAAACTTCGTTTACGTGCTGAACAAAAACCTTTTGCCACTGTCTCTCTGCTTAGAGATGGGAAGGCGTTCAGATTACGGAAGTAAGTCAGAAGACCTGCCAATCATTATTTATGTTAATAGCTTTCGGGGTATGAAGCTTGAAAACGATGCGCAAACTTTTTTTACTGTATCTCGTGCTTCCTTTTCATGTCTTCACCGGAATAAATTCGGTTTAGATGAAGTTTTTTAACAATCTTACTTTATTATTTTTGGTAGTCATATTTATGACTACACAGCAAGTTTTTGCCCAATCCACGTTTGATGTTTCAATTGATAGTTTACATCAATTGCCAGAAGTTGTTGTGTCGGAAAAACATTCTGACAGCGAAGTCCGTTCCACTACATCAATGCAAATACTTTCCGAGCAATCGATAGAAAACTTGAATGCTTTACAAGTTTCTGATGCAGTGAAACATTTTTCCGGTGTTAATGTAAAAGATTACGGTGGCATTGGCGGATTGAAAACTGTATCAGTCAGGAGTCTCGGTGCTAATCATACAGCTGTTGGTTATAACGGCATCACTGTGAGCGATGTTCAAACAGGACAAATCGACATTAGCAGGTTTTCTTTAGATAATGTAAATATGATATCGTTAAACAACGGACAAAATGATCAGATATTTCAACCTGCCCGTTCCTTTTCGTCATCTTCATTTTTGAATATTGTAACTAAAGTCCCCGATTTTGATAATGACAAAGATCTATCAGGTAAGGCATCATTTAAAACCGGATCATTTGGGTTGTTAAATCCTTCATTAGTAGTAAACTTCAGGATAAATAACAAACTTTCATCAGCTTTAAGTGCGGAATTGACATCAGCTAATGGTCAATACCCCTATATTTTACATTATGGAACAGCTGGAAAAGACAGTACCTCATTAGAACAACGACAAAATACCGATGTAAAGAATTTACGTTTGGAAGGAGTTTTGTTTGGCAATTTTTCTGATAGCAGTAATGGTAATATTAGATTCTATTATTATGGTTCTGAAAGAGGTTTACCAGGTGCCACCATTTATTACAATACCGATAACTTTTCGAAACAACGACTTTGGGACAAAACTTTTTTCACCCAAGCCCATTATGAAAAGCGCATTTCAGGAAAGTGGTCGGTTCAAGGAAATGCCAAATACAATTATGGATATGTGCGTTATTTAGATCCTACTTTTCTTAGTACCGAAGGCAGGTTAGAGAATATTTATAAACAGAATGAATTATACGGCTCATTTTCTGCACTATATAGAGCATTTGAAAACATGTCATTTTCACTGGCTACTGATGTAACACATCATACCATGTCTGCAAATTTACGCAATTTTGCCAATCCAACACGTTTGACAACTCAATCAGCTTTGTCTGCTAAATATGTGAACAACAGAATTTTATCTATTGCTAGTTTGCTTTATACACATACATTTGAATCAGTAGAAATTGAAGATGCAGCCCCTAATAAAAGTAGATTTTCTCCCTATTTGAGTTTATCAATCCAACCGTTTGAAGATTTCGATCTTAGGATCCGTGCTTTTTACAAAAACATTTTCAGATTACCTACTTTCAATGATCTATATTACTCAATAGTAGGCACAAGAAGTTTGAAGCCAGAAGATGCTAATCAATTTAACTTGGGAATTACATATTCAACCGCTTTTGGAGCGTGGCTGCCTTTGTTTAAATTTACCGCAGATGTTTATCACAACAATGTAAGCAACAAAATTATTGCTGTACCAAACAAGAATATGTTTGAATGGAGCATGATTAATTATGGAGAAGTTAAAATTGACGGATTGGATGTTTCAGTGGAGAGTGCTTTTAAATTGCCAAACAATTGGAACTTGATGCTGAGTAGTGCTTACACATACCAAAAAGCATTGAATATAAGTGACCGACAAAGTTCCATTTATGGTCATCAAATCCCCTATACTCCAAGACTTTCCGGCTCAGGAAGAGCATTAATTGAAATGCCATGGTTTAATGTTGGATACTCTTTAATTTGGTCGGGAGCCAGATATGTATCTTCCCAAAATATAGTTGAAAACAGATTAGACGGTTATTTTGATCACAGTATATCCGTTTCTAAATCCATACTAACAAAAATAGGTAAATTGGCATTTAACATTGAAGCAATAAACTTAAGCAATAATAATTACCAAATTGTCCGGAACTATCCCATGCCCGGTAGATCTTATAGAACAACTTTATCTTTTAATTTTTAAATACATAAGAAAATGAATAAAAAAATCATCTTGTTTATTTTACTCATCTCGGCATTTTTTGCCTCATGTTCTGATCTTGAAGACATAATTGATGTGTCAGAACTTCCGCCATTACAAACAAAAAAATTACTTATTCTTTCTGAGGGCGGAATGGGTTTAAATAACAGCACTTTAGCTTTATTTGATCTAAGATCAAATTTCAAAGACTTAGATTATTTCCAAACAACTAACAACAGAGGGTTAGGAGATACAGCAAATGATATTTTGAAATATGGATCCAAAATTTATTTAGTTATTAACGGTTCAAGCGTTATTGAGATAATCAATGTTGAGAATGGTAAATCTCTGAAACAGATTCCATTGAAAACTACAGACGGCAAGTCAAAACAACCACGTAGTATTGCTGCTTACGGTGGAAAAGTTTACATCACCTCTTTTGATGATACAGTTACCAGAATAGACACCACATTGTTGTCAGTAGATGGCAATATTACTGTAGGTCAGGATCCTGAAGGAATCTGCATTAAGAATAATAAAATCTATGTTGCAAATTCCGGTGGTTTAAACTTTATGTCCGGAGATTATGATAAAACGGTATCAGTAATTAATTTACAAAGCTTTAAGGAAGAAAAGAAAATTGAGGTAGGGATGAATCCCAATAAGATTTATGCTGACAGTGAAGGTGACATCTATGTGAACATTCGTGGAAATTATACTTCAGAACCCGCAGCCTTTAAGAAAATCACTCCTTCAACTGGAGTAGTATCAACTATAGAGAATGTTGTTGCTACAGAATTTGTACTTGTAAACGACAAAGCATATATTTTGTTGAGTGAATGGGGAAAACCAAGCGTTATAAAAGTTTATGACTGTTTAAGTGAAAAACTGACAACTGAGACGTTTATATCGGATGGTACTGTTATTGATAACGGGTACAAGATTAATGTTGATGCTTTTAGTGGTGATGTTTATGTGAATACTTCTGATTTTATATCAGCAGGTTCTACTTTCTGTTTTGATAAAAATGGAAAACTTAAATTCAAACTTGATAAAGTAGGACTTAATCCTTGTGGAATAGTTTTTCTAAACTAAAAAAGTACAGTTATAAAACTGTACTTCTATTTCTATTTATTATTTTGGTAAAGAGGCGTTCCAAGTGATTGGCGCGCCTTTTATTTTTGTGAAAAAGATTTATTTATCTTGTTCAGTTTCGTTGAAATCTGTATTCTTTGCCGGATATGGTTGTGCATAAGGAATAGAACTATCTTTTCTTTTTAAATAAAACATTTCCATTTCATCTTTAGAATCACGAACTACTTCAATTAGTTCGAAACCTTGCTTACTCATCATATTAAGGACAGCCATCATACCATTAAACGACAATGCACGTCTTCGTTCATCAGTAATTTGAGGTATTCTACCACTTTGTCCATAATCTATTCTTACTGTTACTTTTGAGCTAAGAACCGGGCCATTATCCGCCCATATTCTAACATAGTCGGCATCTAATTGACTTAGTGGAACTTCATTAACGAACTGGGCATTAGCAATAGAACAGCTTCCTATAAAAAGTGCCAAAATCAAGAAAAGTTTTGTTTTCATATTCGATACATTTTTATTTGTTTAAATTGATAATACTAATCCAGTTTTAGAACAGCAAGGAACGCTTTTTGTGGAACTTCAACATTTCCTACTTGCTTCATGCGTTTTTTACCTTCTTTCTGCTTCTCAAGCAATTTGCGTTTACGTGAGATATCACCACCGTAACATTTAGCAGTAACATCCTTACGCACAGCCTTTACCGTTTCTCTAGCAATAATTTTTGCTCCGATAGCTGCTTGAATAGCAATATCAAACTGTTGTCTAGGAATGAATTCTTTAAGTTTCTCGCACATCCTCCGCCCCAGTGTCTGTGCATTATCTGCATGTGTCAAAGAAGAAAGAGCATCCACAGGTTCTCCATTTAAGAGAATATCCATTTTCACTAGTTTAGAAGGACGATAATCGTACATATGATAATCAAACGAAGCATACCCTTTAGAAATACTTTTGAGTTTGTCATAAAAATCGATAACAATCTCTCCCAGAGGTATATCATAAGTAATTTCTACTCGGTCGCCCGAAATATATTCTTGTTTAATTAACAAACCTCTCTTACCAAGACAAAGCGACATAATAGGTCCAATGAACACTGTGCTAGTTATAATTGATGCACGAATATATGGTTCTTCGATTCGTTCAATCAATGTTGGATCTGGTAATCCTGCCGGATTATGTACCTCCTTCATGTTGTCTTTCTTATCATAAATATGATAAGAAACGTTTGGCACAGTAGTGATCACATCCATATCAAACTCCCGTTCAAGTCTTTCCTGAACAATTTCCATATGAAGAAGACCCAAAAAACCACATCGAAAGCCAAAGCCTAATGCTACTGACGATTCAGGTTGAAAAGTAAGTGAAGCATCATTGAGCTGTAGTTTTTCTAAAGATGACCTCAAATTCTCAAACTCCTCTGTTTCAATAGGGTAAACTCCAGCAAAGACCATTGGTTTCACTTCTTCAAATCCAGCGATTGCTTTTTTGCATGGTTTCTCGATGTGAGTAATAGTATCACCAACTTTTACCTCTTTTGACGTTTTTATACCTGAAATGATATAACCAACATCGCCGCACATTACCTTTTCACGAGGTTCCATATTCAGACGTAGTATTCCCACTTCATCGGCTTCATACTCTTTACCTGTAGCAACAAACTTCACATTATCGCCTTTTCCGATTGAGCCATTTACAATTTTAAAATATGCAATAATTCCACGAAAAGGATTGAACACAGAATCAAAAATCAGTGCTTGTAGTGGTGCGTCTGGATCTCCTTTAGGTGCAGGTATTTTTTCAATAATATTCTTTAGAATCTCTTCAATCCCTATACCTGTTTTCCCACTTGCGCGAATAACATCTTCTCGAGGACATCCCAATAATTCAACAATCTGATCTTCTACTTCATCAGGCATTGCACTATCTAAATCGACTTTATTAAGCACAGGGATTATCTCCAAATCATGCTCAATGGCCATATATAAATTAGAAATTGTCTGTGCCTGAATACCTTGAGCAGCATCAACTATAAGCAATGCACCTTCACAAGCTGCAATTGATCGAGACACCTCATATGAGAAGTCGACATGCCCAGGAGTATCAATCAAATTTAAGATATATTTTTCACCATTGTATTCGTAATCCATCTGAATAGCATGACTTTTAATGGTGATTCCTCGTTCACGCTCCAAATCCATATTGTCGAGCACTTGGTTCTGTAGATCTTTGCTTTCGACCGTATGTGTAAATTCCAAAAGTCTATCGGCTAAAGTACTTTTACCGTGATCGATATGTGCAATGATGCAGAAATTTCGTATATTCTTCATTATCCTTTATAACCTTATCTATTCTTATCTATCTCAACAATATAAATAATTGTGTAGTCACAAATGTATCTCAATAAAAATTCAATCAATACAAATTATTAGAACTCAGCATTTTTTGGTGTTCGTGGAAATGGAATTACATCACGAATATTTGACATACCAGTTACGAATAACATTAGTCGTTCAAATCCAAGTCCGAATCCTGAATGTGGTACTGACCCAAATTTACGAGTTTCCAAATACCACCAAATCGGTTCATAATTCATTCCTATTTCTTGTACACGATTCATCAATGTATCATAATTCTCTTCACGTTCTGATCCACCGATAATTTCACCAATCTTGGGGAACAACACGTCCATTGCTCTTACCGTTTTTCCATCTTCATTCTGTTTCATGTAGAATGATTTAATTTCTTTTGGGTAATCAACAAGAATTACAGGACGTTTGAAATGCTTTTCTACCAGATAGCGTTCGTGTTCTGATTGTAAATCGACTCCCCAGTAAACAGGAAATTCGAACTTTTCTTTTGAGTCCTCTAATATCTTTACACCTTCTGTGTAAGTCAATCGAACAAAGCTATTATCAACAACAAATTTTAATCTGGAAATAAGTTCTTCATCATACATCTTTGAAAGAAATTCAATATCTTCTTTACAATTATCTAAAGCATATTGAATTAGATATTTAAGGAAGTCTTCTGCAAGATCCATGTTGTCATTATTGTTGGCAAAAGCTACTTCAGGTTCAATCATCCAAAACTCAGCTAAATGGCGTGGAGTATTAGAATTTTCAGCTCTAAAAGTAGGGCCGAAAGTATAGATTGCTCCGAGTGCTAATGCTCCCAATTCTCCCTCCAATTGACCAGAAACCGTTAAATTGGTTTGGCGTCCAAAGAAATCTTGTGAGTAATCAATTTTTCCTTCTTCTGTTCTGGGTGGATTTTCTATATCAAGTGCTGAAACAGTGAACATTGCTCCTGCACCTTCGGCATCGGACTCAGTAATTAATGGTGTGTGGAAATAAAAAAAACCATGATCATTAAAATACTTATGAATAGCAAAAGACATATGATGACGCATACGGAAAATAGCGCCGAAAGTGTTGGTGCGTGGACGTAGATGGGCTATTTCACGCAAAAATTCCAACGAATGACCTTTTTTCTGTAAAGGATAAGTATCAGGATTTGCTGTACCAAAAATTTCTATTTCAGTTGCAATAACTTCAACCGTTTGTCCCTTTCCTTGTGATTCTATCAATTGTCCGTTCACTTGAATACTTGATCCGGTTGTGATAGGTTTAAGAAAATCTTCCCCAAATTTATTTATATCAATAACAATCTGAATATTGTTAATTGTTGATCCATCATTAAGGGCGACAAAACTAACATTTTTATTACCTCTACGAGTTCTAACCCACCCTTTTACGTTTATCTCTTTGCCGAATTCATTTTCCTTTAATGCATCAGCAATAATTGTTCGTTTTATTTGTTTCATTATAAATTGCTTAAATCCCTTGTTGGGGACTTTAATCTATTTAGTTATACTTTGACATTGTTTATAAAACCATGTCATGATTATTGTTTTCCTATATTGGAACTATTCAATCAAAAGCCCCCATACGAAGCATATTTACTTCTTTTTCGGTAAGATAACGCCATTTTCCGCGCGATAGATTCTTTTTAGTTAAACCCGCAAAATAGACTCTGTCAAGCTTAACAACATGATAACCAAGTTTTTCGAAAATTCTACGAACTACACGATTCTTACCAGAATGAATTTCAATACCAATCTGTGTTAAATCTTCCTCACTTACATAACTTATTGCATCGGCATGGATTTCACCATCTTCAAGTTCAATCCCATCAGCAATTGCTTGCATGTGTTCCATTGTTACTGGTTTATCAAGCCATACCTGATATATTTTACGCTTTTCGTATTTTGGATGAGTTAATTTAGATGCCAAGTCACCATCATTGGTAAGTAAAAGCACACCTGTTGTTCCTCTATCTAAACGACCTACAGGATAAATTCTTTCAGAGCATGCACTCTTAACCAAATCCATTACTGTTTTGCGATTTTCCGGATCATCTGTTGTTGTAACAAAGCCCTTAGGTTTATTTAGTAATACATAAACTTTGCTTTCTAACTTTATATTCTGATCATGGAACATCACCTCATCAGCACGTGTAATTTTAGTACCCAATTCTGTGATTACCTGCCCATTAACTTTAACAACACCCGCCTGAATAAATTCATCTGCTTCTCGTCTTGAACATACTCCAGCATTTGCCAAATATTTATTCAGACGTATAGGAGCAGTGGGATCAGCATTTTCTTTATATTTAATTTGTTTGAATATCTTCTTCTTTTTTGGTGCCAATTTTGGATGAGCAATCTTTCTCTGATCGTTCTGATATCCTCCACCCTGACTGTTGCCACGATTAGGATAATTTTTAGCCCCATCACTTGAATATGCTACTCTTGGACGATTTCCACCTACATTTTGAGAAATTCGTTCACCTACACGAGGACGACGTTTTTTTCCTGCCTCATCGCTTTGACCTTGACCTTCGCCATAAGTCTCATTTCTTGGGCGATAACTCTTTGGTTGACGATAATTTCTTTCATATGAATTATCACTATATCCGCTTTGCGGTCTTCTTCGATAATTCCCACTTTCATTCGAAGAATTGTGTCTCTCATTGTTCACGTCATCGTAATTACGATTTGATCGCGAATCGTTGCTAAATGCTGTCATTTTCTTTGATAGTTGTTTAACCTCACGGTTTTTTTTAGTTTGTGATTCTTATTATAATGTAAAAATATAAACTCCTCTTTATTATATCCCAGTATAATTATGAGGGGTGATTTCTCTTAATTCGTTTTTGATAGTTTCATTAACATTCAACAATTCTATAAAATCATGAATGCTTTCTTTTGTAATTTGTGTATTTTTTCGAGTCAATGCTTTCAATGCTTCATAAGGATTTGGATATCCTTCTCTCCTTAATATCGTTTGGATTCCTTCAGCTACGACTGCCCAATTGTTATCTAAATCTCTATAAATAGCCTCTTCATTTAATAACAATTTATTCAACCCTTTAGTTGTACTTTTAAGAGCAATTAACCCATGTGCTAAAGGAACGCCAATATTTCTAATTACCGTTGAGTCTGTAAGGTCTCTTTGCAATCTGGAAATAGGAAGTTTTGAAGACAAATAATCAAGCAGTGCGTTAGCAATACCCAAATTACCTTCAGCATTTTCAAAATCGATTGGGTTCACCTTATGCGGCATTGCCGAAGAGCCCACTTCTCCTTCTTTAATGCGTTGTTTAAAATATTCCATTGAAATATATTGCCAAACATCTCTACATAAATCGATTAAAATATTGTTGATACGTTTCAACGCATCAAAAGAAGCAGCTAAAGCATCGTAATTAGATATTTGAGTTGTATATTCTTCACGTTTTAAGCCCAAGCTTTCAGATACAAACTGATCACCAAAATCTCTCCAATCGATTTGCGGATATGCAACATGATGAGCATTAAAGTTACCTGTTGCGCCACCAAATTTGGCCTTATTTGGTATATTTTTCAACACTTCTATTTGATTTGACAATCGATATGCAAACACTTTTATTTCTTTACCTAATCTTGTTGGTGATGCCGGTTGACCATGTGTATGTGCAAGCATTGGTACATTTTTCCACTGTTCAGCATATGAATCAATTAATTTGTTCAAGCCATCCAGTTCCGGGATATACACATCTTTGAGCGCATCTTTCCACATTAGTGGGAAAGCAGTATTATTGATATCTTGGGAAGTCAATCCAAAATGAATAAACTCTTTATATTCAGACAAACCAAGTTCGTCAAATTTCTCTTTAAGAAAATACTCAACAGCTTTAACATCATGATTTGTAATCATTTCAATATCTTTCATCCTTTGGGCATCATTTTCCGAAAAATCAACAACCAAACGATGTAAATCATTTTTTTTATCAGCTGATATTTTTGAAAGTGATGGAGAAATTCCCGTATCAGACAAAGCTATAAAATACTCTATTTCGACGTGTAATCGATATTTCATTAAAGAAAGTTCAGAAAAATATGGAGCCAAATCCTGCGTACGATTTCTGTATCGTCCATCGATTGGCGATATTGCTGTTAGTTTATCTAGTTCCATTTTCATTGGTCTAAAATCATTTTCCAAAAAGAATAAGCAGGAATCACTTACGGCTTATTCTAATTATATTTGTTATTGTGTTAATTGTGCAAGCGATTGTATTTTGATTTATCAATCTTCTTATTAGTTGTACAAAAGTAATGAATTTATCTATAATTGAAAAAAAAATGCCAAAATATTTTGAACGTATCAAAAAAGAATATATCTTTGCATCACTTTTTCAAGAAAGAAGTAATAAAAGGGCGTTTAGCTCAGCTGGTTCAGAGCATCTGCCTTACAAGCAGAGGGTCGGCGGTTCGAATCCGTCAACGCCCACAGTTGAAAATGAAGCACTTATCGATTGTTCGGTAAGTGCTTTTTCTTTTGGTTTAACTTTAGAAAGGTTTCATTTAGAGTTCTTTAGTTTTTTACCATGCTTAAATTGACTACCTTTGCGCGCTAAAATAAAGAGTAAATGCTATCAAACGTCTATTTAAAAGAGATCGAAGAGCTTTATGCCACACCTATTTTACAGCAAACAGCTTTCTGGTCAGTCGTAAAAACTTCTCTTGGAGAAGAAACTATTGCGATAAATTTCAAATCGAGAGCATCCGATCTTTACATTGGGAGCAAAGATAATTCCACTATCAAATCAGATATCCTAATCTTATTAAAACAAATCAACCGAAATTATTCCGTAGCGTATGTCCCATATGGTCCCGAGTTGGAACCAGCAGACGAGTTTCAGGGTATATTTCTTGAAGAGCTATCGGAATCACTTCGCTCATTTCTTCCCAAGAACTGTATTCTCATTCGTTATGATTTATGCTGGGAATCATATTGGGCAAAAGAGCAAGATTATTTCAATGAAAATGGTATTTGGAAAGGAGAGCCCGAGATCTCTGCGCAAGAATTCAGGTTTAATTACAACACCCAACTTTGGAATTTCAAAAAAGCGAATTTCAATATACTACCTTCCAACACAGTATATCTTAATTTGGCCCATGATTGCGACACACTTCTACGCAGGATGAAGCCCAAAACGAGATACAATATCAAATTAGCTCATCGAAAAGGAGTGACCGTTCGATCGATGGATATGGAAGGAATTGATATTTGGTATAATTTATACAAAGAAACCGCTCAACGAAACCGAATTCTGTTGAACGACCTGAAATACTTTGAAGCAGTAATGACTGCGCGTGCCGACGACACCCATTCTCCGGCTGATGTACGATTATTAGTAGCAGAACTTGACTCCAAACCCCTTGCCGCGATGTTTTTGGTAATTACGAAAAACAGAGGATCATATTTATATGGAGCATCCTCGTCGGAGCATAGAAATCTGATGGGCACCTATGCACTTCAATGGGAAGCAATTTGTCAATCAAAAGCTGCCGGTTGTACTGAATACGATATGTTTGGAATTTCCCCTACTCCTGATCCAGAGCACCCATTATATGGATTATACAAATTCAAATCAGGATTTGGAGGTGATATATTTCATAGTCTTGGCTGTTGGGATTATCCATTAAACAAAGAGATGTATACACTCTTTCGCGCATCCGAGCTAAACAGTCAAGGATATCATTTAAGTTAAAGTAATTCTAAAAATCAGAGACAATGGTTAGGAAAAGACATAAAAAAAGTGCTGTACCAAAAAATACAGCACTTTTTTTATATATAGTTATCTGTTAGAACATATAACCTACTGAAAGGTAAGCATTTTGGTTCTTAACATTGCCGTTTGTCGCATTTGAGATATTAAGTAATCCCATATCCCATCCAAGATCAACCAAGAAAGGTCCAAATTCAGTTCCGACCCCAATCCCTAAACCAGTATCAAAACGCTTGTATTGTCCCACACCATCACCAAATACATCATCACTCGCATTGCCTAATTCACCGAGATCAACTTTTGTTTTTCCCCCAACTCCATAAGCAACATAAGGACCACCATGGAAAAAGATACGTGTACCAGGAGTAACCGTTACTTTATAAGCAAAATGAACAGGTATTTGCAAATACATCAAGTTCTCCGAAAAGTCCAACACATTTGAATCAAACTTAAATCCTTTTGTAGTAAAAAATAAACCGGATTGGATTGACATATCAGGATGTAAAGCAAAGTCTGCAGCAATACCAGCATTAAAGCCAACTTTAGGATTATTTTGAGTTACTTCATCGCCATAAAAATTTGACATATTCACTCCACCTTTAACCCCGAGCGATACTTGTGCACTAGCTGCACCTGCAAAAGCAATCATTAACACGATTAATGTAAATTTCAACTTTTTCATAATTAATTCAGTTAAGTTAGTTACTGTAAGTTTTCTTTAAATTTTATACTTAATAGTTATTTAAAAACAACCTGTATTAAGTTTTGTTCATTAAGATTTAAAGATGTAATTCTATTTATATTTTAGATAACTGAACCACTCAGGATTTAACAATTGCACGGATAATCTTTTTATATCGTCTGACGTTATACTTTTAATTCTTCTAAAAGTCTCATTAATAGACTCATAATTATTAAAATGCAGGTATCTTTTTGCCATTCCCAAAGCAACATTCTCATGATTTTCTGACGCTATTCCTATTTGTCCACACAACTGTTTTTTTGCAATTTGCAACTGAATAGGTGTTAGCGATTCTTTTTGCAACCTCGATAATTCCTGTTCCACCAGTCGTATACATTTATCAGCATTTTTAGGATCACAACCAAAATAAATACTAAATACACCCGTATCAGTATATAATGCCACGTTAGATTCCACGCTATACACCAATCCCCGTTTCTCGCGCAAAGCAACATTCAGTCGACTACTATCTCCACCGCTCAACAAGTTATTAATTAGAAGAAGCGTATAACGGTCGTTGTTAAACATTTCAAAGACCGGACGTCCCATGATAATATGCGTTTGCACAGTATCTTTATCCAAAACCATTTTTTGCGGATTATAAGAAACAGCGCTATTATTTGGCTTAACGTTTGAGGAATCAGAGTCGTTATGCTCTGTAGGAATAGAATTTGCGAGGCTGTCGGACGATAAATCGTTCAGATGATTAAGACCTTTATGTTCTGCGGGGATAGACGAAACTATGTTTTTAGACGATAACATATAAGGAGAAAGAGAATAAGAAAAGTATTTCTGTGCCCAACGAACAACCTTCTTAAACGGAGTTTTTCCGAACGAAAAGAAAACCATGCGTTCAGACAGATAATTTCTTAATACGAAACTTTTGACAGAATCATGTTCAAACGAATTCAACGATTGTTTTGTACCCAGGATATAATTTCCTATAGACTGATGAGAAAAAAGCAACCTTTCGAAATCATCAAATATAAGTTCAGAAGGCGAATCTTTATACGATTGTATCTCATCAATAATCACATCACGTTCACGTTCGATCTGTTTTTGAGGAAAATCAGAGTTAAAGACCATATCTCCAAGCAGATCCATTGCCCGCTGCAAATATTCCTCAAGAAAAGCAGCATAAACAAATGTTTCCTCTTTAGTAGTGTAAGCGTTAAGTTCCCCACCCACATTT
Source organism: Bacteroidales bacterium UBA5287 (assembly GCA_002411345.1). Lineage (GTDB taxonomy): Bacteria > Bacteroidota > Bacteroidia > Bacteroidales > Dysgonomonadaceae > UBA5287. The sequence continues at coordinate 57,374 of DHSL01000031.1, read as the reverse complement.
TCCATTCTGTTTACGATATGATGCGCTTTTCTTTTTTGCGTCCCTTTAAAAAGCATATGCTCCACAAAATGCGCCATTCCCTCTTCGCCCGGCAGTTCGTGTCGTGTACCAACATTTATTGCAAACCCACAATATGAAATATTAGATTCAGAAGATTGATGAATAATTCTTAGTCCGTTGTTTAATAAAAAAGTCTGATAAGTCATTTCGTCATGTAATGTTTTTTCTGTAGAGGAGATAATTTTTCTATTGCATATCGCAACATTGTTCTTGGCATCAGTTTATGATAAACGTCAAGGAATCCAGTCAGCACGCTTTCATCCCTCTTTCCCACTTCCCGAAGCATCCATCCCGAAGCTTTATGAATCAAGTCATGTTTATGAGTAAGATAAATTTCCGACAAAAGAAGAGTATCTTTAAAATCATTTTGTCGTATGAACGTTAAAGTAGAAACCATTGCTATGCGCTGATCCCATAGACTATTGCTTTTAGACAAATCATACAAAATGGATCTATCCTTATCCAAAAGCCACTCACCAAGAATGACATGACAAGAAACGTCCACCAAGTCCCAATTGTTAACATATTGACTATGTGACAGATAAAAATCAACAATGTTCCCACGTTTAAACTCATCAGCCTTTTTGAATAGCTCAACTAAAATCAATACAGCACAAATTCGGCATTCATGATATTCGTCGCTAAGCAATAATTCGAGTTCATCGATCGGAAGACTCTTATATGTTTTCACAACCGATTTCATTTCTGGAGTCGTAATTCCGATAAATTTATCCCCCTCTCCATATTGACCTTTACCAGTCCTAAAATAATATGCCGAATGCGCGGCTTTTTCCGCATTTCCTAAGGCAAGTAATTGATGTTTAATATCTTTTGCGTTCATAAATTCACTTTTGATATAGGAAAAGAACCCTCATAAAAACCAAGAATATTATGTATTATTTCGTAAGTCATATCTCTTCGAGCCTCAACAGTTCGTGTTGCCGCGTGAGGAGCGAGTGTCACATTATCCAGCTCCAGTAAGCCCGGATGAATTTTTGGTTCCTTATCGAACACATCAATTCCTGCAGCCGTGATAGTTCCATTTTTGAGTGCCTCAACCAAAGCCCCCTCATCGACCATGTTACCCCGAGCAGTATTCACAAATACAGCCGTCGGCTTCATCATTTCGAACTCTTTTTTTCCAATCATGTGTAAAGTTTCAGGAGTAGAAGGAGCATTAAGAGAAATAAAGTCAGACTCTTTAAGAAGCCTTTCGAGCGATATGTACGTAGCCCGATATTGTTCTTCAATCTCTCTGCTTAACCGATGACGATTATAATATTGAACCGTCATTCCAAAAGCAAGCGCCCTGTGCGCAATGGCCTGACCAATCCGCCCCATACCTATGATTCCCAAAGTTTTACCATAAACCGACAATGAAAGTTCATCGTAAAAGCCCCATTTAACCCCTTTATGCGAGCGAATATTTCTATCCATGCACCCTATATTTCGTGCAGCCGCCAATAAAAGTGCAAAAGCAAATTCGGCAGTCGGCTCCTTTACCGAGTTCGGGATATTTGTTACCGTAACCCCTTTTTCCTTTGCATAATCCACATCAACATTATTGAATCCCACCGCACAATTAGAGATCAGTTCTAATTTTGTTCCTTTATCGATCATTTCTTTATCTGTTTGGAAGCTAAAGTTAGGCACGATCACATGATAATCGTTTATCATCCCCATCACCTCGTCACGTTTCAAGGAACCCTTTTCCGGCATAAATAACTCATATTTATCGTCGAAATCCTTGAGATATTCTGCAGGTATATAAAATGTAAAGAGTATTTTTTTCATAAAGATATCCATTATAAATTCTCTTTCTAACGATAATTGCGGTCAAATTGTTTATAAAAACAAAAAGCAGGTTTAATAAACCTGCTTAATGCTCTTCAGGTTGGACTTGAACCAACGACCCTCTGATTAACAGTCAGATGCTCTAACCGACTGAGCTACTGAAGAATCTTTTATATCACTTTCAGAAAAGTGTTGCAAAAGTAGTACAATTTTCTGAATACGGCAATAGATAAGCGAAAAAAATGCCATTGAAAATTAAAAATACTGTATATAAGTCGCTATTTACGACCACCGCCCCCATATTGTTAAAATATGCAAAGTATTATCATGGAGAAAGTAGAAACCATAGTGAGAGGATAATGACAGCATGGTGAGAAGTAGGAGAGACCATCACGCCACCAATTTGGGCGAGGGCTTAGTTAAACACCCTTTATTTATGTAATCTTTCTCTAATTATAAACCCCACTCCACTCTAAAAGATTGAAATAATATTTGTAAGGATTTTCATTTTGCCATATTGCAAGCGGAATATAAACACTCAATCCGCTGTATTTTGCAGGATCGATTATCACTTGATTAATAAAATCGGGCGTTGCGTTCTTGTAAACCACAGTTTTCTTCAGTTGATTATCGACTGCCGTATACTGTTGGGCTGTAGTAATCCTTTTCATAAATTCAGCATAATCAAAAAACACCTGAGGAATATGTCTTGTATGATAAACCTGAATACCCTCAATATTCATATTTTGGACATCCGTCAACTTTCTAGAAAGAAGTTTTCGAGTCTCGAAATATAAACCATTTAGCTCTTTTGCATCGACCATAACGATAGTCGCCGACCTGTAAATTTCGTCCGCCGTTAAATTAGTATAATGATCATAATAAATCTTACACGCATTAATCAGCTCCTCTTTACCCCCGAATAAATACTTCATCACTTTTGCGTACGGCACCCCCGACGCGTCGTGAGTCGCCTCCAGCAACACCTCTGTTGGAGAAGCGATTAAGTAATCCGCTTTATTTCTGAATTCATAAAGTCCATCTACCGACCCCATTAAACACACATCAAACCAAATATATTCAAACATATTATTAGGCATAGCATCTGCTATTTCATCCACTTCCATGAACGAAATGCCCGTACCCGTTGCTGGAGTATCGTCAATTCCTATGTAAGTATATTCTTTTGGAGCAGATCTTGTAGCCACCCCATTCAATGCCGGGTACCATCCCATAGAATGCGACCAAAAAATAAATCCATACTTATCTGCAGGAACCAATTGTTTAGTTTCATTAATTACCCGCGATAACGTAGTGGTGCTAGCTGAATTCTCTTCCGGGTATTCTTTCAAGAGCGTTTCAACCCCCTTATTGTCGATTTTAAAAAGTCTGGTTTTTCCCGATCCTTTTCTATCGAGATAAATCACTGTAGTTCCATTACTTCCTACTGCCCCCTCTTTTATTTTTTCGATTGTATAATTTACATCGACATCCATTGAGTTGTCGGCAGCCATATATATTAATATTGTGTATGTTTCAGGCACATCGTCGCGTCTGCACCCTGTAAACAGCAGTACAAGAACAAATAAAGAATACAGATAAAATCTTATTTTCATAATGTTAGTGGAACATAATAAATCAATAATTGTTCAAAAATAGAAATAAAGTAGATAACCACATCACCTTTTAGTATTTATTATTTTGCAAGTCGCCATGTTGTACCTGGTAAATATCATTTAGGTATAAATACAAAATATTTTGAAACTTTTTATTACCTTTGAACCATATTCAAGCATAATAAAACCTAGATATTATGGTATTCAGATTTTTAATCCTTTCCGACGAAGTTAACGACTTTAAAAGGGAGATCAAAATTGACTCGGATGATACATTTTTTGACTTATATAAAGCAATTATTGAATCCGTAGGATATAGCGATAAAGAGTTAGCTTCATTTTTCTTGTGTGACAACAAATGGCACAAAGCCCAGGAAATCACATTAGTTGAAATGGACACAGCTTCAGATGAAGATCCTCATACGATGGAAGACTGCATCTTAAGTGATTATCTTGAAGATGAAAAAGAGAAACTTATATTTGAATTTGACGTTTTGAATGAGCGTGCCCTATTTATGGAATTATCAGAAATTATCCCCGGTAAGAATCTCAAGAAACCTCTTATAACAATCTCTGAAGGAGAACCCCCTTTACAATTCAAAGATTTTGAGGAAACTGAAAATGTAACTACAAGTGTTGATACAGACGAATCTTTTTTTGGAGACGAGAACTACGATATTGATGAGATAGACAAATCAGGATTTGAAGGTTTCGAGAACACTTCATCAGATATTGAATCATCAGACTTACTATAAAATGAAGACGCTGCTGGTGTTGTTAGGACCAACCGGCGTAGGAAAAACGGACTGGAGTATCCTTTTAGCAGAAAAAATTGGGTGCCCCATTCTTTCTGCCGATTCAAGACAAATCTACAAAGGAATGACTATCGGCACAGCCGCTCCAACTGTTAACCAGCTGAATCGGGTTAAACATTATTTTGTAGGCAAGCTTTCTCCGGAGGAATATTACAGTGCCAGTCTTTTCGAGGAAGAAGCCATTGCATTAATTCAAGATCTTCATAAGCATCACGATACAGTTGTCATGTCCGGTGGTTCAATGTTATATATTGATGCCGTTTGCAACGGCATTGATGAAATTCCCACTGTTGATAAAGCTTTGCGACTTGAGATTCAGGAGCTATATCAAAAAGAAGGTATCGATCCTATCCGAAATCAATTGAAGATGCTTGATCCCACGTTTTATAATCAGGTTGATTTAAAGAATCCAAAACGAATAATTCATGCATTAGAGATATGTCTGATGTCAGGAAAGCCCTATTCATCGTTACGTACGAACCAAAAAAAGACACGTCCGTTCCGCATTATTAAGATCGGTTTTAATCGTGATCGCGACGATTTATATTCCCGTATTAATCAACGCGTTGATGAGATGATTCAAGAAGGACTATTAGACGAAGTACGAGGTTTTTATCCCCTTCGCCATCTCAATTCACTCAACACCGTAGGTTATAAAGAAATATTTGATTTCTTAGATGGCAATAACACATTAGAATTTGCCATTGACAAGATAAAACAACATTCGCGGAATTATGCCCGAAAACAAATCACCTGGTTTAAAAGAGACAAAGAAATACATTGGATAGATCTTTCAGACCCAGACGTTAATGTATTAGACACTATTTTAACCCTTCTATGAAATTATTATTGGTACAAGTATTCATTAAATAAAACAAAAACCGCCTTCAGCACATTCAATATTTGGCAAAAGGCGGTTTCTTATAATATATGACCTGTGTTACGACAGTAATTTCTTAACCATTTCAGATATCGCTTTTCCTTCAGATTTACCAGCCAATTCTTTGGTAGCCAGCCCCATCACCTTTCCCATTTCCTTCATTGACGTTGCCCCTGTTCTCGATATAATTTCTTTCACATATTTCTCCAACTCTTCTGTAGAAAGCTGTGCCGGTAGGAATTCTTGTAGTACTTTAAGTTCAGCCAATTCCACTTCGGCCAAATCCGTTCTATCTTGCGATATATAGATTTCAGCGCTATCTTTCCTTTGCTTCACCATCTTTTGTATGATACTAATTGCCGTTTCGTCAGAGAATTGTTCATGAGCACCTTTAGCTGTTTTTGCTTCAAGAAATTCCTTTTTCACACCACGCAATGCTTCTAGTCGAACTTTATCTTTTGCGAGCATTGCCTTTTTTATTTCTTCACTAATTGTATCAAATAAATCCATTGTAGTATATATATTAGTTATCTTCAATAATCAAGCCATCCATCATTTCAATTTAAATATAAAATTAATCAAACAGATTAGAAGACGAATGTGATTCAGTGTTATAGTTTCTAGGATTGAAATCCCTTTCTCTTTTAAATACCGGAGTCTTTTCAAGTGCGTCCAACAAACTATCGTCATTCATATCCTCCAGTGAGAGAATAAATGGAGCCTTGTTCATTGTCATATTTGAAATTCTGGTCATGTTATTTGATCCGTAATATTTTTCGATCAACTTACGGTTTTCTTCTTCAGCAATTCTTGCAGCCTCTTCACGTTTTTTATTTTCGAGTTCAGCAGCTTTATTCTCTTTAATGATTTGTTCATTTATTCCCGGAACATTTTTGATTGAGAATCCAGTTGCAAGTAATGTAATTTTCACCTCATCCGTAAGTTCCTCTTCGACAGCCGCTCCCCAAATAACATCTATTTCTTTGCTGAATTTTGCCATGAAATTGTGCAAAGCATTCATCTCTTCCATCATCAATGGTTTTTCTTCACCAAACGACAGATTGATCAAGATCTTTTTAGCATTGAAAACATCGTTATTATTTAACAGCGGAGAATTCAGAGCATCGTCAATGGCATCGTTTACTCTATCTTTACCAGTACCAATTCCGCGGCTCATAATAGCAACACCACCATTTTTGAGAGTAGTATTTACATCGGCAAAATCGAGATTTACATATCCATGTATTGTTATGATTTCCGCAATACTTTTAGCCGCAGTAGCCAATGTATCATCAGCCTTAGCAAAAGCATTCATCATTGTAAGATCCGAATAAATATCTCGTAGTCGTTCGTTATTAATTACTAGTAAAGCATCAACATTTGAAGCAATTTCTTCGACCCCTTTAAGCGCCTGTACAATTTTTCGTTCACCTTCAAATACAAAAGGAATAGTAACAATACCAACGGTAAGTATACCCATATCTTTAGCAACTTTTGCGACTACCGGCGCAGCTCCAGTTCCAGTTCCGCCTCCCATGCCAGCTGTAACAAAAGCCATTCGAGTACCATCACTCAGTAATTCTTTTAAAACATCAATGCTTTCTTCTGCAGCCTTATGTGCAATTTCAGGTTTATTTCCTGCACCCAATCCCCCTGTTGTTCCTACCCCCAATTGCACTTTTGTAGGAACAGGTGATTTCATCAATGCCTGATTATCTGTATTACAAAGTGCGAAAGACACATCTCTAATCCCCTCCAAATACATGTGGTTTACGGCATTACCGCCACCACCTCCAACACCAATTACTTTTATAATTGCGCCGTTATTTGTTGGTATTTGAAAATCTAATATTGAATCATCCATTGTCTGTATATGTTTATTCTCCTGTTACTTATTATTCATCACCTTCATCATCAAACAACGTGTTGAAGAAATCGGTGAACCTATTCTTGATACCTCCTTGAGAATCAGAGTTCTTGTTAGGTTTTGCTTTGTTTGGTTTATTTGACTTCTTTCCAGGTTGATTTTTACCATCTTTCTCATCCAGTTCTTCTTGGGTCGGCTGTTCAATTTCCACCTCTTCACAATCATCCTTACCAAACATTAACAGTCCCAACACCTGTGTAAGTGAAGGATCATTAGCCAAATCAGGATAATTATTAATGTACATTTTCTTAGCAGATGCCTTTCGCACAGGCATTTTCAGCTTTTCCGACAAGTATAGATCCAGATTCTTCAATTGCGAAGCCCCTCCAGTTATTATTATGCCAGACCCAAGCTCACCTTCGTAGCCAGAGTTATGAATTTGCTCTTTGATATTTATAGTTATCTCATCCAATCGCATTTCTATCACCTTGTTCAACTCTTCCATATCGATATCAGGTTTTGCTTTCGATGAAAAAGGAGAAGTCAGATTATTCTGTTTTGTTGATTCTTTAGACATCAACTTTCCGAACTTTATTTTATATTGCTCCGCATCACTTTCAGTGAAGTTTAGCGCACTAATATCTTTAGTAATATTTTGACCACCAAAAGGCAGTACCACCATTTTTCGTAATTTTCCACCTTTGAAGATTGACAGAGAAGTTGTTCCAGCCCCAAAATCAATAAACGCACAACCTAATTCCTTTTCATCTTCATTCAATGCTATATGAGCAGCAGCAAGTGGCCCAATTATTAATCCGGCAATATCCACACCAGCTCTATCTTTGACACTTTTTTGTATGTTTATTGCGATATTTGGTCGTCCCACAACCATTTTATAAACCCCTTCAATTTGCGAGCAAGTAACTCCAACTGGATTCCTTTCCGGTTTATCATCAACAAAATACTCCACATCTGCAACAGAATACAATCTATAATCTTTCGGGACATAATCATCAGCTTTCTGTCGCAACTGTCGAATCACGTTTTCAGTAATAATTTCTGTCGACGACAATTGCTCTCTTTCCGCAAAATCCTCGGTATGCACCGATTGTCCAGAAATAGACACGTATACTTTAGCTATTTTCTTACCAAGTTTATTCTCAAGGAGAGTAACCACTTTTCGAACAAGACCTCCTGTTTTTTCTATGTTATACACAAGACCTCTTCTAACAGATTGGTCCGATGGAATAACCACATGTTCTAATATAGAAATAACGTTATTCTCATTTGTTTTGCCAACAACTGCTTTAATGTTGGATGTACCTAAATCGATTGCCGCAATAAATCCTGTTTGCATCTTTTGTATATATTGTTAACTATTGAAAGTGCTAATTATTATTTAAAAACGCACAAACAATCGCTTTTGTTTTAACTTTTTAATAAATTATTAATAATAAACCCATTACATTAACATGGTATAAACTATTTTATTTTTTAGTACATACCACTTGCCCATCATATTCCAAGTTTATTGTATTGTATCTGTTCCACCCCACCACGTTTAATCCCTTTTCTACAAAAAGTTTGAACTTATTTAATTTCTCGTTGTAATTTTCCAGTTCACCAATTACGATTCGGAAATCACCAACTCGCGGGATGAGTTCTACTTTTTGGTCTCCTTTCACCACAATCTGTTCTATCCATGCATCCCAATCGGGGTTATCATTTAAGAACATAGCAAAATCATATAATTCATTCTGCGCAAATTCATCAGTAATAGCCCCTGTTGCGAGAGGAATATATATTGTTGAATTTTGTGATACCGGCATTTTTTCGCGATTATTATCGATATAATAACTACCTTTTGTAATTGAGATTACGCGTAATACAGGTTTCCTTTGATAGATATTTGTAACTATAGCCCCCCCTGGCGTTGTGTAAACGTCAGCTTTTCTAACTAATTTATTTGTCAAGATAGAATCGCGAATTGCCAATGTATTTATTTCCCCAAAAGGTTTACCTACCGGATATAATCCTTTTTTCTTTACAAACTGAATTACGTCTTCCGGTTTAATAAATTCTGAATCAACACTGTCTTTAATAACCACTTCGAATCCGCTGCAAACAGTATCCTTCATTGTTTTCTGCGAACTTACAGCTGCAAAAATAAGATATCCTAACACAGCCACCGAAACCAGTATGATTAAAAACTTCTTCATCTATTACTTACTATACAAATTTACAGAATTTTAATTTAATATGCTAAACAGGATCTATTATAATTTCTCTTTCAAAAGTTGCTCAATATCCGGTAGCAGCTTATCGATATCTCCCGCTCCAAGTGTTACTAGAACTTCCAAATCATCTCTTGAATCAAGTACATCTAAAAGTTCAGAAATCAGGCATAAGCGTTTTTTTGGCGATGTTATTTTATCGAAAACAATCTGTGAAGTAACGCCAGGTATTGGTTCTTCTCTTGCCGGATAAATATTCAGCAATATGATATCATCCAAAAGGGACAAACTTTGAGCAAACTCATCTGCAAAATCTCTTGTTCTGGAATATAAATGCGGTTGAAAAACACCTGTTATCTTTTTATCAGGATATAATGCTTTTATTGAATTTATTGAAGCTTCAAGTTCTTGTGGATGATGGGCATAGTCATCTATAAAGACTATCTTATCTGTTTTCAAATGTATATCAAAACGACGTTTGGCACCTTGAAATGTTTTGACACCGTGACGACATTCTTCAGGAGTTGCGCCACATAATAATGAAGCCGCAATTGCTGCAACAGCATTTTCTATGTTTACTTTCATAGGCACACCCAACTGAACATCTTTGATTTGTTGAATAGGTGAAACAAAATCGAACACTATTTCACCATTTCCTATGCGAATATTTTCAGCATGGAAGTCGCCATCCAATTCGGAATAAGTATATTGTTTGACGGTCGATTCACATTGAGGAGTCACAGCAATCTCTTTTTTCATAATAAGAAAACCACCAGGACGAATGAGTGAAGTAAATTTTTCGAAGCTTTCTCTGTACGCTTGCTCCGTTCCATATATATCCAAATGATCAGGATCGGCAGAAGTAATGACAGCAATCCATGGGTGAAGCCAATGAAAAGAACGATCAAACTCATCAGCTTCAGCAACAGTTATATTACTTTTATCAGAAAGAATTAAGTTGTTATCGTAGTTCTTTATGATTCCACCCAAAAAAGCATTACAATCTACTTTTGACTGATGAAGTATATGTGCAATCATACTTGAGACAGTAGTCTTTCCATGCGTCCCTGCCACACAAACTCCATTACTCATTTTTGTTATTTCGCCAAGCACCTGAGCACGTTTCATCATCGTAAAACCTTGCTGTCTAAAAAACATCAATTCTTTATGAGATTGGGGTACTGCCGGTGTATAAACAATAAGAGCATTATCTTTAACCAGAAATTCTGCGGGAACCTCTTCCAGATTATCAGTATAATGAATGAATGCGCCCTCTTTTTCCAATGCTTTTGTGAGTGGAGTTTCCGTACGATCATAACCCCCAACCTTTTTTCCTTTTGAAAGAAAATAACGTGCAAGATTACTCATTCCAATACCTCCAATACCTATAAAATAATAGGCATTATAATTCTCAATTGTTTCTGATTGAATCATTTATTAATAATTTTTGCTATTTCATCCACTATATGTTCTGCTGAATCAGGTAAGGCCAGTTTTGATATATTATCACTAAATTGATGCAACAAATCGTCTCTTTTGATTAGATCCAATGCTTTTTCATAAAGCACAGCAGGAGCATCGGCGTCAGAAACCATTATTGCAGCCGACTTATCGACCAACGCTTTAGCATTTTTTGTCTGATGATCTTCTGCTACATTTGGAGAAGGAACAAGAACAACAGGTTTTCCGAGTAAGCAAAACTCTGATATGGAACCCGCTCCTGCTCTGGATATTACTAAATCAGCAACCGAATATGCATAATCCATACGAGACACAAAATCGAAGAGATGAACGTTAGAAGGAATCAAACCTTTCTGTTGTAATTTCTTCATATCTTCAAAATAGTATTTCCCACATTGCCAGATAACCTGAACCTTTGTCTCCTTAATCTTTAGAAATGCAGCTATAATACTATCGTTGAGCGTTTTTGCACCCAGACTGCCTCCCACCATCAATATAGTCTTTTTGTCATTATCAAGGGCAAAGTGCTCATATCCAGCCTGTTTATTATCAGCAGTAACCTTTAAATCTTGACGGCATGGATTACCGGTTAATACAATCTTTTCTTTGGGAAAGAACTTTTCCATCCCCTCATAAGCAACACATATTTTACTAGCCTTTTCAGCAAGCATCTTATTTGTCACGCCCGGAAAGGAGTTCTGTTCCTGAATGAGAGTGGCTACTCCTTTACCCGAAGCAGCTTTCAGCGTAGGTCCACTTGCATAACCACCCACTCCTACCGCAATATTCGGTTTGAATTCATTCACTATTTTCCGTGCTTGTTGCATACTCTTTATGAGTTTGAAGACCACGGAAATGTTCTTTAACAGATGTTTTCGATCAAATCCCGCAACCGGCAATCCTATAATCTTGTATCCTGCTGCCGGAACCCGTTCCATCTCCATTCGGTTTTCAGCACCAACAAACAGAATTTCCGCATCAATCCATCTCTTTTTAATTGCATTTGCTATAGAGATAGCCGGGAAAATATGTCCTCCTGTACCTCCGCCACTTATGATAATTCGAACCTGATCTTTCATAATTTACACATTTATGATTTCAATCTCAACTCTATCCTCTAGTTTATCAATAGTTTCAAGAGCTGCCTCTTTAGGTTGATCTGATGTAGAATTCTGATTGTCTGCATTCTCATTAAAAGACATCCCCTCATTGTCTTCATTAGAATTAATATCATCCTTCTTTTTAGATTTGCCAAACCTATCGGCACTAAGAATGATACCAAAATAAGCGCAAGTGACTAGAAGTGAAGTTCCTCCTCTACTAATCAAAGGAAGGGGCTGACCCGTTACGGGTATGAGATTTACAGCAACCGCCATATTTATAAATGCCTGAAAAGATAACATCATAGCAGAACCAATAATCAATAATTTAGGGAACAACTTCTCCGTTTTACGTGCAATCATACCAGAACGGATAAGGATTACAATATAAAGCATTAGAACAAATATTCCCCCAATCAATCCCATTTCTTCAATAATAATTGCATAAATAAAATCAGAATACGCTTGTGGTAAAGTATCTCGTTCCAGACTATTCCCAGGGAATCTTCCAAAAAGGCCACCATTTGCAATTGCTATTTTTGCGTGTGCCACCTGATGATTATCATCTGTAATGGTAAAATATGTTTCTTCTGTTTCGTTCTTATGTGTTCCAAACTCTTCAATACGACTTTGCCAAGTTCCTACGCGTTTAAATGGACCCTCTTGTGTCCAATCTTCAGGAATCACTTTCAGAATCAATATAAATAAGATGGCCAATCCAATACAAATTGCCGCCAATTTCAACAGCCTGGATATCTTCACTTTACCAATAAACATAAGCAGATAACAAATCACGAACAACATTACGGCCGTTGATAAATTATCAAAAGCAATAATTCCACAAACAATCGTCATCAATGCAACCATCCATTTAAACAGCTGCCCGTCATTTGAACCATTTTGTTTGCTCAATAGAAAAGCAATTGTTCCCATTAATGATATTTTTGCAAATTCCGAAGGCTGAATTGTAACACCGAATATTGATATCCACCGTTGTGCACCATTAACTTCTTGTCCGGTAAACATTGTAAGTATCAATAAGGCAATAGAAATAATCAGTATAAACATTAAGGAAGAGAAAAACCTATAAGGTATATTATGAATAAAAACAATTACAAAAATGCCCGCAATTAAAAAAGCAGCATGTTTAAGAATTGGAATCCATTGGTTATCCACTTTATAAACAATTGTGCTTGTTGCACTATAAATTTCAATTAATGAAATAATGCAAAGAGATATAAACACAGTCCAAATAACTTTATCTCCTTTAAAAATGCGAGATAAAAATGGTTTTGATTGATTTTCTATATCTGGGATATTGGCATCATTTAAAATTGCTTCGTCGTCCATAACTTCATTCATTATAGTTTTCTAACACTCTCCTTAAACTGGTCGCCCCTATCTTCATAATTTTTAAAAAGATCAAAGCTGGCACAACAAGGAGAAAGCAATACTGTTTCACCTTTCTCCGCCAATTCGTAAGCTTTTGAAACTGCCTCTTCCATAGAAGATGCATCACTGATTATTGGTACTTTATTGTCAAAATAAGCATGAAGCTTGTTATTATCCAAACCAAGAAACACCAATGCTTTCACTTTTTGAAGCACTAGTTCTTCTATTTCAGAATAATCATTTCCCTTGTCGGTTCCACCAAGAATCAGAACAGTTTTAGTACGCATACTTTGTAATGCATACCAACAGGAGTTCACATTTGTGGCTTTAGAATCATTTATAAATTGTACTCCCTTAACAGATGCGACTCTTTCTAATCTATGCGGTACTCCCTTAAAATCAGCAAGTGACTCACGCAATTTATCATCTTCAACATCTAATAGTTTAGCTACAATCCCTGACGCAAGAGAATTATACACGTTGTGCATTCCTTGCAAAGCAAGTAATTCTTGCTCCATCATAAACTGCTTATCTTTCAAATTGACATGAAGATATTCATCTTCAACATATGCACAAACGTTATCTTGCTTTTTTTCAGAAAAAGGATATAGTTGCGACTTCGGTTTAAGTTTGCCAATCTCCTTTGTCACAATAGGATCATCTTGCCAAAAGATGAAAGCATCTTCTGTTTGTTGATTTAGAATAATCCTCATTTTAGCATCTGTATATTTTTGCATATCATGATCATAACGATCCAGATGATCTGGTGTAATATTCAATAATACAGCAATATTAGCCTTAAAATCATATACACCTTCCAGCTGAAAACTGCTTAATTCCAACACATAATAATCATAATTCTCTTCAGCTACTTGTCGCGCAAAGCTTTTGCCAATATTTCCACCCAAACCAACATTTAAACCAGCGGATTCAAGAATATGATATATCAGAGATGTTGTAGTAGTTTTCCCATTACTTCCTGTTACACAAATCAGATTGGCATTTGTATATCTACCAGCAAACTCAATTTCAGAAATTACATGAATCCCTTTATCTCTGATTTTCTGCATAATAGGCGTAGTCTCAGAAATTCCGGGACTTTTGATAATCTCATTTGCCGAGAGTATTTTCTCTTCAGTATGTTGTTCTTCTTCAAAATCGATTTGATATTCTTTCAAAGTATTTCGATGTTCATCTTTCAGCTTAGCTGAATCGGATAAAAATACATCAAACCCTTTAGCCTTGGCAAGTATAGCCGAGCCAACACCACTTTCTCCACCCCCTAATATTATTTTCAATTCAGAATTCATTATGATGAATATTTATTATCTCATTTTTAATGTAGCAACAGCAATGATTGCTAAAATTATAGTGATAACCCACAAACGGGTCACAATTTTCGGTTCAGGAATTGGGACTATTGGCTTTTGTATAAGAGCATCGATCCCTGCATTTCCCGGTTTTTGGTAATGATGATGTAATGGCGTCATTTTAAATATTCGCTTCCCTTCACCATACTTTTTCCTAGTAAACTTAAAGTAACTAACCTGAAATATCACCGACAAAGCCTCAACAAAGAATACCCCACACAAAATAGGCAACAATAATTCTTTATGAATAAGTACGGCTAACACCCCAATTATTCCTCCCAATGTGAGACTACCTGTATCTCCCATGAATACCTGTGCCGGATAAGCATTGTACCATAAAAATCCTACTAATGCACCAACAAAAGCACCAGCAAATACAAAAAGCTCATCACTGCCGGGAATATACATAATGTTCAGATATGATGAAAAGTCGACACGACCAGACACATATGCCAAAACACCCAATGCGATACCAATTATCGCAGAAGTACCCGACGCCAGGCCATCGAGCCCATCGGTCAGATTCGCACTATTTGATACCGCTGTTACAATTAAAATTATAACAAGAACAATGATAACCCAAACAGCCTCATCTGCAAAATCACCCATCCATGAGACCAATGACCGATAGTCAAAATTATTATTCTTCACAAAAGGGATAGTGGTTTTTGTAGTTTTTGTTGGTTGTTCATGATATTCAACTGACTCAATCACATTATTCACGCGAATTTCAGTATTTTCTAGTGCAACCACATTTGGACTTACATACATCATAAAACCCACAATTAAACCCAATCCAATTTGAGCAACAATCTTGAATTTTCCTTTCAATCCTTCTTTATTTTTCCTGAACACTTTTATATAGTCGTCTGCAAAACCGAGTGCACCAAGCCATATAGTAGAAATAATCATGATTTGAATATAGATATTATCCAATCGACCAAACAATAAAATGGTAATTATAATAGCAAGGATAATGATTACTCCACCCATTGTTGGGGTACCACGTTTACTATATTGTCCTTCAAGATCCAGATTACGGATTATCTCTCCAATCTGTTTTTTCTGAAGTTTCTTGATTATTGACTTACCCGCTGTGAGCGCTATTAACAGTGCAAAAACTGCAGACATTGCAGCCCTGAAAGTGACAAACTGAAACATACCCGCTCCGGGAAAATCAAGTTTATCTAAATACTCAAATAAATTGTACAACATAACTTTTTCAGTTCAAACGATTATCTATAATTTGCTGACCTATTCTTTATCTTTATATTACTGAAGAGTGAAAATCTTTTCCACCTCTTCTTTATCATCGAAATGATGTTTTACTCCTTTTATTTCTTGATAATCCTCATGGCCTTTTCCGGCAATCAACACAACATCACCGGGCTTTGCAAGTGCACAAGCTGTTTTTATTGCTTGTCGCCTATCAACAATTGTCAGAGAAGTATTTTTCTGCTCTTCTGTTAATCCAGCAAGCATATCATTTAGTATTTCTTCTGGTTCTTCAAACCGTGGATTATCAGAGGTTAATATTACCTTGTCGCTCAATTCGACAGCCTCACGCGCCATAATTGGTCGTTTTGTCTTATCGCGATTTCCGCCACACCCTACAACAGTAATAACATCTCCTTTATTATCAAGTACTTCCCTGATAGAATTAAGCACATTTGTTATAGCATCTGGTGTGTGAGCATAATCAACAATGGCGGTAAAACCTCTCGGAGAACGCATGGACTGAAATCTGCCCGCTACAGGTTTCAATAAAGTTAAAATCCGAAGCACTTCTTCTTTATTTAGCCCTAGAAGTCGACTTGCACCATAAACTGCAAGCAAATTATATACATTAAAAACTCCCACAAACTGAACCGTCAATTCACGACCGTCTATTTCTAAATCGGTACCTTCAAAATGCTTTTCAAATATACGTGCTTTGAAATCACCTAACCCTTTAACTGAATATGTATATTTTGAAGCTTTTGTATTCTGAAGCATGATGGCTCCATTTTTATCGTCATTGTTGGTAAGTGCAAAAGCTTCTGCAGGTAATTCATCAAAAAACGACTTCTTTACATTCCTGTACTCAATCATATTCTTATGATAATCAAGATGATCTTGCGTAAGATTTGTAAAGATGCCCCCCGCAAATTGTAACCCATAAATTCGTTTTTGATGTATGGCATGAGAGCTCACCTCCATAAAGGCATGTTCACATCCGGCATCAACCATTCTACGCATATATGAATTCAACGAAATAGGATCAAGTGTTGTGTGTGTAGTTGGATATTGTTCATCATTTACATAATTACTTATCGTAGATAACAATCCTGCATTATATCCCATATATCTGAAAAGATGATGCAACAAAGTAGCAGTAGTTGTTTTACCATTTGTACCAGTAACCCCTATTAACTTAAGATGTTGCGAAGGATTTTCGAACCATTGCGATGCAATGAGTCCCAATGCCACACTACTATTTTTAACCTGTACATAAGTTACTTTTGAGAAGTACTCTTCTATCATTGGTTTATCATAAACTATTACAGAAGCTCCTTCTTCAATAGCTTTTCCTATATATGCATGTCCGTCTGTAAAAATTCCTTCCTCTGCCAAAAACAGAAAATTACTTTTCACCTGACGAGAGTCAGACACAATCCCTTCTACTTCTATATCAGTATTACCGTGAATAGAAACTACTTCACATTTTTCGATCAATTTACTTAACTGCATAGTTCACCAATTTATTGCAAAGTTATACTAATTGTTGTTCCTTTTACTATTTTTTGTCCTGGATTAAACGACTGTGAAACTACTTTTCCTGAACCAATAAGGTTAACACGCAACCCTAACTTTTCAAGTAAATATAATGCATCCCGAGCACCCATGCCAATAACATTTGGTACCACATTTTTATCAACCTTTACATTACTGGCAATGTATTTTGTGCTATTCGAATGATTCATTTTCACCCATTGAGTATCATCATCGATATTTGGATATTCAAAACCTAATGTATTAAGAACCGTTTGATTTTGTTTCCAAACTCCATTTTTAATTAATGGCATTTTTAAAAGCGCTGAGTCTAAAACACATTTTTCAGGAGATAGTTGCTCATTTAGAATATATGTCCGTTCAGCTATGTTTTTGAAAACCATACCCGCCATTCCACCACCAGAAGGAATTCCTTTTGGTTTACGAATACCTACAAAGCATGTATATTTTGGTTTATCGGCAGGAAAATATCCACAAAACGAAACAAAATAACCGGAATATCCACCTCCAGAGGCAATCATTGCTGTACCCGTTTTTCCGGCAATGGGGAAATAATCAGAAGCTACTACCTTGGCTGTACCGTTTATTACTACACTTTCCAACATGTCTTTAATTAACGTTAAAGTTGTATCCTTACACATTTTTGGATTCACAACTTCGGCAGTCATTTCTTTTTCGACTGTACCGTTTTTCAAAAACTGCTTGGCGATAAATGGTTTAATCATTTTTCCATTATTTGCTATTCCATTGTAGAACATCAACATATAAATCGGAGGTACCTTCGATTCATAACCAAATGACATCCACGGCAATGTGGTTTTGGACCAATAATTATTTTTGTCATTGGGATACCGAATTACAGATGTACCTTCAATGCCACTTAATGGAACATCCCATTTAAGTGGTTTACGAAGACCGATCCTATCAATACCATCAACATATTTTTTGGGATTGTCATTATATCCTTTCAAAACAATTTTACTCATCACGATATTTGATGACACTTCAATTCCTTCTTTCAATGTAAGATAACCTCTATCCTGTCCTCTTCGCCAATAATGGTCAAGCACCCATCTTCCGTTATACTGAAACATTCCGGTACCTACATGAAAAGAATCTGCAGGTGTCACCACTTCATCATCTAAAGCAACCATTGCTGTAACAGTTTTAAATGTAGAACCCGGCTCATTCATATATGAAAAAGCATTTGGATTGCCTTCTGCATACCTACCATTATTCATTCTGTCTAAATTGGCAATCCCTTTAATTTCTCCCGTTTCTACTTCCATTATGATAGCAGTACCTGATTCAGCTTCTGTTTCTTCAAGCATGCTGCGCAACGACCGCTCTGTAATATCTTGAATATCCGCATCTAATGTTGTTACAATATCATAACCATCAACTGATGGCTTTACAACAATATCCATCCATTTGCCTTCAATCTTCTGACGGTTCTTAACTCCTGGCTCTCCAACTAAAATTGAATCAAATTTTAGTTCGATGCCGCTCGCTCCGCCTTTTTCCAAATCTTTATAGACAGTGCCTACTGTCCTACTGGCTAAATTGCCAAAGGGTCTATTACGTGCATTGCGCTCTTCTGCAATCAATCCACTTCTATTTGAACGTTGATTTAAAAAGGGAAAGGTTCGGATTTTCTTCAGTTCAAGATATGAAATATCTTCTTTAATGATGCGAACATAACGGGAACGTTTCTTAACTGGTTCTTTATTGCCCTGAATCTCGTTCTCTTTTATTTGCGCTTCTTCTTTTTCGCGTTGACTCCAACCTTTAAGAATCACATTTTTATATTGCGATGCAGTGCGACTGGGAAAGCTTTTGGACAAAGATTTGGAAAGTTCACCCACATATTTCATGAGTGTATCTTGATTTATTCCGTCTGCCCAAAAATCCATATATATTCCATAAAGCGGCTCACTGGTAGCAAGCAATTTCCCATCATAAGTATAGATATTACCTCTTTTAGGTAATATAACTCGGTCCTTTATCACATTTTTCTGCTCTCCTACCTCTTTCCATTTTTTACCCTCAGGGGTGAAAATTATTTTAGCAGCAGAAAACAAAATCATGACAGAGAATAAAAGCATAAAAACAACCACCACGCCATATCGAGCCATGATTAACTTGTTATTTTTTTTCTCTTTCTTAGCCATTTAATTGAATATTATTTATTGCTTTTATCTTTTTTACTAAATATCCCTTTCGATTTATCTTTTTTATCTTGGGATATAATTCTGAACACTGGTTCAGTAGGAATGGTCAATTCTATACCTCTTTCCTGAATTCTTTTTTCGATATTCTCCTGGCGACCGGCCTCAGTAAGTTTCGAAGATATTTCTAAAGATTCATACTTTGCATCTTTTAACTCACTTTGTAACCGCTCAATTTCCGATATATTGTGAAGAACAGAATAACGCTGACTGATAAAGAGTAATGTAACAATCACAAGAGCAATGATAAACCCAATATTCCTTACAAAAATACCTTCTGTTAGTACACTTCCACCAAACACATGGACAAATGACTTGCGGATATTATCAAATTTGAATTTCATATCTTCTATTTTTTCTGAGCAATTCTGAGCTTCGCACTTCTTGAACGTGGATTTTCGAGCTGTTCTATATCATCAGGGATAATAACTTTGCGATTGATCATCTCAAAAGGTGTTTGAACATTACCATAAAAATCTTTTATGACTTCTCCTTCAAGATTGCCGGAACGTATAAAATTCTTAACTAAACGATCCTCTAATGAATGGTATGAAATAACACAAAGCCGCCCACCGGGTTTCAATAAGGTCGACGACTGTACTAAAAGTTCAGACAATGCACCCATCTCATCATTCACCTCTATTCGAAGCGCCTGAAATGCCTGAGCAAGAGTTTTCTTTTCTCTTTCTTTGTAGGTAAACGGCTCCATGATATCCACGAAATCAGGCACTGTTTGAATACGATGCAATTTGCGATTAGCTACAATTGCAGTCGCAATTTTACGCGCATTTTTTAACTCGCCATAAAAGAAAAAGATATTAGCTAACTTCTCTTCGGGATAATCATTAAGAATATCGGCTGCAGATAATTTTGCATACCTATTCATTCGCATATCCAAATTTCCTTCAAAACGGAAAGAAAAGCCTCGTTCTGAATCGTCAAAATGATGTGATGAAACTCCTAAATCGGCCAAAATACCATCTACTTTATCCTCATTGTAAAAACGGAGAAAATTCTTAAGATAACGGAAATTACTTTTCACAAACGTGAATCTATCGTCTTGGATACGATTTTGATATGCTTCGTCATCTTGATCAAAAGCATAAAGCTTACCGTCTTTCCCTAATTGTTTTAGTATGGCTTGCGAATGACCGCCTCCTCCAAAAGTAACATCAACATACACACCACTGGGTTGGATATTCAGCCCATCAATACTGTCGTTTAAAAGCGCAGGTGTATGGTAAACAGCCATTTTATTTATATTTTTTAATCATCTATTCCATTAACTCTTGAATTTTTTCGGAAAATTCAGCCGGAGAAACCAAAGGATGTTCTAATTTCCCTTTCGACCAGATTTCAATCGTCTCATCAACTCCAAGAAATCTAACATCTACATCAATATCAGCCATTTGCAAATATCGCTTAGGAATCAGAATTCTTCCGCTGGCATCCATTTCTATACGCTCAGCATCAAGGACAAATTGCCTGAAAATTTGTTGCTGATCTTTATTCCACTTATTTAGACGTGAGCGAAGTTGTGCAATCTCATTCTCCCAAACCGAACCGGGATATAAAACTAAACAATTTTGAAAAATATCTTTTCTGAGCACTAAATACTCTTCACCTTCAAGTTGAAGACGCTTACGAAAAACGGCAGGTACAAAAATCCGTCCTTTCGCATCTGTCTTTGCTTCAATATTTCCCAGAAATTGCATCATAAGTTTAAATTATGCAACATTATTTGTGTAAAAGTACAAATTTTTCCACTTCCCCCCACATTTCCACACACTTTTTTTCAAAAAAGTTATCAACAATCCATAATTAATTGATATTTAGATGTTTTACAATCATCATCTTCTGTATTTTTATATTATTTTATTCATATTTTATTTGGATTCAATTTAGTTCATATTTTGTTTATATTCAACTTATTCTCTTTTAATATTCTTCAATATTTCACAAATGTTTCATATATATTTATTTTATAAGTCAAATACTGTTTCATTTTTGCTCAATTATTGCTACGTTGCTCCTCTCACTATGGTCTCACCAAATTCCTGCGATAATTAGTCGCTATTTCTTCATTAAATTTAAATTCAAATCAACCTAATCAAAATCAATTTCTAATTCGGAATTAAGAATCTTATATTTAAAATCTAATCGAAATTCTTTTTAATAAGAACTTAAATTTGTATTTTTGAAAAGTACAAATCATTTTAATCTCTATGAACACAACAAAAAAAATCACCTTAAACGTCCAATCTGAAGTCGGAAAATTGGATGCTGTTCTTTTACACTATCCAGGACCTGAGGTAGAAAACATGACACCAAAATATGCATCTCGTGCTTTATACAATGATATCCTCAACCTTTCAGTAGCCAGAAAAGAATATGATCAACTGAAAGGTGTTCTGCAAATGGCAAGTACTACTTTTGAGGTTTCTGATTTATTGGAAAAAGTATTGAAGGACGAAAACCTGAAAGCGGGATTATTATCTGAAATATGTGAAGCGGAAAATGCACCGGATTATTTTGAACTTTTGATGGATCTACCGCCACACGCTCTCAGTAAGATTTTAATTGAGGGAATGCCGACTAAAATTAAAACTCTAACCGACTTCCTGAGGGAAGATTATTATGCTCTGAAACCTTTGTACAATTTCTATTTCACTCGCGATTCTTCAGTGATTATTGGAGATAACGCAATGGTGTGCAAAATGGCAAATGATGTGCGATTGCGTGAATCGATAATCATGAATACTATATTTAAAAGTGGACTCTTTTTTGACACAAACATTCTAAACATGAATGTCTTGGCTCAAAATGATAAACAAATAATGATCGAAGGTGGGGATGTACTGGTCGTGAATGAGGATATCTTGTTAATTGGAAATGGAACAAGGACTAGCTCACAAGCTATCGACCTACTAATTAAAAACTTATGCACTTTAAAAACGGGCAAAAAGCATGTGATTGTTCAACAATTACCTGATACACCTGAATCTTTTATTCACCTGGATATGATTTTCACTTTGCTTGACACTAATTCTGCAATGGTTTACCGACCAATGATATTAAATAGCAATACATACAAAACAGTTCATATTCAGATAGATAACGGAAAGGCTACAAAGATTTCAACGGTTGCCAACATTCCTTCTGTACTGAGGAGGTTAGGTATGGACATAGAACCAATAATTTGTGGAGGAACGGCCGACGACTGGGATCAGGAACGGGAACAATGGCATAGTGGGGCTAACTTCTTGGCCATCGCACCGGGAAAAGTATTGTCTTATGAAAGAAATATTCACACACTGGAAGAACTGGATAAATACGGGTTTAACATAGTTTCGGCTTGGGATGTGATCAACAAAAAATTTGATCTTAACTCTGCAGATAAATGCGTGATCACAATAGAAGGCTCGGAACTGCCGCGTGGTGGCGGGGGACCCAGATGTATGACTATGCCTTTAGTACGCAAAAACATTTAGTGATTTGGCGGAACGACATGTCGCATAACGCTATCATACAGCATCAAATAAAACAACCGCTCCAACATTTATCACTAAAAACCCGACTATAATATTTGCATTATTTCATACAATGATCTAACTGTATACGTGGGCTCAAATCCTTCGGAGGGTTTATTTGAGTGGTTTAACCATATTGAGGCTATCTTACTGTTGTGAGCACCCACAATATCGGCATCCCAACTATCGCCAATCATAATGGTATCGGTCTTTTTGGAGTTTGTACTCTTAAGGGCATACCTGAAGTAATCAAGATGTGGCTTATTAACACCTACATCTTCTGATAGTATCACTTTTCCGAAATAATCGGCCAGACCGGAATTCGCTATTTTCTTGTATTGAACTTCACGAAATCCATTGCTTAATATATGAATCTCATACTTGGGTTTCAAATACTCGAGCAATTCTTTGGCTCCATCTAAAAGACCAGTTTTCCTTGTTGTACGATCAAGAAAATCATCACTAAGATTTTTAGCATACTCGGGATCATTGATTCCAAATTGACGCACGGGTATAAGAAACCTCTCTACAATAAGCTCGTCTTTTTTAATTAATCCTTGTCGGTACAAACCCCAAAGATGCTCATTAGTGGGCGAATAAACATTATAATAATCATCAAAGGTTTGATAAAACTTATCATAACCATATTCTTTATAAATATCCATCAAACATTCTTTGGCATTTCGGTGGATATCCCAAAGCGTGTCATCCCAATCTATAAATACGTTTTTAAACTTCATATATATTAAAAAAAACGATGGCCGATAAATGTTTAAATCATCACCGACCAATCGTATGTATCTTTTATTTATAATTTTAAGAAACTTCGATTATCAGATATTTAGTTAAACTCCAAAAACGCTGAGTATCTGTAATTTGTAACGTCAAATTGCCATCTCCACCCTTCACAAATTCATAGGTTCCATCGGGATGGTTCGACCATAATTTGGCTTTTCCTGAATATAAAGGAATAGATGTTACATCTCTGATGTCTATCTTCAGAAAATAATCCTTGTTGAAAGTTCCTTCCATCACTTTTGTGGATTGTAAGAATCCTCCTGAAAGGATTTTTTGCTCTTTCAACTCATCAGATGTACCAAACACATAATAAGCGGTATGAAGGGCTTTGTCCTTTTCCTGAATCTCGGTATTTTGTGCCTGAATTTTCTGAGATTGCATTTCGGCTTCATTGGCTATTTGTGTGATATCGCTCGACAACTGAGCAATTGTTGCATCTCGCTCAGATAACACGGCTTGCAATTCTGTAACACGTTTTGCACTTGTTTCCATCTCTTTGTTCAAGCGGTCAATCGTGTTCTTTAATGAAGCAACTTCTTTATTGCTGCCTACGGCTTTCTTATTTAATTCGGCGATTTGAGCTTTGTTTTGTTTTAAAATCTCGTCAATCATCCTGAAATTATCATTCACCCTGGCCTTAGTATCCTGACTCATTTCACCACTTTTAGCCGATTGAGTTGAAATATATTTTTCAGCTTCTCTAATCTTTGCGAAATTAGCTTCTACATCACTGATGACCGCCATCATCTCATTCATCTCTGCAGTGTTGACACTGGTTATAGACAGTAAAGAATCTCTTTCAGCCTCAAGAGCTTTGTACTCTTTAGATTTCTTTACATCGGTACAAGAGGCGAATATCAGTACCAAACTAATAAACAAAAAACTTATCTTCTTCATAAGACATTCTTTTAATTGTTAAACGATTCAGTTTAAATCAAGTTTACTTCTATGTTCTATTTTGTGTTAAAAAGCACTCTATTTACCACTAACTATAACAACAAATTCTCCTTTAGGTTCATTTTCTGTGAAATGAGATAACAATTCTGATAATGTTCCGTGAATTGTTTCTTCATAAATCTTAGATATCTCTCGCGAAACAGAGGCATATCGGTCTTCTCCCATATATTCCGACAATTGACTCAACAACTTTACAATTCTAAACGGCGATTCATAAAAAACCATCGTCCTTGTTTCTTCGGACAATTCTTTTAAACGTGTCTGACGACCTTTTTTTTGAGGAAGAAAGCCTTCAAAACAAAATCTATCGTTTGGGATTCCAGACATGACCAATGCGGGTACAAATGCTGTTGCACCTGGAAGACATTCTACTTCTACTTCTGCCTTTACACACGCACGGACAAGTAAAAAACCGGGGTCCGAAATTGCTGGTGTACCTGCATCTGAAACGAGTGCTATCGTTTCTCCTCCCTTAAGCTTTTCAACAAGTTGGTCGGCAGTTCGATGTTCATTAAATTTATGATGCGATTGCATAGGGGTTTCAATCCCAAAATGCTTGAGAAGAAAACCGGTAGTACGCGTATCTTCCGCTAAAACCAAATCGCATGTTTTTAATACATTAATCGCTCTTAATGTAATATCTTCTAAATTCCCTATGGGTGTAGGCACCACTATTAATTTACCCATTTAATATACTGAATATCAATCATTAAATCCATCAAATACGACTTCAACGAAGCTCTGAACTACAGGGTTGTCAAAATCCCAATTGAAATTACTCTTAATATATTTCTCACATTCTTCATAAGAATCAAAAGAACTCAATCGCGACATTTGATTATTCATTTCAACTCTATCATTATTGAAAAGTTCACGCTGAAATAAGAATAAATCATTAATACTTATCCTCTTTTTCAAATCTATTTTCGAAGCAGGCACTTCTATCGTATCATTGAATGAGTTTGTAATTGACTTATTTGGGGGAACTGGCGGAACAACCGAATGTTTAACTTCAACATGCTCCTCTTTGATTTGTAAGTTAGTGTAAACAGGTAAGTCTATCGGAAGTTTTTCTGATCTAACAAACAAAGGTTTTTCTACAAACGATTCTGCTGTATCAACAATATTTGTCGAGGCTACAGCTATTTCTTCTTTTTCAACAATCGTGTTTAACGGAGCATTTACCTCATCTGCAACGATTCCTTTTTTATAGGTTTCATCTACGTGAGAAATCACGGGTTCTTCTTTAGATGATAATTCAACATCAGAAAGATAGCTCACCAATTTAGACATCTCTCCTTTCATTTCTTCTATTTGAGACATTTCCAAATCGTGAAGCAGTTGTACTATTTTCTGCGTTTTAGCAAATGCATCATTCAAAGAAGAAAAGGGCATTGAACTACTTTTCTGAATCTCTTTCAATCGATTTTTTAGCAATTCTATTTGCTCTAAAAGGTCTTCTATATATTTATGTTTCTTTTCCAACATGATTTTAATCAATCAATAAAACATTTCAATCTTTCATTAAAAGTAATCACAAAAATACGATTTATTTACTAAGAGCAACTAGTTCCTTCGGAAAATTTACAAGATATAACATTCTAACGCTTCTGGTAATCGATGTATAAAGCCATCGATAAAAAGAGTCGCCCATATATGATTTGTTGATATACCCCAAATCAAGAAACACATTTTGCCATTCACCTCCTTGTGCTTTGTGACAGGTAACTGCATAACCATACTTCACTTGAAGAGCATTAAAATAGGGATTTTCTTTCAACTTCTTATATCTTTCGCGCTTCTGAGGTATGTCAGCATAATCTTCCATTACTGAAGTAAAAAGCGCATCATTCTGTTCATAGGTCAAACCCGGAACTTCTGTATGTAGAGTATCCATAATTATTTTTGCTTCAAACTCAATATCATAATCTCTATGCTTCAATAATACATTGCAAAATCTGAATCCATACATTTCTTCTGATCCTCTCACCCTTAAGACTTCAACAAATTCACCATTTGCAAGAAAATCGATATTGTCAAATTTATCAACCCAATAATAATTATTTTTCGTAATCATCAATAAGTCACCCGACGATAACTCGTCTTCTCTAAATAATATCATATTTCTAATACCATTATTGAATGCATTAACTCTTTTATTGGATCGAGAAACTACAATGGTTTCTTCAATTCCTTCGTGATTGTATGCATTAGCAATTTCATCAATCAGTTCAGCACCGGATATCTGTTTTATATCCTTAAATCCTTCTATTTCAATTTTAGGAAATTCTGTAGTGTCTCCATTCAGTAAAGTATTACGAAGTTGAGTAGCATTATACAATATCCCCGACTCTTCTTCTTGCCTGACTATCTCTTTAAGTGTACTTTCAATAACCTCCAAATGATACGAACTTAATACACTACTGTCTAAAGCCGGACTAATTTCTTGTTTAACAGGTGGTAATTGGGCTGAATCTCCTATCAACAACAACTTACATCCATCTCCGGAATAAACGTGCTCTATCAAATCATCTAATAAACGACCGGTTCCGAATAAGGATGATTCACCATTTTGGTTGCTAATCATCGATGCTTCATCTACTATAAATAAGGTATGCTTATGCAAATTGGGCACTAAATCAAAATGCCCTCCTCCATCTGCAAATTTTTTCTGCCTGTATATCTTTTTGTGAACTGTGTATGCTTGTTGTCCGGCATATCCGGAAAACACTTTGGCAGCTCGCCCTGTCGGGGCAAGTAAAACGCTTTTCTGTTTAAAATCATTCATCGTCCTTACTAAACTTCCTATTAATGAAGACTTTCCTGTACCTGCATAACCTTTCAATAAGAATACCTGATTATCTGTTTTGGAAATCAAGAACTCAACTATTTTATCTAAAGCTATTCTTTGATCATTTGTGAATGTAAAAGGAAAGTTTTCTTGAATTTTGTCTGTAAAGAAATTATGAATCATTTATTTGTTTTTCTTGTAAAAGTAGTATAAATCTTATTCTTTTTCTAAATTTGTAAATTAAAAGCTGTAAGTATGTTTTTACCCGAGAATATCGATCTAACTAATTCTGAGAATTTTATACTGACAATTCGACTTACCTCTGTGAGTTTTGAATTTACAATCCATTGTCCAACAGACAACAATGTTTTCTACTATTGGGATACAACTTTCAGCGACAAACTCTCTTATTCAGAAAATATTCAGAAAATATTCTTTGATTTCAATTTATTTACTCAAAAGTTTAAAAGGACTATTGTGATAAATGTTTCTGAAAAATATACAATTGTCCCGGATGAATATTATGATAAGAAAAAGGCTGAACAGTTTTACTTTTTCAATGTAATGAGCGATGCTGAAAGCTCAATTGTCCTTGATAACAAAATAGAACCTTTAAAAATTAATTTACTTTTCGATATGGATGATGATTTACATTCTTTTTTTTCGAGAAGCTTGCTAAATCCCATCTTTGAAAGTCATGCAACTAATTTGATTTCATATTTTGAATCCTATAAAAAGGATCTGCCATATAAGTACTGTTTTATCAATTTCGACAAATCATTGATTGACATTATCACCTTTAACAAAGACAAATTATTATCAGCAACTACGTTGCAAAAAAGGAACGACCTTGATTTGACTTATTTGATATACAACTATTTATTAAGCATCAGCTTTGATCAACTTGGTGACCAATTATTAATAACTGGAGATTTATCTAGTCAAAATGAGATAATTGATTCACTAAAGAAAGTGAGTAAAAATGTCGAAATAATCGAAATTGATTCTTATCCCACAATCCCGAAAGACGAGTTAAAAACAATTCCTTCGGATCTATTAATAAAGTTATGCGAATAATTAGCGGTAAATACAAATCTAGAAGAATTCAGGTTCCGACAAACTTCAAGGCAAGACCTACAACGGATTTTGCCAGAGAAAATTTGTTCAATGTACTGAATAATATCATCGACTGGGAAGAAACAAATGCACTTGACTTGTTTTCTGGAACAGGAAGTGTTGCCATAGAATTGGTTTCAAGAGGATGCCCACGTGTGGTGTGTGTAGAAATGAACCCCCTACATTATAATTTCATCTGTAAAGCAAAAGATATACTAAAAGCAAACGAGTTATTTCCTTTGAAAGCTGATGTTTTTAAGTATTTATCTACTTCACATGAGAAATTCGACCTCATTTTCGCAGATCCACCATATGAAATGCCTGATATTGAATCAATCCCAAAACTTATTCTTGACAAAGGTCTTCTAAATAATGGAGGTATATTTGTTCTAGAACATTCAAAAAAATATAATTTTGCTGAATATGATTCTTTTCAAGAAGAACGTGTTTATGGTAGCGTACATTTCACGTTTTTTAAAATTAAACAGTGATTTCAATCTGAAATGATGTTACTTCTCTGTTAAGAAATTATCACATCCTCTTAATATCAAAGCGTTTATTATTAACAAATTCAATTTTAATTGTAATTGTAATTGAAATTCCCCGAAATGATATTATCTTTGTGTTTTTCATATCCAAAAATTCAATGATTTTGATTTCTATAAAAGAGAAAAACATTCGCAAAATGTTTTTCTGCTTATTTGTGTTATTTCTCTCAACTAACAATATATATTTGAGTGCAAACGAAAACGACTCTTTACGTACTTTTTCACTTGATTCGATAGTTGTAACTAATATTAAACAACCATATTCCAAATGGCTGCAACCAACTTCAATTTCTTCAATAAATTCTAATGTAATAGAATTGAAGCAAATACGTGAAATGAAAGATTTCTCTGCTTTCATTCCTAATTTCATCATGATTGACAGGGACTCAAAGCTCACATCTTCAGTATTTATCAGAGGAGTTGGTTCAATAATAAATGCTCCGGGAGTCGCTATGTATGTAGACGGGGTTCCACATTTTGAAAAATCTTCTTTTGACATTAACTTGATGGCGATAGACAAAATTGAATTTCTAAGGGGACCACAGGGTACATTGTATGGACGAAATGCTATGGGAGGGATTATATTAGTTCATAGTAAATCACCGTTTATCCATCAAGGTACTAAAATACAATTACGATACGGAAGGTTTAACGATATAAATTTCAGTGTCTCACATTTAAATAGATTAAGTAATAAATTTGCATATAGCATTTCTGGAGAATATGAACATTCAGATGGCTTTATTCCAAACATTTACACTAAGAAAAATGCTGATAAATTAAATTCAACTTCAATAAACAGTAGATTAGAATGGAGACCTACAAACAAATTAAGCTTTAGATTAATTAATGGTTTTAATCTTACAAATCAAGGTGCATTTACATATGGTTTAGTAGATACAACCAAAAATTGGGTTGATTCTATTAATATAGATCATGAAAGCTCATACAAACGAAAAATCTATGACAGTGGCTTACAAATAAATTTCCGCAACAATTACATTTGGTTGAGCTCACAATCTTCAATTCAGTTATTAAATGATAATTATACAGTTGACCAGGATGCTTCACCAAAAAATCTGTATTATGCCATCCAAACAGAAGATCAATTTCTGTTAGCACAGGAAATTAATATTCACAGCTTAAATGAAAGTTGGTACGAATGGAATGCAGGAGTTTTTGCATTCAATCATCAAATCAAAAGAGGCACAGATGTCTTTATAAATATGGTTAAACCTAATTATCAATTGGAAAAAAGATATAATGATTATAACCGAGGTTTTGCATTATTTCATCAATCTTCTTTCAGACTGACACCAAGTTTAAATCTAGAAGCGGGAATTAGATATGATTATGAGAACGCGAACTCTGTACATATTGAAAATAAGATAATTGAAGGTCAAAAGACATTAATTGGTGATTACAACTCTCCACTTACATTTAAACAATGGACACCAAAAATATCAGCACAATATAGTTTAACAAACAAAACTCATATTTATGCAACAATTGCTAAAGGTTATAAAACTGGGGGATTTAATACGGTTTTTGAAAAACCTGAAGAAAGAACTTTCCAACCTGAAAAAAGCTGGAATTATGAAATTGGAACTAAAATATCTTTATTACAAAATAAATTGAATTTAGAAACTGCCTTTTTTTATATCGATATCAAAGATCAACAAGTTAAACAGTTAATTGATTTGCAAGGTGTGAAGATTTATAATGCTGGTAAAACAGTCAATAAAGGAATCGAATTTACATTAATTGCAATGCCTATAAATAATTTTAATGTTAATCTATCGTATGGATTTACCGATGCAAAATTCAAAGAATATATTTATAGCAATAAACTGGATTATTCTGGAAACTATCTTCCATTTATTCCACGTAATACCCTCTCGGCAGGAGGAGTTTACACGATTAATCATCATTCAATCTTATGGGACCGACTAGATATCGGGGCTAATTATATTGGCATGGGAAAGATTTATTGGCATGAAAACAATAAAATAAATCAACCGTTTTATAATTTGATTAATGCCAGTCTTACGTTTTATCAAAATAATATGACTTTAACCTTTTGGGGAAAGAATATTACAAATACAAAATATTTAGGTTATTATTTCGAATCAGCAGGTAAAAAATTAGGGAAACCTGGCAAGCCAATGTCTTTTGGAATTAGTGCTTCATATAGAATTAAATGAAAAATCGACAAACATATACGTTATTCACCTTCTTCACTTTATATATAGCTCAATCAATACCGATGAGTTTTTTCTCATCGGCACTTCCAGTATTAATGCGCCAAGGTGCATATTCACTCTTAGCTATCGCTTTACTAAAACTCATAAAAATCCCTTGGTTAATTAAGTTTCTTTGGTCACCGATAGTAGATAGCCGGACAGAATCATTAAAAGATTATAAACAATGGATATTTGGTGCTGAAGTAATTTATGCAATTATTATATTCATTGTAGCAACACTCAGTATAGAAGCTGATTTCACCCTTATTATCATACTCATTATACTAGCTTTTATATCATCTGCTACTCAAGATATTGCTACTGATGCTATGGCCGCTCGTTCATTTGACAGAAAAGATACTAGTCTCTTAAACAGCATTCAATCTATGGGGTCATTCACTGGAAGCATGGTAGGAGGAGGATTTTTATTGTTATTATTCCATAAATTCGGCTGGAACAGTCTTCTCCCGTGGGTTGCCATTTTTGTATTGATGGCACTAATCCCTTTGTTTTTCATAAAAAAAATAAAACTTAGGGAACGTAAAGTAAAACAGAAAGCGAAACCTAAAGATATGCTCCTCTTCTTTAATCAAAAGAATATATGGCGTCAAGTTGTTTTTCTGTTACTATATTATGCCGGATTAATAGGTATATTATCGAATCTTAGCCCCTTTCTAGTCGATATTGGTTATGATATAAAAGAAATAGGTGGGATAGTAGGCATTTTTGGCGTGTCTTTTGGTATTTTATGTGCATTTATATCGGGAATTTACATTAGAAAGATTGGAAAATCTCTATCTAGAAAAATCATTTCATTCCTCATCATAGTACCTGCAGTTTACTTTATTTGGCTTTCATCAAGTGGATCTACAGATCTAATATTCATATTAATTGGCGTGGCATTAGTCTGGGGTATTTATGGCATGTCTTCAACTTTGATAAACACTTCTGCTATGGATATTGTTAGAGATGGCCGCGAGGGGACCGATTTTACACTTCAAATAGTAATAACGCATCTTGGAGCTATGATAATAACAATTGTAAGTGCAAGTATTGGCGATGCTTTTGGTTATAAAGGATTGTTTTTAATGCAATTGGTAATTGCATTAATTTCATTTTTGTACGTACTGCTCTTTAAACCATATTCGGTAAAATATGAAACAATGAATTAAAATGAAAGATTTAATTTCAAAATATAACGTGCCGGTACCTCGATACACAAGCTATCCTCCGGCTAATTTTTTTCAAGATAACTTTAAAGAAATAGAATTCATTAAAGCAATCGAATTATCAAACTTACAACAACCTCAACATCTGTCGTTCTATATTCATATACCCTTTTGCAATCGTATGTGTTATTTTTGTGGATGTAATTCCTTTTCTAGAACAAAAGACACAGATGAAAAGAAATATATCGATGCAGTGTTGAATGAAATAGAAATGGTTTGTTCTAAAATCGACAAAAAAAGAAAGATAGCTCAAATACATTATGGCGGGGGTTCACCTACATCTATAGACTTAAAGTTTATTAAACTGATCAACAACAAACTATTTGACACATTTGAAGTTATTGATAATCCGGAAATAGCAATTGAATGCCATGCTGGATACATGGATATAAATCATTTTCAAACACTTATCGATGCTGGATTCAATCGCATGAGTATAGAGATTCAAGATTTCAACACTAATGTATTGAAAGCATCTAATCGTGTTCCTACTCTTTTACCGATTGAACAGATTTTTGATTTGTTACACAAAAATAATATCCGAATAAATCTTGATTTTATTTATGGTCTTCCGTTTCAAACTGTAGAAAGTTTTTCTGAATCCATCCAAAAAGCGATAGATCTTTCACCAGACCGTTTGGTGACTTTTTCATACGCACATGTTCCAAACATCTTTCCTAGACAGAAATTACTTGAACGAAGTGGTCTACCTTCAGATGAATTGAAAGACAAAATCTATCAAACATCAAGGAATTTATTACTTAATAAAGGATATAAACAAATTGGGTTAGATCATTTCGTACATGAGAATGATGAGTTGCATCAAGCTGCAAAAGACCATACACTTCACCGAAACTTTCAAGGTTATTGTTCTAGACGTACAACGGGACAGGTTTATGCATTCGGAGTAACTGCTATCAGTCAATTAACTAGTGCTTATGTACAAAATACCAAAACAATAAAGGAATATATTGATACAGTTAATAATGGAAATATTCCAGTAAAAAAAGGATACTTGCTTAATAAGGATGAACAAATAACTCGTGAGGTTATTACAGACTTAATGTGTAATGAGCAAATCAATTGGCAACAAATTGCTTCAAGACTGATGCTTACTGTTCCTGAAATCAAAGATGCTACTGCATATTCTAATGAAAAAATGGAGGAATTTGCACAAGATGGTATCATTGTTTTTGACGATAATAAAATTGAAATGTGTGAAAAAGGATCTCCTTTTATCAGAAATGTTGCTGCATCGTTAGATAAATTGCTTTTAAATACGAACAAAACATTCTCGAAACCAATATAATACAAAAACAATATTGATATATAATCTCATATAATAAAGAAATGGAAAAAGATATTGTCATCATAGGAGGTGGATTAACAGGACTTTCTACTGCAATAAATCTTAAGAAAAAAGGATTTAACATAATTGTATTAGAAAAAACAGATAGATTAGGCGGCCAAATTCAAACTTTTCATGAAAACGATTTTGTATTTGAATCAGGTCCAAATACAGGATCAGGTGCATCCGAAGAAGTTTTGAACCTTTTTGATGAACTGTCAACAGAATGTAAAATTGAGTTTGCGAAAAAAGAATCTGAAAAGCGACTGATCTGGAAAAACGAAAAATTTCATCCTCTTCCTAATGGATTATGGAGTGGAATAACAACACCTCTTTTTAGATTTTCCGACAAACTTCATATACTTGGTGAACCTTGGCGTGCAAAAGGAAATAATCCAAATGAAACTGTAGCTGAATTAACAACTCGAAGACTCGGTAAATCATTCGTCGATTATGCTGTAGATCCTTTTTTGTCAGGTATATATGCTGGAGATGCAACTGCATTAATTACAAGACATGCTTTACCAAAGCTTTATAATCTGGAACAAGACTATGGAAGTTTTATCGGTGGAGCAATAAAAAAAGTTCAAAAAGATAAAAACCAGAATAAGTCACAGTCAAAAAAAGGAATATTTTCCACCAATGGGGGAATGGAAAATCTTATAAAAGCAATGATAAAATATATCGGCAAAGAAAATATCATGCTGTCATGTGAGAACATTGCAACTAAACCAAACACTGATGATGGGACATGGAAAACATCTTTTAAACAAAACAATCAAGAAATTGAACTCACATCAAAACACCTCATCACTACAGTTGGTTCATATGTGCTTCCAGAAATACTTAAATTCATTGAAATAGATAAAATAAACAAGATTACTAACTTACGTTATGCTCCAATTGTACAAATTGCTGTAGGTGTAAAAGATACAGGGAATCTAAAATTCAATGCATTTGGAGGTTTAATCTCTTCAAAAGATAATGAAGATTTCTTGGGAATTCTGTTTCCATCATCCTGTTTTGAAGGACGCAGTCCCAACAATGGTGCATTATTCTCATTTTTTATGGGAGGCATAAAAAATGCCGCATTAACAGAACTATCGGACTACGAAATAGAAGAAAAAGTAGTTAAAACATTTCACCGTATGTTAGGCTTCCCTGCATCGAAAGAACCAGATTTAATTCGTATTTTTCGTCACAAACATGCAATACCTCAATATGAAATTTCCTCGGAAGATCGATTCAATACCGTAAAAAAACTTGAAAAAAGTTATCAGGGACTTCACATTGCAGGAAATTTACGAGACGGAATTGGCATGGCACATCGAATTATTCAAGGTGCAAAGTTGGCTGAAGAAATAAAATAATACTATATTGCACTGCTGCGAATATAAATGAATGCAATTTTTATTCAAAAATACTAATGTAATATTTCTATATAAGTATCAATAAAAAAAAGAGTTACAAATAAATTGTAACTCTTTTTTTCAACGTCGGGGTGAAAGGATTCGAACCTTCGACCTCCTGCTCCCAAAGCAGGCACACTAACCGGGCTGTGCTACACCCCGAGATGTCAGTTAAATGTGGGTGCAAAATTACACCTTTTTGCGATAATACCAAAATAAAATCACCTTTTTTTATTAAATTGCATAAACAATGCAAGATTTATGTAAATTTGTAGGACCATAAAATTGATCAATTGCTTTGTAATATGTATAGAACAAATACTTGTGGTGATCTTAGAATCACCGATATAAACAGCGAGATTACCCTTTCAGGGTGGGTACACAAAATCCGTAAAATGGGAGGAATGACTTTTATCGATTTACGCGATCGATATGGAATCACTCAATTATCATTCAACCAGGCTATTAACCCGGACATTTGTGAAAAAGCCAATAAATTAGGACGTGAATGTGTGATTCAAATAACAGGGGTTGTCACAGAACGCTCAAACAAAAACACCCATATTCCAACAGGTGATATTGAAATTAATGTGACTGCACTAAACATTCTCAATTCATCAAAAACACCTCCTTTCACAATTGAAAATGAAACAGATGGTGGTGATGATATTCGCATGAAATATCGTTATCTTGATTTGAGACGAGATGTGGTCAGACAAAATCTTGAGCTTCGTCACAAAATGACAATTGCTACCCGTCAATATTTAGACGAAAGACAATTTCTTGAAGTGGAAACTCCAGTCCTCATTGGCTCTACACCAGAAGGAGCTAGAGACTTCATAGTCCCTTCACGCATGAATAAAGGTGAATTTTATGCTCTTCCTCAATCACCACAGCTATTCAAACAATTATTAATGGTAGCGGGATTCGACCGCTATTTCCAAATAGTAAAATGTTTTCGTGACGAAGACCTTCGCGCTGACCGCCAACCTGAATTTACACAAATAGATTGCGAAATGTCATTTGTGGAACAAGAAGATGTGCTAAGCACTTTTGAAGGACTTACCAAATATATTTTTAAAAACATTAAAGGGATCGATCTGCCGGATTTTCCTCGAATCAGCTATGCTGATGCAATGAAATTTTATGGTTCTGAC
Organism: Bacteroidales bacterium UBA5287; assembly: GCA_002411345.1. Lineage (GTDB taxonomy): Bacteria > Bacteroidota > Bacteroidia > Bacteroidales > Dysgonomonadaceae > UBA5287. Next base: position 20,659 of record DHSL01000031.1, on the reverse strand, counting down.
AAACCGGATACACGCTTTGACATGAAGTTTGTAGAAATCAAAGATCTAACAGAAGGACACAATTTTGGAGTTTTCGATTCTGCGGAATATGTCGGTGCCATTTGCGTTAAAAATTGCGCTACATATACCCGCAAACAATTAGATGAGTTGACTGATTTTGTAAAACGTCCGCAAATTGGTGCGAAAGGACTCGTCTATGTACGCTATAACGAAGACGGTACTATTAAATCTTCTGTTGACAAATTCTATAATGAAGAAGATTTGAAGTTGTGGCTTGATAGAAGTAATGCTAATCCTGGCGATCTGCTTCTTGTATTGAGTGGCGAAACTGAAAAGACACAGAAACAGTTAGGAGAACTTCGCCTGGAAATGGGTTCCAGATTAGGCTTACGCGATAAATTCAACTATAAATGCTTATGGGTTATAGATTTTCCGCTTTTAGAATGGAGCGAAGAAGATGAACGTTATGTAGCAAAACATCACCCATTTACTTCTCCTAAACCGGAAGATATCCCCCTACTCGATTCAAATCCGGGAGCAGTACGTGCAAATGCATATGATATTGTGATTAACGGCGTGGAAGTAGGTGGTGGATCAATACGTATTCATGACAGCGAACTACAAAAGAAGATGTTTTCAGTACTTGGATTCAGTGATGAACAAGCTCAAAAACAATTCGGATTTCTGATGAATGCATTCCAATATGGAGCACCACCTCACGGAGGAATTGCTTTTGGTTTAGATCGATTCGTTTCACTTTTAGCAGGATTAGACAGTATACGCGACTGCATCGCATTCCCAAAAAACAATTCAGGTCGCGATGTAATGATTGACGCTCCTTCTATAGTAGATCAAAAACAATTGGACGAACTTAAAATTGCACTTGTTCAAGAATAATAATTAAATAAAAAAGCTGCCATAGTGCAGCTTTTTTATTTGTATTTAGACAATTTTAATTTAACTTTGAAAATTCTATTACAATGGAATTAATCAATAATTTAATCATAGACTTCAATCAATAAACATTATAATCAACAATTAATGAAACAACATATTTAGCCAATTTAAATCGTTAACAAAATGAGTAAAAAAGTATCAAGAAGAGATTTTATTAAATCCTCAACAGTAGGAGTAGCTGGTGCATTAGTTTTTTCCCAGTTTTTAACGTCATGTAAACAAAGTAAAGTCTTAGCAACAAATGATGGCATTATCCGATTGGGATTCATTGGCTTGGGTCAACAAGCAATGCATCTTTTAAATGGTCTCATCGGGATTCCAGGAGTTGAGGTAGTTGCAGGAAGCGATGTTTATGGAATAAAGAATCAGCGATTCACAAAAAGGGTGAAAAATTATTATGCAAAACAACAGAAAGAAGTAGCTGTTGAAACGTATGAAAACTACAAGGACTTGCTCGCGCGTAAAGATATAAATGCAGTTGTTATTGCAACACCGGATCATTGGCATGCATTTATCGCAATTGATGCATGTAAAGCAAAGAAAAACATTTATCTGGAAAAACCTCTTACATTTACAATCAAAGAGGGACAAGCTTTGGTAAAAGCTGTTCGCGATAATAATGTAATTCTTGCAGTCGGAAGCCAACAACGTTCTGATCCAAATTTCCAATACGCTGTCAAAATGGTACAAGAAGGGAAAATCGGAAAGATACAACGTGTAAATGCTTATGTAGGTGAACCTCCGGTTCCTTACAATCTACCAGAAGAAACAATTCCCGCAGATCTGAACTGGAAAATGTGGCTGGGTCCCTCAGAATACGTACACTATAATTCACAATTAAATCCTCCAATTTCACTGGATCCCGAAAAAAACGAACAATTTTGGGGAGCATGGCGCTGGTACAAAGAGTTGGGAGGAGGTTACACTACCGATTGGGGAGCTCACATGTTTGATATTGCTCAATGGGGTTTAGGAATGGATAAAAGTGGTCCCATTGAAATAATACCTGCAGGATATCAGGGAACTAAATTCCTGACTTTCAAATATGAGAGCGGAGCAGTAATGACAGAAGAGCCTTTTGACGAAAAGAAAACTAGAGGAGTTAAATTCTGGGGTGATAAAGGTTGGATTGAGGTTTCCCGAGAACATTACTCAGCATCAGACGATAGCTTATTACCTAAAGTAGTAGAACAGACTGAAGGTGCTTATGAAACAAAAGCCTCTCATCAAGAGAATTTTATTAATGCAATAAAATCACACAAAGATCCAATTGTTCCTGTAGAAATTGGACATCGCTCGTGTACAGTTTGCACACTTGGAAATATTGCTTATCATTTGGGACGTCCTATTAAATGGAATCCGGCAAAAGAGAAATTTGTAAACGACTCCGAAGCTGATAAACTTATAACAAAGAATTATAGTAAGGGTTTTTCTATTTAACAACCGACACATGTTTGTACATGTAAATGTTTAATTTGACTATAATTTAGCATTATTATAGAAACTTAATTTAAACACAAGATAAAGAGCCGGAAGTATTTTCGGCTCTTTATTATTTGAAATTCTAGCTCGTCCTGAAATAGTGATTATTCTATTGTTTTAATCAATGCCTCGGCCGACTTAAGCCAGGGAGATGTAAAATGAACTTTTATACCTTCTTTGTTCTCTTCAGTGACTTTAATATATGCAATCATCCTTCCATGATAAACTCTATGAACATTATCTCCATAATTACTCATATCCGAATTATTACTTGCTTCTAACCCTAATAATTTACCATCACCCATTATTTGGCATGTCACTTCATTATCTGAAATCATAACAGGAACACCCTTTTCGTCAACTACCTGAATAATAATTTGGGCAACACCATCCTTCTTTACGACTTGATCTTGATACATAATTTTTAAAGCATTAGGACTTCCTGATGATTGAATTTCATAATCACATATTTCCTTGCTATTTTCATCCATCCCAATAACTTTCAAAACTCCATCTTGAAAAGGGATATCCCAATAATAAATACCCGTTTCATCATTATAATCCTGAATGGCTCCAACTTCTTTATCGTTTAACAACAGCTTGGCTTTGGGTGCATTTGAATAAGAAACAACTCGTATCAACTGTCCTTCGTAATAATTCCAAATCGACCAAGCATCTGTCGATGGAGTTTTTTCCTCATAATTAGATGCCTTCTCTGCCTCAAGTTGCGACCATACATCTTGCATCTGACTTACACTACCTTTACCTGGGGTTGGATAGGTTCCAAGATATGCCATCGGTTTTTCCGACCAAAGAGATTGACGAAAATAACCTCGTGGCTTAATAAAACCTCCGAAATCAAGGAGACCTGAATAAAAACCACGAGAGGGCCATCTCCCGGATTCTCCTAAATAATCTATTCCCGTCCAAATAAATTGACCAAAGATAAACTCCTTGTCTCTGACATCTTTCCATGCACTCAGATCATGTCTGTTCTCACTTCCGAAAATAACTCTATCTGGATATTCTTTATGATCTTTATCATACATATTTTCAGTATAATTATATCCGGTGATATCCAAAGCACCTGGATAAGCTGTCTCATTGGACATGGCCACACCGGCTAGTCCTGCGGTTACAGGACGCGATTTGTCATATTTTTTCACAACAGACGACAATCTTTTGGCAATATCACCTAAACGCATGGCATCTGGGGCATCTTTCTTATATCCACCAAAAATGGGTTGAGTAAACCCTCCTTCACCTCCGTCAAGTATAGGATGTGAATATGGGTCATTTGGATAATCTACTTCGTTACCAATACTCCAAGCAAATATTGAGATATGATTCCTGTCCCGTTTAACCATATCGGCTAAATCTCTTTCACCCCATTCTTCAAAAAAATCAAATGAACCTTGAAAACCTGGAGTACCAACATTCCATCCTTCAAGCCATTTCCGTTTGGGAAATTCCCACTCGTCAAATGCTTCGTTAATAACCAACATGCCTAACTCATCACACAATTCATATAACGAAGGTGCTTGGGGATTATGGCTTGTTCTGATCGCATTACATCCTATTTCTTTCAAGTTGATTAACCTTCTTCTCAATACTTCCTTAGGTACTGCTGCACCTAAAACTCCCGCATCATGATGAATACATACGCCTTTAACTTTCATCCACTTCCCGTTGAGTGCAAATCCTTTGTCAGCATCAAATGTGAATTGTCTAAATCCTGTCTTTGTTATTGTCTCATCCAACACTTCTCCATTTTTCAACACTGTGGTTTTCAAATCATATAAGTATGGATCTTCTATACTCCACAAATTTGGCTTAGCCACCTTTAAAGATGATGTATTAATCTTACTTTCACCGGGTTGTACAGATTGTTTAAGATTCTTTTTCGCGACTACCTTTCCATTTTTGTCCATTAACTCATGAATTATGGATAAGTTGACAGCAACCTCCAATTCATTCGTCAATTCGACTTCTACATTCAAAACTCCATTTTTTGACGTGGATTCCTCAGGAAAAACATATACTCCCCATTGGGCAATATGAACAGGATTGGCATACACCAACCAAACATCACGATAAATACCTGAACCGGTATACCATCTTGAATCTGCATCTCTACTGTGATCTACACGCACAGCAATAACATTTTCTTTTCCATATTTAATATATGGCGTCGCATCATACATAAATGAAATATACCCATTTGGACGGTTTCCCAATAAATGACCGTTTATATAAACATCACTTCTGTTATATACTCCTTCAAAATAAAGATAAACTTTCGCTTCTTTCTTGTCTTCAGGTATTTGGATACTTTTTCTATACCACCCTATTCCACCTGGTAAATATCCCATACAACTGGACTGCGACGAGCTTAATTGTTGTTTAACACTCCAGTCATGGGGTAAATCAATATTTTGCCAATTCTTATCGTTAAAATCAACTCCCTCTGCATTCTTTACATCTTGAAGGATAAACTTCCATTGATTATTAATTTTTTCAGACTTACCAAATCCTGGTTTTCCAAATACAAATGTAGAGCACATCAAAAAAAACAATAAAAAAGCTTTTTGTTTAATACACATGATATATAATTATTTGTTACTGATTATTTTAATCTCACTTGTTATCAAAATAGTTCATACTCCATTCATCAATCCATTCTATATATGGGATATCGTTCTCAAATTGTATTGGTAACCAAATATATCTTGCATCAATGGGATATTTTGGCTTCCAGATATCTCCCATAAAAATATATGCATCCTTCTTACCGATAACGGGTAGAATAAACGTACTCTGACCACCAAAAGTAATTTCAGATTTTTCACCTCTGCATGGATTGGAATACTGTTTCCATGGTCCCCAAATTGAGGTTGATGAAAACATTCTTGCTGCATTTGGATCCCAACCGGTACAACCTGAGGTAATCATCCAATAAATTCCGTTCCGCTTAAATATTGCGGGTGCTTCGTTATGACCTGCAGAGGCAACGCGAACATATTTACCGTTATGAGCAGTGTAATCATCTGTCAACTCAGCAATGTGGAGTGTTAGGTTTTCTTCCGATGAATAAATGTGATATGCTTTACCGTCATCATCAACAAACAGAGTCATGTCTCTTGACATCTGACCGGTTTCCATGTCTCGTTTAACAAAAAGTCCATTTTCAACGGCTTTATACCAATCAGTTGTCCACCATTTATCAAACATGCTTTTTTCGAACTTTATTTTTCGTACTTCATCTGACATATCTATTGGATAAAAGCCCTTATTTACGCGAGAAGAACTTATGTATTTATAAGGACCTGCTATATTATCACTCACAGCTACAGCGGCTCTTGCTGCACTATATCCTTGCCCCTTGAGCTCAAGATGAAACCACATTACAAACTTTCCGGATTTCTTATTATAAATCACTTTTGGTCTTTCAATAACGCATCCCGAGGTAATTTCACTTTCGGGATCATCTGAAACAGGAAGCGCGACGCCTTCATATTTCCAATCGGTTAAATTGGTCGATGAATAACAATTTACGCCGACTAAAGCTGCACTTGTATTTTCACTTTTATGTTCTCCAAACCAATAATATTTACCATCATGATAAAGAACGCCTCCGCCATGTGCATTTACATGTTTTCCATTATTGTCGGGCCATATTTTTCCGGATTTGATGGTAGACGTTTTTTGTTGATAAACACGCACATAATCAATCTCATACTTCATTGGAAATGCCGACAAATCTGGCTCACCTCCTTGTTGACCGCCAATAGCTAGATTCAACAATAGAAAATGGGGTTGATTAAAAGGATTTAAATTTCTCCCAAATGTACCGTTCACAGTCTGGGATAAAGGTATTTCATTAAGCAATTCATCATCTAAATACAACTTAATTGAGTGCTCATCCCAATCCATACGCCAAACATGGAACTCGTTGCCCCAATCTTTATTCTTATTTAGAAAATACTTGAAAGGTATTGCCTTGGTTTTCCATTTTGCATCATAACGTTTGTCGGTTCCCCAAGCGGCATTTGCAAGTATATGAGGCTTATTGTCAATACGGTAATATTCCATAATATCTATTTCCCCGCACGATGGCCATTCCATTTTTGTACCTAATGTCCAAATGGCGGGCCAAGCTCCACCCGCAAGGGGTATTTTGGCTTTTATCTCGAATCGGCCGTATAGAAATTCCTTTTTCCCTTTTGTCTGAATAGATGAAGAAGTAAATTCAATTGACTTTCTGGAATTACGCCAATCGTTTTTATCTGTCGAATATAACGGATTCGGCTTCTTTTCTTTTCGGGCTTCAATAGTTAATATTCCGTCTTTGCAATAGGCGTTTTCTTCCTGATACCATTGTAATTCTTTGTTTCTCTCAAATCCTTTTTCAAACTTCCAAAACTCAGGATTGGGCTTTCCTTCATAATCGAATTCATCACTCCACACCAGTTCATATCCTTCATTTTCATAAACTCGTTTATCTGACGATTGCGAAAAACCGTTCAACACAAACAGAACAGTAGATATAAGAAACAATAACAACTTTTTCATCAATATAAATTATTTCACTTCTAAAGTTATAATGGACTTGGCTGGTACTTTCACAGTAATTGAACCGCCTGACACAATCTTTGCTCCTTTAAAATCGACTGTTTTTACAACTCCCGGATTATCAAATGTATTATGATCAACAAGATTCTTGGATGTGAGAATTTCTCCCTTAATGGATTTAACGGATACACCGCCAAGGTCAATTGTCACATCGCTGTCTTTATCGGGATCTACATTGGATAATGAGATATGAATCAACCCATTTTTATCGCGAGATGCTGTTCCACTTAACGAAGGGATATTCTTGCCATCGCGACTAATCATATCACTGGTTAAATCAAATGGCAAAAAAGTGGCGTCTTGATGTACATTATACATTTTAAAAACATAATATGTTGGGGTTAAAATAATACCCTTATCATTCGTAAGAATCATCGCCTGAAGCACATTCACCATTTGGGCTATATTAGCCATGGTAATTCTATCTGTATATTTGTGAAAGATATCCAAAGTAAGGGATGCGACAAATGCATCGCGCAATGAATTCTGCTGATATAGGTGACCGCTTACTGTGCCCGGCTCCTCATCCCACCAGGTTCCCCATTCATCCACCAACAATCCAATTCTCTTATTTGGATCGTATTTATCCATTATCTCAATATGTTTTTTGATAACTTCTTCAATACCTAACGCTTTATCTAATGTTCGATAATATTCATCTAAATTGAAATTGGTCGCTGAACCTTTACTTCCATTCCAACCTTTAACAGTATAATAATGAAGCGATAATCCATTCATCCGATTACCTACATTCCTCATCAATACTTCTGTCCAGTTAAAATCATAATCACTGGCTCCACTCGCGATTTTATATAAATGATTACCTCCATAATTCTTGCAATAAGTCTGATATCTTCTGTACTGGTCTGCATAAAACTCGGGCGTCATGTTTCCACCGCATCCCCAGCTTTCATTTCCTATACCTAAATATTTTACTTTCCAAGGTTTATCGCGACCGTTTTTCCTCCTTAGATTAGCCAAAGGAGAATCTCCATCAGATGTCATATATTCAACCCATTTAGCCAGTTCTTCCACTGTACCACTACCCACGTTTCCACTTATATACGGTTCAATACCAAGCAATTCACAGAAATTCAAAAATTCATGGGTACCAAAACTATTGTCTTCTATGGTCCCACCCCAATTGGTATTAACCATTTTCGGACGTTTGTCTTTAGGACCTATACCATCCATCCAATGATATTCATCGGCAAAACAACCTCCCGGCCATCTAACCACGGGAACTTTTAATGCTCGCAACGCTTCAATCACATCTGTTCTATAACCGTTTATGTTGGGAATTGGAGAATTCTCTCCTACCCAAATTCCTCCGTAAATACAGGTGCCAAGATGTTCAGCAAACTGACCATAAATTTCTTTATGAATAACTCGCTCTCCCTTTTCTGGATATATTTTCATTGTACTCTTTTGAGCTGATAACATCACAGAAATAACCATAAATAAAATAAGAAAGAGATTTCTTTTCATAATCATTAATTTTATGTTAACACAATTATATTATGTTGATATTAGTTCATTTAAATAAATGTAAATTCTACAGTATTTGAATGCAATGATAATAAAAAAGAATTACATTCGTGAAAAGATTCACTTTAAAATTATTTATCATGTGTATTAAATACAATTAAGGAATCAACATCTTAACAAAGATAATAAAAATACAGACAATAAACTAATTTTACAGACAGTATTTTGTTGATAAAAACCAACATTGTGAAGATTTTAAAACTATAAAAGTGCAAAGTGATGAATACAATAAAAGAAAGTATAAACAGCTTTTGGATAAACGTTTTCTGGAAAAATCCTAACCACTTATGGGCACTAAAAGTAACGGTGTCTATCGCTTTTCTGTTAATTCCTGCTGAAATTCTGTTTCATAATTCATTTATAGGGACAACAATGTCGCTGGGTGTCGTGGCTATGGCTCTCGGAGAAACGGATGTTCACCCAAGAGGACGCATAAAATCGGCTGTCACAGCAATCATCTTGTTTTTTATCACAAGCAGTTTGGTGGAACTGCTGTTGCCTTTCACGACATATTTCGCTGTATATATTTTTATCGCTGCTTTTTCCATGACCATTGCGGGGGGATTAAATTCAAGGATGCAAGGAGTCACCTTTGGAACATTGCTCATATTCGTTTATACAATGCTGGGGACAAATAACGCGGAAAAATGGTACTATCAGCCTGTACTGTTAACAATTGGGGCATCATGTTATTCTATCGTTTCAATTCTTTTGTTGCATTACCGACCGTTCAGAATGTTACAGGAACAACTGGCACAGGGCTTCCATTTTCTGGCAGATTATATCGACTTGAAAGCAAGCCTTTTCCCAAGCAATCCTCAAGTTCAAATATTAATCAGAAATCAACTGGCACAAAAAAATATTCAGTTGTCACAGCAAATAGAGACTTGCAAAAACAATCTCTATAGCTACTCCGAAGAGAGTGGTCCGGAAACGCTTTCAACAGTAAATATTTATTATAGAAAATGGTTTTTACTGCAGGAAATGCAGGAAAGGGCAATTTCAAGTCACGAACAATACGACTTGCTGACAAGGGATGTTACTAATATTGAACTGCTGGAAGGCTTCGGACAATTGATGCACGAAATTGGAAAAGCAATGAATATTTATGCTGATTCGCTTCTGACAGAACAAACTTATAAGCATCCCTTATCATTAGAGTGGACTCTTTCTGCGGTAAAAAAAATGTTGGAAGAGGAAAAAGGGGAACCGCACTACCTCACCCTATCGTTGTTGATGAAAAATCTTATGGGTCTTGAAGAAAACCTGCGGGATGAGGAATCTCATAGTGCAAAAATTGATGTGACAGTATTCAATACGCGTAAGCCTGAACGAAATAGTTTAGCCACTCTTTTTAATCCCAAACATTCTCGATTCAAGTTTGCAATAAGACTTAGCTTAAGTTGGTTACTTGGATTTGGAATCATGCAAATGTTCCATCTTGAAAAGGGGGCATGGATTTTATTAACGTCTCTGATAGTTTTTCAGCAGACTTACAGTGCTACACGGATGCGACTTTTCCACCGTGTTTTTGGTACGTTGCTGGGTGTCGTTCTCGGGGTGACATTAGCTCATCTGATGCCGACAATATCGGGACAGATCCTACTAATGCTCACATCTATTTACCTTTTCTACTATTGGTTGAAAAAGAATTATGTAGTAGCTGCTATTTTTATTACAACATATGTATTGGCTTCGTTCAATATTCTTGCCGATCAGGGTGTCGCTATAATGCTGCCAAGGATTATTGATACACTCATTGGGGGTATCATCGCTTTTCTGGTTGTACGATTTGTGTGGCCGGACTGGCAGTACAAACAGCTGCCGGATTTATTAATGACGGCGGTAATTAAAAACAAACGATACTTCGAAAGTATTTACAAAGGTACGGTCACAGAAGAAGAATATCTGCATAACAGGCGTACTGCGTATAATGCGGACAATGCTCTAACTTCGGCATGGAAAGGTATGCGACTGGAACCAAAAAGCACAAGACAGTTCGAAGAGATTGCTTTCAATCTTACAAACCTCAATCATGCTTTGCTTTCATATATTTCTGCTTTTGGAGTGCATAAAAATGCTAAAGAACTTACTCAAAATGAAGTTGAATTTTGTAACGATGTAAGCGAGGTGCTTCAATATGTAACTGATCTATTAAGCGGAAAAGCGGATATAAATCAATTGGACTCGATGATTCAAAAAGCAAATTACTGGGAAGATGGGATTGAACAACTGCAAAATGATGAAAAAAACCGCAGAGCCGGAATAATTTACAATATCACCCACGTTTCCAGAGAATTACTCGTTGAAACAAAAGCAATTGTGAAGCAATAAAAAGGACACACGGATTTTCAGTCCGTTACTCTCAAGATATCGAAAAACTGAATACCAATTCTATTTTTATTCATGCCTTGTTCTAACTTCAATGATTACAAGAATTTTACAATTTGTTTATAGGCAGAGTTGATGCCTCGCTCAGAATGAAGTATCATTTCTTCTGTAAAGAGTCTTTTCCTATTCCGACAACTATAATCGAGTCAATTGAATGGTTTGATTTATTATGGAATTTAGGATAATCCGGCTCTTTCCATCGATATTTTGTTCCATCAAGAGTGAATTTTATCTTATTGGTATTTATATTCGATATATAGTAATTTAGTTTATCAGCTTCTTCAATTATCTTTTGAATTTCAGGAGAAGGTTCAAATGTAATTATATGACCAACCGGAATGTATCCTTTTTTAATAGTATATTCAACATCTGCACATCCAAACTCTTTTAACATATCTGCACACACAGCAGCTTTACTCGTTGAATTGGCCATGGCAATTCTATTATAATCTGGTCTATAACGTAAAAAAACACCTAACAAAAAAGATAATTTTTCTTTATTGGTTTTAAACATATCTTTTTTAATTAACCCATAAAAAACAGTATCTCCTTGCATTGTCCGCGACGCTGAAGTTTTATATTCAAAATATTTGTCAATTCTTTTTGATAAATTTGGGGAGTATAATTTTATTCCTTTTGGAGCTCCATTGTCTATCAAATAAATATCGGTATATTTTGAATTAAAAAGTGAGTCAATAAAAAGTGCAGTCATTAATTCATCTTTGCTATAAATATCTACTTTTTGATAATAAAAGCTATCTGACTCGGCATTAAACGTGCGCTGATATCCCATATAATCATCTAATGTCCCAATCAAGAACGCCTCTTTGTCATACAGCGTACTGTTAAACTGTGCTTTACAAGTAAATACAAGAGTAAAAAACATAAAAAGGGATAAAACAAAATGTAAGACTTTCATAATATTTTTTATTAAGCTACTTCTATATTTTTTGCTACTAAAAGTGCTATATCCTCTACTGGTACTGGTGCTTGATCTTTAAAAGTCTTTAAGCATAAAGGACATGCAGTAATAATTTTATCAGGATTATTAATAAGTAGTTTATTTACAGAATTTTGAGTAATCTTAGTTCTATCATCATAGGTAAGACTTAAACTTCCAATACTTCCACCACAGCATATGCTCTCTAACTTTTCTGATTGTGCTTGTTTAAGTTCTCCAATATTTTGAATTATATTTCTTGGTTCATCATAAATGTTGCAACCTCTTCCTAGTTCACAAGGATCGTGATAAACAAGAGAGTCTGATGTTTTTGATAATTTTAATTTATTATCATTTATTAATTGATTAATAAATTGAGTATGATGAATCAAATTGATACCTTTTAAATTATAATCTTCTTGCATAACTTTTAAGCATATAGGGCAAGAGAGGACTATTGTTGTACAACCACTTGCTTTAATTAATTCAGTGTTTTTATTAATAATCTCTTTAGCTGCATCTGCTTTTCCAGCTATAATTAGTGGTCTTCCACAGCATACACCTCCATCTTTATCTGCAAATTGATAATCAACATTAGCTGATTCAAATATTTTTTCCATAGATTTTATAATGGAAGGAGTCAGATGTGTCATGCAACCTGCAAAATAGAGAATAGATGAACTCTTTTTTTCTTCATTTGTATTCGTAGGTGGATTATGAGATACAGAAGTCAAGTATGAATAGTCGTATTTAAGATTATTGTATACTGTTGTTCTTTGAGCTCTTTTAATTCCGCAGGAATCTACTCCTACAGGACATAATGCTACGCATTTTCCACACATTAAACATTTCTCTGCTATCTTATTAATTTTTTTAGTCCTATTTCTTCTTAAAAATCTTATAAAATATACCGATGAATATTTTAAATTTTTCTTCTGAGTATTCATTGGGCATGCATCTATACAAAGACCACAGCTTGAACAAGAATAAATTTCAGCTGCAGCAAAACCCTTTCTTATTTTAGTAACTTTTAATCCTGCATTTCTCAAAACAATCAATAAAGCCTCTGTTGGAATATGCATATATCTACTAAAAGGCATTGCAATAAAGAATAGTCCTAATGCTACTGAATATGCCCACCAAGTTGGGAGTATATGCATGTCATCACTTAGGAAGTTTTGAAAAAGCATGTTCATAGGTTTTGTTAAAAAACTTCCTCCACTTATACCAGCGGTAAAACTTTCTGCAAGTAATCTTAAAGGGAATATTGCCCATAAACAATATAAAGCCAGTCTATCTGCAAAACCAGGCTTAGTGGTTCTTCTCATACCTAAAGCCATGGAATGCACTCTTTTGTACATTGCTAATCCAATACCACTAAGAACTAATAGTAAGAAGAAATCCATTAAAAAGAAAAAGAACGCGCCTCTTAATGTTATATCTCCCTCTTGTTTTACAAAATATCTGAAAAATACAGGATAATAGAGTACTCCATTTCTTTGAGGAACATATAAAGCCACCTCAATATGTCCAATGACAATAAGCATAAACCATCCAAAAGCTATGCTTGCATGCATATATCCTAAAATAGCTTTTCTTTTAAAGATTTTCACATGGATTAAACAATCACATATAATATCTCTTATATTTTTATAAATAGCTGATGGATTAACAAAAGATAGAAGTAGTTTCTTTCTGTCGGGACCTGGAATATGTATAATAACTCTTATAAGGCCAATTAATAAATAGGTTATTATAAAAACGATTCCTATCATAAATGGGAGAACAAAATTATCGTATCCTCCAAGTATTCTTTCTCTCATTTTTTAAAGTTATAAGTTTGAAAAATAGAGATTATGAGTCTTCTGGTATTAATGCCACGAGGACATATCATTGTACATTTACCACAAAGCATACAACCTTTTAAATACTCATATGCTTTTTCCGGGAGTCCGTTTTGAAGTGAAAGAATTGCACTTCTTAATGAAGAATTTGTAAAATTTACAGCAGAACAAGATGATACACAACTTCCACATGCCATACATTTTAATACATCTGGTTCTAAATCAATCAATTCTTTAAACTTTATTTTATCTGCATTATCTAAATTAATGACAGAAGCAGGAGATAAGCTATAACCAAATTTATTCATTTATCTCCTCCTTTATGTAATTATTAATACATATTGCAGCTGCTCTTCCTTCGTTTATAGTTTCTGGTAAAGTCTTTGGTCCAGTAGCTGCGCCTGCATAAAATACCCCTTTTTTATGACTAAAAATAGATCCTTGCATTGGATTTAATGTTTCAAAGAATCCATCTTCATCTGCTTTTAATCCAATTAATGAGGCTGTTTTAATACCTTCTGATGAGTTATTCATTCCACACATGAGGACTAAAAGGTCTAATGTAACTTTTAATGGCTTTGAACTTAAAGTATCTTCAGCTTTAACAATAAGTTGATGATTAATATTTTCTCCAACTTCAGATACTCTTCCTCTAATAAATCTTACTCCATATTTTTTTTGAGCAGTCAAATATAAATCTTCATATTTACGTCCAAACATTCTAAGATCCATGTAAAAACAGATCACCTCTGCATTTGGAAATACTTCTTTAATTTCACATGCTTGCTTTACAGCTGTTGCGCAGCAAACTTTAGAACACTGTCTATTTCCTGTTTTTTCATCTCTTGATCCAACACAATGTACAAAACCTATTTTTAAAGGGTTGACTATTCTCGAATCTGATTTAGTTCTAAAAAAGATTTCTAAATCTGCATTGGTAATAACTTTATCATAAATACCGTAACCATATTCCTCCTTTTTTGAGGCTGGAAATAGATCAAAACCTGTTGCAAAAAGAACTGCGCGAGCTAATATTGTTATACCATTTGATAAAATAATATTGTATTGTTTCTCTAATTTATTAATGTTTACTACTTCTGTATTCACAAAAGTTTTAACACCAGCAGTATTCTTTATTAGAGGGTTTAATAACTCCTCAGACTGTATGCCTTGAGGGAATAATCTATCCCATTTTCCTAAATGACCTCCAAGTTTATCGTTTTTTTCAATTAAAAACACATTATATCCCATATAATGCAATTGAGCACTTGCTTCTAAACCTGCAGGGCCACCACCTATTACTACTATATTTTTGATTGCCATAAATTATAATCCAATACAAGTTATTATTATTTTATACATGAAGGAAATTCAGGTATTCCTAAGTCTTTATTGTTTAACCCTTTATATTTCATATTAGGGTCATATGGAATGCCAATTTTATCTAATAGAATCTCAGTACCAATTTGATGATTCTGTAAACCAAGATCCCATGGATTATATCCCATAACTAATCCTGCTACCTCTTCGTATGTGAATACAGGTATACCATGTCCATTCTCACCATAAGTTTTTCCCTCCATTTCAGCAATAGCATATTGCCATCTATCTAAAAAGTATGGACATCCTGGACAATTAGTTATTATCATATCTGGTTTAAAAGGCTCCATACTTTCAAATTTTTTATGAGTATTTGAAATAGAATACCCTCTATTTGCTTTTACAAGATATTGTCTAAAGCCAAATCCACAACAATGTCTTCTTTCTGGATAATCTACAACCTCTCCGCCCCATGCTTCAATCATACCTGCCAAAACATATGGATATTCTGCACCACCAAAACCTTTAGAGGGGAACATTTTTGAATAATGACATCCAATATGCTCAACTACTTTTAGTGGTTCTCCAGTATATTGATTAATTAACTTATATTTTGCTTGTTCTGCAATTAGATTTCTAAACTTATAAATAATATCACTTGAATGAGCCAGATACTTAGGCTTAGTAAATTCTAACTTGCAACTTTTCCAAAGGTTTTCGGCTGTCTTTTCTTGTAATTGGGGGAACTCATGCCAAGTTTCCAGTGTCTCTGTATACAGGCCAAACGATGTGATACACGAGCACACATAATTCTCATATCCATATTTTTTCATTAAAGCAAATTGTCTTGCAATAATGGTCATAACCGTTTCTTGTGGGATTACATCGGAATGATATGCTATACCACCGCATGTTGTATGATGTTCTGTTTCAAAAAAGTCTTTGTGTAATTTATTCCTGGTAATATCTAAAAATGTTTTTTCCGAAGCAGGGAATAACGTCTGTCTTATACAGCTTCTAACATAAAAATAATGATCATCTGGAATCTCTTTTTGATAGTCTTTCCAAATTTTCTTTTTGCCCTCGTATATCATATTTTTTTTAGGTGGAAGATTAATCTTCGTTTAAATGATTTTTCTCAGTTTCAGTAAACACTTTCATAAAATATTCATCCTCTGTAAGTCCCAATTCTTCAGCTCTGCTTATTGAATATTTATTAATAGTCTCAATTCTTTGTGTTGCTCCGGTTATATTAAAAATGCGTTTTAATTCCTCTAAATCTTCTTTAGGAATTTTTCTTAAAGCACCAGTTCCATTTCCATCTAAATTTGCACCATTTCTGGCATAAACATCATCCATATTCTTTTCAATCCATTCCCAAATAGGACCAGCCTCTGGATGCAATTCAGATTTAAAAGTTCTTGGATATATACAATATCCATAATTTAAAATATTATTAGTAAGAGCTTTAGTTAAGGCATACTGCTGTCTTCCTTTTTCAGAGTTTATAAAATAACCTTTATCCATAGACATACTACGCAATGCCATTACAACTAATCCGGGTGCGTTTTTTCGTGGACACCTGGTAACACAAGACATACATTCTCCACAATACCAGATAGTTTCTGAATTGAGTAATTCCTCAATAACATCATCATCTTTAGTCTGAACCATATCTACAATCGCTCTTGGATCATATTTGTAAAATTCAGCAGCAGGACAAATGGCTGTACATGTACCGCAATTGATACATGCATTTAACCCCTCTTTTATACGGTAATCTGATGTTAGTTCTTCATATAGTTTTCCCATGAGTTCAATCTATATTTTTGATTATTTGTCACAGATGTATTTAGTCGACAAGTTTAGTTATTTTATTTGAAAAAAACTCTTTTTAAGATATTTTTCTCCTTAAAACCATTAAATGAAATCGGTTTGCTAAATTTTATTGATTATTCATCATCATCTGAACCACATATTAACTCCAGAGCTTCTTCTTGCCAGGTCTGAGGTGGAAAATAGGGAGATTTTCTGATTAATTTGAAAATATCTTTCTCTCCATATCTTAATTGTGCAAATTCATTACATAAAGACCTAATATCGAGCTCTGTATAACCATTTCTCAAATCATAGAAAAGGCTGCCAATAACTACTAACTTTGTAGCTTGAGACAAACGGAGATAATGATTGTCAAAAATAAGAGAAAAGCTCCCGTTTATATCATTAACGCCTGCTGTACAATCAGATGCGCGTTCATCTTTATCAACACAAACAGCACGGTCATATCCTCCTTTCGATAATATTAACCTAGAAGTAAATATGAATACTTGTGCATTAACAACGTCACCAGTAAAGATCCTATTCCCTTTGTCGTCGAAAAATTCTGTAAAGACACCGGCAAAAATGCCTCTGACAATATAGAATCCCATATATCTCAAAACCTCAAGTTCTTTGTCAAATTCTAAAATATCAGGATTATGATACTTTTTGTAACGACTCTCTTTTGTCATTACATACATGCAATCATCAACAAAGAAAAATCTCCCCAGATCTACATAATTGAATTTTCCATCCAAGTCAATATATCGAATTCTAATAAGGTTGTCCTTTAAATGAAAACTATCTGTGGCGATTTCAGATAGATGTTGACTGCAGAATTTTTTAATAGACTCCAAGTTAGTCAGTTCCTCATACTCATTTTTTTCAGTATTTTCCATGATATTGTTTTACCTTATTTTTTTATACTTCACTTATTGTTTTATTCTTATTTCCACACAATATTGAGATTACAAAATTTAACTAAACACAAAAACAAAGATAAAAAGATTATTTGACAACTTGTGTCATGTCTAAAATCAATTAAAATATTTTCTTCGAGACCCAATCAAACCTTCGTTTCTATCCAATCAGGTATTTATTGCCATCCTTGTCATGATACAGAATAAAAGCATCCATTTGGCTTTGTTTCGGTACCCACCTTCCATTAGGTTTCAATATTTTAAACAAGGCTGATAAGTTCATATATAAATATTTGCATAAAGTTTATCAGTTTAGTACATATTTAGTTTAATAATTATATCTATACAACTAATTTTACAATTGGTACCACTCCTGCATAGAATGTGTTTCACAACAAAACCTATTTTGTCAATGAAATGTGACAGATCGAATTCATATAATGATTTTCAGGAGAATAATATACAAACAGAACAAAATACGGCAAGCACGTAACTCGAATATTTTTTTTCAAGCACCTTCTCACAAAAAAAGAAAGGTTTGGAAAAGAAATAAATTTTAAAAAGAGTTTTTACAGACAAATTAACTAAAATTGTATTGGTAAACTTTAGATCGAATACATACAATGAGTTATTTGTCAAATGATTAAAGAATATATTATAAATATAATTATTTGTTGCCTGTAATTTTTCATAATGATTAATTTAAAAAAATCACCATTTTCTACTTAAATAGAATATTTCTTCCGGTTTGCTTTGGAGTTGAATATCAAATTTTAAACTTGGTTCAACTTTTGTAGACGCATTGTGAATTCTAAAAGAAATAGACCATCCTTTATTCATTGTCAAGATTACTGTTGTTTTTGATTTTTCTTTGTAAGCCAACTCTATAATTCTATCTGGCATTTCAATTTTTGGGATAATGATATTAGGTGCAGTTTTGACACCTGATTGATTGAGTGTCCCAAAAATATTGAATGGCATAATTGTGGTCGTATGATCATTATTATGAATTAGTTTGTAGTAATCTCGACCATTACTTCCTATCAGGTACTCGATAAGTTTCTCTGTAACATTACAGGTGTTTTGTAGTGATTTAAATTCCTTTATAAAAGCATCTAGAAGAGGTATATAAACATCATCTTCTTTGTTTGGTAAATCTCTCCAATTTAGATTTTGTCTTCTCCATGTTGTGAGATTGTTGAAAATTGGACGGATTTCAGTAAAATAGTTTTGAGAGCAAGGTGTCTTCATCCACTCGTTACCAAAATCTATGTGTATTGAAAGACGAGAATGCTTTAAAGCAGCATGATTATGTTTTACGGATATACCTATTTCCCATTCTAAAGAGCGACGAATAATGAGAACATCTCTAATATCACCTCCTTTAGTAGCCGAAGTATCAGCTTGCAGGACAAGAGTTAAAATATCATTTCCATCTTCAATAATTTTTGGTTCCATTTCTATAATTGCATTGATACCAGATTTTGCAGATGATAACATATCTGCCTGTTCTTCTGTAGATATATCATTTTCGTATCTGTTTTTTGCAATTTGCAAACTACTATTATTAAGTACTTCAATTTTTCTATGAGAAGTAACTATTTCTTCAATAGCTAAAACACATGCATATTCAAATGCTTTTCCTAAAATTGTTGAGATTGATGACATATTATTTATTTGATTTGTGTTTACATAAGTACGGAATTGCTTTATTGAAACCAACTCCTTGAATTTCTGTATTTAGAATATTTTCATCTTCTACCTTTGATTTAATTTTGAATGTTAGATATTCTCCTCCTGACGGAGAAAATCCCTTTTCTCGCAAATATGAAGCAGACTTAACTAATGGAACTTCTTCTATCAAATTAAATAGAAATCGCTGATTACGGTTGTGCAACAATAAGTATTTTGGGGAGTTCTTCCCTGCTGGGTATGTTAATGCACCACGCTTAAATCCTGTACGTACATAGTATAATTGATTTTGTACTATTTTATTAAGGTGTTCTTTACTTTTATAATAACCCACTAACATCCATTCATCTTTTTCAATATTTGTTAAAGTTTCTTTTATCTTTAATGCTATAATCTTGGCTAAACGAGGAGGAACAGCATTACCTACCATATTATAACCATCTTTGATATTTGAATAAATAAATTTGAATGAATCAGGGAATGATTGTATTCTAGCACATTCCCGAACACTTAATCTCCTGTACAAATGCTCTTTACCAGGAACAAATATTCTTTTACTTGGAGAGATGTAAAGCATTTTAGGTGCTTGTGGATGTAATGGTGCATTCTTGGCTTGGGCTTGAATTGTGAAAGAAATCTCTTTCCACTGTCGAACTCTATTACGTGCCATAAATTTTGCATCAAAAGAACCAACATAAATATCATGATTGAGCAATTCTCCAGAAGATTGAAGAACTTTTTCATTTAGGTAATTATTTGGTGTCATAACAATATCACCAATTGCTTGTTTTAATGTAACTCTCTGCTTATAAAAAGGAGATGGAAAATCGAAGACACAATTTATTTCTTTTGATATACCAACTACAAACACTCTTTGTCTATCTTGTGGAATTCTATAATCAGCAGCATTTAAAAGAGAGTAATTAACTATATAACCAGCATCCGTTAATAAAGATAGAAACGATAAGAATGTAGGAAGATGTTTGTCACTTATGATACCTTTAACATTTTCAATAACAAAAAATTTTGGATGTTTTGCTCTTATTAAATTGATGTAATCTAAAAACAAACGACCGCGAGCATCTTTTAATCGTAAGCATTCGGTAAAGTACGTA
>DHSL01000068.1 GCA_002411345.1 Bacteroidales bacterium UBA5287 | reverse complement strand
AGTAAAAGACAGGCAGCTACCTTGACATCATGACTTTCAGAATGACCTTGAGACATTGAAATTAGTGTTTCTTTTTCATTCTTATTTAACCCTCGCTCACGTTTAACAATTTGTAAGTAGTTCAACGTTTTAATTTCTTTTGGAAGATTGTGAATATCTTCATTCAAAATCCACTCCGCCATTTGTTTAGCAACTGATAATAGTTTTTCATTTTTTGGATTACTTTCATCATAAGCCAAAAGCATTTTCAGCATATCAATATTTGCTAATTCAAATATCTTGTTGTTTAAACCCTGTAAAGCCTTATACGAAGGTAAAATTTCATCATAGTTAATATTTGATATTTTCAGATAATCTTCCTTTCTTAAGTGTGAATATGCTGGTGCTCTCAACATATTTCCACCATCACCTTTATAAGCGAATATCATCCCAGAATTAAAAAAATCTCTTATCGTATAAGTTGTTGCAGATTTTTCACTTTTAATAAACATGAGCATTATGTTAATCTTTGATATTTTCAGATTTAAAGCTATCAATTCTTCTTTTAGGTTTTCAACAGGCTGATTTTCAACAAATGACTTAATCAAAATGTCAATATTTTTATAATCTTGAAGACTTAATTCTTCAAGATTTACATCCTCAGAAACATTTAGAATTCTAAATACATCCAAAACTTTTCGATAGTATTTAAGAGCTTTATATTCATTTTCGGCATCAACTTTTGAAGCCTCGTTTATTGGAATTTCAAAAACAAACTTACTATCATCAATGAAAAAGTTTTTGGCTTTTATTGCACTTAAGAAAAAATCTAAATCCTTAATTCGTGATTTCAACATTTTTGAAGATTTGTAGGCGACCTGCACGTCTGATAAATTTATTTTTGAAATTGATAAAAATAAACTATCACCTATTTTTATTTGTACTTTATCTTCAAAGTATGTGCGATTGAATGAAGAATAATATATTACTCCATCAATAGTAATGGAGGCTTGAACTTCTTCAGATAACGACATCGATTTTATGACTGTGTCGACAGGATGTAAGATATTACTTCCTTTGATTTTGGCATATAAATAAACCTCATTCTCTGAGAATATTTTACTGATATCAGTTTGACTATTTTCAAAACCATATCCAGTTAACGACATTGTTATTTCCTGTACGGATTCTTGATTCAAATCCTCTAAAGAAATGAAACCTACATGGGCGAAGCTATTTTGCTTTTTGCAATCTTCATAAAAATTCAAGAATATATTTACTTTTTTGTTATTGTCTTCAGGGAACTCTTTTAGGGAAATATTTTTTGTTTTTTGTGACCCAACACCTTTTAAATATCTATTTAATTTTACAGGTGTTAATGTTGAATAATATATCTTCCCTGTTCCATTCTCTTTCAAATAAACTACAAAGTAGATGACGCCACCATCATTTAAATAATTTTTTAAATCGATAGTCTGAATGGGATATTTAATTTCATATTTAGGGAAATTGTTACAAAACTTTCCTTTTACTTGTACAGATACCCTTCCTATAATACTACTTTTTTTACCACTTTTATCAGAATATATATATACTAGACCATCCCAAGAAGGCTCTTTATCATTAACTGATATGTATGGACTAAGATAATCTGTTAGTGAAAGACTTTTATGAACAGCAATAACTGAAAATTCCTCAATTTTTTTATGATTCATCTCTTTGGCAAAAATTATCACTTCACAAAATTAACAAAAATAAGTTATAAACAGTTCTCATATGCAGAAAGTTATCAACGAAAACTATATACAAGGGTGTGATTAGCCTCTTTTTATCATAATTTTATTATCAATTTTTTCTTTTTCCTTTCTTAGCTTTTCCTCCTGCTCAATAATCCTTGCCCGCTGTTTTACATTTTCTTCGAAAATCTCCACCTGTTTACGAAGTTCTTTGATTTTTTTGTTATTTCGATGAAAATAGAAAATGGTATCCATTGTAGCCATTTCTTCCTGTGTGGCGTGTCCGATCCATTAGGAAGTAACGGTATTTTAAATCGTTGTCGGAATACAATTCTTTCTCCGCTTTTAATGACGAAACACAATGTTAATCCCAGAATAATTGCCATAAATCCCAGCACAATGAGCATTGTATTGATGGAAGTAGGAGAAAAATCGAACCGTCTTTTCTCTTTTCGAACAATAGCCTCTATCTCGCTCAATCTTTCTGAATGTTCGTTATTTAAAAGTTCAAGAAAGGTTTTCATTTGCCGGATTTCGTCAATTAGTTCATCGTTGTCAATTTCAATAGTTTCGTTTGATGGTTGTTTCCAAATTTTTTCAATCTGCAAATGGGTTTTGTCTAATTTTTGATTGATTTCTTCAAACATCATCAGGATGTTTTCGTTGTCTGTTGTTGCCATAATGGTTTGTTTTTTGTGTGGTGGTTTTATCGTATTCTGTGGATTCTGATTTTGTTTTTAACCCCCCATTTTCTTGCCTTTAACGCTTGGATGTATTCGGCAAGTGTGGCGTCGTAATGCGAACTGTTGGGCATTGTAAATATGCTAAGTTGTGCAATGAGTGATGTGAGCGTTTCTACTGCACTCTCTGCTAAGCCGGTTTGCTGTGATTGCTGTTCTGCTTCTTGCAAAGCCTGAAGGGCGTTGTCTTTGATTTCTCGATCAATTTTCGAGTAACTGCACTCTCTGTCCACTTTGGAACCGTTGATTTTAATTCCGTCTTTCTCGAAAATAATCCCTTGAATGTTGGCGGTTTTACCCGCTGTTTTGAACTGAAAAGTGATGCCGCTTTTCTTCAACTGCTTTTCCAAATCATTCCACGTTTTGCTTTTGGGAATGGCTTGCTTCAGGGCATCGTAAATCTCGTATTTGGTTTTGTCATATCCGATAAGTCGTTCTCTGTTTACATTCTCTTTCCCCAGTGCAATATATAAACCGTGCTTTTCGGTCAGTTCTCTGCATACCTTCGTACTCCTGTATTTCTCGTTTTTATCCGAAATAAGTTTCCCTTCGTTATCAATACGGTTAATGCAAAGATGAATATGTGGATGTTTGCGGTCGTGATGTCGTACAATTAGGTATTGGGTGTTTTTTATATTCATTCTCTTCATATAGGTTTCGGCAATCTGCGTCATCTTTTCATTGGAGAGTTTATCTTTATCATTTTCCGAAAAATTGAGTGAAATATGCCAAACGGGTTTCTTTATGTTTGGATTCATAGATGCCTGCAACTCGAAGCTTTTTGCCGTGAGTTCTTTGGGTTCAATGCGTCCACCTTCGGCTTTTAGGATTTCCGCTTACTCTTTTTTGCTTAGCATATAACCGATAGCACCTGAAAAGCTGCTTCCTTTTACAATTTTTGCCGTCATAGCTTTATTCGTTTTAAAAGTTCGTCCAAATCGTCTAATAGTTTCTTAGCCGTAATCTCAATATACCATACGCCTTGCACATGTGCCAATTTCACAAGCTGGTTCAGGTTATTTGCCATTCCGGTTATTTTGCGAATGGCTTCGTTTTGTTCCGGCGAAAATCGTCCGATAACTTCGCCCGATAGAATCAATTCTCTTATGAAATCACAACGGTTTTTGCTTGCTGTCTTCGCCTTGCTTTTGAGTTCAAAATATTCTTTCGTATTGAGTTTTAAGGATAGTCGATACTTGCGTTTTTCGGCTAAACTTTTGGCGGGACGACCGCCTTTATTTGATGTCATAGTCTTGTTCATTTTTTAGTAATTTGTTAAACCAACGGGATGAAAGACAAGGTTTTGGGCACACCAAAACACAAACTTGCTTAGCAAGAATTTCGAGATGTTCTCGTATTGGTTGAAACTGTCGTTTTTTACATTCTGATGCCTTTGGATTTGGTAATTTTGGTTTGATTTTTTGTCATCTTCTTCCCACACAAATAATCATTCACGTCTTTGTATTCTGCATATCGTTTGGAAATATCCACAATGAGGAAGTTTCGACTTTGCAGTTTATCCAATGCTTGTTTTCCGGCTTCATCGTTATCCAAAAAAGCGTTGATTTTTTCGTGTTTCGAAAGAAAGGGGATGGCTTTGTCTAAGTTGGCAATCGAGTTCAACACGACGGCGGAAACATCGGCTTGCTTGGCTTGCAAAGTGAGCAGGCTGAGATAATTGATAAATCCTTCAAAAAGATGTACCGTAGGCGTTTGACGGTCGAACGTGGTAATTTCTTTGGGTGGGATACAGTCTTTGAATTGTGGGTTTCTGAGTTCATAACCGTCTGCATCATTTGGGAAGCCGATAGCGAAATAGTTTCGTCCGCCGATTTGATAGTGGATTTCACGACAAAAGGCTTTTGCAGTTTCCATATTGATTTTTCGGCTTTGCAGGAATGCCGACAATTTCGGGTTTTCGAGCGGTTGGACGGCTGTAACGGACAATGAATTATTTACCGATATACCCCCATTTGTAGAAATGTAGGGATATTGGTACGTTTCTATATTTTGATTTATTTGCTTTTGTAAAAATTGTGTTGCAACCATAAAATCGCATTGTTGCATTTTTATTACCAAATCAATGATACTTCCGCCTTCACCTGTTCCGAAGTCGTGCCACAGATTCTTGCGGTAATCCACTTTGAAACTTGCCGTTGTTTCGTCCCGAAACGGACTTTTATACATTCCGTAGTCGACGTGTTCTTTCGTCGGGAAAATGCCTTGCCCGGCAAGGTAATCCTTTATGGATATGTGTTTTAAGTTTTCGTTATTCATCATTTGTTTTGTGTCTTTAAAAGTTTTCTAAGTTTTCGGGGTTTATCTTACTACATCTGTCTATTTTTATAAGTAATTGACAATGAAAGGAAAAAGTGTAGTAGTATAGTCTTTTGTAGTAACTGCTACAATGTCGGGAAAATGTAGTAGGTAGTAAGTGAGTCGTAAGATGATTTTTTGCACCTTACTACGTCGTAATCTTTTTTCTTTCATTGAGTTTTCTTTATTTGTAGTAAGGTTGTAACTACATTTCATAAGGTGCAGGAATAAAGGGATTGGGCGAAACTTTACGGATATGATACACATACAGCGGATTACCGTCTATGCGTTTGGATTTCCGCTTAAATCTCGCTTTTTTAAGCGCCTCGCCCATCCGTTTCTCTTGCAGGTTGATGGTTGTATAACCGCGTAAATAGGATAATATTTCCGATGTGGTCATATAACTGTCCGATGTTTCTTCGGGCTTTTCAAAACCTTTCAGTAACATTTCATATTCGACGGTTTGCACGTGAAAAGCTTCGCTCTCTCGGTGCAGTTCGGCTATTTCGTCATCGTTAAACCAGTAGCGAAACCCGCTTTTCCAAAACCAAACAGCTTCGGCATAAACCTTGTCCATATCAATCTGCTTGGCATTTTCAATATCAATAGTTTCTACTTCAAAAGGTAGAAAACGGCGACTTACGGTGGGGTCGGTCAGAAAATCGTTGCCGTTTACCGATGCCATAAAACTTGCCAAATTGGGATATTCTTCAATGAAAATATCGTACGGTCGGCGGTACTTGACACGGGGTTTGGTAATGAGATTTTTCAGCTCGTTTTCGTCCCGCTTGTTCAATGCTTTCAGTTGGTCGTCAATATTGATAAAAAGGTATTCGGCAATAAGCGTTTGGGTGTCTTTGCTTTGCGGGTCAATCTTCCCGGCAAAAAGATAGCTTTTCAAACTCGGCGGACAGAGTAAATCCAGAAACGCGGTTTTGAATTTTCCCTGTTCGCCCGTCAGCACCAAACAGGTATGGTTTCGGCACTGCAAATCGTCCATCGCATTTGCCACCACCGAAACGAGCCATTTCAGCAGATACGCACGCCATTTTTCGGGATGAATAACCGTAACACATTCTGCCAAACGTGCAATTTCCGATGGTTCGCTCTCATCTATTTCGGGTAGCGAACGGAAATATTCCTGTACCGGATTGACTTTCGGGCAGAAATCGCTTTCCAGAATGGCGCGGATATTATCGCCGGAGGTAACAATACCGATTGATGTGTCCAACAGTCGTCGCATCGAGTTGATATCGAACTTCGTGAGGGGCGAAAACAGTTCGTCCGTTGCCGACGGACGGAATTCGGTTCGGCTTTTTACCGTGTTGAATCGGAAATCGTACCACTCGCGAAGGAATGTTTCGATGCGCTCGTTTTTGGACTGCTTGGCAGAAGTTGCCTTGCTATCAGCGCTTTGATTGTTACTTCGCATCTCTTTCGCCCAATATTTTACGAATATCTGACATTCGATAACGCACCTTATTTCCGATTTTCACGGTTTTCAGATACCCTTTCTTGTTCCAATGCCAGAGTGTGGTATCGCACACACCGCAAATCTGACGAACTTCTTCTTTGGTTAGATAGCGTTCCTTGCGCGCTTCGGCAATTTCAAAAGAGAGTTCGTGTTTCGCTCGATTGATTAAATCGTTGGAAAAATCCAATAAATCTTCGTCGCTCATTTCTAATTTAATAGTGGCGTCTTTGTTTTTGATGATTGAAAGTAAATCGTTCATTTTTTTATTATATCCACCTTGTAAGACTTTGTTTTCGATGGAAATAAAAAGACAAAGCCACTGCCTCGAAATGAAGCAATGACGCAAAAGTATATTGGAATTTAGTGAATTACGAAAAATTAAAGTTCACACACGTTCACAAAAATAACATTGAACGAGATTGAATGAAAGTGAACTTATTTTAGTTGGAAATAGGTTTTAAAGTTGTCGATTTCGGATTGGTATTGTTTGGTGGTTGCATCTTTTAAATAACGATAAATACTTTCATCCGTGCCAATATCTGCTTTAAACTTTTCTCTTATGATATTGAATAATTCACGGTCTGTGGTAATTTTGAGAAGGTAGCCTAATTGCCACAATGCGATAATCATAAAGGCAACACGCTTTCCTTTAATACCGGAACGAAGATATTCGTTTATCTTGATAAACAGTTCCGGTTTTTCCTCATCCGAAAGAGATGTCATTTCCTCGAAAGTGATTTTGTCTTTTTTCTCTCTCTGAATTATCGTTCCTGTATTTTTCGGGATTGTTTTTCTTCGGACAATGCCCATTCCAAAACAGAATTATCGTTAATTGCTGTTTGAAGATTTTGATATTCAATCCAATTCTGTTCGGTACGCAGAGCTAATTTTTTGGACTGTCCGATTATCAGCTTTATGGTTTTGGATATGACAGATTTATAAAATCGGCTGGTTTGGCTATTGTTCAACAGATATTCTCCGCGTTTGACTATATTTTCAAAACTTCGTCCGAAATAGAGCCAAGCGAGCATTGCTGGAAGACTAATTTCGTTTTTGTTTAGGTTGAGTTGTTCAAGAAATTAATTGCCGATCTGTTCCTCGGCTAATAAGTCTTCGATGTTTGATATATCGTCGCTGTTTTTGTTGTGTATTTTCTTTTCAATGAGTTTTTGATACTTTGGAAAATATGAGGTGGCCGTAAACATAATCTATTGATAACCTGTATCGCTTTGCTTATTCATCATCTTTTCAAATGCGTCGTAAACGTCGGCGTTTTCGAGCATCCATTTTTACAAGTGTTCTTTAAGAATGTCGAACTTTGGTTCTGTCATAGGAAATCATCAAATAAGCATCAAATAAAAACAAGCTAATTATCAGTGATTAACCTATACTGTTGAGAAAATATCAAATAGACGTCAAATAAGAATGTTTTCTTTTACTCAAATTTCACCATATCCGCCAACTGCAAAAAATAATCATTCGACCAAATTTCTAATTCTTTCGTACTTTTTAGAAATCGTATAACATCTTCTTTTACCATCTTAATATCTGTTGTGGCAAGCCGCTCTTTTAACTGATGGATAAACTCTTCTCTACTCATTTCAATACCATCAAATTGTTTGATTCGCTCTTGCAGATGACTGAAGTTTAGTTTCACTCCATTTCTCACATACCACTCAAAATCATACCAATCGCGCCCTTTTACACGCTGTTTCCATTTTCTGAATACCATAGCGTGCATTTTTCCCGCATATAAATCCGATAAAACAAAACAACGAGTCATAAATGAATAAGGAAGCAGCAATAGCTTTTGTTCAGTATCAAATTTCATCGGTGGATCAATATCCACTTCTATTTTAATTTTGACGGATTTTTCGGTTTGAAATTTCAAATCGTAAACCGCTGTATTGTCTTTTAAAAAAGCGGATTCTACCCGTCCGAATGTTCTTTTTTCTTTCTTGTAAATTACAACATCTTTTCCCGCTGCATTAAATTCGTTGATAATGGACGGAAAATATTCTTCGAGTTGAAAATCCTTATCCGGTTGAATAAGTGAAAAATCCATATCTTCCGAAAACCGCTTCATTCCGTGAAAAATACGCAAACAAGTGCCTCCGTAAAACGCCGCCTTATTGAAAAAACCACCCCGATAAAGTCCAGCAAGAGTTATTTCCTGCATTACTTCATAAGTGGCATTTGTGAGTTCTCTTTGTTTTTTTATCTCATAACGAGCCAACATTTGATCGAATATACTCATCGCTTTAACAGTTTTATCAGGTTGTTTATTTCGGTTTTTTTCTTACTTACGGGGGCACATTGCTCAAAAATAGTTACATCCATTTTATAAAATTCATCCATATCAAAGCGTATATCTTCCTCTAAATAGGTTTTCGTATTCTTAACAAACCGAAACCGCAATTTTGGTGTATATGCAATTAAATCGCACAACGCTTTTTCGGGTGAAGCTATCAGATAAGCATAATCATTTTCCACAACTTGGCTTATGCCAATTGGATAATAATCAGAAGCACAATGGATGTATTCAAATCGTCCTATGCTATTTTCGTATATTTTTGCCGCCTTTAATGTGAGTGAAGTTGTCGTATAAACGCTTTCGGGTATAAGCCCATAATGACGAAGTGCGGTTTGCATCGACACATAAGAAGGTCCATAAAGATGATTCGCAATTAATTCCGCCGAAAGTAATCGTGCAGAAATCATTGGGGAAACAGCATATAACCCCTTTTTTAGCCTTATTAAACTACCCTTTTGTTCAAGATTTGTAATTTTCTTTTGAGGATGTTTATAAGACGTAAAAAGAGTTTCTAATACTCCCACATCTATCGGTACGATTCCAAATTGCTTTAATTCTTCCATTTTGCAAAAATAGTCATTTTTTTTATAGATAACGCATTATTTATTCGTTATCTATAAAAAATGTGTCGGTTTTATCTTTTAGTCAAGGTGTTTAACCAACTCCTTTTTCATATCTTCGTCAATCTGTCGATAACGATTAAAAGATTTGCTTACCACCTTGTAAAGCGGTTTGCGGAAACCCTCGTTGGTTAGCGGGTCAAGAATGGTTGCAATTTGGTTAAATCAGTTTAAATATAAAAATACTTTTATTATTTAATAAACTGTTAGTTATAATATATTTTATTGATTTTATAAGTATTGCGAATTTGTCATATTTATCTATTTCGATCCCGGCTCTGGGTACTGTCAATGTTTGACAAATAGTTTGCATTCAATCGATTACAGACTTTTTTATTTGTAGAGTAACAAACAGGTAACACAAAGTGACAAACTTGTTACTTATAGGTTCTTTCTCTAATATTCTCACTACCGATTGAGCTTGCCATAATACCATACAATCCTAAAGTAAAAACACCTACCGCCACTCTACCCATTAGTTACGAGGCATTTGAACTCTGCTGAGAGGTTGGAGTCGGCAAATCGAATTTCGTTGAAATAAAAGGCATAATGTATGCAATTATGAACAAATTGAACCACATTTGCGCATAATCAGATACATTACGAATATGAAACGAGCATCAAAAAAAATAAAAGATGCCACAGAATAAGGATATATATGTATATATGGATTGGCAGCATAACGATTTGCCAATTCTTATGGGAATATTGCATAGTGAAATACTACGCGGAAAAGAGGTATTTTCATTTGAGAATGACACAAACTGGCTAAAAAATAAACAAATCAGAGCCTTAGACCCTGATTTGGCTAATTTCTCAGGAAAACAATACATACCTGTCAACAAGAGCAATTTTGGAATATTCCTTGATTCATCACCTGATCGATGGCACAGATGCTGCAGAAGGTGTTAGCTATTTAGAGCTTGCAGAGTGGATTGGACGAAATTGTGATAATGTGTCGCAAAACTTAGAACAGTTATGGAGACGTATTATTTTCAATATAGCCGTATCAAATTGCGATGACCACCTTTGAAATCATGGTTTTCTACTCAAAGGACAGTATCCACTTGGCAGCAACTTGCTACCAAATATGGGATTTCTCTATCTGAGCAAAAAGACGTGCCACCAGCTTTCAAATATTAAAAGAATAATAGCCTGTAATAGGTATATTCCTTTGGCAAGTATTAAGTTCGGTTATTCGCTATGATATTTTAAAAAAAGCTTAAACCTGTTTTGTCAATGAAATGTAGCTAACCGATTTATCTTAATGATTTTATAAAGAAAAATATCTTAAAAAGAGTTTTTTACAAATAAATTGACTAAACTTGCAACGGTAAACTTTAGATTGAAGCTATACAATAATTATATCTAAGCCAATATGAATACAATTTATAAAAAGAGATCCTCAAAATCGTTACATTTAATTTTATTTGCTGTATGTTTTTTATTCGCAACTAAAGGTTTTTCACAAGAATCAAATATGAATACTTGGCAGGAGCAATTAAATTATAGGATAAATAATACTCCTAAAGATATAGAGGGAGATGCAAAGCATCTGAAATTAATAAAATATACTTATAAAGGAAAAATCAAATCCGAAATCGAAAAAAAAGATATTATTGATTCTTTATTATCCTCTAATGCACCATTCGTTAAAAATTCACCTCCTATAACTGTAACAGATACAATAATTAGAAAGGGGCATCGTGAAATTAGGGAAAAACACTTTGCTAAATTTGATATAACTACCATTCATGAAATGATGGAAAATATAAACACAAAAGAAGAGGTAGAGCAGTTTGTAAGAATAATGAAGAAAGAACTGGAAGAACATATCCAAGTTGGCTTTGAATACCTGCAATTAGAATGGGATTATAAAGGAGAGAAAATTTATTCACTATGTATTGTGTCTAATGAAAATCCAAGTATTGTATTTGATCAAATTGCATTCTTTGTTGGCAGCGGTACCAAAACGAGTATTGAACCCAAGCGGACAATTTCAAATAAATAGAAAACTCAACATTTATAATAATCATTATAAAAAAATTATATATGGAAAACTTACGGATAGAACTTCCTTACAATAAAGAAACTTTTAAAAGAGAACAAAAAATCATTTGGCAATTGAGATGGAAAGAAAACAAACGTAAGATACAGAGTTTCTCAATAGCTGCAGCTATTTTTTTGGCGATTGGAATATTTGTTTATTTAGACGATACTTCTGATTATTTTAATCTTATTATGGCGGTTTCTTTTATATTTCTTGTTATACATTTTATCTCTACTCGAAGAGTCACACAGAATAATGAATACAAACTTATTGATACAATAGCTGACCGTTATGAAAAAGAAAAAATGGATTGCATTTATGAATTTTCTGATAATTTCTTGAAGTATTGGGACAAAGAAAAACACTTGGAATATACTTGGAGTATTTTCGGATGCCATACTACCTACAAAAATTATTTGTTATTGCTACATAGGGATAATTTAAGAACACCTTTACACATTTTTGAAAACAACGACCTGAATAATGACAAATTTGAACAGATAAAGGCTTTTATTGAATCTAAATTGGAATATAAAGACTGCGATATCATCTTCTAATTATAATGATAATTTACCAGCTATTTTTTTGGACGAATTAATTAAACGAACACTTTTATTATAAAAACAATTAGAAAAATATGATACTCCCCAATAATTGGACAACAAGTTAAGATAAAGTAATGAAATAAAAAACCTTATCTATATTATTCCATAATAAGGATTGATTAAATTCTCCTTGTCATTATCCGCATACAGTTCAAGCAGTTCGTAAGTCAATTTGGGGATTCCCTTTCGTATTTCACGGTCTATGCCTTCAATACCTTGTAATAACTTTTTCAACTCTAAATAGTTAGGATGTTTAATGCTGCTTATGCAATAATTACCATGCTTCAATTCTTCTTCCAAGTCTTTTTTCAAAGAAGCCTTGTTCGTATCCAAACGGGAAATGTAGTCAATCCCTTTGAATACCAATGGATTGTTCTGTAATCTATTTAGTTGCTTATCGAAAAAAGGAAGAGCATATTTCTGGCAGTCGGCAAAGATTTCCTGTACAACCTTTTCCGTTGTTCTAACGCGCCCATTATGATAGTAATATGCTTTTTCGTAGGGTAAAGCCCCTGTATTGTTTTTAAGGAACTTCAAGCAGCCGTTAGGATTAATGAGGCTGGAAGAATAAGTTCCATCAAAAAGATTTTGTCTGTTGAGGAAAGAACCGATATTGCAATCCATCATACCTTCGTTTAAGGAGAACTGAATACTGATAATTTCTGTTACATCCAAGTCTAGTACCGACCGCATCCGTTGGAAGAAATACGAATGATTTGTGTATGTAAGATATTTAAATTCGGGCAGAGGCTTAGTCGCGGTTCTGATAAGGATTTCTTTTATCTCGCCACGTTTCAATTCTGGGCTATCATCCTTCTTTTGAAATATTTCTCTCAGTTTCATTACATAATTAGATTGAATACCAATCACAAAATTATAAAAAATGCCATTGATCAGTATGAAATGAATGGCATTTTTGTTTTTCTCCACCTTATACGTGTCATTCTTGATAATGATTAATTATTCCATACGAATTTTTCCCTTTGCAGCGTCCGGATTTTGTTGAAGCCAGATACGATATAACTCAAAGAATGTGGGAGCATCCAAAAG
Source organism: Bacteroidales bacterium UBA5287 (assembly GCA_002411345.1). Lineage (GTDB taxonomy): Bacteria > Bacteroidota > Bacteroidia > Bacteroidales > Dysgonomonadaceae > UBA5287. The sequence continues at coordinate 52,327 of DHSL01000068.1, read as the reverse complement.
CTCAATATTTGGGTTGTTTTTTTTGACTTCTTTCATCACTTCTACATACCAAGTGGGTGTCTTTAGGATATTTCTGAACCAGTGAAACGGAATTGGGCGTAAGTCTACCCGTTTCAATAAAAGTTCTGCAGCTTCTTTGGGATTGTCGGAAACAATATCATAATCTGATTTTAATATTGGCATTTCACCATGTAATAGAGTAAGAGGTACTTTTTGAGGGACTATCCCGTTCGGGCTGAACGTAGCATAACAATCAAGCCCCTCTTCGGTTAGTCCGGGTGCTGTTCCGTCGATAACAAAACCTGTAATTGTCAAATCCCATCTGTCATAATAGAGCTTACAATGAGCAGCCCAAGTTTCGAGCCCTGACGGATAACCGGAAATTCCCCGGGGTTCCTGAAGCATTCCTGGCATAAGATATCCTGCGCCATTATCCGCGGACACAAAATAGTCGTTGGGAGATGCACTTTCCCGGTAATAATCCAAAGCCATTGGAACTCTGTTTTCCAAAACAGGGCTTATTGCCCACATCATGGGGACTTTACCCCTGTTTTTGTCATCCCATATATTGGGGGTACGTTGCGCTACCCATGAGGAAGCATCGTAATCGCCTACATAGAAAATGATAAAATCGCGTCCTTCAAAATTAACATTACCTTCTTCATCCAGGTATCCTTTCTTTTTTAACTCTTCTGATGTTACCCAATGTTGGGGATATTTATCCTTTAAAGGGAAATGAGTCCAAAAGGATGCATTGGATAAAGCTCCAAATCCTATGGCGTCTGCATCTTTAAAAGCATTGTAGGCGCCAATTAATCTGGAAAATTCCCATTCAGTTGCCACATCTTCGTGTATACCTCCTGCATGTTTAGTATATTTAAATGCCCACGATGGAAATCCTCCTATATAACACATCTTTTCTCCATGGTTGATTCTATAAGCCTCCGATAAAAATTCCTTTAGGGTAGCTAAGTCAGTACCTGCATCCTGACTTCTATCGTCAGTAGCTGGTTCATCACCCCAGGGTGAGAGATCAAAGAAAAATGCCTTTTTACTTACAAAGAAATCATGATTGGTAAGTGTATGGTGATTAACGACAGTGGCCTTTGGATTTTCGCGCCACTTCTGATCAATATAGTAGGCGCCGAATTCCCCTGAACATTTATTGGTTTTCATGTACTTTTCAATAAACCAAATATATGGGTCGTTCTTAATAGAACCGGTAGATTTTCTGTTTGTACCTGGAATATTGCCCCGACCTGTAAAGAGTGATGAACCATCATTATTAACCAGACTTACTTTTACATTCAGTTTAGGACCATTTAATACAACGCGTGAATATAAACTGTTGGGATCTTTGTCAAATCTGATGGCAATCAGGTTTTCTATTCCTGCAACTGCAGATGCTACATTGCTTGTGGATGCCACTAATGGATCATACAGAACAACGCCATTAATTTCAGATTTGTAAGCATCAATCACTTGCACGATATCATTATATACCAATGTATCTTTACCATGAAGCCACTTACCTGGCTGCCGGTACATATTCCACCAGTAACTATCAATTTCTATACCTGAATTTACAACATAATTTATATAAAGCCTCGGTTTGTCTCTATTTACAACTCCCTGCAATGTACTTATCGCATGAATGTCATCCCATAAACTTTCTACCTGTGCTGAATCGGCCAAATCATACTTTAAGGTATATTTTAGATCGAACATACTTATTACGTCTGAACCTCTTACCACACATAAGCTTAACAGCATTATAACCACACTGATAAGTAATTTATTTCTGACCATGTTAATCTTTAGCATATAGTTTATCGCTTTTATGCAAATTTAGTTTGGTAAATTAACATATACAACGAAAAAGTGGTGAAACAACAAAATTTTTATTGTCCTGATGAGCTTAAAACTGCGATTACCGGGATTGTGGATTACTACAAGGACAATCGTTATCACGAATCGCTTGATAACCTTACGCCTGGAGATGTTTATTTGGGTAGATGAGATATAAATGAAATCAACCCAATGCTGAATAGTCAAACAAGAATCCTTTTTGAGTGTTATAAAAGAAAAATAATTTTATGAATCTCAATATAAAAGGAAAAACCGCAATTATCGGCGGAAGCAGCAAGGGGTTGGGGAAAGCGTGCGCGGTTGCATTGGCTCGCGAAGGGGTAAACATTGTCTTGCTCGCTCGCGACGAAGAACAGTTACTGCGGACGAAAAAAGAGATTGAAGCTTTAGGCGTTGAAGTGTTGGCGCTTTCCGGGGATATGGCTTCTGAGGGAGATAACCGACGATTTATTGATGAAACAATTCGTAAATTTGGGAGGATAGATATTCTTGTAAACAATTCCGGAGGTCCAAAACCAGGAACGTTTCGCGATATTTCGGATGATGATTTGGACAATGCTTATCATTCCGTGCTGAAATACAATATCAGAATGATACGAGGATGTTTACCCCACATGGAAAAGAATGGATGGGGAAGAATCATCAACATTACTTCTATTACCGTAAAAGAACCTGCGCCCAATATGGTACTGTCAAATATTTTCCGGGCGGCCGTAGTGAGCTTTGCGAAAACCATCAGCAAGGAGCTTATCGGGAAAGGGATTTCGATAAACAATGTTGCTCCGGGATATTTCAAAACCGATCGCGTAACTCAATTGATGAAAGTCCGCTCCGAAGTTGAAGGAATTTCGATGAACGAATATGAATTAAAAGCCATTCAGGATTTTCCAAACAGACGTTATATGGATCCACAGGAATTGGGCGATTTGGTTTGTTATTTATGTTCGGAAAATGCGAAATCGATTACTGGAACAACCATTCAGGTGGACGGTGGATTGATTAGCGGAATTCTGTAATTAGGGTAAAATCAGTTCACAAGATACTTAAACTTGACGAACATGAATACAGACATAATACCAACCTATAAACTGGAAGATTATTTTGAGGCTTTTCAGAAACCTTGCATTGCATTTAACATGGAATATATAAACCATGTTCCTTTTTATGATTCCAATGAACCGCATAGACACGATTATTATCAAATAATTGTTCTGGAAAAAGGGACAATGAATCATAATATCGAATTTGATGCTTATGAAATAGATAAACCTTGTATATCTGTTCTCTTCCCGAAACAGTTTCATCAGATATCTTTTTCACCGGATGCGGAAGGGGAGATCATTATGTTCGGAGATGAACTGTTTTGTTCTGCTGTTCTACAAAAGGATTTAAGTGCTTATAATGTCGATCTGCAACGACGGTTGAATTATATTGTTCCAACAGCGGAAGAGTTTGCTGAACTTATTGCTGTTGTAAAAAATATCAGGGACTTATACGAACGTATTTCTCCGGCTAAAAAGGAACAGATCAAGTTCTATATTAAAATATTATTACTGCAGCTTATTGAATATGGGCATTCAAAAGAGCCGTCAAGAACTGAGACGGAAGAGGCCGATATCTATCTTCATTTCCGGGATCTGGTGGAAGAACAGTTTAAAGTGTGCCGAACAGTGCAGGGTTACGCTGAACAACTGAATATTACGACAAAGAAATTGAATGCTATCTGTAACAACTATGTCGGAGAAACTGCATTGAATGTTATTCATGAGCGAATACTACTGGAAATAAAACGATTATTGGTGTTTTACGACTTTCCGCATAAAGAAATTGCTTACGAACTGGGATTCGACTCGCCGTCTGCTCTTAATAAATTTATTGCTGCTAAATTAAACTGTACTCCATCGGAACTGAAATTCCGATTATCTCATATTTACAAGAAATGAGCCCAAATTTATAATCTCTACACTCCTGGGAACATGTAATTTTGCACCATAAATTTTAATAAACGATATTAAGTATGAGCAAATTGTATGTAGCAGGCGAAACGTTTCATGGCGTTGGAGCTATTGAAGAACTAAAAAACCTGAAAGGTAATAGAGCAATTATTGTTTGTGGCAAAAATTCTGTAAAGAAAAGCGGTGTGTTGGATAACGCATTGACTTACTTGAAAGAAGCGGGAATGGAAACAGAAGTATTTAGTGGTGTTGAAGGGGATCCTTCTATTAATACTGTACTCAAAGGTGCTGAATCTTTCTCTAAATTTCAACCGGACTGGATTATTGGATTAGGGGGTTGTTCAAGTATTGATGCTGCTAAAATGATGTGGACTTTCTATGAATATCCTGAACTGACGTTCGAAGATGTTATTAAACCTTTCAATATTCCTGCTTTACGCCAAAAAGCACGTTTCGTGGCTATTCCCACAACAAGTGGTACTGGTACTGAAATGACTGGATTGGCAGTGATTACAGATAATGAAAAAGGTGTTAAATACCCGGTTGTTTCTTATGAACTGACTCCGGATGTTGCTATAATAGATGGTAATCTCTGCAAAACAATGTCAGATAGAATAACAGCAAATACCGGACTCGATGCATTAACTCACAGTATTGAAGCTTATGTTTCAAATATTGAAGATAATTATGCGGATGTATTGTCGAAAGGTTCCATGGAGATGATTTTTGACAACTTAAGAACAGCGGTAGCTGAACCTGAAAATTTAACTGTTCGCCAAAATATGCACGATGCATCGGCAATGGCTGGATTTGCTTTCACAAATTCTTGGTTAGGTATTGCACACTCACTGGCTCACCAACTAGGTGGTATGTATCATATCCCGCACGGGGTTGCTAATGCAATCGTTTTACCAAACGTAATTAGATTCAACAGTAAAGCGACTAACAGATTTGAAGATTTAGCAACTGTTTTGGGAAAACAATCTGCCGAAGATTTGGCGCAGGAGGTAGAGACTTTACGTGCTGATATCAATGTAATCGGATCTGTAAAAGATTTTGGAGTAAGCGAAGAGGAATGGACAAAGAATCTGAAATATATTGCAAACAACTCATTTGCGGATCCTTGTACTGGTTTCAATCCTCGTAAACCGACAATCGAAGAACTGGAACAAATATTTCAAGCTTGTTACGAGGGTGTAAAAGTGAACTTCTAAAAGGTTAGTGTAAGTAAACAAAATCCGATAATGTGGAGATATTTATCTCTATCGGAAATAAAAACAAAAGCGGACAATCAGTTTAATATTGATTGTCTGCTTTTTTTATAAATATTGTCTCGTCCTAAAATAACGTTTCACAAAAACAATTTTAACGTATATCCTCTCAATATCAACTTTTTATTTCATATACCAATGGCACCAAAACATCTCTAATACTTCTTATGGAGATTCTATGAGTATCATACAGACTAAAAAAGTTTTCAGGATTGTAATCGGATATATCAGGCACAATTCGAAGTCTAAGCTGCTCAGAAGGTTTCATACAGGGGTTAATTAGAATCTTAGTTATTCCGGTGCATCCCATACCGACAAATCCACCCATAGATGAGGCAATCACGAGGTCTATATTCTTAGACTTGAGAAGTTCCTTAGCTTGCTCAATATTGCCAATCATTGCCTGGAACTTCCCGTAATCATTTGAAAAGCTATGTGTAATCGCCTGAAAATCGGTGGATAACTCCTTCCTGATCGTCTGTGATGTTAATGAATTGGCATCACTCCCAAAACCTTGAATGTAGAGAATATTTGTCATTTTATCTATATTGTTTAAAGTGTTTTATTCCTAAAATTCTAATTATACTACAGAAAGGTAAAAAATTTCACTTTGCAATGTTAAAAACAACAAATGTTTCTCCATTGTGTTCCTCATTTAGAAACACAACAACTCTTTTCTCCCCGTTTCAATTCAAACGCTACTGCCTCTTTGTCGAGCAATACGATATTAATGTATCCTTCATATAAATAAAATGATTTCAACATGATATCCTGAAATCTTTATTCTCAACCATCTTTTGCAAGAAAGTAGGGAACAGATTGCCAGTTTGCGCAACGAGTCACTTTGGGAAAGGGGATTAAGGGAAAACAGAACAAATAAAAAGATCAGAAATAAACTGAAAGTCCTATAGATCCGCCTAAGCCTTTAGTGGAATATTTGTAATTAGAGTTATCGGAAGTTTTTGAACTCACCTCAGCATACTCTGCCATAAGATCGATGGAAATATTATTGCTTACAAAAAATGCAGCCCCTACTCCTCCTGCCCAAGTAAAACCACTAAATGACATACTTTCCATGGATACATTCGCATATCCTGCACCCAAAGCCACAAACGGACGAACAACTTTTTCTATCGGAATGTAATATGCAACGGTGGGCATAAAGATAAACTCTGTAGTTTTACTTTGATAATCACCATCTGTAATCGAAAATGTAGCCTGCCCACCAATTGATAAGTTATCAATAACAAAATAACTCAGGCTTGGTGTAATAGAAAATGAATACCCATCAACATCCATCGCTTCTCTGACCGTGGCACTTATATTATCACCATAAACACGGTTTGAAAAATAAGCACCTTCAATTGACGAACGCCCCGAAATAGAAAATTTTCCCTTCTCTGTTTGAGCAGTTATGGCAGTTGAGAAAAGACAAAACAATACTGTAAAAACGAATAGTCTTTGTTTCATAGATTTGTATAGATAATGTGTAATTACTTCTGCAAAACTATATATTATTTAATATTACCTCCCCCTTAACATTGTTAATTTAATATAATTTACATGCAATTTGATGTAAATTAATCATGAATGATTTGTATCTAAAAGTGCAGTGACCCTTTATAATTGATATAATGAGTGACAATTTTTTTCCATAGAAAATTCCATTGGACTGATACTGGAATAAACGCAGTCAAACGCCGGGTGACCAACTGGTCATTGGAAAAATCCCAATTTATTTAATCTAAATCTTTAAAAACTAATATGTCTCTGTCCAACTTAACACTTTCCAGTCTTTATCTGATTTTTTCAACAAAAGCAGAAAACCACAATTATCATAAACAGCAATGCTATCATTTTGAAGTTTACATTCCCATTTTGATTTTGAGGAGTACAGTATAGTTGAATCATCTAGTACTGTATATTTTTCAGTGAGAATGGTTGCTTTTTGAGCTTTGTATTCACCCATAAGTGATGGATATTTTTTCACAGTCTCTTCATAATTACCGAATTCACCATTGATAAGTGAAACAAAATCCGGTGAATCAAGAAATGTCGATGTCAACTTAACAGCATCGTTACTTTCGGCCGCTTGATAAATAGTACTGATCACATTTTTGGCTTCTGCAATGTTTTTTTCTTTTTCTGCTTCGGTCAATGGCTTTTCTGCATTATTACATGCAAACAATAGCAAAACAATCAAAATCAATAATTTAGTTTTCATACGTAAATTTGATAATGCATAATTATTTAATATTCAATTAATTAATATTCTGTTATTAATTACAACACTCAACCATGACAAAATAAAAGAAAGCACTCATCTTAAGGACAAATGCACCGGTTAGACGAGAAAACAAAACAGATAAGAGAATTAAAATTTCATACGCGTGCTCGTGGCAACAGTCTGGGGTACTTATCTGTTGATATCAGTTTCATAATCGACTTAGGCATCTTATAGATCCCGTGCGTCAGTAAACATCGACCTTTTGTTTTTGTTCCCCGTTATGTTGGATTTTACTCATTATACAGCTGTAGGACTCAAAGCCTTAGAAGGCTCCAGCTGAACTGCATATCCCATCTTTTCTAATTCGCCCTTTAAATACTTTTTCCGCCTTTTCTCTATTTGGGAGTTTAAATAATCCGCTCCCAGCTCATGGTACGGGACATTGTATTTTAAGACAAAATACACCGATTTGAGAATGGAATGAGCAATAGCAATTATAGCTCTTTTTTTACCACGCCTAGCGGCTAAACGATGATAACGGGTAAGATAAAACGTGTTCTTTGTACGCGATGCAGCCCATGCGGCTTCTACTAGTGTTGTTTTTGCCTGCTTGTTACCGTGGGTTGTTCTGTCGCTTTTTTTTTACCCGCGCTCTCATTATTACCGGGCGATACACCCACCCAACTTGCCAAATGCTTTTCGCTTGGAAAAACCTCCATATCCAGCCCGATTTCAGCGATAAGATCGTCAGCGGTTTTATGACTTAATCCCGGAATCTCACGAAGGAGTTCCATTACGTTTTCGTAAGGCGAAAGAATTTGCCTTATCTTTTGATTAAGCTCTTCAATTGAAGATTCAATATGCCGGTTGTTTGAGCGGATTGCACCCATCAGGTAGATGTGGTGGTCAGTAATATTACCATTACAAGCTTCCCAAATCTCTTCTTTGGTCGCTCTGATTTTTTTATGATATACCTCATCTATATCCTCGGGAGTTACCTTTTTACCATCACAGAGTTTGTTAATCAATTTTGTAGCTGTAATACCTGAGGTATCGCTTAATACACTCGAGAGTTTAACATTACAATCTTCCAAAATACGAATGATTCGGTTTTTGTTGGATGCCACATCCTGGATCAACTTCTTTCGGTAACGAGTTAAATCACGTAATTCCCTCTGTTCTCGTGGAGGAATGAAGCTCGGCTTTAGCAAACCGGCAAGAAGAAGTTTACAGATCCAGCGACTGTCTTTTTTGTCTGTTTTATGCCCCGGTACGTTCTTAACGTGCCGGGCATTGACAATCCAAACAGTTATACCCGTTGGCTCAAGGATGTTGTAAACCGGCTTCCAGTATACACCCGTACTCTCCATTGCTACGTGAGTAATCTTGTTTTCGACTAACCAGTCTTTCAATTTTGTCAAAGAACTCGTGAACGTTCCAAATTCCAGGGTGGTACGTTTTAGACCCTCGCCGTCTATGGTGGCGACAACCGTTTCTTTGTGTACGTCTAGACCGCAACCACGGCTGACTACTTGTTCAAATGATACTGTCTCCATACTGCCTGAATATAAAGTTTTGTGAGAGCCTGTAAAGGCAATAAAACAAAACAAAATAAATCCCGGCAATGTTTAATCAGCACAACTCTATATTTTCATGCGCTTGAGTGTTAAATACAACATGGAGGTTTCATAAGGCAATAATATTAATATCTTGGAGAAAAACAATCCGACCTGCAATTCTACTGAATTTCAATCAATTAAACAACATGTTTTTAGTATTTTATCCTCAATTAACTTTTTATTTCAATGCCTCAATAAAACAAAAAAACCATCCAAATAATGGATGGTTTTTAAATTATGGAGTAATACCTGATTACTTGATTTTTTTGTAACCATAAACGGCACGACCACCCAACTCTTCTTCAATACGAAGCAATTGGTTGTATTTTGCCATACGGTCGGAACGGCTCAATGAACCGGTCTTGATTTGACCTGAATTGGTTGCTACAGCAATGTCTGCGATTGTTGCATCTTCAGTCTCACCTGAACGGTGTGATGTAACGCTGGTATAACCGTGACGATGAGCCATTTCAATAGCATTCAATGTTTCGGTTAATGTACCAATCTGGTTTACTTTGATAAGAATTGAGTTTGCACAACCTAATTCAATTCCTTTAGCAAGGAAATCTACGTTGGTTACAAACAAGTCGTCACCTACCAACTGACATTTGTCGCCAATCTTTTCGGTAAGTAATTTCCAACCATCCCAATCGTTTTCATTCATACCGTCCTCAATTGAGTCGATAGGATATTTTGAAATTAATTCTTCTAAATATGCAGCTTGTTCAGCAGAATTGCGCTTTGCACCTTTCTCGCCTTCAAATTTAGTGTAGTCGTAAACACCGTCTACATAAAATTCTGAAGCAGCACAGTCAAGAGCAATTTTAACATCTTGTCCGGGTACATAACCTGCAATTTCAATTGCTTTAAGGATTGACTCTAATGCATCTTCTGTGCCTTCAAGTTTTGGAGCAAAACCGCCTTCGTCACCTACTGCAGTGCTTAATCCTCTGTCATGTAATACTTTTTTCAATGCATGAAATACTTCAGCACCCATACGTAATCCTTCACGGAATGAGCTGGCGCCTACAGGACGAATCATGAATTCCTGAAATGCTATAGGGGCATCTGAGTGAGAACCGCCATTGATAATGTTCATCATTGGAACAGGAAGTACGTAGGTATTTGTACCGCCAATGTAACGGTATAATGGCAAACCTAAATAATCTGCACCTGCTTTGGCAACTGCCAAAGAAACGCCTAAAAGTGCATTAGCACCTAAGTTTGATTTGGTTTTTGTACCATCAAGTTCAAGTAATTTAGCGTCAACAGCAGTTTGTTCTAAAATGTTCATACCAATAATTGCTGGAGCAATTGTGTCATTGATATTTGCAACAGCTTTTAAAACACCTTTACCAAGGTATCTTTTTTTGTCACCATCACGAAGTTCTAATGCTTCGTTTTCACCTGTTGAAGCACCTGAAGGAACAGCAGCACGACCGAATGCGCCTGATTCTGTTAACACATCTACTTCAACGGTTGGATTACCTCTTGAATCCAATACTTCACGTCCTAAAACACTTACAATTCTCATTTTATTGATTTTATTTAATGTATATAATGAATTGATCTTTTAACTTTTTAAGTCTATACATAATCAGCACAAAGATACATTTTTTTTACAAATATATGAGGGATTTAGATAATGAAATGTATTTTTGAATGAGTTAAAATTCATGCATTAATATTTCAATTATTTAACATTCATATGCTCTCACTATGGCTTACCTGCCTCCGAGTATGCTCCGACTATGCTCCGAGGAACCTCCGAGTATGCTCCGAGTCACCTCCGAGGAACCTCCGAGGCAGCTCCGAGGTAGGTCCGACAATGGTCCGATAATGGTCTCACTTTAATATGTGATTTTATTCAAATTTCATTAATCTTATTTAACTTATCGCAGTGCTAATGTAATTATTGAAAACTGGCTATGAGCGAACTCATATTGGCGGTAAACAATCGCACGGCTATAGCCATAAGGATGACTCCAAAAATTCTCCTTAAGATATAGGCTCCACTGTTTCCTAGTAGCTTCTTGACAAAATCGATGTAATGGAGAACAAGAAATACTACTACCATATTTATGGCTATACCAAGTATGAGGTTCGATAACTGATATTCGGAACGCATCGATAGCATGGTGGTAAATGTTCCGGGACCGGCAATCAAGGGAAATACTACGGGTACCATGGTCGCATCTTGACCGCCTGAACTGTCTGCTTCGTATTTAAAGATCTCGACACCGAAAATCATTTCAATTGATAATATCAACAATACCAACGCTCCGGCAATGGCAAACGATGAAAAATCTACGTGAAAGAGTTTTAATATCCATTCTCCTATGAACAGGAATATAAGCAGAAACGCAAAGGAATATATTGAGGCTTTGAATGGTTTGATTACTCGGTTCTTCTCACGCATCGATAAAAAAATGGGTATCGAACCGGTTACATCTATAATGGCAAACAAAGCCAGAAAACAACTTAAAATTTCTAATCCATTAATTCCTAACATACCTCTTCAATTTTATATATTATGCTTACATGTATTTATCTAAACATATGCAAAAATAGTAAAATTGACCTAATCTACCAATCTATAGCAGAAAATCTAACCAGTGAGCTGCTTAATGGTTGTAATTCAAAATATTTGGGATGGACGTAATTCAAAAACTTGATTACCTTGAATGCGTTAAAATGATGGAAAAAACGCTTCTGGAAAGTGACAAGGGTGGCGGAGTTTGAATTGCAATCATTGATGTCTTCAACAAAATGGGTCTCAATAAGAAAGTCTTTGATCGATGGATGCATTTGACCAATATTGGATTGGATAAATTCTTCGCTTTGCCTGAAAAAGGTGTCTTTCATATCGAACAGTGTCTTCAAAACAATAAATGAATCGACGGAATAGACGGTCATCTCATTTTCTGGATCTTCTATGATTTTACGCAATGCGGGACCGGTGCCAAAAGGTATTCGGTCGGAATAACGAGCCAAAGGATAGACAAATGTATCGGGTAACTCTTTAACACTTCCCATCTGAAAGACTTTCTGAAGGAAATAGAAGTCTTCCCCACCCTGCTGGCGACCCATACCGCCGACTTGCACGTATGCGTCGGCACTTACGGCAAAGGCTGAGCCTATGGTGTGATAATAATATGGGAATCCTGTGTGTTTCAACGCGTTTTCAAAATATCGTATATAGCTTTCATACTGAAGGATAGCTCGTTCAAGCAATAAATCGCCTTCTTCAACTCGATGATCAAAGTTCAATATGACGACACTTATTTTCTTGTCGGTCTTGAAAGTATTTATGATATTCGGAAAATAGTTGCCGGATATGGTACAATCGGCATCAAGGGAAATAATTATGCCTTCGGGATTGTCGATTCGTAAATAATAATCGATTGCCAAATCCATTCCTATCTTCCTGGCAAGGCCTACTCCTGCATGCTTACGGGGAAGTCCTTCTACAATTATCGGTACAATCTTTACACTGGGGGTCGAATTGACGAAGGCAAATTCTTGGGTTCGCAAATAGGTTTGCCTATTCTTTTCTACAATGGATTCTGACGTTAAAACACTCGAATTGATCACTACGACTACTAATAATTTCTCTTCAGTTGTCGACTTCTCTAAAATATCGGTCAACGTAATATTCAACGCTGGTTCGTTGAAACAGGGAATAACGACAACGGCATCTGCTTTAAAATCGATGGGTAAAGCGGATTGCATGTACTCCTTTTTCTGAATGGATAGATATTTTCTCCAATGTTTCATATCACATCATAAAAAAATAAGGTTCTTTGTGTGAGAACCTTATCTTTATAAATATGTAATTGAGTTATACTCTTATTTCTTTTTTTCGTCAAACGCCGATTTCAAAGGTCCGTACTGCTTGTTCAAGTACTCAATAACAGAATTGGTGATATCATATTTCTTGTCAGCATACAATATGTCTGAAACAACATTGGTGAAAATCATATGATAATTCTTGTCTTTATTGTATTCTTTCAAATAAAACTTGATGGTATCGTTCAACTGAATGTTCAATCGCTGTTGCTCTAATGCATAATCTTGAGAAAGATCAGCTGCGGCTTTTTGGTAATCTTGCTCCATCTGAGCTAATCGTTGTTGCTCTTGCTGCATTCTTTCTTGTGTTAGAAACGCATTGTTCTGAGCATTCTTCTGGAATGTTTGGGCAGCAGCGTTAAACTGACGCTCCTTTTGATTCAGAGTTGCTCTGGCACTTTCTTCTTTGCGAATCAACTGCTCGTTGATGTCTTTCGAAAAGTTGTAGTTGTTTAATAAAGAATCAAGTTGCACATAAGCAATTGGAAGCACAACGGTTGAGTCATTCTTGTCAAAAGAAATCGAATTGCTTGATTCTTTTGAATTTGTACCATTAGTAAAGTACAAAACGTAAAGCCCGATGATGGCAATAGCCAAAACGGCACCGATAATGTAAAACTGAGTTTTATTGTTCATTGTTAGTGTAAATAATTATATTCGTCAGATTTTAATAATTCTTCTAATGGATTCTTCTTGGCTCTCATTTCTGCATCTTGACTTGATGCGCAACCAATATTACGCTCTTTCATCGCTTCACTATCACCGATATGACCACTCGGAAACTCTTTCTTCTTTGAAAAAAAAACCCCTATTCCTAGCAATATCATTGCAATAAATAAAAGCAAAAAGCCAATAAGCAACGTTTTCATACTTTTATTTTCTTAATTAAAGCAACAAAGATAAGTTATTAAACCAATTTTTTGTACTTTTTTCTAATTAAAGATTTTAAATTTATACGATAACTTGCAAAATATCCCCTAATTTCCCGATATTTGCAAAACAACATCTGCTCTTTTTACGTTTATAAAGGGTGCATTAATTTGTAATTATTATTTTTAAAAATTCAATATACTATGACCATTAAAGATTTAGATCCAAAAAGTGTGTGGGGATATTTTTATGATATCACGCAAATACCCAGACCTTCAAAGAAAGAGGAAAAAATAATTGCTTATCTATTGGATTTCGCAAAAAAATTTAACCTTGAGGCTAAACAGGACAAGGCGGGTAATGTACTCATTACTAAACAGGCAACGACGGGAAAAGAAAATGTGCCAACAGTCATTTTGCAATCTCATATTGATATGGTTTGCGAAAAAAACAATGATGTAACACACGATTTTGATAACGATCCTATCGAAACAATCATTGATGGCGACTGGGTAAAGGCTAATGGTACGACTCTTGGCGCGGATAACGGAATGGGTATCGCTGCGGCACTGGCTGTACTGGCTGCAAATGATATCGCTCACGGAAAAATAGAGGCTCTTTTCACTGTCGACGAAGAGACGGGATTGACGGGTGCTAACTCTTTGCAACCGGATTTCTTTACTGGATCAAAACTTATAAACCTCGACACAGAAGAGGAGGGACAGATTTATATCGGTTGTGCGGGTGGAAAAGGTACAAAGGCTTACTTTAAATATAAGATGAAAGATGTTCCAAAAAACTATTTCTGGTTTAAAGTTCAAGTGAAGGGTTTACGAGGTGGTCACTCTGGTAGTGATATCGACAGGGGGTTTGGAAACGCAAACAAAATATTGAACCGATTCATGTTTTCACTGACTCGTAAAAAATTTGGCTTGGTTCTGTCGCAAATTGGTGGAGGAAATCTTCATAATGCTATCGCTCGTGAAGCTTTTGCTGTCATGGGTGTGAAAGATAAATATAAAGAGGATGTGAGGGTAAAACTAAATCACTTCCTTGCTGATGTCCAAAATGAACTTAAACAGACCGACCCGGGTGTGGATATTTCAATGGAATCTGTTCAAATCCCATCAAATATCATCAATAAAAAAGTGACGGAGAAACTTATCCTGGCAATTCATGCTTGCCCACATGGGGTAATCGGAATGAGCCACGAAATAGATGGATTGGTAGAGACTTCAACTAATCTGGCATCGGTTAAAATGATAGATGATAATCTTATTGAAATTGGAACAAGCCAAAGAAGTTCTATTGAGTCTTGTAAAGATAGTATCGTGAATACTGTATCATCAGTGTTCGATCTGGCTGGCGCAAAAGTGACTCATAACGACGGATACCCGGGATGGCAGCCAAATACGGACTCGGCTCTTCTGAAATTGGCTCAACAAGAATATGAAATCCTTTTCGGTAAAACGCCGGAAGTAAAAGCTATTCACGCGGGACTGGAATGTGGTTTGTTCCTCGAAAAATATCCTCAGTTGGATATGATTTCTATCGGACCGGACATGACAGATGTTCATTCGCCTGCCGAACAAGTTAATATCCCTTCGGTTGATAAATGGTGGAAATATCTTGTTCGTATCCTTGAAGCAATCCCTGCTGAATCTACTGAAGCTCAGAAAGATTAATAGCTAGGGTAGATTTCTTATTATATACTAAGTATAACGCGGATATACTACCATTTAATGAATGGATGTGTATATCTGCGTTTCGCTTTTACTACGAATATATCTGACCTTTAAATCTCTTTTGTAAATGTATAAAAATCGTACTAGCATTTCATTTCTTCGCCTAAATCATATCATTATGTGCAAGTTATCTGTAATAAAGTTTTCCTTATTCGTGTTACTGATCATTTTAAGTGCGTCAAAAGTATTTGCACAACAACCGTTCCGTATTATGTTTTATAATGTGGAAAACCTATTTGACGTAAGGAATGATTCGTTGAAAAATGATGAGGAGTTTCTTCCGGGCGAAAGCATGAACTGGAGTAATTGGAAGTATTGGGAGAAGCTTAAGAATATAACTCGTGTTGTTACCTCTATCGGAGAAATGCATTCTCCCGCTCTTGTTGGATTGTGTGAAATAGAAGGGGATAGCGCTATTTATGACCTCACAAAAAGATCGCCTCTCAGAGCTCAGGGTTATTCTTATATAACGACCGATTCTCCCGATGAACGCGGTATTGATGTGGCTTTGCTTTATCAACGTCATCAATTCAAATTACTTGAAAAACATGAATACCAAATCCATTTTGAGAATAAGAATGCCAGACCTTCACGAAACATTCTTCATGCTGTTGGAAGGTTGATAAATTCGGATACCTTGGATGTGTTTGTCTGTCATTTTCCTTCTCGAAGAGATGGTAAAAGAGAAAGCGAACATCTGAGAATTGATGCTGCTAAACTATTGAAAAGTAAGACCGACAGCTTGTTTGCGACAAGAAAGACGACTAACATCGTTATCATGGGTGATTTTAATGATCATCCTAACGATAAAAGTCTTGCAAAAACTCTACAAGCAAAGAGCCTGAAAGATGATCTCGATGCAAAATCTTTGTATAATATGTTCTTACACAAAATGAAGAATGCTGATTTTGGTTCTTATAAATACCAAGGTAGATGGGAAGTACTTGACCAATTTATCGTTAGCGGGACTCTTCTTATTGACTCGACAAAAACTCAGATATCCAATAACGAAGCCTGTGTATATCAAGCGGACTTCCTACTGCTTGACGACGATATAAATGGTGGGAGCAAACCATTTAGGACGTATCAAGGACCAAGATACATTGGTGGATTCAGCGATCATTTACCTGTATTCATGGATTTAAAGCTATAATATAATGATTATAACTGTGTTTAAAGAACAAAAACAGTAGCTTAAAGACTATTTATAAATGTTCTGTTCAATCTTAACAAAAGGTTAAAATAAAAAGAATTCTTAAATAAATTGCGCACTTAAATTATTAGTTCTACTTTTGTATGTACATTAAATTAAATATAAACAAATAAACAATTTAGACCTATGAATATACATGGATGGGAATGGCTGATTATCTTATTGGCAATACTTTTACTTTTTGGTGGCAAAAAAATTCCTGAATTAATGAGCGGCTTAGGAAAAGGAATTCGTAGTTTCAAAAAAGGATTAAACGATGTTGAAGAAGAAATAAAAGCAGATCCAACAGACCAAAATACAAATTCAACACCTTCAAATAATAAATAAGGTAAATTAATTTCTAATTTTATCAGATGAGCGAAAAAGAAATGTCATTCTGGGATCACCTGGAAGAGTTCCGTGGGACCCTGTTCAGAATAATTGGGATTCTTACTGCTTTTACTGTTGTTGCGCTCATTTTTATGCCAAAGATATTTGATATAGCTATCCTTGGACCGAGTTCATCGAGTTTTATCACATATCGATTCTTTGAGAATGCCGGCAAATACATACCTTTTTTACCCGACTTTTCAGCAGATAAGTTTAATGTTGAGATTCTGAATATCACAATGACTTCTCAGTTTACAACGTACTTATCATCTTCATTTGCATTAGCTTTTTTGATTGCTTTGCCTTTTCTTATTTATCAATTATGGATGTTTATCAGACCGGCATTGTATAAAAACGAAATAAAAAGCGCAAGAGTGGCTTTTGGTTTTGGAGGTTTCATGTTTTATCTTGGTTGTGCTGTCGGTTATTTTATAGTATTTCCACTCATATTCAGATTCTTGATCACATTTGAGTTAAGCGCACATATAGATAACATGCTTTCATTAGATTCGTATATGAAAAACTTCTATACGCTTATTTTAATAATGGGTATTGTTTTCGAAATGCCGTTGGTATTCTGGCTGTTGTCTAATTTAGGACTTATATATCGTTCTTTCTTTAAGAAATTCCGTCGACATGCAATAGTTGTATGTGTAGTTTTAGCTGCATTAATTACTCCTTCAGGTGATCCATTTTCACTTGTTGTAGTGACAATTCCACTATATTTCCTTTGGGAATTGAGCGCATTAATGGTTAAGAAAGATCCTGTGGAAGAAGACGAAGATAATTTACCCGCTGTCGTGGAATCTTGACGTGGGCTTCAAAATAAGTTTCTAAAACAAATAAAAGAGTGGTGATTGGCAGATATGTAATTCTGTATCACCACTCTTATTCATTTTAACTATATTATAACCAACAAATTTCTATTGATTTCATTATAGTGTATAACATCAAATGGGATGCAGGCCCAATGACCGTCTTTCATTTCCCAGTAGATTTTAATTATTGTTTGTAACACTTTAATCTATATCAACTATCTTTTTCCCGAAGGGAACAAAAGCAAGCTTCATAAGTTTAAAGTGCTGATTGCCAAAAGGTATTCCTATAATCGTAATATAGAAAAGAACACCGAAGAGCAAGTGAGTGAGAGCAATGGGCAATCCTCCTACAAAAAACCAGATAATATTCATAATAAACGAAATGCAACCGGAAGACTGTTCACTATGAACGACTTTCTTTTTGAAAGGCCATAATTCAAGTTCGGCCAACTTAAGCGACTGCAAACCAAAAGGAATGCCAATGATTGTTACCATCAGACCAATGCTGGCAACGACATATTCGATGGCCGTTACTGCGCCGCCGAATACAATCCAAATGATATTTCCTAACGTTTTCATCGGGAAGCAATCACTTCTATTTCTACCAAAGCATCTTTTGGTAAAGCTTTGACTGCAAAAGCAGAACGAGCCGGGAATGATCCATTAAACTGAGATGCGTACACCTCGTTCATTTCGGCAAAGAGAGACATATCTGCCAATAACACTGTGGTTTTCACAATATTGTCAGTCATCAAACCCTCTTCTGCCAGAATAGCTTTGATATTTTTAAATGCTTGGAGCGTTTGCTCTTTTACACCACCCTCAGGGAATTGTCCCGTTGCCGGGTCAATAGGCAATTGTCCGGATATGAATATCAATCCGTTGACCTCTATAGCTTGACTATAGGGTCCAATTGCAGCAGGCGCATTTTTAGTGGATATTACCTTCTTCATTGTTTGAATATTAAAATAAAATCAAATATTACGTTGCCTGATCACCTCATAGATCATGACTCCGGCAGCGACCGAAACATTCAGAGATTGAATGGTCCCGAATTGAGGGATCTTAACCAGTTCATCACAAATTCGGAGATTATCAGTAGAAACTCCCTCATCTTCAGAACCCATAACAATAGCTGCTGGTACAGATAAATCGGTTTCAGTATAATTATTTGCAGCCTTTTCCGTTGCTGCAATCACTTTTATCCCGCTATTTTTCAGGAATGTAATAGCTTCATTAAGACTCTGTTCTCTACAGATTGGGATAGATAGTAAAGCTCCTGCGGAAGTTTTCACTGCATCCGCATTTACCGAAGCGCTTCCTTTTGCAGGAATAACGATAGCGTCAACTCCCGCTACTTCGCAAGTACGGGCAATTGCACCAAAGTTTCTGACATCCGTAATTCCGTCGAGTAATACGATAAAAGGATTTTTCCCCTGTTCATATAAGAATGGGACTATCTGGTCCAGTCGTTGATAGGTTACCGGTGATATGAATGCCAACACTCCCTGATGGTTTTTGCGTGTAACCCTATCGATACGTTCGACAGGCACCTTTTGCATTGGGATATCATGTTCTACCAATAAAGTCTGCAACTCCTTAAAGAGATCTCCCTGAAGTTCTCTCTTTACCAACACCTTATCAATATCTTTACCCGCTTCAACAGCTTCAATTACGGCACGAATGCCAAAGATCATTTCTTTTTCTTTCATTCATTAATATTATATAGAAACACGTTTATACTTATTCAAGAGAAAATGATTACAGCAGGAACCGTAATATTATAATCTTATTGTAACACAATTAAACTCCTAACATCACCTTTGCGTTTTCAACAGCTTGGGTTGTTGTTTCTGCACCGCTCAGCATCTTAGCAATCTCATCTACACGCTCATTTTCGGACAGTTGCTTCATTTGAGTCTGCGTTGCATCATCAGTATCGGTTTTAAACACTTTATAATGCGTATCTCCTTTCGATGCAATTTGAGGAAGATGAGTTATTACTATCACCTGCATATCTTCACTCATTTGATGCATAATTTCACCCATTTTATCAGCGATTTCTCCCGACGTGCCTGTATCTATTTCGTCGAAAATGATTGTAGGTAAGGAAGTCGCCCCGCAAATCATTGATTTTAGACAAAGCATCAATCTTGATATCTCGCCTCCTGAAGCAATTTCAGAAACAGGCAGAAGAGCTGCGTTTTTATTTGCCGAAAAGAGAAACTGGATTTGATCGGTTCCTGTAATGTCAGGTTGTTTAGAAGTTATTTCGCAAGTAAACCTAACATTCGGCATTCCCAGATAGGATAAGCGTTCAATCAGCTGCTTAGCTATTGAAGGAGCAGCTGCTTTACGCTTCTTGCTCAGTATATCCGCTGCAGCAATCATCACCCGTTTTTTCTCTACAAATTCCTTTTCGAGCAATGCCAGTTGTTCGTCCAAAGACTCAATACCAATTAATTTCCCGCTTAGTTGTTCTTGCAGATCAAGCAGTTCCTGGACAGTCGTCACAGAATGCTTTTGTTGCATGTCATATATTAAACTGAGTCGGTCTTCCACCAACTGTTGTCTATCTTTATCCACTTCCACCCTCTCAAAAAGGCGATCGACTTCGGACCTCACATCCTTTAGATCTATGTAAGCCGACTCAATACGATCCGAGAGTTCTGCAAGTCCTGGCAACACCTCCCGAATATTACGAACCGAATCTGTAGCTGATCGCAACATCGATTCAATATTTTGGTCTCCACCCGACAGCAGATCTGTCAGCATATAAAGCCCCTTTTTTATCTCTTCTGCATGCGTGATAGTCTCCAGCTCCTGTTCCAGTTCCGACTGTTCTTCCGGTTGAAGTTTTGCCTCAGCTAGCGCATTATATTGAAATCGAAAATAATCTTCCTCCTCTTTGTTCTTTTTAGAAAGCTCCTGTAATTCGGTTAATTCTTTCTCAGCTGATTTAAAAGCTTTAAATGCGGACTCGTATGCAATCTTTTCCGTTTTAGTCTGACCCAAGATATCAACAACAGTAAGTTGAAATAAGTTGTCGTTAAGTGCCAGATTTTGATGTTGCGAATGCACGTCAATCAATCGGTCGCCCAATTCCTTCAGATCATTCAGATAAACAGGTGAATCATTCAGGAACGCACGCGATTTTCCATTCGCCCAGATTTCACGCCTCAAAATACATTCATGGGCATCATAGACCCAGTCATTTTGAGCAAACAAATCCTTCAGATCATACTTAGATATATCGTAAACACCTTCTATAGTGCACTTTAATTCATTATTCTTTATATATCTCACATCAACCCTTTGTCCCAATATCAGGGACAGAGCTCCCAGGATAATAGATTTTCCCGCACCTGTTTCTCCGGTAATTACAGAAAAACCGGGATTAAAATCAATAGTCAGCCTATCGATTAGCGCATAATTCTGAATATATAACGATTTCAGCATAAACTGTTAATCTCCTTTGTTATATTAATTTTATAGTGATTTATAGAACCTTATTTCATTTTGCAGTTGCTCAATCTCGTCTTGCAGTGCCTTGACCCTATCCAGCATGTGATGTAAAGCCTCTATACCTTCGATATTAATGTTCAGATCGTAGTGCCAGCGCATAAACTGCTCTAGTCCGACCAGTTCCTCAATTTCAATGAAACGACTATTATCCTCATCCACAGAAACATGCACAAGTCCCGAGTCCTCCAAAGAATCCATGAACGATTCCTCTATATTATATATTTCAAGACATTCGCTGTATAATAGTTTCTTCCTATCCATATTATTTTCTGATGTTAGATAGTTCGGTAAATAAATCCTTTTCGCGTTGGGTCAAGTTTTCAGGAATCTGCACATTCAATGTCACATAAAGGTCGCCGGTTTGTCCCTCCTTCTTATAAACCGGGAACCCCTTACCCTTCAGTCTTGCCTTTGAACCTGGTTGTGTACCCGGCTTCACCTTCATTTTCAGTTGTTGACCATCAAGAGTTGTCACCGTTACATCACCACCCAATACAGCAGTATATAGACTAATATTCAGTTGTGCATATAGATCATCACCCAAACGTTTAAACTGGGCATCCTCATTAATTAAGAAGGTGATATATAAATCACCGTTAGGACCGCCGTTTACCCCGGGTTGACCATATCCGGACAACTTGATTTTTTGTCCGTCTCCCACCCCTGCGGGAATAGTAATCCTTATATTTTTACCATCGATCGATAACGTTTGTTGGTGTGTCAGCATTGCTTGCTTGAGTGTCAGATGAAGTTCAGCCTGATAATCCCCGCCCTTATATTTACGAGAAGTATGCGATTGAGCTCGTTGAGAAAATCCGCCTCCGAACATGGACCTGAAAAAGTCAGAGAAATCATCTTCAGAGAAATCTCCTTCGGTGTAGAACGTTCTGCTTCCGGTTTGTTGATCGCCCCAAGCTTGTTGTTGCTGCCTGTATTGTTGTTGCGCCTTTTCATATTCCTCGCCATGTTCCCAATTTTCGCCATACCGATCATATTTGGCTCGTTTTTCCGGATCGCTCAACACCTCATTAGCCTCGTTCAACTCCTGAAATCTTCGTTGTGCATCCTTGTCATTCGGATTCAAATCAGGATGCAGTTTTCGAGCTAGCTTCCGATATGCTTTCTTAATATCATCAGCGGATGCACTGCGGTTTAATCCCAATATTTTATAATAATCAATATATGCCATCTTCTTTTATTATTTCCGACAAAGCATTACAAATATAGCAAAAAATATGCCCGTACATGAAATGAACATTTGTTTATTTAATTAAATATTTATTTGATGATGAATTGACGACTAACTACAGTTGATGAATATCAATGATAAAAACTTCTGCAGCATCATTACTATTGTAGTTGATATATGACAATTTTTTAAGTGCACCTTGATATTGTATATTATTAACATTAGGAACGGGTGAAACCATAGTGAGACCATAGTGAGAGGAGCATAAGAAGAGAGTGAGACGTAGAGAGGGCAAAAAAATAATTTCATTTTTGAAAAAAAATCACTAATATTGCGGCCATTTTATAATACATTATGCTAAATAATTTAATTAAGGACTTTCAACCGACTCTTTTCTCATCTCTAAAAAAGTACAACAAAGAAACATTCATGGCCGATTTAATGTCGGGATTGATTGTGGGCATAGTGGCATTACCTCTTGCCATTGCTTTCGGTATCTCTTCGGGTGTATCACCCGAAAAAGGAATTATAACGGCTATTGTTGCTGGCTTCATTATTTCATTTTTGGGAGGGAGTACGGTACAAATTGGCGGACCTACCGGCGCATTTATTGTGATCGTTTACGGGATTGTAGAGAAATTTGGTGTGCAGGGACTTGCCATTGCAACGGTAATGGCTGGAATAATGCTTATGGTAATAGGCTTTTTAAAGCTGGGTTCTGTTATCAAATTTATTCCTTACCCTATTGTTGTGGGTTTCACCAGCGGTATAGCGCTCACTATTTTTTCTACTCAGATAAAAGATTTGTTTGGGTTGAGCATTGAGAAGGTACCGAGCGACTTTATCAACAAATGGGGTGTTTATTTTCAACAATTCAGTACTATCAACTGGTGGGCTGCCGCTATAGGGATCTTGAGCATAGTGATCATCTTCCTAACACCCAAGTTTTCGAAAAAAATACCGGGCTCGCTCATTGCTATCATTCTGATGACAATAGTTGTTTATTTATTAAAACAAAATTTGGGGGTATCGGGAATAGAAACCATCGGTGATCGTTTTCAGATAAAAAGCCAATTACCGCAAGTAGAGCCCATCGGGTTTAATATTGAAAGCATTCGTGCCCTTTTCCCGTCAGCGTTTACCATTGCCATATTGGGAGCTATCGAATCACTGCTTTCCGCTACCGTGGCTGATGGAGTTACGGGAGCAAAACACAATTCGAACATGGAGCTTGTGGCTCAAGGAGCAGCCAATATCATAACTCCGTTTTTTGGTGGGATTCCCGCTACAGGTGCCATTGCTAGAACAATGACTAATATAAATAATGGCGGACGGACACCTGTTGCCGGATTGATTCATTCGGTTGTGCTACTGTTTATATTATTGTTTTTGGGCGACCTTACCAAACATATTCCGATGGCTTGTTTAGCAGGTGTTTTGGTGGTAGTGGCATACAACATGAGCGAATGGCGTACATTTCGCTCATTGGCAAAGCAATCGAAATCTACGATGGCTGTTTTGCTGACTACATTTTCACTTACGGTTATTTTTGATTTAACAATAGCTATTGAAGTGGGGTTATTGCTTGCTATCTTCTTGTTTTTAAAACGGTTGACCGAAAGCACGGAAGTAACGGTAGCTACGGGAGAAGTAAATATATCTAATGAAGCTGAATCCCATGCAGGGGACGTACAAGAGGAAGTGCTTCATTTGCCCAAAGGAGTTGAAGTATATGAGATTAGTGGCCCGTTTTTCTTTGGCATAGCCAATAAGTTTGATGATGTTATGCGCGAATTGGGCAATCATCCAAACATTCGTATCATCCGCATGCGGAAAGTACCGTTTATCGATTCTACCGGATTAAATAACCTTGAAAACTTGTGCAAGAACTCGCAAAACGAAAAAATTCACATTATTCTTTCAGGTGTGAACGATAAAGTACGTGCAAGCTTGTACAAATCTAAGGTTCCTAATATTGTGGGTGAAGAAAATATTTGTTCACATATTCACGCCGCAGTGGAAAGAGCTACAGTTTTAAGTGAGGAATTAGAAGAAAGAAAGCATCGACATCACTAAGGTGTCGATTTCTTTTTTATTATCTTTGTCGCTTTAATTTTAAAAGAAATTAAGTTATAATGCAAAAAATATCAGCGTCAGCATTTTCAGATACAAAGCCACATTATGAAATCCTGGATGGATTACGTGGTGTAGCAGCATTAATGGTTATTTTATATCATGTATTTGAAGGATTCGCAACTAGTCCCATAGACCAGCGATTTAATCACGGATATCTGGCAGTGGATTTCTTCTTTGTATTATCAGGTTTTGTAGTCGGTTACGCATATGACGACCGTTGGAAAAAGATGTCGACCAAGGATTTTTTCAAGCGCCGTTTGATCCGCTTGCATCCCATGGTAGTTATGGGTGCCATTTTAGGAGCTATCACCTTTGTCATTCAAGGTAGCGTTCACTGGGACGGCACGCAAGTCCCCTTTTATTTATTGATAGTAGCATTTATACTTACAATATTTATGATTCCTGCAATACCCGGAACAGGTCCCGAAGTCCGTGGAAATGGCGAGATGTTTCCATTGAACGGTCCCAGTTGGTCGTTGTTTTTCGAGTATATCGGCAACATACTTTACGCCCTTGTTATCCGTCGATTTTCCACAAAAGCTCTGAGCATATTAGTCGGCATCTCAGGAATCAGTCTTGCCTCATTTGCTATTTTTAACCTTTCCGGTTATGGCAATTTAGGTGTTGGTTGGACATTAGCAGATTACAACTTGCTCGGTGGATTTTTAAGAATGATATTTGCCTATTCCGCAGGACTATTGATATCCCGTAATTTTAAACCCATGCATATCAGAGGAGCCTTTTGGAAATGCAGTATTGCCATAGTCATATTGTTATCCGTACCACATCTCGGTGCTAAAGGAGCATTATGGATGAATGGTTTATACGACACATTATGCACTCTTGTATTTTTCCCCATCCTTGTTTATATGGGAGCATCCGGAGTGACAACCGACAAAGCATCCTCCAAGATCAATAAATTTCTGGGAGACATTTCCTACCCACTCTATATGGTTCACTATCCCTTTATGTACCTGTTTTACGCATGGTTATGGAAAAACAATCTCACGTTCTCAGAGACTTGGCCTGTAGCCATCGTATTAGTTTTAGGATGCATATTGATTGCCTATCTCAGTCTCAAGTTTTACGACGAGCCCTTGCGCAAGCGACTGAACAAATTTTTACGAAAATAAAACCCACTAAGGTGTACAAGGTAAGGAGAATTCCGCTCCGACTATTTATTTAATTTATTCATACAATTGGAGCATTTATTATATTTGTCCATATAAAGGAGATATTTCAGTAACAATACAAGCCTGATGGAAAGTTTGCTAAAAATATAGGGGAGGTTATATACGACAAAAGCATTGGGATGAATATTCCATCCCAACTACTTCTGATATAAGAAACGTTTAATGCTTCTTTTTGGTGTTTTTACAAACTCCTCCTCTTGAATTCTGAAAGAAGCAATTTGGCTGAATGTAGGTAAATTTGAATTTACATCATCAACAATTTTCTTGAATAATAAATCAAATTTGCTTTCTGGAATCATTTCTTGTTTTAGCGCATCAAAGTCGGGAACAATAAGTGCTATTATCTTTTTGTTTTCATCAATTGCCAGTGATTCACTCACATAGATAGAAGCATTAAGTCGCTCTTCAATATCTTCAGGATAAATATTCTGACCAGAAGGACCCAGTATAAGATTTTTGTTTCTACCCTTTATAAATATGAAATTATCTCCGTCTAGAGTACCAAGGTCGCCTGTCTTAAACCAGTCATCTTCTGTTAGTGCATCTTTTGTAGCCTCCTCACTCTTATAATATCCGAGCATAAGATTCTCACCTTTTACTAAAATTTCACCTACAACATTATCGGGATCCTCAGAATCTATTTTCGCACACATTCTGTCAACAACCTTTCCTGACGAACGTTTCTTGTACTCCGACCAGTATGCATAAGAGATAAGCGGTCCGGTTTCAGTCATACCATACCCAACAGTAAACGGAAACTTTATTTTTTTGAGGAAGTTCTCCACTTCAGGATTAAGGGCGGCACCCCCAACAACCACCTCAACAAGGTTTCCTCCGAAGAACTCAATCATAGAATTTCGTACCTTTTTGTAGACAACAGAATTAACTATTGGTATTTTAGCTAAATATTTGGCTGAGCCCTTTTTAAGTTTAGGAAAAACGTTTTTTGTTACAATTTTCTCTAGTATAAGGGGTACAGCCAAGACCAATTTAGGTTTAACAATTTTCAAAGCGTCAAGCAGCACATTAGGCGATGGTGATTTATCAAGGAAATACACATTACAACCTAGTGATATTGAGTTGAGAATTTCGAAAGCTAGTCCGTATGTATGTGCCATTGGCAACATGCATAAAATACCATCACCCGAATTCATGAATCCCACATTTTCGTTAGCATACTTGGTGTTCGAATATAAACTACGGTAAGGAATCATAACTCCTTTAGGACTGCTGGTTGTTCCGGATGTATAATTGATTACGGCAAGTTCTTCAGGCTCATCAGTACGGAATAATAAATCATTTACAAAAAAGCCGGGTTTATATTTTTCTTCAAAATATTTCTCAGAACCTTCTACAAACTGTTTAAGACTATCAGTGTCAGATTTTAGAAGAGAATAATTATCAAGTGAAATTACAGTCTTTAAATTTGGGAGAGTCGTCTCGTCAACTCTTTCCCAGATTTTCTGATCAGCAAAAAACATAATTGAATCTGAATGATCAACAATAAACTGTACACTATTTTTATCGAACTCATGTAGAATAGTTACACCTACTGCACCATAAGAAAGAATAGCAAAGAAAGAAATAGCCCAATTGGCTGAGTTTTTTCCACATATAGATATTTTATCACCTTTTTTAACACCTGCTTGTTCAAAAAAAACATGCAATTGATCAATCTCTCTGGCAAAGTCTTTGTATAAAATAGTTCTACTATGGAATTCAGTTAAGGCAGGCCTTTCCCAATTATTTCGAATACTCTGCTCGATTATTGCTAAAAAACTATTCTGCATCATGGTTATTTTTGTTATCAATTTTCCAATACTTAGCGTTATAAACACCACCTTGTTTACAAAGATAAACAAAGTAAAAACAACTAAAACCATAACAGTGAAATAAAATTTCATTGCCAACAGTAGTTTGAGTCAGTAATTCAACCTGACTATTTAAAAACTTTCCACTAAAACATGGATTAATATGTAATACAGCTATGTTGAACCTTTATATCACAAAAAAACCGCCTCATTAAAATGAGACAGTCTCTTCATATTATTAATTTACACTTTTACCTTAAAGTAGCGTTGATCATAACAGGGAAATGATCAGATGGGAAATGTCCATTTTGAAAATCATTTAAGACACCATATTTATTAACAACAACACCATCATTCACCCAGATATAGTCGATTCTACCTTCCATCTTTGAGCTCATATTAAAAGAATTGAAGGTACCTTTTGTTCCGTAGGGCGGTTGTTTGGTGACAGTATATGAATCCTTCATCATTTTGTCTTCGCGAATAATACGAATAGGTTCCTCATCGGGAGTCGCATTAAAGTCGCCCGTAGAAAATACCGGACTTTTTCCTGCGATCTTTCTTATGTTAGCCAACAGTAAGAGCGATGAATTTTTCCGAGCCTCTTTTCCCTGATGATCGAAATGTGCATTAAAGAAAAAGAACACCTTCCCGGATTGCATATCCTTAAATTTTGCCCAAGAGCAAATTCTGTTACAGCACGTTGCATCCCATCCTTTGCTTGGCACATCGGGAGTTTCCGAAAACCAGAAGTTTCCTTTATCGAGAACTTTAAATTTATCTTTTTTGTAAATAATAGCAGAGTGTTCTCCCGCTGTTTTTCCATCTTCTCGTCCGACTCCGACATAATCATATTCTTTCAGCTCAAGAATATCATTTATTTGATGATAAAATCCTTCTTGAATGCCAAAGACGTCAAAATCGTGGAAACGAATTAATCCCTTGACCATTTCCTTACGATGGCTCCATGAATCCAGTTTGTCATTAGGGGTATCCATCCGGATGTTAAAGGTTGCAATATTAAGAGATTGCGTTGCTTTTTTGTTCTGCGCAAATCCAAAAGCAGAGCATAGACTTAGAAACAAAATTGACGATAGTATTCTTTTCATGTTCATGTATTTTTTTATTGCCCCAAAGATAGTAAAAACCTCTGAAAAGATATTAAAAGCCCATAAAATACATTACTCAACAAGAATGAACGGAGCACTCGGTTCTCAAGGAAGATATAAGAAACCCATAAATCACATTACTTAACAAGAGGTCTGCAAGAAAATTTGGAAAGTTAAGTCATAAAATCTTAACTTTGCTTTCGCGGTACCCAAGAATACCGTTGACATATATGACATACATCTTTTTGATTGCTGCATTTAATGCATTTTTCTTTTCTGTATTATTGATGCAGAAAAAGAAACAACTGCATGACAAGATATTAATTTTGTGGTTAGCCTATCTAGGACTAACTGTTGGAATTTACGGACTTTTTGCCAAGATATTATTCACTGATTTTCCCATACTTTCCGTCAGCTTTATATCCCTGTTAATGCTTCATGGACCCTTTTTGTACCTATATGTATCTTCACTAATCAATGAAGGCAATAAATTCAACAAGAAGGATTTATTCCATTTCGTACCATTTATTCTATTCAATGTATATTTATTGATAAGTCTTTTATTTCCCGGCGGGTCGTCGATGATTACATTAAATCATACAGAATCAGGTCATCACACCCCATTATTATTCAATATCTTTTTGATTTTGACCGTACTTTCGGGTCCAGTGTACATCTTTTTCACAATTCGTTTATTCAGAAAACTCGATATAAACATCTTTAATAATTTTTCCAGCATAGAGAACATCAAGCTCAACTGGTTGCGTAACCTTGTTTATTCATTCGGAATTATTTGGACAGCATTGATGATAACAACCACAACTCACCATGTATTCCATTTGTTTTCATGGTCTTTTTGTACAGACGGTATGTTTCTATGCTTATCAGTATTTATTATACTCATTGGATTTTTTGGTTTAAAGCAACAACAGATATTTGTTCAAGATGACAATCAAAAGATTGAGTACATAACCGATAATAAAGCCAAATATGCAGGAGTATCAATAAAAGAGACCGATGCCGACCGTTACGAGCAAGAATTAATTGAATACATGACAAAAGAAAAGCCCTATTTAGATTCTGGCTTAACGCTCTCAGACCTATCAACAAAACTTAATATCCCCGCCTATCAGCTTTCACGAATCATCAATGAGAAATTAGGATTAAACTTTTTTGATTTTGTGAATCAATATCGAGTAGAAGAAGTAAAAGCCAAGATTGCCGATCCGGCAAATGATAACTTATCATTATTAGGAATAGCTTTTGAGAGTGGGTTCAATACCAAGTCTGCCTTTAACCGGGTATTCAAAAAAATGACAGAGCAGACCCCCAGCGAGTATAAAAAGCAATTAAAAAGATAATCAACCAATTACCCTATCCTATAAAGTCCTGCTTTAGAAAGTAGGACTTTTTTTGTGTCTAAAAAAGAGTCCTGTTTTGCAAAGTAGGTCGATCTGAGTTTTATATTACAATACTTTTGTTACATCAATTTTCCAAGAACAATAAAAAACAAAACAAATTATGAAAACAAAAGACATCAATTTAGAAATGCTTAAACTATCAAAAAGTAAGAACAGTATAGTAACAATATTGACTATTGCCATCTTGTCATTTTTCATGTTCACTAACATTCAAACCGCATCAGCCCATTGCGATTCATACGACGGTCCCGTTATTCAAGATGCAGAGCAAGCATTAGCTACTAATAATGTTGATTTAGTATTCAAATGGATCAGCACAGATCAGGTAAAAGAAGTAACAGACTTATTCAAAAAGACTTACAATTTAAAAAAGGGAGACAAAGAAGTCTATGAGATTGTCAAGATCCACTTTTTTGAAACACTTGTAAGATTACATCGTGAAACTGAAGGAGCTCCATATACAGGGTTGAAACCGGCCGGGACTACAAAACCCATCATTTATCTGAGCGATAAAGCTATTAAAGATAACGATATTGAAAGTCTCTTAGGCAAATTAAACAACCACATTGCGTCCGTTGTGAAGGAGAAATATAATAAAGTATCAGCCTTGAATAAAACAAAGAATGAGTCAGTCGAAAAAGGTCGTGAATTTGTTGCAGCCTATGTTGACTACACTCACACTCTTGAAGCAATTGAAAACATTTTGGTCTATCAAGGCGGCGAGAAAAGCGAAGAAAAAGCTTCAGACCACAATCATTAATCAATTTTAAGTTAATAATTAACAGGGACTTCCATCACAAATCAAGTCTCCTGTTAATATTTTAAAATAGAATCAATTTAAATAAAATCAACAGTAAAATTATCCAATATAGATATTATATTTGTTATTCTATATTCCGTAATTGAATTCCTGAATTCATGGAATTAAACAAATTAATCACCTATAAATTTATTAAATTATGACAGAAACAATGTTTTGTTATCAGTGTCAGGAAACTTCAAAGAATACCGGCTGTATTATAAAAGGAGTATGTGGAAAAGATTCTATTACTTCGAACTATCAAGATATCTTGATTTACAAACTTAAGAATCTGAGTGATATCACAAAGCAATGCAAGAGCCATAAAATGGATGTAAACATCCCAGCGATTGGCAGATATATAATTGATAATCTTTTCTCAACAATTACAAATGCTAATTTTGATCCACAAGATATTGAGCGTAGAATTGGTGTAACAGATAAAAGAATTTCAGCGATGATTAAAGATGCCAAAGAAAACGGTATAAAATTAACAATCCCGACAGTTTCCGAGCCAATAAAACCAATTCTCTCTGAAGAATATAATGTTATGGGAATCGGTATCATGAGCGAATCGGACGAGGACAAACGCTCATTGAAAGAACTCACCACTTATGGTTTGAAAGGATTGGCAGCCTATGCCGAGCATGCCGCCCATTTGGGATACGAAGACGAAGACATCTATTCATTTGTAATTGACACACTTGCCGTTTTAAAATCCGAAGACAGAAGTGTTGAAGAGTTAGTTTCTCTTGTTCTGAAAACAGGTGAATATGGAGTTAAAACCATGGCTCTTTTGGACAAAGCCCACAATGAGACCTATGGCAGTCCCGAGGCGACAGTTGTTAATATTGGCGTAAGAAACAATCCAGGCATCCTGATTTCCGGTCACGATTTGAAAGATATGGAAACTCTGTTAGAGCAGACAAAAGGAACTGGCGTAGATGTTTACACCCACAGTGAAATGCTACCTGCCAATTATTATCCCAAGTTCAAGAAATACGACCATTTTGTTGGTAATTATGGTAATTCATGGTGGAAGCAAAAAGTAGAGTTTGAAACCTTTAACGGTCCCATTCTCTTCACCACCAATTGTATTGTCCCCCCGACAAAACGCGCTACCTATGCAGACAAAGTATATACTACCAATGCAACCGGATATCCTGGATTTAAACATATTCCTTTTGATGAAAAAGGAGAGAAGGACTTTTCTGAAATCATTGAATTAGCAAAAACCTGTCAGCCCCCAACAGAAATTGAGAGCGGCACTATTGTAGGCGGTTTTGCTCATCAACAAGTATTTGCCCTTGCCGACAAGATTGTTGAAAACATGAAGAATGGTAGTCTCAGAAAGTTTGTAGTTATGGGCGGTTGCGACGGACGATTCTCATCGCGCGACTATTATAAAGATTTTGCTCAGGGATTACCTCAAGACACCGTTATTTTAACTGCCGGTTGTGCAAAATATCGTTATAATAAATTAGGATTAGGCGAGATCAATGGTATTCCCCGTGTTTTAGATGCAGGACAATGCAACGACAGTTATTCATTAGCCATGATAGCATTAAAACTAAAAGAAATACTTGGAGCCGAAGACATTAACGATCTTCCAATTGTTTACAATATTGCGTGGTATGAGCAAAAAGCTGTAATCGTATTTTTAGCCCTCTTAAGTTTAGGAGTCAAAAACATTCATCTTGGTCCTACTCTTCCTGCATTCTTATCACCAAATGTTGCAAAAGTGATTGTCGATAATTTTGGAGTAGCCCCAATTGGTGAGGTTGAGACCGATTTAGAAGTACTTGTTGGATAAAATAAACAGATAAAACAATTATGATTAAAGATATAGATATAAAAAAAACCACTATTGGTGAAATTGTAGCCAATAACTTTGCAACATCGAAAGTATTTTCGTTATATGGTATAGATTTTTGCTGTAATGGAGGCGACACTTTTGAAACTGCAAGTAAAAAAGCCAATGTTGAGCCATCAGCAGTGTTAGATGCACTTGCTCAACAAGAAGCATCACCTGAAAAAATCGGAGAAATTCCATTTAATTTATGGCCAAAAGATTTGTTGATTGATTATATATTAAAGATTCATCATCGTGGTATTCGTGAGAACGGTCCAGAAATCAGTGAACTATTTAAAAAAGTAATTAATGCACATTCTGCTAATCATCCAGAGTTATTAGAAATTCAAGAACTATTTCTTGACTCATTAGCAGCATTGGAATCACATCTTTTAAAAGAGGAGCACATGCTTTATCCTCATCTTTACAGACTTTTTGACGCGATAAGCAATAATGATTCTGTCGAAAGATTTCATGGAGCCAGTGTTAGTAATCCAATAAGAGTGATGATGCTTGAACATGATGCTGAAGGAATCCGTTATCGTCAGATCCGTGATTTGTCGAATAATCTGACACCTCCTGATGATGCCTGCAACAGCTATAAAATGCTATATCTGATGTTAGCGCAATTTGAAAAAGATTTACATGAACATATCCATTTGGAGAATAACATTATTTTCCCTTGGGCTATAGAAGTAGAAAGTAAACTCTAAAATAAGAAGTAATTATAAAATTTATCAGGGCAGCCATATTTGACTGCCCTGAACTTTTTATAAATAAGAAACCTATTAATAAAATCTATTTGTTAGTAATTAACTTCAATTAATTATTTTGATGTTCCGGACGTAATAAGTCGTTCACCGTTTTCACCGGATTGAAAGTGCTTATTGGAACTTCCACAAAGATAGTGTTCCAATCGCTCATTGCACCATTCCACAGTCCAGGAAGTTCTAGAGCTTTCAATTCGTGTCCATTTTTAGATTTTTGAGAAATGAATCCTGTGTTTGTGTCAACATAATCAGGCAGATTATATTTTTCGCCCTTATAATCTTTAACACCACAAACCAAATCAACCGGATTGAAATGAGATCCATTTTTGAACGCATTAACAGCGACTGCATCATTTTCATCTATTTGCGAACTTTCAAGAATCTGCAGAGATGCAGTTCCATCTTCATTTTTTGTAATAAACGGTCCGCCACCAGGTTCACCTATATTCTTTACCATGCCACAAACACGAAATGGTCGGTCGAGTTTCGATTGAAGATAATGATTTAAATCATGATCATTCTTGAAAGAGATGCCCGAATGATTGATACATAATTCATTTTCTGTGAATGAAAGTATTTCTTTCAAATCTGTAGCGGTATAATCTTCTGATACAAGCTTTTCGAGATATGCGTAAGCACGTTTTTGCAAAGACACCAATACGCCTGCGAGCAAACATTTGTAATGTGATTCATTATCTTTCAGTCTGTCAGGCACCACATTATCAATATTTTTGATAAATATTATATCTGAATCAATTTCATTAAGGTTCTCTATTAGCGCACCATGACCACCAGGTCTAAAAACCAAGTTTCCGTTTGTATCTCTGAAAGGATTGTTATCCATATCAGCCGCAATGGTGTCAGTACTTGGTTTTTGGACACTAAAACTTACATGATATTTGACACCCAGTTTTTGTTCGTACCCCAGTTTTCGTGCAGCCACCAATAATTGGAACATTTCCATATGCTCAGGTGAAACTGTGAAATGGATATTTACATTACCGTATTTATCTTTTGCATAAAGAGCACCTTCGGTAAGATGTTCACCAACCGGCGTTCTATTACCTTCAGGATATGAATGAAATGTCAGAAGTCCTTTTGGCAGATTTCCATAATCCAATCCTTTTGAACTTAGCAACACTGTTACAATATCCTTATATTTGCCATCTGCGATCAATCCATCTATATCTCTGTCGTACTGATCCTTGCAAGCTACATCCAATATTTCAAAAAAGGCAAATTTATGTATATTATCAAAGAATGTTTTTTCGAAGTCAGATGTAGGCACATCATTTTCTGATTCCAAGAATCCATAGAGATCTTTAAACATTCTGCTTGCAGCGCCTGACGCAGGTACGAACTTTGTGATTGATTTGCCGGATTTCACATAATCGACCCATTCTTTAAGATATTCCTCCTTTTCAGCTCCTGCAAGTTTCAGAATACCTTTTTCTTCTGAAGCAGCGCTTATAATAGAAAGAAATGGGAAACCTATTTTGAAACGCTTCAATTGTTCATCAATTGTGATTAAACTGATTTCTTTATGTTTAAGTAGTTCTAAATCGGCATTATTAAACATGTCTAATAATTTTAAGTTACAATGACTTTATTGTTTCTTCAAAGATACATTTTTTCGATTAAAAAGAAATATATCTTATAAATAAATAATAAATCTCTGTCAAAATGACTGATTAAAAATTTTGGCACAAGATTTGAGATAAAGTCAACGTAAGATATAGTTTAACTACAGAATAGATTATTAACAGATTAAATATATAGAAAATGGGAAAAATAATTGGAATAGACTTAGGAACAACAAACTCCTGTGTTTCCGTAATGGAAGGTAGTGAGCCTGTGGTTATTCCTAACAATGAAGGTAAAAGAACCACGCCTTCTGTTGTAGCTTTTATTGATAATGGAGAACGTAAAGTTGGTGATCCTGCAAAACGTCAGGCAATCACAAACCCACACAATACTGTTTACTCAATAAAAACATTTATGGGAGAAACGTATGATCAAGTTCAAAAAGAAATAAACCGAATTCCTTATAAAGTGACACGTGGAGATAATAACACACCTCGTGTTGATATTAACGGACATTTGTATTCTCCTCAGGAAATCTCAGCCATTGTTCTTCAGAAAATGAAACAAACCGCAGAAGATTATCTGGGACAAGAAGTTAAAGAAGCCGTTATTACCGTACCTGCATACTTTAGCGATGCTCAACGTCAGGCAACAAAAGAAGCCGGAGAAATTGCAGGTCTTACCGTTCGTCGTATTGTAAACGAGCCTACAGCTGCCGCTTTGGCCTATGGACTTGACAAAAAGAATCAAGATTCAAAAATAGCAGTGTTTGACCTTGGTGGAGGTACATTCGATATATCTATCCTTGAATTGGGTGATGGTGTGTTTGAAGTAAAATCCACAAATGGTGATACTCACTTAGGTGGGGATGATTTTGATCATCGTATTATTGACTGGTTGGCTCAGGAATTCCTAAATGATGAAGGCGTTGACTTACACAAAGATCCAATGGCATTGCAACGTTTGAAAGAGGCTGCAGAAAAAGCTAAGATTGAACTGTCTAGTACAACTTCCACAGAAATCAATCTTCCTTATATTATGCCTGTAAACGGTGTTCCAAAGCATTTGGTTAAAACACTTACACGTGCTAAATTCGAACAGTTGATTGACGATTTACTTCAAAAATGTGTGAATCCTTGTCAAACAGCAATGAAAGATGCCGGTTTTAGTAATTCAGATATTGACGAAGTGATTTTGGTTGGTGGCTCTACTCGTATTCCTGCTGTTCAATCATTAGTTGAAAGACTATTCGGCAAAACCCCTAGTAAAGGCGTGAATCCTGACGAAGTAGTAGCTATTGGTGCTGCAATTCAGGGTGCCGTTCTTACCGGTGAAGTAAAAGATGTATTATTACTTGATGTTACTCCACTTTCTTTGGGTATTGAAACCATGGGTGGCGTGATGACCCGACTGATTGATGCTAACACAACCATTCCTACCCGCAAGAGTGAGGTTTTCTCAACTGCAAGCGACAATCAACCTTCAGTTCAAATCAATGTATTGCAAGGGGAACGTTCATTAGCACGCGACAACAAACAAATTGGCGTGTTCAACCTCGATGGTATTCCACCAGCACAACGTGGTGTTCCTCAGATCGAAGTAACATTTGATATTGACGCTAACGGAATTTTGAATGTTTCTGCTAAAGATAAAACAACAGGAAAAGAACAACGTATCCGTATCGAAGCCTCTTCAGGTTTGAGTGATGATGAAATCAAGAGAATGAAAGATGAAGCTGCGGCAAATGCTGAGAACGACAAGAAGGAAAAGGAACGTATCGATAAATTGAATCAGGCAGATTCAATGATATTCCAGACTGAGAAACAGTTAAAAGAACTTGGTGACAAGATTCCAGCTGATAAAAAAGCTCCTATTGAAACAGCTTTGAACAAGTTAAAGGAAGCCCATAAGTCACAGAATCTGGATGCAATTGATGCCTCTACGAATGAGTTAAACACCGCATTCCAGGCTGCAAGTCAGGATATGTACAATGCGACAAACGCTGCAGGTGCTCAACAAGAAGCAAATCCTAATCAGGGAGGTGGACAATCGCAACAAGGAGATAACTCCAATAAAGGCGACAATGTAACTGATGTAGATTTTGAAGAAGTGAAATAATCTACTCAATTATATCATTAGGTTATCAGAGATTAAAAGGAGCAGTTCCAAAAGAACTGTTCTTTTTTTTGCTTTTCTATCCCTTTAATATTTGCAATAAATGTTAAATCAACACAAAGAATCAGAAATCTGTAACAACTAACCGATGAATAGTATAATTTTGCACCCGATTAGTTGTTTATGCAACTAAAAGAAGATTATGATAAAAGTTACAGAACGCGAAATATTCGACATTCTTTCAGGAAAGATTTCAAGAGCGATCAATCGCACCGTATTGAAAGCATTTTCCCAGGAAGGAATCGATATTACGACCGAGCAATGGACAGTTTTGTCATGCTTATGGAACAAAGACAAGATCATACAACAAGAAATCTGCGATCTTACTCAAAAAGACAAACCCAGTGTAACGAGGCTGATCGACAATCTTGAAAAAAAGAATCTTGTCAGACGCGTATTGGACTCGTCAGACCGGCGCAACAACCTCATCCATCTCACATCCAGGGGTATATCTTTAAAACAAAAAACAACTGAAGTGGTGAATGGTATTGTGAACCACGCGTTGAAAGATATATCAGACAACGAGCTAATTAGTGCTAAAGAGGTTCTATTACGAATCATGTATAATTTAAACTTATATTAGACTTGAATTTAGGTTATTAATCATATAATTAACATTACACTTACACAAATAGTTGTTTAACTAACTATATAGGTTATGAAGAAAATATTATTCATTGCTTGTTTATTATCTTGTCTACCATACCTGCAAGCGCAAAAGCAGGTAGATTTGGAAGAATGTCGGCAATTGGCGCTGGAAAACAATAAGAGTTTAAAAATAGCCAAAGAGAATGTGCGTGCGGCCAAATCATTAGCAAAAGCTGCATTTGCTGAATTCTTCCCAAACATATCAGCTTATGGAAACTATCAATATAATCAAAAAAACATCTCTTTGTTGGGCGAAGATGTCCATTTACCGGTAGGTATTTTAGATGCAAATGGTAATTTCGGTACAGGAATCACATCCACTTCTCGCCCTACCCCCAATGCTGATGGTACATTCACTTTTGAAGAATCAGCTATCAATAACAAGTTTTTGTTGGTCGACGGGAAACCTGTTCCATTGGATGCACAAGGTAAACCATTTGACCCTGCCAAGAATCCAGAGAACCTACTGTGGAAAAATCATGCTATACTTCCAAAAGATGCGATGGAGTTTGATATGCATAATATTTTTGTAGGAGGCATCAGTTTTGTTCAACCGGTTTTTATGGGAGGTAAGATCATCCAACTTCAAAATATCGCAAAATCTAATCAGACAATAGCAGAAGCACAAGTTCAAGAAAAAACCGAAGATCTGTTAGTCAATGTAGATGAAGCCTATTGGCGTGTGGTATCTTTGGAGAATAAAGTACAATTAGCCAAAGAATACCGCAATCTTGTTGCAGAACTCGACAAGAACATGCAAGCTCTTCAGGAAGAGGGACTAGCGACCAAAGCGGATGTATTAAAAATAAAAGTCAAGTTAAACGAAGCTGAGGTTTTGTTGACTAAAGCCGAGAATGGAATGAATCTTTCGCAGATGGCACTGAATCAATTATGCGGTTTACCTTTGGACGAACATATTGAATTGAAAGATTCAGATTTGAATGAAGTTATTGAATTACAGTCCTCAGTTTCCATAGAACAAGCTTTGGCCAATCGTCCGGAGATCAAGATATTAACTCAGGCAGGAAGTATAGCAGATGCGAACAGTAAGATTATGGCCTCACGTTTTATGCCGACCATCGCTCTCACAGGTGGTTACTTAACCACCAACCCGAATGCATTCAACGGATATCAGAAAAATTTCAATGGCATGTTTACCTTCGGTGTAACTGCTGTAGTCCCTTTGTTTCATTTCGGTGAAAAGATCCAAACACTCAATGCTTCACGTTCTCATGCTGTAATAGCTAAATTCGAGCTAGAAGAAGCGAAAGAAAAAATAGAACTTCAAATAAAACAAAATTGTTATCGGATCACCGAAAGCTTAAAAAAGCAAGAAATGACCCGCAAGAATTTAGAAAACGCCAAAGAGAACCTTTTTTATGCACAAGAAGGCTTTGATGCAGGAGTGATTACCTCTACCGACTTATTGATGGCTCAAACAGCTTGGCTATCAGCTGAATCAGAACACATTGACGCAACTATAGATGTAAAATTAAACAACTTATACTTGAAGAAATCGACTGGAAATCTTTATTGAATGAGAAATATGAGATAAATAGTTTAGACAAAGAAATTGGTATTTAATGATATATAAACTGAAATGGAAAAAGAAAAGACAGAAAATATAAGCAATCTAAGAATTGCATTGGTTGGACTTATCGTTCTAACAGTCATCCTTTTTATTATCGGGTTGATTATTTACAAACCAGAACCAGTTGTTATTCAAGGGTCTGCCGAAGCCAACGAAGTACGTATCTCGGGGAAAGTTGCAGGACGTATTCAGGAGTACCTGACAGAAGAGGGACAACGTGTTGAGCTGGGAGACACACTGGTACTCATTGACAGTCCTGAAATCTATGCAAAACTTGCGCAAGCTACCGCCGCACAAAACGCAGCAAAGGCACAAGACCGTAAAGCTCAAAAAGGTGCCCGTAGTGAAGTGATTCAAGGTGCTTATGAAATGTGGAAAAAAGCCGAAGTAGGTGTCGATATCGCCAAGAAGTCATTTGACCGAGTACAACATCTTTTTGATAAAGGAGTAGTTACATCTCAAAAACGAGATGAAGCAGAAGCGCAGTATCAGGCTGCAGTTGCACAATCCGCAGCAGCCAAATCACAATACGAAATGGCAAAAAACGGTGCCGAATTGGAAGACAAAGCAGCAGCACAGGCAATGGTGGACCGCGCACAAGGAGCCGTACAAGAAGTAGAAGCATATATGAAAGAAACCACCCTTATCGCTCCTATTTCGGGAGAAGTGACGGAAATATTTCCCAAGCAGGGAGAATTAATCGGTACAGGAGCGCCCATTATGAATATCGTAGACTTGGATGATATCTGGTTCTCTTTCAATGTAAGAGAAGATTTACTCAACGACATGAAGCAAGGATCTGTGATTACTGTAAAGATTCCGGCTTTAAATAATCAGAAAGCAAAATTAAAAATCACCTACATAAAGGCTATGGCATCATTTGCCACCTGGAAGGCCACAAAAACAACCGGAGCTTTTGACCTGAAAACATTTGAGGTCCGTGCCAAACCAATAGAAACCATTAAAGACCTTCGTCCTGGCATGACGGGGCTGGTCGTAGAAAAATAAATCTCTATTCATTTTAAAACAGATGTCAAAATCAATAATACAACAGATAAGAGATGTTGCTCACAGGGAGTGGAAACGGATGTTATCACATCCCGTCTATCTACTTTCTTCTATAATTGCAATGCTCTTCTGCTATGTGTTCTTTCTAACGTTGATGTCGGAGGGACTGCCAAAACAGCTTCCTATCGGAATAGTCGATAGTGACAACTCATCGTTGTCACGGGCTCTGGAACGGAATATAAATGCATCTCCCCAAGTTGAGATCATTGCCAAGTATGCTTCATATACAGAAGCCCGTAAAGATATGCAGAAGGGACATATTTACGCCATTGTCGATATTGCTCCAGGTTTTCAGGCCGATCTGCTAGCTAACCGGCAACCGTCCATTGCCTATTATGTAAATGATGTCTATCTTGTAGCCGGATCACTTTCATATAAGGACCTAACCTACATCAGTGAATTGATGTCAGGTTTTATCCTACAACAGTCGTTACAAGCTAAAGGAATCACGAGCGAAGAGAATTTAATGTCTATATTACAACCTATTTCCATTGATACGCATCAGATAGGAAATCCGTATACGAACTACAGTGTCTATCTATCTAATATATTGCTACCCGGCGTATTGCAACTGCTGATTATCATGTTTACTATATATGCCATAGGAGTGGAAATGAAACAAAACACCACACGTGAATGGCTCTCTACGAGTAATGAATCGATACTTTCCG
This sequence comes from Bacteroidales bacterium UBA5287, assembly GCA_002411345.1. Taxonomy (GTDB): domain Bacteria; phylum Bacteroidota; class Bacteroidia; order Bacteroidales; family Dysgonomonadaceae; genus UBA5287. Next base: position 10,980 of record DHSL01000068.1, on the reverse strand, counting down.
CTCTTACCGGGAAAATTATACCCCACACCGTTCTCTTCACAATATTGGGACTGATGGGATTATTCTTACAATATAAAGTGATGAAATTTCCCATGAACGGCAATATTGTTTTAATGTCATTAGCAATGTTTCTATTTGTTATAGCACATCAATCCATTGGAATATTCATCATTGGACTATTTCAACGATTGCGGGATTCTATCAGTTTAGGTGTATTTTATGGATTATTGAGTTTCACTTTTTCAGGTTTGACCTTTCCAATAGAAGCCATGCCTCGGGGAGCGCAAATTTTCGCATGGTTATTTCCCATCCGGTACTATTTCAAGATTTATGTTAATGAAGCGCTGAATGGTGCGAACATACGCTATTCATTGATATATTTTGCAGTGATGCTTTTGTTTTTGCTCTTACCATTTCTGGTGTATAGACGATTAAGAAGCACCATTGTGGCACATGACAGAAAAGAAATAAAATACAACAGATTCAATGAACAATTCCAGTAAACCCAAATTCTTTTTCCAACTTTTACATGAGTCAAGACGAGTCATCTATATCATGCTGGATGAATACCGGATGATCTTGCGAGATTCGGGACTGGCAGTCATTTTCCTTGGAGCGACACTTATTTATCCCATCCTTTACTCTTCAATATATCGTAACGAGACGATACACGACATGTCTATTGCTGTGATTGATGAATCACAAAGTTACCGAGCCCGCGAGTTGGCAAGACGATTAGATGCTACACCAGATCTAAAAGTCACCTATCAACTGAACAACCTTGAAGAAGCAAAAGATTTGTTCTTTAAGCAAAAGATACATGGCATTGTTTACATACCGAAAGAATATAGTAAGAAGATCAATCGCAATGAGCAGGCGACTGTATCGATCTATTGCGACATGAGTAGTTTTATGTACTATCGGACGATGATGCTAGGCACCAACTTAGGCATACTTGAATCAGGGAAGGATATCAAAATAGAACGGTTGAATGTAGCTGGAATAACGGGTCGGACAGCCGAAATCTCGGTGGCACCTTTCCGTTACGAAAAGAATATCCTGTTCAATGAATCGATGGGATTTGCCAGTTTTCTACTCCCGGTAGTACTTGTCCTGATCATACAACAAACACTTTTTTTCGGGATAACCATGCTGACCGGAACATTGCGTGAGGAGAAATTGGCCTCCATAGATCCCAAGATGCGTCAAAAGGATAAATTCTTCCCTACCATTTTCGGAAAAGTATTATGCTATTTCAGCATGTATATTGTGATTTGTGCTTATATATTACTAGTGATACCGCGAATTTTCCAACTGCCCCATATCGGTAATCAGTTGGATATAATTCGGTTCTTCACTCCATTTCTTCTGGCTGTTATTTTCTTTTCAATGTTGATATCGATATTCATCCGTAATCGTGAAACTGCTATGATTATTTTTCCATTTATTTCGCTCGTATTACTATTTTTGAGCGGATTATCATGGCCGGAATCCAATATGCCATGGTTTTGGAGATCATTCGGGATGATTTTCCCAAGTACGTTCGGCATCCAGGGCTATCTAAAGATCAATTCAATGGGAGCCGGATTGGAACAGGTTAAATTTGAACACATCGCATTGTGGATACAGACAGCAGTATACTTCCTGGCAACGGTTTTTGCCTATCGGATACAAATGCGAACCGCTGTTAAATGATTCTAAAAAAAGCAACCTCATACCGGTTTTCAAAATTATGCAATTCACGGTATGAATTTTGAATCAAAAAAATTTATCGGATATGAAGTTCCATCGGATAATTCTCCTGAATCTTTAAAACAAAAGGTCAATGGCTTCATAAACAAATAATCCAGAAAGGAGTCCTGCTCCATAAACAATCAGAACGATTCTTCCGTATTTTCTATTCTTATACAATTCTTTTTCCGCCATGATACAGGCGTAAGAAAATGTTCCTGCCAAAAGTAGATATATTATAGCAAAAAGGAAATCGTTGACATCATAAATTCCGGAGGTCGATAATGTTACAAGCACAATAAAGATAACTGCAGCAATTAAAAACGGCCAACTAATTTTAAATTGTTCTTTAAGTTTCATTTTGTAAGTGTTTTTTTATTCTTCTTTTTGTTTTATCTTGTACTTATTTTGGGCGTTTTTGTACTCATCAATTATAACTTGTATAGAAGAAGTTGTTGTATCCAGAAAATTATTTACAACTTTGACATCTTTTGCGAGCATGTCATAAAACTCTTCACTTAGTCCATTCTTGTTTATTTATTGTCAAACAAAACCGGTCATTTTCGATAATACAACGTTCATATAATATATTTTCTATTTTTTGTATCAAAGCGTTTTCTTCATCGGTACGTAAACTATCCGGTGTAATCAGCAGCCTTCTCATATTTTGTACAGCCTCTGATTCGGGAAGTGGAGACAACTCTTCTGCATTGCCTGAATTATTGGTGCAGGAAAACAAACCGGTGAAAACAAATAGAATAATGATCAATACTGATATTTCCTTAGTATGCATAATATTTCATTGGTTAAACATTAACAATCTCGCAAACTACTGTTATTTAATTGAATATCAAAATATTTTATGATTTATTTAAATTTAAGTTAACTTAATCCACCTATTGTAAAAGAAAGAAATACTACAACTATATAGTTTTTTATAATAAATCACTTCCTTTAATATAAATTTCTGTATATTTGTCACTTATTCTGTAAATTAACATAAACATGAAAGCAAAAAACTTATTACTATTGATCATGGCAGGAATTATATTCTATTCATGCGGCAATTCACAAAAAGAAAATGTTTTAACAAAAGAAGACGTGGCTGACGGGTGGAAACTTTTGTTTGACGGTAAAACCTTGAACGGATGGCGCGACTACAACGGTGATTCACTTACTGCACCCTGGACTGTTGAGGAAGGAACTATCAGAGCATTAGGTGGTGGCAGCGATGCCAGTGGTTATATTGTAACCGACACTATCTATGAAAACTTTGAATTGGTATGGGACTGGAAAATAGCTAAAGCCGGTAACAGTGGTGTATTATATCATGTAGTTGAAAATCCAAAATTCAATGTTCCTTATATTACAGGACCTGAATATCAACTTATTGATGAAGTTAATTTCCCCGATCCATTAGAAGATTGGCAAAAAACAGCTGCTGATTATGCAATGCACACAACCGACACAGCAAAAATGAAAGTTAATCCTTCAGGAGAATGGAATACATCTAAAATTGTATTTGACAATGGACATGTTGAACATTGGCTTAATGGTGAGAAGGTTGTTGAATTTGAAGCATGGACCGATGACTGGTTCCAAAGAAAAAATAGTGGTAAATGGGAAAATGCACCTGAATATGGATTAGCTCATAAAGGTGTTATCTGTTTACAAGATCATGGATCGGCCGCTTGGTTTAAAAATATCAAAATAAAGGAGCTGCCACGAAAAACTAAAGAAGTTGCGTTATTTAATGGTACAGACCTTACCGGATGGGAAGTGTATGGTACTGAAAAGTGGTATGTTGAAAAAGGTGATTTGGTTTGTGAAAGTGGTCCGGACAAGCAATATGGCTATCTTGCAACTCGCGAATATTATGATGATTTTGATTTGAGTGTTGATTTCAAACAAGAAGCAAACGGAAACTCAGGAGTGTTTATCCGCTCATTTGTAGAACCCGGAGCAATTGTTAATGGATGGCAAGTTGAAGTAGCTCCAAAAGGTAATGATACCGGTGGAATCTATGAATCTTACGGTCGCGGATGGTTAGTGCAAATCCCTGATGAAAAGGAAAATATCCTTAAACAAGGTGAGTGGAACACATTACGCATAAAAGTACAGGGAGGAAATGTTAAGACCTGGTTAAATGGAGAAGAGATGGTTGATTTATCAGATGAAAAAATTGGCAAAGCTCAGGGCAGAATAGCACTGCAAATCCATGATGGTGGCGGCATTAAGGTACGTTGGAATAATTTTAAATTGCAAACATTGTAACAAAACAAATATCGTTTAAAATTAGAGCTCGAAGCAATCAAACTTCGGGCTCTAATTTATTTCAAAATAGTTCAGAGATCTAACGTCTTTGGCATCTTTTTTGTACTAAAAAAGTACAAATAAAAGTGAAGATGCTGTTCTGATCATAATCTGAGAAAAACAAACTATCTTTGCTTACTTAATGTATTAATTCAAAGAATGAAACAAAGCAACATTTTATTGCAATCCATCATTGATGGAATTCACGAGAAAAAAGGAAAAAATATTAAGACGATTCATCTGGAAGGAATTCCCGGTACCATTTGCGATTATTTTGTAATTTGCGAAGGAAACTCACCATCACAGGTTTCATCATTAGCAGAGTCTATTGAAGAAATCGTTAAAAAGAATGCTAAAGAATCACCAATAAGAGTTCAGGGTCAACAGCGCTCTGAATGGATTGGCATGGATTATGGAAATATTATAGTACATATATTCCTACCTGAATTAAGAAGCTTCTATAATATAGACAACCTATGGGATGACGCCAAAACAGAGGTAATTCCATCGATAGATTAAAACTTATTTCTAATAAAATTGTTAAACATACACAACAATATAGAAGTTCATAAATGGAGAACAATAACGAAAAGAATAATAACAGACGGTTAAGACCATCGAATCCTGACAATAAAAATCCAAAACAAAACTATAATATGTATTGGGTTTATCTTGTTATACTTGCACTTTTGGCAGGTATGTTTTTTTGGGGAGATAATACTAATGTTAAAGAAGTCAGCTGGTCTGAATTTCAACAATACGTTTCAGATAACAGGATTAAGGCTGTAAACATTTACAGCAACAAAGATATTGCCGAGGGACTCGTAAGAGAGGAATCCGTATCGTATATTTTCAAAGAAAATGCCGCACAGGTAGGTAATAAACCCTACATTCAGGTAAACATACCATCAACCGATGCTATTGAAGCCTTTTTGTCAGAAACTAAAAAAGAGAAAGGCTATGACATTAGTTGGAATTATAAACCCAGTTCCAATTTCTGGACTATTTTCCTGACCTTCGTCCCTATTCTACTCCTCATTGTATTTTGGGTATGGATGGTACGCCGAATGCAAGGTGGCGGTGCAGGTAGCAGTGGAGTGTTCAGTGTTGGAAAATCGAAGGCTCAACTTTTCGATAAAGATACAGGACAGAAAGTTACCTTCAAAGATGTTGCCGGATTGTCAGAAGCCAAAGAAGAAGTTCAGGAAATTGTTGAATTCTTGAAACATCCAAATAACTATACAAATTTGGGAGGTAAGATTCCAAAAGGCGCTTTGCTTGTAGGCCCTCCGGGAACAGGTAAAACATTGCTTGCTAAAGCTGTTGCAGGCGAGGCTAATGTTCCTTTCTTTTCAATTTCAGGTTCTGATTTTGTGGAGATGTTTGTGGGTGTGGGTGCTTCTCGCGTGAGAGACCTTTTTAAAACAGCGAAAGAAAAAGCACCATGTATTGTTTTTATTGATGAAATTGACGCGGTGGGTCGTGCCCGTGGAAAGAACGCCAATTTTGGTTCAAACGATGAACGCGAAAACACATTAAATCAATTACTTACAGAAATGGACGGTTTCGGTTCCAATAGTGGTGTGATTGTTTTAGCTGCAACTAACCGTGCCGACATATTAGATAAAGCGCTTTTACGTGCAGGACGTTTTGATAGACAGATATATGTAGAACTACCTGATCTAAATGACAGGAAAGAAATATTCAGAGTACATCTTCGTCCAATAAAAATAGACGACTCCGTAGATGTTGAATTCCTTGCAAGACAAACTCCGGGATTCTCAGGAGCAGACATTGCTAATGTATGTAATGAAGCAGCACTTATAGCAGCAAGAAGCAAGAAGAAGTTCGTCCAGAAAGTTGATTTCATGAATGCCGTAGATCGCATTGTTGGCGGATTGGAAAAGAAGAATAAGATTATTACTCAACATGAAAAAAGGAGTATTGCAATTCACGAAGCAGGTCATGCCACATTAAGTTGGTTTTTGGAGCATGCAAATCCTTTGGTAAAAGTAACTATTGTACCGCGTGGTAAAGCACTGGGAGCTGCATGGTATCTTCCTGAAGAACGTCAAATAACGACTAAACAGCAAATGCTTGATGAAATGTGCGCCACATTGGGTGGTCGTGCAGCTGAAGATGTTTTTATTGGTCAGATATCATCAGGTGCAATGAACGATTTAGAAAGAGTTACGAAACAAGCTTATGCGATGATTTCATACATGGGTATGAGCGAAAAATTGCCTAATTTAAGTTATTATGATTCATCAGGTCAAGATTATACATTTTCTAAGCCCTATAGCGACAACACTGCTCAACTGATTGATTTTGAGGTAAAAGCTATGATTGCCGAACAATATGAAAGAGCAAAGAAACTATTACTTGAGCATGCAGAAGGTCACGGTAAACTTTCAACAATTTTAATTGAAAAGGAAATTATTTATGCAGATGATCTTGAGCACATATTTGGTAAGCGTCCATGGATTTCCCGTTCACAGGAAATACTTGAAAATAAGGCAGCTGAAGAAGATGAAGTTAAATCAGAAGCTAAGGAAGTCGCTACATTTATTGACACAAATAAATTTGGTTCAGCATATTCAAAAAGTGAATCTGATGACCTTTTAAAAAAGGATGAACAAAAGGAAAAGAAAGTAAAAACAGAGGAAGGACATGAAATAAAAAACGTTGAGGAAAAAGAAGAAAACAAGAATGATCAGAACGAGCCAGCTAAAAAAAACTCAACTGCTGATTAATTTTCACAATACTTGACAATCAGTCATATCATAAGAATAGCTTGCATATTTTGCAAGCTATTTTTTTGTTTATAGCATTTATAAATTATATTTATACTTCATTTATCTATTTACATTGAACTTTCTGAAGTGCATTTTCGTTATAGTTAAAGAAATAAACAAAGATTGAATTAACAAACAACGAACAATGAAAAAAAAGCTTTTAATTCTAACCCTAACCGGGTTGTTCGCTATGACAACATTGATCAATTGCAATAATTCAAACGCGAGAAATAAAGAAAACTCAAAAATAAATAGTAATATGAAAATCGAAAAAGTAGCATTACCTTATGCAACCGACGCACTTGAGCCGGTTATCAGTAAGCAAACAATTGAATTACATTATGGTAAACATCACCAGGCATACGTTGACAATCTTAACAAATTGATTGTTGGTACAAAATTTGAGAATTCAGATCTTGAGACCATCGTGAAAGAAAGTGATGGAGGAATATTCAACAATGCTGGTCAGGTATATAACCACAATTTATATTTCACTTCGTTTAAACCAAATGGAGGAGGTGAACCCAAGGGGAAATTAGCCGAAGCTATCAATAATCAATACGGTTCTTTTGAGAAATTTAAACAAGAGTTTGAGGCTGCTGGAACTACATTGTTTGGTTCAGGTTGGGCTTGGCTTGCAAAAGATGCCAATGGCAAACTTTCTATAGAAAAGGAAAGTAATGCCGGAAATCCTGTGACGAAGGGATTGACTCCGATTTTAGGTTTTGATGTTTGGGAGCATTCCTATTATCTTGATTACCAAAATCGTCGCGCTGCCCACCTTGCTGAATTATGGAAGATCATAGATTGGGACGTTGTCAGCAAACGTTATTAATTGCAAGCAATCTTCCAGCAACAAAGTAAATGACTGAATGGAAAGAGAACGATTAATTTAATGATCGTTCTCTTTTTTATCACTTAAAATTACTATTTCATCATTATACCAGTAAGCATTCTTCCTGAGTGCACAGTTTGTCGTCGTGCCGAGAAAAAAAGATCTTCGTGATCAAACGTACAGTAATCACTCACTTCTATTTGATTTACAGGTATTCCCAAACGAATAAGTTCCAATCGATTAAGTTCTTTGAGGTCAAGATGCAGTTTAGTTGAAGGATTTTTTCTGTAAGACGTTTTTGAGAGATCAAAATCGTTTTGCAAAAAAGCTTTCACAACTTCATCACCCACTTCATAATTCTTCATGCTAATAGAAGGACCGAGACATGCAATCATATACTCAGTTTGAGCATTGTATACTTCCTTCATTTTAGCGATTGTCTTTTCCAAAATACGTCCAACCACCCCTCTCCAACCAGCATGCACAGCCGCAATCACTTTATTCTTTTTATCATATAAAAGAATTGGTACGCAATCGGCTGTAGTAACACACAAAAACAGATCAATTTTGTTGGTCAATGTTGCATCTATGTTATATAGAATATTTATCTTTTCACCAACATTTTTATTAAGAAATTCATCATTAATATTCAACACATTTGAACTATGCGTTTGGTGCGGAATAATAAAATCAGAAATATCTTTATAAAACATACGAGCCAGAATATTCCTGTTTTCAGTTATATTCAAAGAGCTATCGTCTGAAAAATTACCTAAATTAAATGAGGCATAAGTACCACCGCTTACTCCACCCACTCTTGTAGTAGAGAAATGTTCAATATTTTTTTCTTCTAATAAAATATCAAACTGCAATAAGTTACTATGTTCTATATGCTTCCTCAAATTAAATAAAATCAAAAGTTCTCTTCATCATATTCGAAATCATCTTCAATATCTGTCTCTTCCGAAATAATTATATCTTCAGGTTCGAATTCAAGAGAAGAAACATCCAACTGACGATGCACTAAACTTTCTTTATTATAGTGATAATTAGTAATTAGATCTTCAGAGTTTAATTCACGCCATAACAGATCCTTTAATGTGGAAACACCAAAATTTGTTATTGAAGAAATAAAGACATACGGCACATTATCAGGTAATTCCATTGAAAGAGCCTGCATCAACTCCTCGTCTAGCATATCAGATTTAGTGATAGCCAAAACACGTTGTTTGTCCATCAATTCTGGATTATACTGTATCAATTCATTCAATAATATTTCATATTCTTTTCTAATATCATCTGAATCAGCAGGCACCATGAACAATAATATAGAATTCCTTTCTATATGTCTTAAGAACCTAAAGCCAAGCCCCTTACCTTCACTTGCTCCTTCAATAATTCCAGGAATATCTGCCATTATAAAAGATCTTCCATCTCTATAATTAACTATTCCGAGGTTTGGAACTAATGTTGTGAACGGATAATTGGCAATTTTAGGTTTAGCAGCAGAAACAACTGATAATAAAGTTGATTTACCCGCATTTGGGAAACCCACTAAACCGACATCAGCAAGGACTTTAAGTTCAAGAATAATCCATCGTTCTTCATAAGGTTCACCCGGTTGAGCATAACGAGGTGTCTGATGAGTTGCCGTTTTGAAATGTACGTTTCCTTGACCTCCCCTACCACCTTTTAGCAATACCACTTCTTGTCCATCATCGGTTATATCACACAAATATTCACCGGTATGAGCGTCATATGCCACTGTTCCACAAGGTACATCAATAATTTTACTCTGTCCTTTTTTCCCTGAAGATTGGTTTTTCGACCCCCCTTCACCGTGTTCAGCAAAGACATGTTTTTGAAAACGCAAATGCAGTAAAGTCCAATAATTACGATTACCCCTAAGGATAATGCTGCCACCATCACCACCATCACCGCCATCAGGTCCCCCTTTTGGCATATATTTTTCTCTGCGAAGATGTGTAGACCCTCGTCCCCCTTTGCCAGAACGACAAAATATTTTTACGTAATCTACGAAATTTGTTTCAGCCATTTAATTTTTTTAATCATTCAACTTATCTATTCCAGCTTGAATTGAAGACGAAATAGACTCAATTGAACCAACACCCATAATTTCATTCAATTTACCTTGCTTGCGGTAAAATTCTTTTAAAGGTGAAGTTTGATCGTAATAAACTTTCAATCTATTTTCTATTGTTTCGCGATTATCATCTGATCTACCGGAAATCTGTCCTCTTTTCAATAGCCTATCTATCAACTCATTGTCGTCTACTTCAAGACTAACAACTACTGATATTTCCTCATCATTTTTTTTGAGCATTTCGTCCAAAGCTTCACCTTGAGCTAATGTACGTGGGAAACCATCAAAAATAAATCCGTTCCCCCCTTTATTTTTCTTGATTAATTCATTTAGAATTCCTATAACTACTTCGTCAGGAACTAATTTTCCTTCCGACATATAACTTTCAGCAAGTTTACCAAGTTCGGTACCTTCGCTGATCTCAGCACGTAATATATCCCCTGTTGAAACATGTTTCAAATTATACTTTTCTGTCAAAAAAGCGCTTTGTGTACCTTTACCTGACCCAGGTGCACCAAAAATTATTAAATTGAGCATATTTATGATTTTATAAAAAAAGATTTTTCCGATACAAAGGTACACTTTTTCATCCATTTTTAATGTTAGCATTCGTCATTTTATTTGATTAGAAACATGTGTAAAAGTCAAAAGAACTATTTACATCTTAAAACGTTATAATAATTAAGCACACCAACAAACATTTATAGATATGAATAAAGAAGAACTTAAACAAAAAGCCCAATCCATGCTCGCCGAATTAAACGAGGGAATTGAAAAACTAGAAGCAAAAGCACAAGAAATCGGTGATGACATTAAAGTAGAATATGCAGAACAAGTTGAGAACCTTAAAGGATTAAAAGAAAACATTACTCAGAAAATAAAAGATATTGACGACACCTCAGACGATAAATGGGATACTATAAAAGAAAGTGCCGGCAATTTCCTTTCCTCTATCGGGAATTCATGGAAAGAAAACTATTCTAAAGTAGCTGGAGCATTCAAGAAGGACAAAGATATATCTGAAGAAACAAAAAAAGATTCAGATCAAGAAGATTATATTATTTAAACACCTTTTTTATTCTATAAGAAAAGTTATTGTTTATGTTTTGACGCTTAACTACCAATCAAATATAATTAGAAACACAACTTTTAGAATTATTTGATGGATAAAAAAAACGAGGCTGTCTCAAAAGATTGACAGC
>DHSL01000044.1 GCA_002411345.1 Bacteroidales bacterium UBA5287 | reverse complement strand
AAACCTATTTCAGGACGAGACACACCTATTTCAGGACGAGACACTCCGAGTAACCTCCGAGAGAGCTCCGAGGATGCTCCGATGATGCTCCGTGTATGCTCCGATGCACCTCCGATGAAGCTCCGACTCACCTCCGACAATCTTTTTGAAAATACGGCATCTAAACGCCTCACTATTTTTACTTCTCTTAACAGTGAAAATGTGACTTGAATAAGTTATATTTGTTGAAAAATAAGAAAAACATATAAACTTTATTATGGATTAAAATATACAATTCAACATTTTTAATTTATCTTTGTGAACGTACACAGTTTAATTAAAAAATTCTTTACATATGAGAACAAGACTTATATTATTAGCATTATTGGCAATTTCTGTAGCCATAAATGCTCAAAACAGGCCCGATCCTCAACCAGCTGCAGACACATATGAGAAATTTGATGTAGGTATGGCTGGTTACACATTTGCCAATTTCAATCTTGACAAAACACTAGAGACTATGGAAAAGTGCGATGTACACTATCTTTGCATCAAAGATTTCCATCTTCCTTTAAACAGTACCGATGAGCAAATTGCAGCATTTCATGCGAAATTAAAAGCAAAGAATGTGACAGGATATGCAGTAGGTCCCATTTACATGCGCACCACACAAGAAATCGACAATGCCTTTGAGTACGCAAAACGAGTAGGCGTAAAACTAATTGTTGGAGTTCCCAATTACGAATTATTGCCCTATCTAGATAAGAAAGTAAAAGAATACGATTTTAAGTATGCTATCCATTTACACGGTCCCGACATGCCCCTTTATCCCGATGCTGATGATGTTTGGAACAATGTGAAAAATCTTGATCCCCGAATCGGCATGTGTCTTGATGTCGGTCACGATACCCGCAATGGAAAAGATCCCGTTAAAGATTTAAAGAAATATCATTCACGCGTTTTTGACATACATATAAAAGATGTAACCGCCCCAACAAAACAAGGCTACTCCGTAGAAATTGGCAGAGGCATTATTGACTTTCCATCATTTATAAAAATGCTTCGTAAAGTAGGATATTCCGGTAAATGCAGTTTGGAGCACGAGCGTAATATGAAAGACCCATTTATTGGGATTGCCGAATCCATTGGTTATTTTAGAGGCACGATTGCCACCACAGCCAAGCGATAGTTCTATTTATTTAAAGTAAAAGTACATCTATTGAATATCACTTAGATGTATTAGTACTAAATATAAAACTTCGATTTAAATATTCACAGCATTTAAATCGAAGTTTTCTTGTATATTTGTATGATTGGATTTTCACATATAAATAAATGTTATGAATTCTAAGAAATTGAAGATTATTAAAGATGATCCTTGGCTTGCGCCTTATAGCGAAGCAATAGAGGGAAGGCATAACTATGCAATATTTAAGGAAAAAACAATAACCGAAAATGGTAAGAAAACCCTTTCAGAATTTGCAAGCGGTTATCTTTATTTTGGATTACAAAAATCCTCAACCGGTTGGACCATTCGTGAATGGGCCCCTAATGCCACCGCTGTATATTTAGTCGGCACATTTAACGATTGGAAGCAAGATGAAGATTTTAAGCTTCAAAGAATAGAAAATGGCATTTGGGAATTATTTATTCCATCACACAAAATTCATCATTTAGATTTATACAAACTATATGTTAAATGGGATGGCGGATCAGGCGAACGAATTCCCGCTTGGTCCCGTCGTGTTGTCCAGGACACCGACACACTCATTTTCAGCGCACAAGTGTGGGAACCAGCGAATGGTTACACATTCAAACAAAACCATTTTAATCCCGACACTTCCCCTTTGCTTATTTACGAGTGTCATATTGGAATGGCTACAAATGAAGAAAAGGTAGGCAGTTTCAATGAATTTCGTGAGAATGTACTTCCCAGGATCAAAGCCGACGGATATAATACAATCCAGTTGATGGCTATTCAAGAACATCCCTATTATGGATCTTTTGGTTATCACGTTTCTAATTTCTTTGCTCCTTCATCTCGTTTTGGGACACCAGATGAACTTAAACAATTAGTAGATGCAGCGCATGAAATGGGTATCTCTGTAATTATGGATATTGTTCATTCACATGCAACAAAGAACGAAGCAGAAGGCATTGCCAAGCAAGACGGAACGGTCGACTTATATTTCCCCAGTGATCCTGAAAAAAGAAACCATCCCGCTTGGGATTCCCTATGTTTCGATTACGGGAAAGGAGAAGTATTACATTTTCTGCTTTCGAACTGCAAATATTGGATGGAAGAATTTAAGTTTGACGGTTTTCGTTTTGATGGCGTAACATCAATGATATATAGGAGTCACGGTTTAGAAGAAGCATTCACATCATACGACGATTATTATAATATAGGTCAAGAGGGCGATGCGATTTGTTATCTTACTCTTGCCAACAAATTAATTCATGAAGTAAATCCAAAAGCCATAACAATTGCAGAAGAAGTAAGCGGAATGCCCGGACTATGTGTAAAAGCCGAGGACGGAGGTTATGGATTTGATTATCGTATGGCGATGAATATTCCAGATTATTGGATAAAAACCATCAAAGAGAAAAAGGATGAAGACTGGCATCCATCGGCCATATGGTGGGAAACAACTAACAGAAGATCGGACGAGAAAACCATATCTTATGTAGAGAGTCACGACCAGGCACTGGTAGGCGATAAGACAATAATATTCAGACTCATAGATGCTGACATGTACTGGTTTATGTCGAAACTTATGGACAGTTCATATTTGGTTGACCGAGGAATAGCTTTACACAAAATGATAAGGCTTGTTACCTCATCCACTATAAACGGCGGATACCTGAACTTTATGGGAAATGAATTTGGTCACCCCGAATGGGTAGATTTTCCGCGAGAAGGCAATGGTTGGTCATATAAATATGCAAGGCGTCAATGGGATTTAGCTGACAACAAAGATCTTAAGTATCATTATTTAGGCGATTTTGATAAAGCAATGCTAAGACTTATTAAGTCTGTTCCAAATTTTCAAGGCACACCAATTATAAAGATTTGGGACAAAGACGGCGATAATGTGTTAGCATATATGCGTAGTAATTTGTTATTCATTTACAATTTCCATCCCTTAAAGTCGTTTAGTGATTACGGAGTGCTTGTTCCCCAAGGAGAGTACAAAATCATTTTAAATACCGACAGTATAGAATTTGGAGGATTTGGTTTAAATGACGATTCTATTCATCATTTCACACATTTTGATCCGGTTTATGCACCAGACAACAAAGGATGGCTAAAGTCTTATCTACCATCAAGATCAGCCATTGTATTGCAACTCATTCAAGATTAATAATTTAAAACAACAAATATAACATATGAAATTATATCCATTTAAGTTTGAACCATACCTAAAATCGGTTATCTGGGGAGGTTCAGATATTTGCAAGTTCAAAGGAGTAGAAAGTACAGAAGAAAATATAGGTGAAAGTTGGGAAATATCAGGCGTAAAGAATCATGTATCCATTGTTTCCAATGGAGAACTTAGGGGTAAGACGCTCGAAGACATACTTTCGAATCAAAAAGAATTATTGCTAGGTAAAAAGGTTTATGAAACCTATGGAGAAACGTTTCCTCTTCTCATAAAGTTTATTGATGCCCGCGATGATCTTTCAATTCAAGTTCATCCTGACGATGAATTAGCCAAAGAGCGTCATAATTCATTTGGTAAGACCGAGATGTGGTATGTTGTAAAAGCCACCCCTGAAGCATCATTATATTCAGGTTTTTCAAAAAAAATCACACCCGAAGATTATGTTGCTATGGTAGAGAACGGCACATTTACTGATTCTCTAATGCAATATAATGTGAAAAGTGGTGATGTTTTTTTCCTTCCAGCAGGTCGCGTTCATGCTATTGGTGGCGGTTGTTTTATTGCAGAAATTCAGCAGACTTCAGATATAACCTATCGCATTTACGATTATAATCGTAAAGATTCAGAGGGCAAATCAAGGGAATTACATACCCAACTTGCAAAAGACGCTATAGATTATTCGGTACACAAAACATATAAAACAAGTTATTCAGAGAAAATCAACGAGCCTACCGCACTTGTTTCCTGTCCTTATTTCACGACCAATTTATTAGAATTAAACCAGTCTATTTTGCTAGATTACAAGAATTTAGATTCATTTGTGATTTATATCTGTATGATGGGTAAAGCAGAGATTAAGGATAATAAAGGCAATGTAATATCCATTCGACAAGGAGAAACCGTACTTATTCCTGCCGATACAACATCTGTGGAAATAATCCCATCTGAGAATACAAAGGTGCTTGAAACATTTATAGAATAAAATATAGGAGAGATTTAATGCGAGGAATTATTTTGATGAATGTGGGAACACCTGCAAAATGCGAAAAAGCAGATGTTCAGAAATTTATTGGTGATATGCTGGCAGATCCACTTGTAATGGGTAAGCCAGAATGGATCTCAAGTTTGTTGGCTCGAAACATCATTGCTCCATTATCTGCTTCTAAGTCGTTGAAAAAGTACCAATTAATTTGGAGGAAAGAAGTACCTGCATTTTCTCCAATAACCTACTATTTACAGAATTTGGCCGACAAACTTGAGAAACAAAAAAATGTTCCTGTAGAGATAGCAATGCGATATGGGGAACCCTCTTTTTCAGATGCATTAGAAAAGCTTGAAAAACGGTGTCCTCTTTTGCATGAGCTTATTGTTTTTCCGATGTATCCACATTACGCCCAATCGACGACACAGACTGCAATTGACGAGGTTGGTCGCATTTTTTACAAATACCCTCACTCATTCAGGTTAAAAATTGTCTCGCCCTATTATAAGCACCCAGCATATATTAAAGCGTTGGCAGACTTTGCAAAGCCATATTTAGAAAAAGATTTAGATAGAATAGTCTTCTGTTACCATAGTCTTCCCATAAACCAGATAGAAGAAGCGCGACAAAAAGGTAAAGAGTTTGACTATGTATATCAATTAAAAGAGACAAATCATTTGTTGGCTGAGCAATTGGAGATTGCTCCAAATAAAATAATAGTTCTATATTCCTCTCAGCGAAGTGATAATTGGATTAAGCCATATCTGAACAAAGAAATTGGCGACTTACCCAGAATGGGTTGGAAAAAGATAGCTGTGATGGCCCCAGGTTTTTTGATTGACAATATGGAAACACTTTATGATATAAATATCGAGGCCAGGGAACTTTTTTTGAAAGATGGTGGAGAAGACTTTACATTTATTCCTTGTTTAAATGATAGTGATTTGGCAGTTGAATCAATTTGGAAAATAATATCCGGTGTTTGAACAATCAAAACTAATACCACATAAAAAAAAAAACTATTTTCACTCTAATTGAGAACTACAGTAAATTTGGTAATAAAAATACTGAACTTCTTTACAGCGAAAAAAACTGACAATTATAAATTCATTTGAACAAAACAATATGTTTTTACTGACCTTATTCAATCCTTATAAAAGGTTAAATAGTTGGTTTTATGAAATATAAGTGCTATATTCGCAATTTAAGGTTTATAAAACATATTTATAATGTCAGTAAAGTTATCTTACGTAGAGAAAATTGAAAAAGCGGTAGGTGAGATTTCAGAAGTAAAAGCAGAGGTCCAAAGCACAGATTTAGCAATTATTTATGTTGCTGAAAAATATGATCTGCGGCCTTCAACACTTCACATGGTAATAACCAGTTCTAAAACAAGAGATTCAAAGTGGAAAGATGTCAATAAATTGATTGATACTGAACTTTCTCGCATTCGGAATGCAAAACAACAGCCAATGCTTCCTCCTGTGTTAAAAGAATTATCTCTTTAAGGAATAAGCAATTAACCCGTAGTATTCCACTTAATAAGTACTTATTTCTTGTATTTTAGTACCCAGGCTCTTTTATATTCAGAAAACTCTTTATGTATTTTCTGTGTAAATTCATTTGCTTCGTCGGGAGTATTAAAAACTTCGATATACACATCTAACCTATCCCCTCTATTTAGGATTGCAGCATTATTAAATCCGTCAGCCTTTATTGCATTAAGTAAATTCTGAGCATTTTCTATTTCTTTATATACCCCTGTTACCACATAGAATCGTTCTTTAGCAGTTATCGATTCAACAGTTTCGGGTATTTTTTCAGCTATCGGTGCGACTATTTCCGGTGTTTTGTTTTCCGTAGTTGATGCTTTAGCTGGATTTTTATCATTTGATTTACCAGTGAATAAATTCTCAAGCTTATGGTTAGATAATATGTTTACACTTTGTTTTTGAAGTGGCAACATATCAACAGAAATAAGAATAAACAACGCAGCTGCAGCTGCAACTGCTGCACTAACAACAATTTTACCAATAACACCTTTATGAGATTTACGAGATTTTTCTGAAACAGTTTCTGTATTCGTTTGTGGAATAGTTTTTAAACACACATCGTTCAATCCGAACAACTCCGGATGTACAAATTTTCCAGGTGTAAATACAAGTAGATTCTCATCATTGAGTGAAAAGCCACCCAGTTTCCCAAATTTTAAATAATTCTCTCTTTCTAGTTTTTGTTTGATATCTTCTACTGTATTCTCAATTTTAACAAAAGCATCTCTCAACAATAGATTTTCGTACTTCATATACGATTCCACCAATATACTATCATTATCATTCAATTCCTCATTGAACGACAGTTCGTAAGCAGGTTTAGTATATTCTGAAATCCCTATATTGCTTGCCGGCACATAATTCAACACAAAAGTACCAAAGCCAGGAACAATCACTCTGGAATGGTTATGTAACAAAAAATCTATGTGATGTATTAGTTTATTCATTAACGCAAAGTTAAGAAATTAAAGTATGTCACTTTCTTTAAAATCAAAAAAAGTTATCATCAACTTATTAATTATAAAAGTTACTTATTGCATTTTCTTTATTTGGTAATTTTATCGGGATTCTTGTTCGCAAAGTCTTTCCAGCTTTTGTATTTATTATCGCCCGTATCAAGACCACTTTGGTAAAAATGACATAGAGCAGCGGCCAGTCCATCAGTCGCATCTAATTGATTTGGCATCACATCAACTGGTATATGAAGAATTTTCTGCAACATGTATGCTACTTGTTCTTTTGCCGCTCTACCGTTTCCTGTAATTGCGACCTTTATTTTTAATGGAGCGTATTCAAAAATGGGAATATCTCGTGATATTGCAGCAGCCATTGCCACCCCCTGAGCCCTTCCCAGCTTGAGCAGACTCTGCACATTTTTACCATAAAACGGAGCTTCAATAGCCAATTCATCTGGTAAATATTTATCTATCAAATCAATAACAAATGCATAAATCTTTGCCAAACGCATATAATGATCATCTGTTCGATTTAGACTATAAACCCCCAAATCCATCAGACGCGGCTTGTTATCAAGTACTTGCAGAATACCGTAACCCATAACATGCGTTCCCGGGTCAATTCCCATTATAATTCGCTCTTTCTGCATTATTAATAATCTATGGTTTCTAAAATAGTAGTGAAACCTGCAATCTTTTGCTTAAATTTATCTAATAAAGGTTTTAAAACAAAAGCGCTTTCCTCTTGATTCCATCGTTCTAATACGAATAAATCCGAAACAATAAATTCCATAGCAAATGATGCACCTTCATCGGAATCCTTTCCATGCACACGTGCCAATCGAGGATAAGTCAACAATCCAGTTTTTGTTGAAGCTGGAATAAACTCCTGCAGCATATATTCTATAAATTCATCTTTCACATCGTTTTCGACATGGAAAGTAGTGTTGTATACAATCATCTTGAGATTTTGAATTAATTTGTTACGTTTAGCTTGCAAATATAAACAAAATCCCTATCTTTGTTCTACGAAAAGGGGGATTAGCTCATCTGGCTAGAGCGTTAGACTGGCAGTCTAAAGGTGATCGGTTCGAGTCCGATATTCTCCACTAGCGAATTTCGATACCATTTTTCTCACATAACTCCAAAGCCATTTCACGCAAACGATATTTCTGTATCTTACCACTTCCCGTCATTGGAAATTCCTTTACAAAAAAGATATAACGTGGTATTTTATAATTAGCGATATGTCCTTTACAAAAATCTCGAACATCTTCAGATATCAAGTCATACCCTTCTTTTTGAATAATGAAAGCTCCAACATCTTCACCATATCGTTTTGAAGTCACAGCAACAACCTGCACATCTTTCACTCCAGGCATTTTGTAAAGAAAATCCTCAACCTCTTTCGGTGAAATATTTTCTCCACCTCTAATTATGATATCTTTGATACGCCCTGTGATTCTATAGTTTCCATTTTCATCCATGACGCCCAGATCACCTGAGTGCATAAAACCATTGTCATCGATTACCTGAGCTGTTGCGATGGGATTTTTATAATAACCCTTCATCACATTATAACCCCGACAACACATTTCACCAGTTACTCCGGGAGGACATTCTTTACCTGTTTCAGGATCAAGCACTTTTACTTCGGTGAATTCATATTCACGTCCCACTGAAGAACAACGTACTTCGAACGGATTATCGACACGACTTTGTGTCATTCCCGGCGATGTCTCTGTCATACCATAAACACTTGTAAGATCCATAAACATCTGTTCATTAACCTGTTTCATCAGTTCTTCAGGACAAAGTGAACCTGCCATAATACCGGTACGCAATGAACTGACGTCGAACATATCAAACATTGGATGATTCAATTGGGCAATAAACATAGTAGGAACTCCATGTAAAACAGAGCATCGCTCCTTATGAACTGAAGCAAGAGTCAACAGCGGATCGAATCTTTCTACCATAACCTGAGTACTCCCGTGAGTTAAGCAGCACATTGTTGCCAAAACCACTCCGAAACAATGAAAAAGAGGCACACAGATACAACATCTGTCATCTGGCGAGAATTTCATATGAGCACCCGTTAAATAACCGTTGTTAGCGATATTATGATGCGAGAGCATAACTCCTTTAGGGAATCCGGTAGTTCCTGATGTATATTGCATATTTACAACATCTTGACAGTTAGATAGCGACCTAAGTCTATTAAACTCATCATCAGGAACATTTTTCCCAAGCAAAAGAATTTCTGCAGTATTATACATACCTCGATATTTCTCCTGACCAATATAAACAACGTTCTTTAGTTCAGGGAAATGGACGGATTTAAGTTTTCCTCTCTGTGTTGTTTTGAGCTCAGGTACAAGTTCATTGATTATGTCAGTATAATTACTACCAGGAATTCCATCTGTCATACAGAGCGTATGCATATCCGAATCCTTCATCAGATATTGCAATTCTTCAGATCGATAATTTGTATTTACCGTAACCGCAACCGCTCCTATTTTTGCAGTCGCATACAGAAAAGTCAACCAATCAGGTACATTCTGAGCCCAAATACCCACGTTACTCCCTCGAGTTACGCCAATAGATATTAAGCCTTTAGCCATATTATCGACTCTATTATTGAAAGTCTTCCACGTAAAGCGCAAGTTGCGGTCGGAATATACAATATATTCCTTATCAGGTGTTTCTTCCGCCCAATATTCAAGCCAGTCTCCAAGTGTTTTGTTGGAAAGTTGTATATCAGATATGTTCATCATAATTACTAAAAAAAAGATAATTTATGCTGGAGAATAGACCACGCCAATGATTTTTGCTGTAGAATCTCCATTAACAGTTACCAGATGATCAACAATAGAGTCATAATAAATACTATCACCAGAATTCAAAAGATAATATTCAGATCCATATTTTACTTTAATAGAACCTTCTAACACAAAAAGGAATTCCTCACCTTCGTGTGAAGAACAACTCTCATTTCCACTAGCTGATTGAATATTGATTAGAAACGGCTCCATATTTCTACCAGCTTTTCGGGCAGCCAAAGAAATAAAATCCATGTGAGAATTGTTGTTAGTTTGTTGACTTGTAAAAGTCACTGGATGATTTGAATCGTTGCCACGATTGACAACAGGACCCATTTCTTCACTATCATCCAAAAAAGTCCCCAATCGCACTCCTAGCGCTCGAGCAATTTTTATAAGTGAAGACAATGACGGTATTTTATCACTTTCGCAAATTCTTTTTACTTGATCTATTGTGAGTCCGGCACCAGTTGCCAGTTGTTCAATAGACATATTTTTATCAGCACATAATATCTTGATTTTCTCAGTAACAGTTGTCATATTTTCATTTTTAGATTCCGCAAAAGTAAAGGTTTCCAACCAAACGGACAAATGATAATGCTAAATGTTATCATTTTGTGCTATTTTATAACAATTCTGAATTATAATCAAGTTTTTACTTTCTTATTCAGTTAATTAAAGTACAAATAACAATTGTGTTTACATTCATGTTTAATAATAAATATGTTTTTCTCGGATTTCAATTTCAAAAGACATATAATAATAAAAAGAAAACAGACACTTTAATTACTTACAAATGCCAATCTTGCTCTACAAACAACTCCTTT
The DNA here is from genome assembly GCA_002411345.1 of Bacteroidales bacterium UBA5287. Taxonomy (GTDB): domain Bacteria; phylum Bacteroidota; class Bacteroidia; order Bacteroidales; family Dysgonomonadaceae; genus UBA5287. The sequence goes on along the minus strand of DHSL01000044.1, from coordinate 2,351 downwards.
ATCTTTTATTACAAGCTGGAAAAAATAATCGTCAGGTGCTTTCATTTCCATAAGAATCTCACCTTCATCACCATATAGTAATTCCTTAAGGAAATTAATTTCAAAACGTTTTAATCTATGAGTATCATAAAAGTCCAAAGAAAAGCAATCTGAAATCCATTTAACATAATTGAGAGTATTTGCATGTCGATTTATATCTAAATCACTGTATTTTACTCGAAATGTATCAACAACCTGTCCTCTTACATTTGGGATTCTAATAGGTGCTCCGATTGGAGTTGGGACATTAACTATAACCCTTTTCAGTTCTGGCGCTTGATCAAGCAATATAGATTGTCTTGATTTCATATTAATTACTGCCCATGAGGAAGATGCATAACCAACTGTTTCATTATTTTCGTCAGTAATATTAAAATTACGTTGTGTAAAAGCAGTACTTACATTTTCCACCCATGTAGAGATGTTGAGTTCTTCTTTTTCGTCAGGAAAACGAATCATATCAATGACAAAACGTGAAATCACCCATGTAAAATTCACTTTTTGCAAATCGAGTAAACCGAATCCATTATCATCAGCATTCTTACCAGCAGCATCCAATACATAGCTGATTAATGAGGTCAAAGAGACTTCTTTTCTAAAATCTATATCTTGCATACCAATTCTATATTGGTAAGAAGTTTTATTTGCCATATCTTAAACATTATTTTGAAGGTGCAAAAGTACAAAATTTCAAGCAGGTTAAGTGCTCTTTTCTTCTTCATCTTTTGTATCTTTGCAAACTTTAAAGATAAAAACAATTACAAAATAAAATGGCAAAGGAACTTAAAGAACTCACGTCCCGCAGTAAGGATTATTCTCAATGGTATCAAGATCTGGTTATCAAAGCTGATTTAGCTGAAAATTCAGCAGTACGTGGTTGTATGGTAATTAAACCATACGGATTTGCAATTTGGGAAAAAATGCAACGTCAATTAGACGACATGTTTAAAGAAACTGGTCATGTAAATGCATATTTTCCTTTATTTATACCAAAATCATTTTTAAGTCGCGAAGCAGATCACGTTGAAGGTTTCGCAAAAGAATGTGCTGTCGTTACGCATTACCGACTAAAAAATGCAGAAGACGGCAGTGGTGTGATTGTTGATCCGGAAGCTAAACTGGAAGAAGAATTAGTTGTTCGTCCTACTTCAGAAACAATTATTTGGAGTACATATAAAAATTGGATTCAATCGTATCGCGATCTTCCAATCTTGGTAAATCAGTGGGCAAATGTGGTTCGTTGGGAAATGCGTACTCGTTTGTTCTTGCGTACTACGGAGTTTTTATGGCAAGAAGGTCATACTGCTCACGCTACTTCTGAAGAAGCAGTTGCTGAAGCAGAAAAAATGATTGAAGTATACGCACGTTTTGCCGAAGATTATATGGCAATGCCTGTAATTAAGGGAGTAAAATCTGAATCTGAGCGCTTTGCCGGCGCAATTGACACTTACACTATTGAAGCTCTTATGCAGGATGGAAAAGCCTTGCAATCAGGAACCTCTCACTATTTGGGACAAAATTTCGCGAAAGCTTTTGATGTTCAATTTACAGACCAAAACGGAAATCGAGATTATGTTTGGGCTACTTCATGGGGTGTTTCTACTCGCTTAATTGGTGCACTTATTATGACTCACTCTGATGATAATGGTTTGGTATTGCCTCCAAAATTAGCTCCTTATCAAGTAGTTATTGTTCCAATTTATAAAAACAATGAGCAACTTCAACAAATCAACGAAAAGGTTGCAGGAATTGTTGAAAAATTAAAAGCATTAAGCGTAAGCGTTAAATATGATAATGCTGACAATAAGAAACCCGGCTGGAAATTTTCCGAGTACGAACTTAAAGGAGTTCCAGTTCGTTTGGCAATCGGTAGTCGCGATTTAGAAAACAACACTATTGAGGTAGCACGTCGTGATACTTTGACTAAAGAAACTGTTTCATGTGATCAGGTTGAAATCTATATAAAAGATCTTCTTGATGAAATTCAAAAGAATATTTATAAGAAAGCATTTGACTATCGAACATCTCAAATTCGTGAAGTTAATTCGTATGATGAATTCAAAATTGAAATCGAGAAAGGTGGTTTCTTACTTTGTCATTGGGATGGAACAGCAGAAACTGAAGCAAAAATCAAAGAAGATACTAAAGCTACAGTTCGTTGTATCCCATTTGAAGGTGATAAAACTCCCGGGAAATGTATGGTTACAGGAAAGCCATCGGCTCAAAGAGTTATATTCGCAAGGGCATACTAAATATTAAATTTCCAGAATGTCAAATTCTTAAAAATAAGAAGGGGCTGTTCCAAAAGGACA
>DHSL01000069.1:1515-2635 GCA_002411345.1 Bacteroidales bacterium UBA5287 | reverse complement strand
GTGACTACCCAAAATACGGTGTTCGCCGTAAATTCATCTACACCTGCGCCAATGACACCCAATCTTACCCCCGCTCCGATAAGCACGCAAACTACCAAAACAGACAGGTAAACTACGACATGTTCAAAATAATTCGATTTCATAGGGTTTATTTTAAACTGATTTTATTTGCAGACGCCCGTTTTTTTTCATTCACCAAATCAGCGTAAATCTGTGTGGTTGAGACGTTTTTATGGGTCAGCATTTTACTTACGGTGTAAATATCCGTACCCAGTGCTATTTGTAAGGTTGCGAAAGTGTGCCGGAAGCAATGATAGGTAATATGCTTAGTAATTCCTGCGCTTGCCACCCACTTTCTCAGCGGTTCATAAATCATTGACCTACGCAATCCCTCAAAAACTTTTCCATCCTGTCGCTCGCCACAAAGCTCCAAAGCTTCGTCGCTAATCGGTAAAGTAGTTTCGGTTTCGGTCTTTTCAGTACGTATCCGCATACAATAACCGCCCTCGGAAGCCGGAAGAATATCCCGCCAATGTAAGTTAAGAATATCGCTAATCCGTAATCCGGTAAGGCAGGAAAATAAGGATGCCGATTTGAGAACCGGAATATCGCAAGGCGTATTTGCCAGTTTTTTCAATTCATCCAGTGTGAGGTATTCCTTTTTCACATCCGTAAGCTCAATGCTTTCTAAATAATCATTTAAGTTTTCACGAAACATTTTATCCTTATATGCAATTTTCAGCAATGCCCTAAAAGTAGAAAAATAGCCTGCTGCAGAATTTTGGGAAATCTTCATTTTAGGGCGTTTCAGTTGTTTTGCATCCAATAAATAGTTCCGGAATTTATTACACAAATCCACATTTACCTCACCAAAAGTGCATTTCCCTTTGACAAAATTACTGAAATGAAGATAGACTTTCATCCACTTTTGGTCTTTCTTTTGAGCAACTTCTTTAAAATAAGCCAGAAAATCGGCTTGCTTCTTACTTTTATCCAGAAAATCATACTCCTCATTAATAATCGATTGTGCTCTCAATCCTCGAATGACTTCTGCTTTCATCCACATATCTTGATTGAATTCGCGTTCCGTTTCATTTTTTGGTTTTGCATAAATATAGAT
>DHSL01000069.1:1115-1373 GCA_002411345.1 Bacteroidales bacterium UBA5287 | reverse complement strand
CTACGAGTCATTCGCATAGAAAAAGGGTCTCGAATGGGTGGATAAAAGTCCAAATAGAGACTCTCTTTACCATTTGCCACTGCTCGTTTTCTCAATGTAACTTTAGGAATTCGTGCCATAATCAATTGATTTTTCAAATAATTTATCTAATTCGGGTTTTGAAATCTTTATATATCTTCCCTCCTTTATTTTTGTTACTTTGTGATATTTAATGTAATGATAAAGCGCATCACGAGTTAGATTATATTTTTGCATTGC
>DHSL01000069.1:0-926 GCA_002411345.1 Bacteroidales bacterium UBA5287 | reverse complement strand
TTTTCGAGTAAAACACATTACGTCCAATTTTTTTACGAGGAATATTGTTTTCAGAAACAAAAGAATAAATTGCAGCTTTTGTAAGATTATACTTTTCCTGAATATCTTTTACACTATACCAGCTATCGATTTCATGTACTAGTTTATCAACCTTACTTTCAAAATAACGTTCTATATGCTTTTTACTAAAATGAGATTTTCCTCTTATCAATGTTTTAGGGATGTTATTCTCTTTTGCAATTTTAAATATCCAAGAATCCGTAACGTTAAACTTGCCTTTTATTTCTGAAACCGTATATAAATCTGATATAGGTTTACTATTATTTAAAGGACGAGCTTTATATGGTTCTGGGTTTTCAAATAATGCATCTATATCCTTACGACGAATAAAAGTTTTACCTTTAGTTTGAAATGCCAGCAACAGACCTTTATGTAAATAACGATAAATAGTAGTTCGCCCAACACTTAAAAGAACAGCAGTTTCAGAAACCGTAAGATAGTCCTTATTCTTAATTTCTTCATATTTTTCAGCTTTTTGTTCGATTTCCTGCATGGTCTTATAATCTATTGCTGAAACTTTAAATTTCCTCTTCCGTTCTTCTCTTTTAGAGTGTTTATAAGACTGAGAATTACATCTATGAGAGCAATAACGAGTAGTCATGGTTTTTGCTATAAATATTTTATTGCACCATTCACATTTTTTCTGAACTTCTAATTTTGAGCTCATAATTTATCTCTGTTTTTGTTTCATCATGTTTCATAGTGTTTCATAGTGTTCCATTATATACCACTTAGGTCAACATATTTATTTTTTGAGTTGTTTTTTGGAACACGATACAAATACGGTACAAAAGTATGTATAACATATCATATTAACAAGCAGAAACGATAATATTTAAAACAATAAACCCGCTAAATTATAGCGG
>DHSL01000024.1 GCA_002411345.1 Bacteroidales bacterium UBA5287 | reverse complement strand
TAAACAAAAATCAGGACGATACAAAGTTATAAAATAAGAAAACGTTCACTCTTTATTCTTCAAATATTGAGCCACTTCACATACCTCGTCGTACCATTCTTTTCCGAATCTTCTAATGAGAGGTTCTTTTAAAAATTGATATATTTTGACCCCCTCTTTTTTTCCTAACTTCACAGCCGGATTACAAACTGACCATCTGTGATAATTGACAGCAGCATAATCTTTATATTGATTTATACGAATAGGATACAAATGACAAGAAACTGGTTTTTGCACATCTATTTTCCCATCGCGATAAGCATTATCTATAGCACACTTACAAACACCGTCAGAGTCAAAAAAAGTAAACACACATTCTTCGCCATTAATAATTGACGTCACCAATTCGCCATCATAATCAGTATAAGCAATACCCTGTTTTTCAATAATTTCTTTAGCTTTATCCGAGAGGTCGTCCCAAATTTGTGGTAAAATGTGTTGAATTTGTTCAAATTCCTCCTGTAAAAGAGGCGCACCCGATTCTCCATCAACGCAGCATTGACCTTTACATTTGCAAAGATCGCATATAAAACACTCTTCAAATATATCGTCTGAAATTATTGTATCTTGAACCTGAATCATATTTTTTTTATTGTAGCGAATTGTTGTTTTTTAAAATATATAAATGTCAATATTGTGATAATTAAACTAATAACAGCAAGAGGAATGTTTGCCAACTTTGAGTCGACCTCCGCAGCCCACTCACTTTCTCCCCAGAACTGGTTTGAAACAATTACCATTGCGTTATTAAAAAAATGAACAACTATAGGTATCCATAAGTTCTTGGAATAGAGAAATAAATATCCAAGAATTGCCCCCATTATTAAGCGTGCAAAAAATCCATAGAACTGAAAATGTATGCTACTGAAAATAATTGCCGACACCCAAACGGCGGCATGTCCATTTTTAAAAGCTTTATTGAGAAGCGTTTGCAGAGCACCCCTAAAAAATATCTCTTCAGAAAATGCAGCCAGCCCCGCCACCAGCAAAATATTCATTGTAAAATTTCCCAAGTTTTTTCCAGACAATAGTTGGTCAGTAGTCTGTTTTGCAGCATCTTCCATTTGTCGCATCCATGTTTCAACATCTCTTAAAGCTTCAGGGAACTCAATTTGCATATTCCATTGAGTTACATACGATATAAACGGATAAGCCAAACAAAAGATAACCACACCTAAAATTATTCCGGAAGCAAGTTTATTTCCCCCATGTAATTCCATAAATTTATGAGGTTTTGAATCATTTAATATTGCAAGTAGGTACGCAGGAAGTAAAAACACAAAAACCTCTTGAAGAATTGAGCTAATTCGAATATACCAAACATCTGTTACACTATTCAGTCCAAATATTGAGCCAAAAATTGCTATGAAAGAAATTGCTACGAGCAATCCCATAAATGAAAATAAAAGAAGATAAAAAATCTTCATTCCATTTCCTGTATTTGATAAAAATTGTTTCATTGTCTGTTTTTTGATATACAAAGATATATAAAAGTTATTGAGAGCACTTAAGTTTTAAAAGCTTGATACAAAATATTTTTTGCAGATTAAGAGATAAAGCTTATTTTTGCACTCCAATTTAAACTCACTAAATAATTTCGAAAACGACTGATTTTCAAAGTCAAGCATAATTAAATGGTGATTATTATTAAATAAAACAAAAAAACGACGTTCCAAATGAATGTAACTCTCAACAAACAAGACAATGTTAACAGTGTTATCACTGTGGCTATAGAAAAGTCTGATTATCAAGATAAAGTGGAGAAATCACTGAGTCAGTATCGCCAAAAAGCAAATATTCCAGGTTTTCGACCAGGTAAAACACCTAAAAATCTGATTCGCAAAATGTATGGTAAAGTTGTTATAATTGAAGAAATTAACAAACTAGCCAGCGACGAGCTATTCAAATATATTCAGGATAATAATCTAAAAATATTAGGAGAACCTCTTCTTTCAGAAAACTCAAAAGCTATTGATTTTGATATTGATGAGGAATTTGAGTTCAACTTTGACATTGCATTGACTCCTGAATTTGAAATTGTTTTAGATAAAAATGATACATTATCCTATAATAATGTAAAACTCGAAGAAGAATTATTACAACAACAGTTGGATGCCTACAAGCAAAATTACGGCAAATATACTAAAGTAGACGAGTCTGCTAAAGACACCGACCTTTTAAAGGGAACTTTAACAGAGTTAGAAAACGGTGAGTCAAAAGTTGAAGGTCTTGTTATTGACAACGCGATTTTGATGCCATCATATTTAAAAGATGAAGACACAAAGAACAAATTTGTTGGTTCAAACGCAAATGATGTAATTGTTTTCAATCCCAGAACAGCTTATGATAACAATGAAGCAGAGCTGGCATCATTATTACAGACCACAAAAGAGAAAGTAACCGATATAAATTCAGATTTCCAATTTGAGATTAAGGAAATCACTCGTTACGAAGAAGCCGAAATAAATCAAGAATTATTTGACAAAGTTCTTGGTGAGAATGTGGTTTCTAACGAAGATGAATTCAAGACCAAAATTGAAGAATTACTTAACAATCAGTTCAAGCCCGCTTCTAACAATCTTTTCATGAAAGAAGCCCGCGAATTGTTTCTAAAGAAAATGGAATCTGTTGAATTTCCAGTTACATTCTTAAAACGTTGGTTGATCAATTCGAACGATAAATATAAAGATAATGAAGAAAGTTTGGAGACCGATTTTCCAAATATTCTTGACGATCTTAAATTTCATATTTCTAAAGAACAACTTGCTGAAAAGAACGATTTAAAAGTTGAGGTAAGCGATGTTGAAGCATTAGCTGCTGAAGTTGCAAAATCTCAATTTGCCCAGTATGGAATGACAAACTTACCAGCCGATGTTCTTCAGAACTATGTTCAATCACTATTAGGAAAAGAAGAGACCGTTCGTAATTTATATGAGCGTGCTTTAGAAGATAAAGTTGGTGAATGGTTGAAGCAAAACATCACAATAAATGAAATTGAAATCATGTCAAAAGATTTCAACAAACTATTGGATGAATCCGCTCACGATCATGAAAATGACGACGAACACGAACACGAGATTGAAAATTAAGTTGTTTGTGTACAATAAAGGTTAAAACCTTTATTATTTATGGCTTCTTTAATAATATGGCATTTTTTTTGCAATTAATAAAGAATATACATTTCACAGGATTATTAATTTACAATTAAAAAAAGAATGGAAAACGATTTCAGAAAATATGCCGTAAAGCATTTAGGGATGAATGGTTCCAGATTGGATAGTTATTCAAAAATAACTAACGATTATGGATATATATCACCTACAATTATAGAAGAGCGTAAATTGAATGTTGCACAGATGGATGTCTTTTCACGTTTGATGATGGATAGGATCATTTTTTTGGGTACTCAAATTGATGATTATACCGCGAACGTAATTCAGGCTCAACTCTTATATTTAGATTCTTCAGATCCAGGAAAAGATATCTCTATTTATATCAATTCACCAGGTGGTTCAGTTTATGCCGGTTATGGAATTTATGATACAATGCAATTTATATCGAGCGATGTTTCTACAATTTGTACAGGAATGGCTGCTTCAATGGCCGCAGTTCTACTTGTTGCAGGAACTGAGAAAAAAAGATTTGCATTAACACATTCTCGAGTTATGATTCATCAACCTATGGGTGGCGTTCAAGGTCAGGCTGCTGATATTGAAATCACCGCAAAGGAAATCTTAAGGGTAAAACAAGAACTTTACACTATTATATCCAAACACTCAGGGCAACCAATAGAAAAGGTGAACATTGATTCAGACAGAGATTACTGGATGAATTCAGAAGAAGCAAAAGCCTACGGAATGGTAGATGAAATTCTTGTAAGAAAATAATATTAATCTTTTCACAAAAGGGCTATAAAAGTCCTTTTGTGATTTTATTTTTTAAACTATAATAATGGCAAAAAAAACAACGGGCGAGAACCATTGCAGTTTTTGTGGAAGAGATGAGAATGAAGTAAACGTACTTATCTCCGGGACATCCGGTTTCATTTGTGATGTTTGTGTAGAGCAAGCACATGGCATTGTGGATGAAGCATTTAAGAGTTCCAAAAAATCCAAATTAAACTTTTCTATGGCCTCACTTCCAAAGCCAAAAGAAATTAAAGATTTTTTAGATCAGTATGTTATTGGTCAGGATAGCGCCAAGCGTTACTTGTCAGTTTCTGTTTATAACCATTATAAAAGAATTCTGCAAAAAACCATGAAGGATGATGTTGAGATTGAAAAATCCAATATTATTATGGTAGGTCCTACAGGTACAGGAAAAACCCTCCTTGCAAAAACGATTGCGAAATTATTGAGAGTTCCTTTCACGATTGTTGATGCGACAGTTTTGACAGAAGCCGGTTATGTAGGAGAAGATATTGAAAGTATCCTAAGTAGGCTGTTGCAAGTAGCCGACTACGATGTTGCTGCTGCTGAACGAGGCATTGTGTTTATTGACGAAATAGACAAAATTGCTCGTAAAAGTGATAATCCATCAATTACCCGTGATGTTAGTGGTGAAGGTGTACAACAAGGATTATTAAAATTGCTTGAGGGATCAGTTGTAAACGTACCACCTCAAGGAGGAAGAAAACATCCCGAACAACGTATGATTGAGGTTAACACAAAAAACATTCTTTTTGTTTGTGGTGGAGCTTTTGACGGAATTGAACGCAAAATTGCTCAACGATTGAATACAAGAGTTGTTGGTTATGCTGCCGGAAGAAAATCTGCAGAAATAGATAGAAATAATTTAATGAAATATGTTACTCCAATGGATTTAAAATCGTTTGGCCTTATCCCTGAGATAATTGGTCGATTACCGATCCTTACATATCTTGATCCATTGGACAAACCTGCTTTATTACGTATTTTAGTTGAACCCAAGAATTCTATTGTCAAACAATATGTAAAATTGTTTGACATGGATGGTATCGAACTCACTTTTGACAGTGATGTATTTGAATATATTGTAGATAAAGCTATTGAGTATAAAATTGGTGCACGCGGACTAAGGTCTATTGTAGAGGCTATTATGATAGATGCAATGTTTCATCTTCCTTCTGAAGATGAAAAAAAGAAGCTAAATGTCACAAAAAAATATGCACAAGAGCATCTTGAAAAATCAAATCTACTGAATCTTCAAGTTGCATAATTCTGAACTATTTTTCAAATAAAAGAGCTATTTATTCCTGTTCCTTTACGGAGCGGGAATAATTTTATGTTGCAATTAAATGAAAGAAAGAATTATTATATAATAAATTTTTTGCAGAATAATAAATAACGATTAACTTAGTCGTTTACAAAACATGTTTTTTGTTTTAAGTTTAAAAAAATAGTCTCTATATTTGTTGATGTTCAAATGTGAACATATATTTTTGAAAAGGCATTATCATTCTTATGGAAAAACGAGAGAATCTTCACGAAAAGTTAAAGGAATATTTCGGATTTGGTACTTTTAAAGGCAATCAAGAAGCCATTATAAAAAGTATTATGTCCGGAAAAGATACTTTTGTTTTAATGCCTACCGGTGGTGGAAAATCACTATGTTACCAATTGCCAGCTCTTATGATGAAGGGAACCGCAATTGTAATTTCTCCTCTTATTGCTTTGATGAAAAATCAGGTAGATGCGATGCGTAATTTTAGTGAAGATGATGGCATTGCACATTTTCTGAATTCGTCACTCAATAAACAAGAAATTGAAAATGTAAAGAGAGATGTGATATCAGAAAAAACAAAGTTATTATATGTCGCCCCTGAATCTCTCACTAAGTTAGAAAACATTGAATTTTTGAGGAGTGTGACCATTTCTTTTTACGCAGTAGACGAAGCACATTGTATTTCTGAATGGGGGCATGACTTTAGGCCGGAATATCGTAGAATCCGTCCAATTATCTCTCAAATTGGAAGTCAACCAATCATTGCACTTACAGCGACAGCAACTCCAAAAGTGCAACACGATATTCAGAAAAACTTAGGTATGACTAATGCAAATGTGTTTAAATCATCATTCAACAGGCCAAATCTTTTTTATGAAGTAAGGTCCAAAACAGATAGCATTGATAAAGAGATCATTAAATATATACTTTCGCAGGAAGGTAAATCGGGTATTGTTTATTGCTTGAGTCGTAGAAAAGTAAATGATTTTGCAGAAATTCTTCAAGCAAACGATATTCGAGCTCTGCCCTATCACGCCGGCATGGATGCGATTGAACGTACAGCCAATCAGGATGCATTTCTGATGGAAAAAGCTGATGTGATTGTTGCCACAATCGCCTTTGGTATGGGTATTGATAAACCTGATGTCAGGTATGTAATTCATTATGACATACCTAAGAGTCTAGAAGGTTATTATCAGGAAACCGGTAGAGCCGGTAGAGATGGAGGAGAGGGCAAATGTATTTGCTTTTATTCTCACAAAGATATTCAGAAACTTGAACGTTTTATGCAGGGTAAACCAGTTTCGGAGCAAGAAATTGGCAAGCAACTACTAATAGAAACTACTGCTTATGCAGATACATCTCTTTGTCGAAGAAAAGTGTTATTACATTACTTTGGCGAAGATTATAACGAACCCAACTGTGGAAATTGTGATAATTGTTTAAATCCAAAAATTAAAGTGGAAGCAAAAGAATTACTTATAACAGTAATAGAAGCGATAAATGCGCTTAAAGAGAAACAAAAGACTGACTACATCGTTAATTTCCTGGTCGGAAAAGAGACATCTGAAATAGAAGCTTTCGGACATACTGAACTAGAAGAATTCGGATCGGGTTCAGATGAAGATGATCGAGTTTGGGAAGTTGTTATACGAACAGCTCTTTTGGAAAACTATTTAAAGAAAGATATAGAAAATTATGGCATTCTGAAAATCACTAAAAAAGGTAAAGATTTTTTGAAGAATCCTGTTTCTTTTAAGATCACAAAAGAAGATGAAGAAGATATAGAAGATGTTGAAGGTCTTGATGCAGAAGAGGCAGACATGATGAATTCCGGAGGTGGAAGCGGAGGAGCCGCTGATACTGTACTTTATGCAATCATGAAAGATTTGCGTAAAAAATTATCCAAGAAACTGAATGTACCTCCTTATGTAATTTTTCAACCTGCGTCACTTGATGCAATGGCAACTTCTTATCCCATTACGTTGGAAGAGTTACAAAATATTCCCGGCGTAGGTGCTGGAAAAGCTAAACGTTACGGACAAGAATTTGTTGACGTTATAAAAAAATATGTTGAAGAGAATGAAATAATTCGTCCAGAAGACCTTCGCGTTAAAACTGTTGCAAATAAATCTAAATTAAAAGTATCTATTGTTCAGGCGATTGACAGAAAAGTAGCATTGGATGATTTGGCTGAATCAAAAGGCATCGACTTTAATGAAATGTTAGACGAAGTTGAAGCTATCGTTTATGCAGGCACAAAAATCAATATCGACTATTTCCTGAATGAGGTAATGGATGCTGACTCACTGCAAGATATCTATGACTATTTTCAAGAAGCTGAGACTGATGACTTGAATTTAGCATTAAAAGAGCTTCCTGATTATGATGAAACTGAAATCCGATTAACACGAATTAAGTTTCTATCGGATATGGCAAACTAATTAAATAATTCTTATACAATTCATTAATATGTATAAGAATAGATGATAAATGAAATTACTACAAAAAATTAATAGTCCGACTGACTTGAAAGGTCTGACAATTGATGAATTGGTTAATGTTTGCTCTGATCTTAGAGAATTCATAATCGATCAGTTGTCACATAATCCAGGACACTTTGCCTCTAGTTTAGGCACGGTGGAGCTCACTGTCGCCCTTCATTATCTATTTAACACACCCTATGATAGAATAGTTTGGGATGTTGGACATCAAGCATATAGCCACAAAATATTAACAGGCAGACGCGATGTATTTCATACTAATAGAAAACTAGGTGGAATATCGGGGTTTACTAATCCAAATGAAAGTGAATATGATAGTTTTGGCGCCGGTCATGCTTCAACTTCAATTTCAGCTGCATTAGGAATAGCCGTGGCAGCTAATTTAAAAAAAGAAAACGACAGACATGTTATTGCTGTCATAGGTGATGGCGCTATGACTGGTGGATTGGCTTTTGAAGGTTTGAATAATGCATGTTCACAACCCAACAATCTGCTGATTATACTAAATGACAATGACATGTCTATTGACAATAATGTTGGTGGGCTTCAGAATTATCTAGTTAAACTAACAACTTCTGCAAAATACAACAAACTTCGGAATGAAGTTTATAACAAATTCAAACAAAGCAAACTGATTGACGAAAATCAGAAAAACTCAGTGCTTCGTTTTAACAACAGCATGAAATCGTTGTTGACAAAACAGCAAAACATGTTTGAAGGATTCAACATTCGTTATTTTGGTCCAGTTGATGGACACAATCTTCCTGAACTTATTCGTGTACTGAATAATATTAAGGATATGAAGGGTCCTAGACTCCTTCACATAAAAACAATAAAAGGGAAAGGATATAAACCAGCTGAAAAAGCTGCTACCATTTGGCATGCGCCCGGACTTTTCAATAAAGAAACAGGAGAGCGATTAGCATTAAAAAGAAATATTATTACTCAGCTTTATCAAGATGTTTTTGGTAAGACATTGGTTGAATTGGCTGACAATAACGATAAAATTGTAGGCATTACTCCTGCTATGCCTAGCGGTTGTTCCATGTCTTTTTTAATGAATAAATATCCAGAAAGAGCTTTTGATGTAGGAATTGCTGAGGGACATGCAGTCACATTTTCTGCCGGAATGGCAAAAGAAGGATTGATACCTTTTTGCAATATCTATTCTTCATTTATGCAAAGAGCTTTTGATGAAGTTATTCATGATGTAGCATTACAGAATTTAAAAGTGATTTTTTGTCTTGACCGAGCCGGCTTAGTTGGCGAAGATGGGGCAACTCATCATGGTGTTTTCGACTTATCATACTTCCGTCCCATTCCAAACCTTGTTATTTCAGCGCCTTTAAATGAACATGATCTGCGAAATTTAATGTATACAGCAGTATATGGGAATGATGCTCCATTTGTTATTCGTTACCCTCGTGGTCGAGGTGAGCTTAGTAATTGGCAAAACAAAATGGAGAATATAAAAATTGGCAAAGGAAGAAAGCTTAAGGATGGAAATGAAATAGCACTATTATCTTTAGGAACGATTGGTAATGAAGCATCAAAAGCAATAGCTAAAGCAGAAGAGTTAGGAATAAGTGTTGCTCATTATGACATGATTTTTCTAAAACCAATTGACAAAGATATTTTAAAAGAAGTGGCAGAGAACTTTAAACATGTTATTACGCTTGAAAACGGTGTTATAACAGGAGGTTTAGGTAGTGCTGTTTTGGAATATTTTTCAGATAATGGATATGACAATATTTCTGTACATCGCTTGGGTCTGCCTGATGAATTTGTTACTCATGGCTCAATGAATGAACTTCTAAATTTGTGTAAATTGGATTATGAGGGAATTTTAGATTCAGTAGTTCAGATTCATAAGAAAAAGAAAAAAGAATTTAAACTTCCTCAATTTATTTCAAGAGATAAAACTATACCCAAATAGTTTGTTATCAATAATCATTAAATGAAGATAATAATTGCCGGAGCTGGAGCTGTAGGAACGCATCTTGCCCGATTATTAGGACAGGAACAACACGACATCACATTGATGGATGCCGACAAAGACCGTTTTAGCTCACTTCGAGAGAATACAGAATTGCTTACTATTGAGGGCAGATGTACTTCACTGAAGGATTTAGAAAATGCAAACATAAACAAGGCTGATTTATTTATTGCTGTAACGCCAGAAGAATCACAAAACATCACTGCATGCATGCTTGCTAATAAGTTAGGTGCAAAAAAAACATTAGCACGAATAGATAATTATGAGTATCTTTTACCAAAGAATAAAGAGTTTTTCGAAAGTTTAGGAATACATTCAATGATCTATCCGGAGATGGTTGCGGCAAAGGAAATCGCTCTTGCTCTAAAAAAGCCATGGACACGCGTTTGGTGGGAACTAGCAAATGGCGCTGTAATCCTTTCAGGAGCAAAAGTCAGAAATAATGCTCCTATAGCGAATAAGCATTTATATGAAATCCCGCAATCAAACAAATTATTTCACTTGGTTGCAATAAAACGTGATAATTTCACTTTGATTCCTAAAGGTAACGACAAGATTCTACATAACGATTTGGTTTATTTTATAACACTACATACTCATCTTGATAAATTACCTGAGATATTTGGGAAAGTGTCTTTTGAAGCTAAAAATATTATGATTATGGGTGGTAGCAGGATCGCATTAAGAACTGTTCAATTTCTACCTAAAAGCATGAATATTAAAATCATAGAACAAAGTAGAGAGAGAGCTGAATTATTATTTGAAAAGGTACCATCTAACGTAACTATTTTTATAGGAGATGGCAGAGATGGAGAATTGTTACAAAGCGAGGGCATTAAAGATATGGATGCTTTTTTAGCTCTTACCGGTAATTCAGAAGCGAATGTTTTAGCATGTCTTGCTGCCAAACAATATGGTGTTAAAAAAACAATTGCTGAAGTAGAAAATAACGATTATATTTCTATGGCTGAAAAGCTAGATATTGGAGCAGTTATCAATAAAAAGATGATTGCTGCAAGTAAAATATATGAGTTATTGCTAAAAGCTGATGCAAGTAACATAAAGAATCTTAATTTTGCTAACGCAAATGTAGGTGAGGTAGTTGCTAAGCCTAATTCGTTAGTAACAAAAAAACTTATTAAGAATCTAAACCTGCCACCTAACATAACTTTTGGTGCTTTAATCCGTAATGATGTTCCAATATTGGTTGAAGGAGAAACACAAATTGAAGCATATGACAAAGTAGTAGTTATTTTTCTAAACAACACTTTAAAAAGTATTGAAAAATTATTCAATTGATATTATAATTATTTCCCTGAAAACAGAATAGTAGTAAACATGAAGAATTTTAATCTTTCATTTGTTGTCAAGATTATTGGTTTTTTACTTATAGTTGAATCTATTTTTATGTTATTTTCAACATTTATTGGGGAATATTATAATGAACCTGCTACTAAAGGTGTTTATATCTCGGTAGTTATTACCTCTTTGTTAGGATTATTACTGCTCTTGCTATCAAAGGTTATAAAAGGTAGACAAGATATCACTAAACGTGAAGGTTATTTGGCAGTGACTTTAGGTTGGACAATGATGGCACTGTTGGGAACATTACCTTATATTTTAAGCGATGCAATCCCTTCGTTCGATAATGCTTTTTTCGAGAGTATGGCCGGATTTACCACAACAGGAGGTTCAACTCTAATAAATGTAGAAGCATTCCCCAAATGTTTGCATTTTTGGAGAAGTTTCACCCAATGGATTGGTGGTGTAGGGATTATTGTTTTTGTAATGGGTTTCATGCCGCTTTTCGGTGGTAGTGCAGTAGAATTATTTGATGCAGAAGTTACAGGAATCATGCAGAATCAAATAACACCGCGAATTAAAGATATGGCAAAAAACATTTTGCTTATCTATTCCATTTTAACAATCATAGGTTTTCTGTTGCTTTGGGCAGGTCCAATGGATGCATTTGATGCAGCTTGTCACACTCTTTCCGGAATTTCATGCGGCGGTTTTTCCACTAAACAATCGAGTATAGCTTATTACAATTCAGCTTTTACAGAATATGTATTGATGATTATGATGTTTTTAGGTGGCACAAACTTCTTTCTCATTTATACATTCTTTAGAAAAAGGTCAATCAAAGTATTTAAAGATGAAGAATTTAAATGGTACTGTCTAATCATATTGATTTATTCGGTTATTATTGCTTCCAGTCTATTGTTAAATGGTCAGATGCAAAATATTGAGTATACCATAAGAACAGTTCTGTTTCAAGTTATTTCTATCATTACAACTACCGGTTATGCCACTTTTGATTATCTCACATGGGGTCATGTTTACTGGTTTGTATTTTTATCATTAATGATATTCTGTGCTTGCGAAGGTTCCACTTCAGGAGGAATGAAGATATCAAGACTAGTGGTAATGGTAAAAAACAGTTTAGTCGAATTCAGAAAACAAGTCCATCCAAATGCCCTACTCATGGTAAAAATGAATGGTAAGGTTGTTCAACAATCTGTTGTTTCAAAAGTATTAGCATTCATGTTTCTATACACTTCACTTACAGGGATAAGTTTTGTTGTATTAAGTCTATCAGGTATGTCTTTTAGCGAAGCTGTAGGAGCTGCAATAGCCAGTTTAGGGAATGTAGGTCCCGGTTTGGGAGAACATGGACCAGCAGGAAATTTTGCAGAAGTAAGTTCTTTTGCAAAGTATTATATGAGTTTTCTGATGTTAGTAGGACGCTTGGAGCTATTTACAGTTTTATCTCTATTCGTACCTAATTTTTGGAAGCGTTAATGATAAATAAAAAAAGCGGTAACCTGATTGTTACCGCTCAATATTTATAATGGTTAAACCTTAATTCTTAAAGAATATTATATCATCAATTGCATCTATTATTATAGGTTTTGTTTTATCCACATTATTACCTAAAATATCTTTTGATAATTGGTTCAACACCTTACGTTGAATGACCCTTTTAACCGGTCGTGCTCCAAATTCAGGATCGAAACCAGCTTCTCCGATGCTTTTGACTGCTTCGTCAGTATAATTAAGTTCAATTTCATTCTGAGATAACATCCTCTTAAGATTATCAAGTTGTAATCGAACTATCTGATTGATCTCATCTTGATTCAATGGAGCAAACATAATAATATCATCAATACGATTAAGAAATTCAGGTCGAATATTCGATTTGAGCATATTCATCACCATATTCTTAGTATCTTCAATTATTTCATCTCGATTCTGATCATTAATGTTCTCAAAGTTCTCTCGTATTTGTGACGATCCCATATTTGAAGTCATAATGATGATTGTATTTTTAAAGTTCACCACCCTACCCTTATTATCGGTAAGTCGGCCATCATCTAGTACTTGCAGCAAAATATTGAACACATCAGGATGCGCCTTTTCGATTTCATCGAATAATACAACTGAATAAGGTTTACGACGAATAGCCTCTGTAAGTTGTCCACCTTCATCATATCCAACATATCCAGGAGGAGCTCCTATTAATCTTGTTGCGCTAAACTTCTCCTGATATTCACTCATGTCGATTCGCGTCATCATATTTTCATCATCAAAAAGATAATCAGCCAAAGCTTTTGCTAATTCAGTTTTTCCTACACCTGTTGTTCCAAGAAAAATAAAAGAACCAATTGGCCTTTTTGGATCGCTCAATCCAGCTCTATTTCTACGGATTGCATCAGCCACAGCCATAATTGCCTCATCTTGACCAACAACCCGTTTATGCAATTCCTCTTCGAGGTGCAGTAATTTTTCACGTTCACTTTGAAGCATTTTGCTTACCGGTATTCCTGTCCACCTTGAAACAACATCAGCAATATCTTCAGAGTCCACCTCTTCCTTTATCATAGCTCTATTACCCTGCTGTTCGTGCAGTTGGTTTTGCAGTTCTTCAATCTCTCTTTCTTTGTCCTTTATCTTACCGTACCTAAGTTCGGCCACTTTACCATAATCACCTTCACGTTCAGCCCTATCTGCCTGGAATTTAGCATCTTCAATATCTATTTTATTCTGTTGAATCTTATTTATCAAGTCTTTTTCGCTTTTCCATTTAGCTTTGAATCCACTTTCCTCCTGTTTTAGATTTTCGATCTGACTTCCCAATTGCTCTAACTTTGCGACATCATTCTCTCGTTTAATAGCTTCACGTTCAATCTCCAATTGTTTTATTTTACGTTCAATCTCGTCCAGTTCCTCAGGAACAGAATCGATTTCCATTCTCAATTTAGCAGCAGCCTCATCCATCAAATCAATTGCCTTATCAGGTAAAAATCTATCAGTAATATATCGATGTGAAAGTTGAGCAGAAGCGATTATTGCTTCATCTTTAATACGCACTTTGTGATGATTTTCGTATTTCTCTTTCAATCCCCGAAGAATAGAGATTGTATCTTCCACACTTGGTTCGTTGACCATTACCATTTGGAATCGTCGTTCAAGTGCTTTATCCTTTTCGAAATACTTTTGATATTCGTCGAGTGTTGTTGCTCCAATTGTTCTTAATTCGCCTCTTGACAATGCCGGTTTCAGAATATTAGCCGCATCCATTGCACCTGCTCCCTTTCCTGCTCCGACAAGAGTATGAATTTCATCGATAAATAAGATGATCTCTCCTTCCGACTTAACCACTTCATTCACAACTGATTTTAATCGTTCTTCAAATTCTCCCTGATATTTTGCACCAGCTATAAGAGCCCCCATATCGAGTGAAAATATCTGTTTGCTCTTTAAGTTTTCGGGAACATCACCACGAATTATTCGATGAGCTAGTCCCTCAACAATAGCCGTTTTCCCAGTTCCCGGTTCACCAATCAAGATTGGATTATTTTTAGTTCTTCGACTTAATATCTGCAACACCCTTCTTATTTCTTCATCTCTTCCAATAACAGGATCAAGTTTTCCGTTCCTTGCTTTTTCTATAAGATTTATAGCATATTTGCTCAACGATTGATAAGTATCTTCTGCAGATTGGCTTGTTACTTTCTCCCCTTTTCTTAGCTCATTAATAGCTGTTTCAAGATCATTTTGTGATACACCTGCATCTTTTAATATTTGAGAAGCAGTACTTTTTTCTGAAAGCAGTGCCATTATTAAGTGCTCAATTGAAACATATTGATCGCCCATTTTTCCAGTAATATCTATTGCTTTTTGAAGAACATTATTACTTTCACGACTTAGCATTGGTTCACCCCCCGAAACACGTGGTAATGATTCGATTTGATTATTTATCACAATTTCCAGATTATGAATATTAACGCCTAATTTCTGGAATATAAAATTGCTAACATTCTCGCCAACTTGCATTACCCCTTTAAGAATGTGAACAGGTTCAATCATTTGTTGATTTTTAGATTGTACCAATTCAACCGCTTTTTGCACAGCCTCTTGTGCTTTAATAGTAAAGTTATTGAAATTCATATATAATATCTCCTTTCATTATTAACATGTTTAGAACAAAGCAATACTGTTTTTGTTTCTTAATTACTTCGTTTTCTGAGTATAAAGATCAAAATCTTTGCCAAAGGGATGAATAATGACGTTTTGTCAGTGCTAATTATATTTGCAGGAGTGTGAGATGAGCATCGGAGTTGAGTGGGAAGATAGTGAGACCATAGTGAGAGGATGGTGAGACCATCATTAGTAGGGAAATGCACGAAAAAGCATCTAAAATAGAATTAGTTTAAATTACAAATATTAGATAAAATATGTTTTATAACATATAAAATTATTTTTGATTAATCGTTTAACTTGGTATATTTGTATTAATTATTTTATGTTATCTAAAGTATCAAAAATTAAAAAAGAGTTTCCATAAACATAACCAGGAGCTTTTATAAAAACTATTTATCTTTAAATTTATTGACTTCGAAATGAAAATCAAGATTTATTTAACAATATTATTTATCTCTCTTTATTTTATAGAAGTAAATTCACAAAACACATTACGGAACTATAAAGAGAAAACAGCGTTTCAGACTTCTGCCCCTTGGAAGCCTGTAACAGACACTCGTGCAGACATAGCTATTGTATATGGATCAAATGACCGAAAAGATTTATCTTTTGAAGATAGAGTTAAATCATGGCGCGATAAAGGATATGAAACACATTTCATGACAGGAATTGCCTGGGGTGAATATCAAGATTATTTCACTGGAAAATGGGATGGGAAATGGCATTTAGATGAAGGTCAAAGAACACGTCAAGGTGATACTATTTGGCATGGACATATGGTTCCATACATTGTGCCTACCCTAAATTTCATTCAGTATATTAAAGAAAAACACATTAAGAGAGTAATAGATGCAGGCATTGATGCAATTTACTTAGAAGAGCCTGAATTTTGGGCAAGAGC
The DNA here is from genome assembly GCA_002411345.1 of Bacteroidales bacterium UBA5287. Taxonomy (GTDB): domain Bacteria; phylum Bacteroidota; class Bacteroidia; order Bacteroidales; family Dysgonomonadaceae; genus UBA5287. The sequence goes on along the minus strand of DHSL01000024.1, from coordinate 81,301 downwards.
AGGTTATAGTGAGGCATTCAAAAAAGAATGGAAAAATTACTATGGTTTTGAGTGGAGACCTCAACATGAATCTCCTGAAAATACTTATTTATCTAATAAACTAAAATATTACTTATATTATCGTGCATTAGATGAATGTTTTACTTATGCAAAAGAATATGGAAAAAGCAAAGGGATGAATGTTCGTTGTTATGTACCAACACATTCTCTGGTAAATTATTCTCAATGGCAAATTGTGAGTCCAGAAGCAAGCCTAGCCTCTCTCTCTTCTGTAGATGGCTATATAGCCCAAGTATGGACAGGTACTTCCAGAGAACCAAATTATTACAAAGGTAATCTTAAAGAAAGGGTTTTTGAAACCGCCTATATTGAATACGGATCTATGGAATCAATGACAGCCCCAACAGCTCGGAAAATGTTTTTTCTTACTGACCCAATTGAAGATTGGCCTCGTGATTGGATTGATTATAAGAATAATTATCAGGCAACATTTACGGCTCAATTATTTTATCCTAATATTAGTGATTACGAAGTAATGCCTTGGCCGGATAGAATCTATGAAGGATTATATAGAACTAGTGCCGAAAGTGATAAAAAAGATAAAATACCTCGTTTTTATTCCACTCAAATGCAAGTAATGATAAATTCGTTGAACCACATGCCACTTTCTGAAAATAAGGTCAGCGGTTCACACGGCATTAGTGTTTTAATGGCAAATTCGTTAATGTTTCAGCGATTTCCAACTCACAAAGGATATGAAGATCCTCAACTTTCTAATTTTTACGGTCAAGCACTTCCATTTATTAAACAAGGTATCCCTGTAAATATTGTTCATCTAGAAAATGTAGCTTATCCTGAAACCTGGAATGACACTAAAATTTTATTGATGTCTTATTCTAATATGAAACCTCTTTCTGATAAATTCCACAGTTACATTGTTGATTGGGTAAAATCCGGAGGTATTCTGGTATATTGCGGAAGAGATAATGATCCTTTTCAATCTGTTCCTGAATGGTGGAATCAAGATGAGAATAAATATGAACGAGCCTCTGATCACCTATTTGAATTACTAGGATTAAATTCATTTCCCAATGAAGGTCAATATAAATATGGAAAAGGCATTATTTATGTACTTCGCAATGATCCAAAAGAATTTATTCTAGAAAAAGATACAGATTTAAAATTACTTAATGTTGTAAAAAGACTTTATGAAAAGGATGGTTCTTCAATGGAACTGAAAAATAATTTCTCGTTATCAAGAGGTCCGTATGAAATTGTATCAGTCTTGGATGAAAGTGTTACTAACGACGCTTATGTATTAAGTGGATTATTTGTTGATCTATTTGATCCTCAGCTTCCTATTTTAACACAAAAAATTGTAAAGCCAGGAAGTCAAGCATATTTATTCAACATAGAGAAAGTAGAAAACAGAATGAAGCCCCAGGTATTAGCATCAGCTTCACGAATTTATAATGAAAAAACAACTAAAAAAAGCTATTCATTTCTTTCTAAAAGTCCATTAAATACTTCAAACGTTATGAGGGTATTATTGCCAAATACACCAAAGAGATGTTTCATAACAGATACAGAAATGAATCCACTTACTGATGCAAAATGGGAATGGAATAGTCTTAGCAAAACATGCAAAATAACTTTCGAAAATGATCCTGAAGACACAATTGTAAATATTCAATGGTAAAACATATAATTGAAATATTATGGAAAAGATATCCTTAAAGCATATTGCCGATGAGCTGGGCGTTTCTATTGCCACAGTGTCACTTGTATTGAATGGAAAAAATGTAAAGAATAGAGTTAGTGAAGAGATGTCCAAGAAGATCCTTAAGAAGGCCGAAGAATTGCATTACACTCCAAATACATTTGCCAAGGGTTTGAAAATAGGTAAATCTAAAACCATCGGCTTAATTGTTGCTGATATTTCGAATGTGTTTTTTGGTAAGCTTGCATTATACATTCAAAACGAGGCCGAAAAAGAAGGATATGCAGTAATCATAGCTAATACAAACGAGGAATATTCAGAGATGGACAAGATGGTTAGACTCTTGAAATCCAGACAAGTAGATGGTTTAATTATTACCCCACCTGCCGGTAGTGAGAAAACCATTCAATATCTATCTAAAGAAAAAATGCCATTGGTTTTAGTAGATAGAAACTTTCCAGAATTAAATGTAAGTTCTGTTATGATTAATAATTTTGAAATCTCGTATAATGCAATATCGAAACTAATTGAAAAAGGATTTAAAAACATTGCACTAATCACTTATAAACAGACACAGTTTCATATAACAGAACGAAACAGAGGTTATATAGAAGCGAATAAAAATGCCAATTTGTATAATGAAAAAAACATTAAAATGGTCAGTTATGAATTTTTGAATAGTGATATGGAAACTGTCATTAATGAATTATTATCAGAAGAAAGACCTATTGATGCAATTTATTTTACAACCAACTCTATTTCTATTAGTGGAATCAAGGAATTATACAAACAAAAGCAATACCAAAGTAATATTCAATTAATGTGTTTTGATGAAAGTGATGCATTTTACATTCTGCCATTAAATATTCCTTTTATCAAACAACCTATTAAAGAGATGGCTAAAAATGCGATGCAATTACTTACTGACCAGATGGAGATGAAAAATAATGAAATTAAGAATTGCATTGTTGAAGCAGAATTGAAAGTTCGCGAATAAGTTTTATTAAAAAAAATGAGTCTAGCCTAAAATAATTATTGATACAGTTAAACTATTTACATTCAAATACTAAAAAAATGAAAACAAATTATCCTAAGATTGGAATTCGTCCTGTCATTGATGGTCGGAGAAAAGGTATTAGAGAATCATTAGAAGCAACAACTATGAATCTTGCAAAAAGAGTAGAAAAGCTTTACACAGAAACCCTTAAGTATCCTGACGGAAGTCCTGTTCAATGTGTTATTGCAGACACATGCATTGGAGGAGTTAAAGAAGCCTCACTTTGTGCCGAAAAATTTGCAAGAGAAAACGTTGGATTATCACTTTCTGTATCCTCATGTTGGTGTTATGGATCAGAAACAATAGATATGAACCCAAATATTCCAAAAGCTATTTGGGGTTTTAATGGAACAGAGCGTCCTGGAGCTGTTTATCTGGCAGCTGCATTAGCCGTCCACAATCAAAAGGGATTGCCCACATTCGGAATTTACGGCAGAGATGTTCAGGATGTAGGCGATCCGACTATTCCCGAAGATGTGAAAGAAAAACTCCTTCGATTTGCCCGCGCCGGTTTAGCTGTAGCCCAGATGAAAGGTAAATCTTATTTAGCTATTGGTTCTGTTTCGATGGGAATTGGCGGCTCGATGGTCAACCCCGATTTTCTACAAGAATATCTTGGTATGCGAACTGAATTTGTTGATTCAAGTGAAATACTCCGTCGTATTCAACTTGAGATTTATGATAAAGAAGAATTTCAAAAAGCCATGACATGGACAAAAGACAATTGCATGAGTAGTGAAGGAGAAGACTTTAATCCCCCCCATTTGATTCACTCAAGAGAACAAAAAGACAAAGACTGGGAATTTGTTGTTAAGATGACCTTGATCATGCGAGACTTAATGATTGGCAACTCCAAACTAGATGAAATGGGTTGGGGAGAAGAAGCACTGGGTCATAATGCAATTGCTGGAGGATTTCAGGGACAAAGGCAATGGACAGATTTTTTGCCAGATGGTGATTTTTCAGAAGCGATATTAAATTCCTCATTCGACTGGAATGGAATACGAGAAGCATTTATATTCGCCACAGAAGACGACCATTTGAACGGCATCAGCATGTTATTCAATCACTTACTCACAAACACCTCACAAATGTTTGCGGACGTAAGAACCTATTGGAGTCCTACAGCAATAGAAAGAGTAAGCGGTTGGAAACCTGACGGATTATTAAAAGATGGAGCCATTCATTTAATTAATTCAGGTTCATGTACTTTGGATGGAAGCGGACAACAATCTGATAGTGAAGGTAATCCTGTTATGAAACCATTTTGGGAAATAACTGAAAAAGAAGTCGACAAGATGCTAGACGCTACAACATGGTATCCTTCAAACCTTGAGTATATGCGCGGTGGCGGTTTTTCTTCCAAGTTTATCACCCGACATGGAATGCCAGTAACAATGTGTCGTATTAATCTGATAAAAGGTTTAGGTCCCGTTATGCAGATTGCTGAAGGTTGGACCGCCACATTTCCTGACGACGTTTTTGATATCATTGATAAACGAACCGATAAAACTTGGCCATCGACCTTCTTTGTACCTCGTACAACCGGGAAAGGTCGTTTTGCAGATGTATATTCAGTTATGAACTATTGGGGAGCCAACCACGGCGCCATCAGTTATGGTCATATCGGCGCAGACTTAATCACTTTATGCTCAACTCTTTCAATCCCTGTAAACATGCATAACGTAGACGAAGATAAGATTTTCCGTCCTTCTACTTGGAGTTCATTCGGTTCTGACAACGAAGGCGCAGATTATCGTGCCTGTGCTACTTTTGGTCCATTATACAAATAAATATTCACAAGATTATGAAGACATTATTTAACACGGTATGGTCAATCCTTTTGGTTTTACTATTTTGTATTTCTGCGAATGCTCAAGACAATATGACCGGAGAAATATTCGATTTAGCTAAACTAAAATCAGGAATTAAGAATAAGCGTATTTCCAGTACAGACCCTACTGGCGGTAACAGAGATCATCTTGAACCTTTTGCTCCAGGAGAAAAAAGGACCATTGCTGAGATTAAGGGTGCAGGAATAATTAATCATATTTGGATTACAATTGCACCTCCTCCAGGTGAACTAAGTAGAAATGATATCATCATTAGAATGTATTGGGACGGGAATGATTATCCATCAGTTGAATCACCTATAGGACCTTTCTTTGGACAAGGCTGGGATGAACGTTATAACTATTCATCTTTTCCACTTTCGGCGGGACCTGAAAACGGGACAGGACTAACAAGTTATTTTGTAATGCCATTTGCCAAAGGAGCCCGAATAGAAATTGAAAATCAGACTGATAAGAATATCAACGCATTCTATTTTTATGTTGATTATTTACAAATGGACAAGCTACCAGAAGATATGGGACGTTTTCATGCCTGGTATAATCATAATCTAACAGAAGCACTTCCTGAAGGTGAGACTGAGTGGGGGCTTACCGGGGCACAACATCCTAATAAAACAGGAGAACAAAATTATGTTTTCATAAACACAAAAGGCAAAGGACATTTTGTAGGAATAAATTATTATGTACACTCCCCTACTCCAATGTGGTATGGCGAAGGAGATGATATGTGGTTTATTGATGGTGAAAAATCACCCTCTTTAATTGGGACAGGCACAGAAGATTTTTTCAACACATCATGGTGTCCAAAAGAGCCATTCTCACATCCGTATTTTGGATATCCACGTGTAAATAATGATGTTGGCTGGCTTGGTCGTACTCATGTTTATCGTTTCTTCATTAATGACCCCATTTTCTTTGAAACAGAATTAAAAGGAACAATTGAGCATGGTTCAAACAATAATTTAACGTTGGATCTGGCTTCAGTAGCCTACTGGTATCAAGATAAAGCTGTAGTTCTTCCTTCTGCACCAACAAAAGTTCAACGCTCATTAAAGCCATTTATTAATCACATGGATATGCATAGATGGCGCGATGCATGGAGAAAATCAAAAGGTAATGATCCCAATTTATGGGGTAATGAATGAAATCATATAAATTATAATAATGAAAAGAGTATCACTAAAGATTTTATTAGCAATCCTGTTTTTGACAGGAGTTTATCAAGCACAAAGTCAAAATAACATCTATCGTTGGAGCGATGAGGTAAAATTATTAAAGAGTGTGGATCAACTACCACGATACCGGCATAACCAGTTGATTGACCAAGAATCAAGTTATGACAGAACTGGAGGTAATGACGATGGATTTTCCGGCAACTACTCATACATACGCAAGGAAAAGGGGAATTTAGTATTGGCAGAATTTGAAGGTGCCGGTGTTGTAAATAGAATCTGGACTCCTACTCCCACTGAGGATACACTTGCTTTCTATTTTGATGGTGAAAAGGAACCACGTTTGAAAATAAAGTTCATGGATCTCTTTTCAGGTAAGGTATATCCATTCTTAAAACCAGTTGTGGGCAATGAAATTGGTGGATATTACTGCTATATCCCCATTCCATTCAAAAAATCATTAAGGATAGAGTTTGAGGGAGAAAAGATTATGTTTCACCAGATTCAATACCGCAAATTACCTGGATTGAAAGTTGAAAGCTGGACTGGAAGTTTTTCTGAAACTGACAAACAATTATTGTCAGAAGTAAACTCTTTATGGAGTAACATTTCGCCCAATATCAGTCAATATTCATTTGGAAAGTCTTCCCGACTCCAAACAGAAGAAAAGACATTTACCATTCTTCCAGGCGAAGAAGTAACATTTTTCAATGAGACAAAAGGTGGTCGTATATCAGGATTTGAAATGGATGGAGGTACATCGTTTGAAGGATTATATAAAGATATCATCTTGTCGGCCAAATGGGATAACGAACCAGTAGAAGCAATTTTTGCGCCGGTGGCCGACTACTTCGGATATGCCTTTGGAAAACCTGCAATGCGTAGTATTCTAATGGGTCGTTATGGAACCTCCAACTACAGTTATCTTCCTATGCCATATGATAAATCAGCAGAGATGAAGTTGATATATAAAAAGCGAGAAGGAGTTCAACAGAATCCAATTTCTGTAACGACTAAAGTATATTATAACGACAATAAACGTGATAAAAAAGAGGAAGGTAAGCTTTACACAATGTGGAGACGCGAAAAACCTGAGGTTGGTCAATTCTTTACCTTTTTAAAAACTGAAGGTAAAGGACATTATGTAGGAACAGTTCATCAGGCACAAGGTCTGCGACCAGGTATGACTTTATTTTGGGAAGGAGACGATTCCACTTATGTCGATGGAAAAATGCGGATGCATGGAACCGGATCTGAAGATTATTACAACGGTGGATGGTATGCACTTCTTGACCGTTGGGATAGAGGAATTAGCATGCCGCTCCATGGTTCACTAGACTATTCTTTACCGATGAACCGCACAGGTGCATACCGTTTCTTTCTTTCCGACAAGCTCTCTTTTGAAAAAGAGATTTATCATGCAATGGAACATGGAGAAGTGGGGAATAATTTCCCGGTGGATTATGCTGCTACAGCATTCTTTTATGCTGATCAACCGTTGAAAAACCGAATAGAACCGACTGAAGAATTGAGAGAAGTTTATCTACCCAACAAACATGTGTTCTTTCCACAATTGATGGAGATTACTCTAGAACGAGGTATTCAGGTTATATTAGACAGAGGGTTAGCTATTTCATCATTTGGAAAAGGTACGGTAAGAATTAAACTGCCCGATGTACCGGAAGGCAAATACAAAGTATTGCTTAATTATCACGAGAGTCCCAAAGGAGGTGATTTTCAGATATGGCAACGACAAAATCAACTATCCGATTGGATTTCGACAAAGATCGATAAAGATGGTTACAGAGAGAATGTTTATGTAGGAAATATTCAACTTACACCACAAACAAACTCTATTACCGTTCATGTAAGAGACAACGGGAAAGCTAATTTGTTTGAGCTTACATTAATTACTCTTGAAAGAATAGAAGAATAAGGGGAAATTATGAAAAGACGTTTTTATACCATTCTATTCGGATTATATGCATCGATTTTATTATTGGTTGCACAGGAACCGATACTCCCTGTAAAGCAGGTAATGACTATAAAATCGTCTTTTCATAATCATCAACCAACACAAACAATTCAATATGACCAATTAGGAAAAAATAAAGGTGAAACTAAAGTAACTGTTATTAACGACAATTGTCTGCATGTTAAGATTAGCTTTAAACTCAACGAACCATTGCAACAAAATGATTGGCAAGCGATAATAACGCCCGGATTTAGGCCCACCTTCCATTGGTCGCCACATCTCAGCCCCACTTCTAATCACATAATCGACCAACATGTATTTCGTTCACCTGCACTGATTGCGGCCGACAATGAACAAATGATTGCATTAATTCCCGATTTAGACATCATGAAAAAAGGAACCCATGTAAGATGGTACCTAGATCTTGATGCCCCAAACAACCGATTAGTATTGGGGATGAGCAATAGTAAAGTTGATGATCATGTTCTCTTTGTTAGAGAACAAGGTGCTGTATATCTTCCAGGTGAAGTAGAGATAGGATTTTATCTGATGCAATACACCGATTCAAAAATAGTTAAAGATCCATTTAGAAAGCCACTTGAATTCCTTTGGCAAAACTGGGGACACGACCTCTATATGGCTGGAAATCCGATTAATACTAATTTGAAGAAATATGTAGAACACACCTATAACTGGGCATTCAATACCTGGTCAGAAAACGTTTGGCAGGAATTTAAACTAGATGGGAAAAAAGTAGGTGCACCAGTATTTATTGTGAATGTTACGCAAAGTCCGAATTACCCGGGTAAGGTCAACGAGCGTGAATTTCGATCAGTATGGAATCAAGCATGGTTCAGCTCTTTACGTTCTGCAAGCGGTCTGTTTAGGTATGCCAGAAGAACTGGAAATTCAAAATTGAAGGAAAAGGCGCTTCTCACAAAAGAGTTAGCACTCTCTTTTCCACAAGCCAATGGATTCTTTCCAGGATTAATAGGTACAGAAATGCATGAGATAGAGATAGAAGGTAGAAAGTATAATAGAAGTAAAGGTTGGGATACCTACTATTGGGGAAACTCAAACCGTAACCCTTACACTTGGAATCCTAGAGAGTCGCCATTTCATATACTTGATATGAGTTGGACTGCATTATTAATGTTACGCTGGTATGATGAATTAGAGAAAGATAAACGTTTGCTCCGATACTCAGAAAGTTATGCAAAAGCTTTACTGGAAACACAATTTCTTAATGGCTTTTTTCCAGGATGGATTGATTTGCACACATTAAAACCGATGAACCATTTGAATGACTCACCAGAAAGTTCATTATCGGTGACATTTCTTTTGAAACTATATGAATTGACAGGTAAAGAAGAATACAAAGAAGCTGCAATCAAAGCCATGGAAGCGGTTATTCGCGATATCATACCTAATGGACGTTGGGAAGATTTTGAAACCTACTGGTCGTGTTCGCGCTACGGGTCGAAAAATCTGATTGGGAAAAAGGTAACGAGAAACAACATTTACAAGCAAAATAATTTCTCAATGTTCTGGACGGCTGAAGCCCTATTGGAATGCTATCGGACTACAAAACAAATGCGTTACCTGGAACTTGGTCAGCGGACACTCGATGAAATGTTAATGACGCAATCATCATGGCAACCACCTTATATGTATGTGAATGTTCTGGGTGGTTTTGGAGTATTAAATGCAGATGCTGAATGGAACGATGCACGACAAAGTTTGTTTGCTGAGCTCATCCTTCAGTATGGCAAACTACTTAATTTACAAGAATATACCGAAAGAGGTTATGCAGCATTGAAAGCATCATTTGTAATGATGTATTGTCCACCAAATCCGAAAACCAAAAAACAATGGGAGAAAATATACCCATTCTTTGGTTCTGAAGATTATGGTTTTATGATGGAGAATTACGGTCATAGTGGGCGAACCAGTCCAGAAGGTGAAGGTATGGGTGAGTTTACCATTTATGATTGGGGGAACGGAGCAGCATCTGAAGCCTACAATCGTATTATCGACAAATTTGGAACAATAGAATAAAAAAACTTAAGTTCAACCAAGAAACAAAATAAGAAAATCATGAAAATTAAATCAATATGTTACTAAAACAAATCTATCGAACACTGCTGCCTGCAATGGTTGGAAGCGCATTATTGCTTTCTTGCACAGGCATCAAAAAAACATCAGAAAATATGGAAAAAGAATATGAAAAAGGGACATTCGGATACGACTTGAACTATCTATCAGATAAAGATAGTTTGATTATATTAAAGTCGCCTGACGATCAAGCACAAGTAATTTTATCGGCAAAGTACCAAGGAAAAGTATTTACCTCAACAGCCAACGGCCTTGATGGAAACAGTCTCGGATTTGTGAACTACAAAGTCTTTGATTCCGGTCAGATTGATGAACATATGAACGGATATGGAGGAGAAAACCGTTTCTGGTTAGGACCTGAAGGTGGTCAATACTCCATATATTTTGAACCCGGTAAAGAACAAATATACGATAATTGGCACACTCCAAAATCAATAGATACAGAAGAATGGAATATTGAGAGCGCCACATCAACAGAAATGCTGTTAACTAAAGATATAACTGTGAAGAACTATCAAGGAACAACACTTAACTTGTTTGTAGACAGAAAGATTTTACTTTTATCAGAAGAAGAAATAACAACAAAGTTAGGTATTCAGTTGCCAGAAGGGGTAAATTCAGTTGCTTATACCACCCACAATAAAATAACCAATAAGAATGATTTTGAATGGACAGATAAAACCGGTACCATCTGTATTTGGATGCTTGACATGTTTAATCCCTCAGATTCGGCGGTGACTATTGTTCCTTACAATTCAGGGGATGAGCCAAAGTTGGGAGCTGTTGCTACCACAGATTATTTTGGAGAGATACCATCTGATTATTTAAAAGTAGAGAATGATATCCTCTATCTTAAAACAGATGGAAAATACCGAAGTAAAATTGGGATGAATCCCAAACGTACAAAAGGTATAGCCGGTAATTATGATCCTATAACAAAAAGATTGACAATCATTACTTTTGATGTAGAGCCCAACAGTGTGTATTTAAATCAGGAATGGAATACAAAAAAGAACCCACTTGTTGGAGACGCACTTAATGCTTATAATGATGGCCCGCTTGAAGATGGAAGTATTATGGGGCCATTCCTCGAATTAGAAAGTTGTTCTCCTGCAGCATTTTTGAAACCAGGAGAATCACTCTCCCATAGGCACAATGTATTTCATTTTGTAGGAAAAGAAGCTGAGCTATCTCTTATTGCAGAAAAACTATTAGGATTGAACCTAGAAAAAGTCAAAATGATCTTTTGAATTAAAACACTTCAAACCTAATAAACAATAATACCGAAATGCTTATTGTTCCATTATAACAAATTTACACATCTTATTATCAATAACATATTCTAAACAAACTTATATGAATTCAAGTAAAACAGAAAAACATCGTATGGTACCAATGGGAATTGTCTTCCCGTTTATTCTACTTACCTCATTGTTCTTTATTTGGGCTGTTCCAAACAATATGACAGACACAATGCTGGCGGCATTCAAGCGAATTATGAGTATGAATGATACTCAAACAGCCTGGATTCAGGTTGTCTGTTATCTTTTAGGTTATGGCTTCTTTGCCCTTCCTGGTGCAATTTTCATCAAAAAGCACACTTTCAAATCAGGTGTTTTACTTGGTCTTATCCTTTGTATCACAGGATGTTTATTGTTTTATCCTGCAATGATGGCCAATAACATCAGTTCACCATTAAGTTTTGCAAGTTATCTATTTGCAATATTTGTTCTTTTTGCCGGATTGTCGGTATTAGAAACCTCAACTAATGCATATGTTTACGCGTTAGGAGACTCGGAAACAGCCACCCGTCGTCTTAACTTTTCACAGTCGTTCAATCCATTTGGTGCATTAACAGGAGTGATGGTAAGTCAGATATATGTTCTATCCCAATTGAACACAAAGACCGCCTCCGAAAGAGCTTTATTAACAGATATTGATTTAGTTACCATTCAGAACAATGAGTTAAAAGCTGTTTCAACTGCATATTTGATATTAGGACTTGTAATGCTTGTAATTATGCTTCTGATATTATTTACTAAGATGCCAAAAGTACATGAAGACAACAAGTCTTTGAATCTCAAAGCCACATTTAAAAGATTAACAAAAAATAAAAACTACGTATGGGGAGTATTGGCTCAGTTTTTCTATGTAGGAGCCCAAATTGCAGTCTGGTCATTCATCATAAGATATGCAATGCAAGAATTAAAATTTGATGATGTCATTGCTTCGTTAGGTGCTAATCCAACATCCGATGCTATCATCACTGCATTACGTGGTGTAGAGCCAGTCGCAGGCAGCTTTTATTCATTTGTTGAATGGTTAGGTATAGACACTCTACTTCCCCGAACAGCAGAACAAGCAGGAGCCACTTATTACATCTTGTCTCTGATTCTATTTGTAATTGGTCGTTTTGTTTGCACATGGTTAATGCGTTATATCAAACCCGTAAACCTTTTATCGATCTTTGCAATACTAGCATTACTATATTCTTTCTTAGCTATTTACACTGATGGTTTTGCAGGTGTTTATGCATTAACAGGCATTTCAGGATGTATGTCGCTTATGTTTCCTACTATTTATGGAATTGGCATGAAAGGTTTAGGAGAAGACACAAAAATTGGAGGATCAGGAATGGTTATGGCAATAGCCGGAGCTGCGTTATTGACCCAACTTCAGGGAATCCTTTCCGATCATTCGGGCAGTATAAAATTTGCTTATTGGATTCCTGCGCTCGCATTTGCATTTATCACATTCTACAGTTTAACCGTTGCAAGGAATAGTAAAATCCAATCAGCATTAGAAGAATAATAAATTATGGGAAAATTAGTTATAGGACTCGATTACGGCACCGATTCGTGTCGTGCAATTGTAGTAGATACATCTACCGGAAAGGAGATAGCCTGCGCTATATCCTTCTATTCCAGATGGAAAAAAGAGTTATATTGCGAACCTTCGGAAAACAGATATCGTCAGCATCCTCAAGACTATATAGATTCATTGATTGAAGTAATAAAAGACATTTTAGCAAAATTATCTATTGCTGAGATAAATGAGATTACTGCAATTGGCATTGATACAACCGGCAGCACCCCTTGTTTAACAGACAGAAACGGAACGCCACTTGCATTAATTCCAGAATATTCAAAAGATCCAGATGCAATGTTTATTCTCTGGAAAGATCATACATCAATAAAAGAAGCCGAGGATATTAACAAATTATCCCATCAATGGAAGACCGATTTCACCAGTCTATCAGGTGGAATCTATTCATCCGAGTGGTTTTGGTCCAAAGCACTTCATGCACTTCGCACTAATGAACGACTTAGAAAAGATGCATATTCCATTATTGAGCATTGCGATTGGATGCCAGCATTATTGACTGGTAATTTAAAGCCCGAAAATGTTAAACGCAGCAGATGTGCTGCCGGACACAAATGTATGTGGGGCGATGAATGGGAAGGATATCCATCTCAAGAATTTCTCTCAGCACTTGATCCATTGTTTTATGGTTTTGCAGATCATTTAAGTCGTCAAACATATACAAGTGACAAATCAGCAGGTAAAATTACCGATGAGTGGGCAGAAATACTTGGATTACCCAAAGGCATTGATATTGCTGTAGGCGTTATCGATGCACATGCAGGTGCTGTAGGAGCAGGGATTAAGCCAAACACGATGGTAAAAATTATTGGAACATCTACATGTGATATTGTAGTTACCCCTAAAGAAGACATAAGAGGAAAAACTATTCCAGGAATCAGTGGACAAGTAGACGGTTCAGTGATACCAGAATTTATTGGATTAGAAGCCGGTCAATCAGCATTTGGCGACATGTATGCCTGGTTAAGGGATATTCTTTCATGGTCGCTACCCAATGGCGACAATAAATCTGATATTCTCTCCACTATATTACCTCGCTTGAACAAAGAAGCATCAGCATTGTCAGTTAGCGAGAATGATTTGTTGTCCCTCGACTGGTTGAACGGTCGCAGGACCCCTTTTGCAGATCAGACATTAAAAGGCGGGATCATGGGTTTAACTCTTGGTACCACACCAGCTCAACTCTATAAAAGTTTTGTAGAATCGACAGCATTTGGATCTCGTTCTATTATGGAGCATCTTGAATTGCAAGGCGTTAAAATAACAAAAGTAATTGGTGTAGGAGGTATTTCGTTAAAATCACCCTACGTAATGCAAACCTTATCTGATGTTATGAATGTACCTATTGAAGTAGCTGCGACTCAACAAGCAGGAGCAATGGGTGCAGCAATGTATGCCGCAGTCGCCTCCAACATTTTCCAAACCATCGAGTTAGCCCAAGAAGCATTATGTCAGGGTATACTTGCTAAATATAAACCAAATAAAGAGATAAATAAAATATACAATACTTTGTATAAGAGATACATTGAATTTGGTCAGTTTATGGAGAAAAAGTCTACCTCGACTGCTTAGTGAGAGGAGTATGAGACAATCATTAAAGTAGAATTGGAAGGAACAATAAGAAAAGCAGATGTCTACAAATATTAAAAGCGAGTTAAAAAATAACTCGCTTTTAATTTACAGATTTAGTTCAATTATGAATTATCTAAAACAATTCTAAGTTGATTTTACTTAATAATATTTGGTTTCTCAAGTCCATAATCTTTGCGTTTATCTTCAGCTTTCAACCAGAAAGCGAATACTAAAGCACAAACACCCAACAAAGTAAATGTAATCATTGGAATAGTATAATCATACTGCGTAACCATTTGTCCATCGATCATTACTTGACCGATGATACAATATTTATCCAATAACTTACCAATAATCAGTGGTACAAACATCAGTCCGATATTTTGCACAAAGAAAATCAATGAATAAGCAGTTCCCAATAGTTTTTCTGGAATAATTTTTGGTACAGACGGCCACATTGCAGAAGGAACAAGAGAAAAAGCTATACCTAATAATATAACCAGTACAACTGCTATTGCAGGATGATTTAAAAACGGAACCGAGAATAGAGCATGAACAACAATCAAAAGAGTTGCACCAATAATCATGATTGTAGCCCCTTTACCTTTTCTGTCATATAAATTACCAAAAAATGGAGTAAGAAATATTGTTCCCAGGGGTAATAAACTTGGGATCAATCCTGCAAATTTTGGCGTTACTCCAAACTTATTAACCATCAAGTCAGAAGCATAATTCAAGAAGGGAAATACAGCTGAATAAAACAATACGCACAATAAAGCAATCAACCAAAACCCTTTATTTTTAACAATAAGACCAATATCTTTCAATTTGAATTTATCCTCTTCGCTAGTTTCTTCAGGTTTTTCACCTGCAGCGATAAGAGATGCATCCAATTTTTTATCCATTCTAGTATACACAAGAAATGCAATAGTACCGATTATCATCAACACCATACCAAATAAAACCGGAGTAGATACTTTATTGCTAAACGCAATGATAGGAGCAACAGCCAAGGCAAGACCAGTACCCAAACGCGCTGTAGCCATTTCCAACCCCATAGCTAACGCCATTTCTTTACCTTTAAACCATTTTACAATTGCTTTTGAAACCGTGATACCAGCCACTTCCAGACCAACACAAAAGATTGCAAATCCAATAGATGCCAAAAAAACTTGTGCATTTGTGTCTGCTCCTAAAATATTCCATGTTTGATTCATGAGATCAGCATTGGTTAACGCCCAATACCTCATTCCCGTACCAATTAACATGGTGATAGTAGCAAGTATTCCCGTTTTTCTAACTCCCAATTTATCGAGAATAATTCCTCCAATAATAAGCATAAATGCAAATACATTGAGCCATCCATAAGAAGAGCGATAAAATCCATAATCGGAACTCGACCAACTTAGATCACTTTCCAGCATTGATTTTAGTGCTGAAAGGTCATCATTCAAATAATATCCGCAAAGCATCATGAAAGCAACAATAAACAACGCTGCCCATCTTGCATTTTTTGAATCTCTTAATGTCTTTAATTTTTCAACCATTTTTCTCTGTTATTATGTTATTTTCTTTTTGATAGGTTTTAAGTTATAAAACGTGCAAATATACAAAATATTGTTTTAAGTCAATTCAATTTGTAAGTGATTAAGATACACTGCTGTTTCTCGTATAAGTTTATTCATTACAATATCATTTTCAACAAAAGGCACTTTTTTGCGATATTCTTCAATTATTTTCTCAATTATCGGCGATGAATGCAACGGTCTTCTGAATTCCAATGCCTGAGCCGCATTCATTAATTCTATTGCATATATAAGTTCAAGATTATCTAATATTTTTATCAATTTAATTGCCGAAGTAGCCCCCATGCTAACATGATCTTCTTGTCCGTTTGACGATACAATGGAATCACTACTTGCAGAATAGCAATACATTTTGTTTTGGCTGACAATTGATGCTGCAACATATTGAGGAATCATGAATCCCGAGTTGAGACCCGGGTTAGCCACTAAAAACTCAGGCAGTCCCCTTTTTCCAAGAATCAATTGTGCCGTTCTTCGTTCGGATATATTTCCCAGTTCAGCTAATGCAATAGCTAAAAAGTCGTACGAAATTGCGAGCGGTTCACCATGAAAATTTCCTCCAGAAATGATTTCATCTTCATCAGTAAAAATAGTAGGATTATCAGTAACCGAATTAATTTCCGTTATCACGACCGACTTCACATAATCAAGTGCATCTTTTGTCGCACCATGAACCTGTGGAATACATCGAAAAGAATATGGATCTTGAACATGATTTTTATATTGTGAGATAATCTCACTACCATTCAGAAAATTACGAATATTTTGTGACGTTTCTAGTTGACCGATATGTGGTCGCAGCAAATGAAGTTTTTCATCAAACGGTTCAAGGTGCCCATCATAAGCATCGAGCGACATTGCAGCTATCAAATCTGACTTTTTGATAAAATGTTGCGCTTTAATTATAGTGTAAACCCCGTAAGCCGCCATGAATTGCGTTCCATTTAAGAGCGCTAGTCCCTCTTTACATTGCAGTTTAATTGGTTTCCAACCAAGTTCATTTAGAACATCATTCATCTCAGTTATTTTTCCATTATAAATAACTTCACCCACCCCAATAATTGGTAAGAACAAATTCGCCAAAGGCGCCAAATCGCCAGATGCCCCCAACGAACCTTTGTCATAAACAATTGGAAGAATATCATGATTATACAAATCTATAATCCTTTGAACTGTTGCCACTTGAACACCGCTATATCCAAGAGAAAGTGCGTGAGCTTTAAGAATCAACATCAGTTTTACAATTATAGGATTCACTTCCTCTCCAATACAGCACGCGTGTGATTTAACCAGATTTTCCTGCAGAGTACTCAAGTCTGAATTTGAAATTGAGTGATTGCACAAACCACCAAAACCAGTTGTAATACCATAAATTGGTTTTGTATTAATTTCCATTTTCCGATTTAGATAATCACGGCATTTCTGTATTCGCTGAATAGCATCAACAGATAATTCCAGTTTCATATTATCCTCAACTATTCTTTCTAAATCTTCAATTGTAAGTTCACCTTCACCAATAATATAAATGTTTTTCATACTAGTAATTTTCAACGATTTGTATTCTTTTAAATGTTATTGTTAACCCATCTTATCACTTCTTGCTCTTTAATAACGGCTATTTTTTCAAGGCTCTTACATTTATCAATCATTTCGTTAACAAAAGCATCATCATTTATTGATACAAGATTTATGCGAACATTCAACAACGCACCCAGAATGGCATTGCGACAAGTCATCATGGCAATACACCCATCAGTAATAGCATTTCGATTACCATAATATACTGTTTCAGATATATCATCCATGAGAGAAAATGCACGTTCTGCAACTTCCATTGGTACAAGCGCAGCCAACTTTGTAGCCTCCTGTATCTTTTCACCCCTCTTAGCTATTTGTTCATCTGTATTTTTTGGCAACTTAAATGCCTCTATGACTAGATTATAAGCATCAGCATCCCGATTAATATCATTCATAAAACGAATTCGGTTAACAGTCATTTCCAAAGCGGTTTTCTTCATATTTTCTTCCACCTCTTGGTATTTCTTCTTTCCAATGGTCAAGTATGCAAGCATCTCTGTCAATGCTGATGCTATGGCACCATTCAGTGCTGAAATACACCCTCCGCCCGGTACTGGATTATTTCCTGCGGTTTTTTCCAAGAATTCATTAACGGTTAAATCTTGATATTTCATATCTTAGTTATTTATAATTATGTTTCCCTTTTTAATAACAGTTTCCACAATATTCATTCCTACATGATAAGGTAAAAATTTATAAGAAGGAAATTGTAGTAAGATCAAATCCCCCTGTTTCCCAATATCTATGCTCCCAATACTATCAGCCCGATCGATCGCAGCAGCACTATTTATTGTAAAAGCTGTAACAGCCTCTTCTACCGACAAATGCATATAAATACAAGCCAAGGCAAAAAGTAAAGGAGCCGATGCACTAAAACAACTACCCGGATTTAAGTCGGTCGCTAATGCTACAATGCAATTATTATCAACCATTTCACGTCCACGTGCATATTCTTCACGCAACGAGAAAGCAGTAAGAGGCAATAAAGTTGCTATGACACTTTTTTGGGCCATAGCTCGAATACCCTCATCAGAAGCCTGCAGAAGATGATCGGCCGACAAGACCTTAAGTTCAGCTGCTAATTCAGCTCCACCAAACGAAACCATTTCGTCAGCATGAATTTTCAATTTAAATCCATGATTACGTGCAGCAGTCAAATATCTTCGAGATTGTTCTATCGCAAATACATTCTTTTCACAAAATATATCCACACATTCAGCTAACCCTTCTTTAGCTATAATAGGGAACATTTCGTTAATGTTAAAATCAATGAATGCATCTTCCCTACCCTTCCATTCAGGAGGAACAGCATGAGCACCCATAAAAGTTGATACGACGTCCATTGAATGCGATTGGTTTAGATGCTTCATAACACGAAGCTGTTTCAATTCCGTTTCCATGTTTAATCCATAACCACTTTTTCCTTCAACGGTAGTTATTCCTAATTTCAACATTTCATTTAAACGTTGTTTTCCCAACTCAAAAAGTTCCTCATCTGTAGCTTCACGCGTAGCTTTTGTTGTATTAATAATTCCACCACCACGATTCATAATACTCATGTAACTATCACCTCGCATTCGCCAGGAGAATTCTTCTTCCCTATACCCACCAAAAATAAAATGAGTATGAGGATCAACAAAACCAGGAAGCAACGCTTTATCTTGAGCATGAATCACTTGGTAATATTCCTCATTAACAGGAATTGTTTCACCTTGTTTAAGTACATGCGTGATAATTCCATTAGTAACGATTACAGTACCATTATCAATAACGTGAAGTTCAGACATTTCCTTACCATGTTTTCCTTTGTTCCCGCTACATGTAACAACTTGAGATGCATTTTTTATTATAAGGTTATTCATTATAAGTGATTTCGTTTATTATTCCATCAATCGCGTTTCCAGTACCTGTTTCATGGAAAAGTTTTCCAATCCGAGATAATAAGCTGCTGTGTCTATTAGTGCAGCCATGGGAACCAGTCCAACAATTTCAGCTCCAACGATTGCAACTCCATATCGGTTCGCTTCTATGCGTACCAGTTCGTGAGCACGATAAATAGCTGTGAGAGTAAAATTAGTAAGATTCATTGATACCTGCGTGATATTACGATTTTCAATTGAAACAGCCATTGCCTTGCAAAAATGTAATCCACCTCCAATATGACGAACTTTTTTTGCAATAGCTGTTGTTATCTCAAGATTATTAGTTCCAAGGTTTACGTTATAGGCAACTAATGGCATTCGAGCTCCAATAGCAACTACTCCAGCAGTAGGATGCGGCTCAAGAGGTCCATAATCAGGTTGCCATTCCGGTAGTTTCATCTTTTCTTCCATACCTTCAAACTCTCCTTTTCTGATCACAGCCAGGTTTTCGCGATTTAAATCTGATGCAGATTTTTCATATAAATACACAGGTAGATCGAATTTCTCGGCAACAGTTTGTCCTACTATTTTCGAAAAGTCAATTGCTTCATCCATTGTTATATTTTTAATAGGAATAAATGGTACAACATCAACTGCTCCCATTCTTGGATGCTGACCTTTGTGTACATTCATATCAATCAGATCAACTGCATTTCCAATGGCATCAACAATTGCATCTATTAATTCGTAAGGTTCACCCACAACAGTAACAACCAAGCGATTGTGATCCTCATCATTACTATAGTCGAGAAGTTTCAAGTTATCTCTGCCTCTAAAACAATCGACTATCTTTTCGATCTTCTGCTTGTCGCGTCCCTCACTAAAATTGGGTACGCATTCCATGATTTTGTACATGACATATTTTTGTTTTATGGTTATTTTAACACCTCTCTAAGCATATCATCATCAACAAGAAAAGGCATTGTAATTTGGTGATTTTTTGAATACGATTTATTAAAAGCCTCAGCTGTTTCCATTGCATGTTGGTTTCTGCTCCATGAACGACGGGCAACTCCGTTCATTACATCCCAAATCATTGCTGAACGAAGAATTTCATCCACCCTTTCACTACCATCACATACCATTCCAAAACCACCATTAATTGCTTTTCCAATTCCAACTCCACCACCATTGTGCAGTGCAACCAAACTCATGCCACGTGCACAATTTCCTGCAAAACATTGTACTGCCATGTCTGCCATTACATTACTTCCATCTTTTATGTTTGCCGTCTCACGGAATGGAGAATCTGTTCCACTCACATCATGGTGATCTCGCCCAAGCATTACAGGACCAATTTCTCCATCACGCACCATTTGATTTAATTTCAATGCAATATTTAGTCGCCCTTGAGCATCTTGATATAGAATTCTTGCTTGAGTACCTACAACCAATTTGTTTTTTTCTGCATCGCGAATCCAAAAATAGTTATCTCTGTCTTGTCCTCTACGATTGGGATCGATACAGCTCATAGCTGCCATATCCGTTTTGATTAAATCTTCATGTTTACCACTCAGACAAACCCATCGAAATGGTCCGTAACCATAATCGAACAGTTCTGGTCCCATGATATCTTCAACATAAGAAGGCCATATAAAACCATCTTTATCATCAATACCATTCTTTGATATTTCTTTGACTCCCGAGTCATAAATAGCTTTCATAAAGGAATTTCCATAATCGAAAAAATAGGTACCTCGATTTACAAGTTTCTTTATTACGTTAAAATGACGACAAAGCGACAGATCTACGAGCTGTTTAAACCGCTCTCTGTCCTCGCTCAATAATCGAGTTCGTTCTTCAAATGAAATATCCACCGGACAATATCCTCCAGTATAAACTTCGTGACAAGAAGTTTGATCTGACAATAGATCAATATCCACCTTGTTTATTTCTGCAAATTCCAGTAAATCAATAATATTTCCATAGAATGCAATAGATAAAGCTTCTTTATTATCAATTGCTTCGTATGCCCAATTGAATGCTTGATGTTTATCACTAGTTATTTTATGAATCCATCCTTGTTTGTAACGAATTTTGATCCTCGATAAATCAACCTCAGCAATTATTGAAACAGCTCCTGCTATTTCTGCTGCTTTTGCTTGAGCTCCACTCATTCCCCCTAGACCCGACGATATAAATAAATGTCCTGCCAAGTTACCGTCTTGAGGAACACCTAATTTTTGGCGGCCGGCTGTCAGTAAAGTATTAAAAGTACCGTGAACAATTCCCTGAGGACCAATATACATCCATCCTCCTGCAGTCATTTGACCATAGTTTGCCACTCCCATTTGTGCAGCAATTTCCCAATCTTTTTGATTATCAAACATCCCCACCATCATAGAATTGGTAATGATGACACGAGGTGCTTCAGGTTTCGATTTAAACAAACCTAAAGGATGACCACTTTCAAGTACCAATGTTTGTTCTTGGGTCAGCTCTTCCAAATAGAACTTTATCAATCTATATTGCATCCAATTTTGACAAACTTGTCCCGTTTCCCCATAAGTAACTAATTCATATGGATACAATGCAATATCGAAACTTAGATTATTATCTATCATTACCTGAAAAGCTTTTCCTTCAATACAATTACCTTTGTATTCATAAATGGATTTTGCCTTCAAATTCCCTTCAGGACGATAACGATAACCATAAATTCTTCCGCGGGTTTTCAATTCATCCAAAAATTCAGATGCCAAAGATTTGTGGTATTCTTTGGGGATGTATCGCAAAGCATTTCTCAATGCCGTTTCAGTCTGAGTCGGAGTAAGTCTGTAACCTCGGTCTGGGGCACGACGAATTCCTTCCTGAAATTCAGGATAATCTGGTAATTGATTAAATAAGGTCTTTTTCATAATTATTATTTTAAATAATCACAATTACAAAAACTAAAGTAACATTTTCAATACCATCAGAGTAAAGGTTTTATACGTGTTTAACAAACTGATGCATTTGACTACAACAAAAATAGTTATATTTTAATAACTATGTAGATTATTCATCTAATTTAAGCATAGAGTCATCAGCTCCAATCTGATTCAGACCGGGTATTGAGCTGCCTGCAATACCTTGAATAGAACCAATAAAATGATTAGTATTTAACAACACCTTTTCAAGTTGCTTTTCGCGTTTTTTCCAGATTCGCTCCATCTGCATTTTCTCTTGCGCATAACTACTTTGAAGTTCGGTAAATCCTTCAACTATTGCACTTAACTGTAATACAAACTCCTGACTTAATAAATAATCATAGAGCATCTGCATCTTCTCACCTTTATTTGTTTGAGAGGTATATGCTTCGCTGATTTTCAGTAAACTATCTCTCAAGACTATAATAAGAGGTTTAAAATCAGCATACGAACAAATCCAAACGCCTTCTTTTTGACCAATCCGTTCAATATCTTCCGGCATAGCTTCAGTTACAATCACGCAAATATTGGCTTTCACTAAAACGGCATCCGACTTTAGTTTGCCCACCCATTCATTACTGAATGCTTTTGTCCGTTTACTTTCATATAGAATGGTACCCGCCTCAACACCCACTCGGTTT
The DNA here is from genome assembly GCA_002411345.1 of Bacteroidales bacterium UBA5287. Classification (GTDB taxonomy): domain Bacteria; phylum Bacteroidota; class Bacteroidia; order Bacteroidales; family Dysgonomonadaceae; genus UBA5287. The sequence continues at coordinate 58,318 of DHSL01000024.1, read as the reverse complement.
CTTACAGATTGAATAACATCTGCTCCACGAATACCTTTTCCTACTTCTGAAATATCATCAAATGGAAACATCGATTTCAAAGTCTCTTCAATAGTCAGTTCTTGTACTTCACCTTGTAATTGCATAGAGCCTTGTTCCGACTTACGTTTCATTTCGTCTATCAGTTTAGCTTGTTGCTCCAGTTGAACTTCATATTCCTTTATTTTCAACTCTGCCTTGTCTGTTTCCTGTTGCTTTATCCTTATAAGATTGTCGTTAAGCTGCTTGCTCAATTTTTGTTCGTACTCGAGTTCGATATTCTGACGTTGTTCAGCCAACTGTCGTTTGAGCTTTTCATTCTCAATTTTTGAGCTTTTAAGTTCAGAAACTTCTTTACGTGCTTCAATCTCCTGCTTCTTCAACTCATTCAATTCCAGCTGATATTTTGCATAAATCTTATCAGCCATCTCTTTTTCCTTTATTACCAGTTCTTTATTTGTCCGTTCAGCAATCTGTATCTCCAGTTCTGCCTCTTTTGTCTCCAATGCAATTAGTTTTGCCTTATACAATTTATCTATTTCGGCAATTTTCTTTTGCTGTTCAGCACGTAATCGCTCCTCAACCTGACTAGATAACGCATCTTCAACGTCAAAACTAAATCCGCATTGCGGACAAGATATTTTGGTATTATTCATAATTTATATTCTTATAACTACAAATATACAAAATAATCTATTGCCAGTTAATTTGTTTCTCGATTCAATAATTATTTCAATTTTATAAAACAAATTCTACGTTATATGGTTAATTATATGGTAATTTCATCATAATTTCTTAATCAACATAATAATACTGGAAATAGCCCATGAAAATTCATGAATATCAGGCAAAAGAGTTATTTGCGAACTACGGAATACAGGTAGATCAGAGTGTTTTGTGCCGATCAGTTGATGATGCAGTAAAAGCGTATTCACAGTTAGATTCACAAAAAGTGATTGTGAAAGCACAAGTTCATTCCGGCGGAAGAGGTAAAGTCGGCGGAGTAAAACTGGCAAATGATGAAATAGAATTACGAAAACATGCATCTAACATTCTCGGCATGAACATCAAAGGTTACACAGTGGACCGAATCCTTGTGGGACAAGCAATAAACATCTCAAAAGAGTATTATGTGAGTTATGTAATCGACAGAAATTCAAAATCAACCATTCTAATGCTAAGTAAAGAGGGTGGAATGGAAATTGAGGAAGTCGCTCGTATATCTCCTGAGAAGATTCACAAATTTGTGATAGATCCTTCAATCGGAGTTCCTGATTATTTAGCACGAGAAGCAGCTTTCAAACTGTTTGATGATTTGAATTTAGTACGTCAGGCTGCTACTATTTTTCAAAAGCTTTACAAACTATTTGTTGACACCGATGCGTCACTTGCCGAAATTAATCCACTGGTACTGACACAAGAAGGAAACATTATAGCAATTGATGCTAAAATGACATTTGATGACAATGCCCTTTATCGTCATCCAAAAATAGCCGTTCTGAATGAACCCACCGAAGAAGAGAAAAGAGAACAAAATGCCAAAAGTAAAGGGTTCAGTTATGTTCATTTAGGTGGAGAGATTGGTTGCATGGTCAATGGTGCAGGACTAGCAATGACTACAATGGACATGACCAAACTTTATGGCGGCAATCCTGCTAATTTTCTCGACATTGGCGGAAGTTCCAATCCGACAAAAGTTATTGAAGCAATGAAACTCTTGTTGAGCGATAAAAATGTTCAAGTAGTGTTAATCAATATTTTTGGTGGTATAACCCGCTGCGATGATGTAGCTCACGGTTTACTTGAAGCATTCAAACAGATAAAAACTGAAATTCCAATTGTAATTCGACTCGCCGGGACCAATGAAAAGGAGGGGCGCGCCTTACTGGAAGGCTCTTGTTTTCATGTTGCTGAAACCATGGGTGAGGCAACAAAAAAAGCTGTTGATCTGACATATAATTATCAAGACTGAAAAACGAATAAACTATGAGCATATTAATCGATAAAGATACACGCTTGATTGTCCAGGGTATTACCGGTCGTGACGGTGGTTTCCATGCATCAAAAATGAAAACATACGGAACCAATGTGGTTGGCGGAACATCACCTGGTAAAGCAGGAGAATTTGTAGAAGACATACCTGTTTTCAATTCTGTAAAAGAAGCCGTCAAAGAAACAGGTGCAAATACATCAATCATCTTTGTTCCAGCACCATTTGCTAAAGATGCTATGATGGAAGCAGCAGATGCGGGTATTCAGTTAATAGTCTGCATTACTGAAGGTATTCCAACACTTGATGTGATACAAGCATATCACTTCATTAAAAGTAAAGGAGCCAATCTTATCGGACCTAATTGTCCAGGACTGATCTCTCCCAAAAAAAGTCTGGTAGGAATTATGCCTAGTATGATCTTTAAACAAGGAAGCACAGGCGTGATTAGTCGAAGTGGAACACTCACCTACGAAGTTGTTTATAACTTAACCGACAACGGAATGGGACAATCTACAGCAATTGGTGTTGGGGGGGATCCCGTTGTAGGACTTTATTACAAGGAACTTCTGGAAATGTTTGAAAACGATCCTGAAACAGATTCCATTGTTCTCATTGGCGAGATCGGTGGTGATGCAGAAGAACTTGCCGCAGAATATATTAAAAACCACATCACAAAACCTGTTGTTGCATTTATAGCTGGTCAGCAGGCACCTCCCGGAAAACAAATGGGTCATGCGGGAGCTATTATTTCCAGCGGAACGGGAACAGCCGCTGAAAAAATCGCGGCATTTGAGGCAGTTGGCATTCCAGTTGCTAAAGAACCAAGTCATATTCCCTTACTGTTAAAGGAACTTATTTAGTTTTAACTATAAGATAGTTTTAGGTTGTTTTTTGATAATCGCAAATTCATATTTTGCATTAGATCTTTGCGCTTTCTCTTCAAGAACAATTCTCTTGATTTCGTTACCCCACACATTCGACAATCTTTTATCTTCTAACTTTATTGTTTCAATGAAAGCCACAAATCTATTTTTATCGTAACATAGCTCTACTTGTTGTCCATTTACGTTAACAGTTATAATTCCTTCTTTTGGGTTTTCCACGTTTCCCCATGTTAGGAAATGGACACGGTTCTTTCGTATGGTATTTTTTAAACTATAATCATCTCTAATCATTAGTTTTTCTCCATCTAGGACATAATTTCTTTTCCAATAATTGATCCCAGCTTCTTTAGGATATGCACCGGAAATATCTAAAGAGAAAGTCTGTTTTTTGGGATCGTAAATTGTATTCTTAGCTGCAAAGTTGGTTCCGAACTTCTGTTGATACCCATTTATTTCAGGAAGATTATGATAAATACTTTGCATAGTCCATATGTTGTATCTTTCACTGCTGAATGTCTGGCGAGTATATGTACCAACACCGGCATCAATAAACACAGGAACTTCATTTATGTAAAGTGAAAATGTTCCAACATCATTGTGATTATGACTCTCGTTATTGAATCCACCTTTTAATGCCACAAAGAACCCTTTGTTATTTTTCATGTAGCAAAACTCCGTTTCCGGATACCAGGTATTTTGAGGAGTGGTATATTCAGCAGTATTCTGTGAGAACTCTTCAAAATATATCAACGATTGAAATGATCTGAAAATATCCCTTCCATAGTTTGGAGCACTGACATCCTTCTGATTTTTAGAAAGCTTATTTGCGAATCCTATCATCTCATTACTTTGCACAGCTTTTCCATATCTGAAAATTAAATTAGCATCTAATGATAACTTCGCAGAAGCATCTGCAAAATTGACTACCCAATCATTTCCAACATAAGTTCTAGAAATATATTCCCCCATATTTTTTATCATTGGATCATCAAAGATTGATATTTTTCCACCAGTTCCATCATATAGTAATTGCAAATAATCATACATTTTGCCAGCAGCATGTCCCCAATAAGAAGGTCCCTCTTCACAAGCACCATCTTGTTTTGAATAATTAAGAAATTGGTCTACTGATCTCATTGTTTTAGCGACAGCCTCTACCAATCGATCTTTATCATTCTCCAATAATAAAAAACATTGTAACACATTAAAGTTACACCATACATTCCAATTATTTATAACCATTCCGGGACGATAATTGAAGCCCATCCACCAGAAATCTTTTACCATAAATGGTTCTAATATTCTTTCTTCCAATTCCAGTCTCAAGCGTTTTGAAATTGTCGGGTTAACTTTATCGAATTCATCCTGAAAAAAGTAATAAATCCAGGAAAACAAACTGCCCACATCTCCTGATGTCAACTCAATAAGATGTTCATCTTTTAAGGGTAAGGAACGACCGTCACTTTGACTCACTTGATGTGCTGCAATGGACCATGATGTCATTTCACAAGTATAAAATACTCCGTTTATCAGTTGATCAATAAAACGACCTTTACCTTCAGCTAATTCGGCCAACAAAAGATTAGTTATGGCTTGAACATTCCTACCATAAGGTGACTCCATGGTAGTACGAGTACCGGTTCGTTCAAAATCAAGGTAGTCTGTAGCTTTGATTACAATCCAACTATAATTGAGCGCCTGTTCACCTCTTTGAATATATTCAGATTTAAAGTTCCCCATCAATTTATCCCATCCGGTTCTGTCGTTATATTCAGGGTAAGGTACCCATTTCTGGTTGAGGATAAGAGCAGATTTAATAAGTTCTGCCGAAGCTGCCTTTTGCAACAGATTTTTCTCAGAATAAGCATTAACTTTTAATATAGAGAGACACAAAAGAAATAGAATGATTACTTTTTTACTCATCATAAATTATATATATTATATTTAGGGCATTCATGTATTTAATAATATCATGTATTTGGTATATACTTTTGCACTATCGACAAACTTGATTGGCATAATTCTGTGATTTTCGTCCAATCATTGTTTTTTAGCACTTCTTTTGGAAAAAGATTTGATCCCATTCCAACACAAGTCACACCTGATTTGAACCAATCAGACAAATTCTCTTCTGTAGGTTCTACACCACCTGTTACCATAATTCGAGTCCATGGCATTGGCCCTTTTATATTCTTTACAAAAGAGGGACCACCTACGTTACCTCCGGGAAATACTTTAACTATCTCTGCACCTAACTCCTGTGCAAATCCTATTTCTGAAGCTGTAGCACAACCTGGAATGTAGGCAATTTGTCTCCGGTTGCAAACTTTAAAAATTTCAGTGTTTAGTAGCGGACCCACTACAAAATTGGCGCCCAATTGAATATATATTGCAGCAGTAGGTGCATCCACAATAGAGCCGATGCCCAAAATTATTTCAGGACATTCGCTACCAATCCATTTTATAAGTTCTGTAAAAACCTCATGGGCGAATTGACCCCTATTAGTGAATTCAAAGACACGGATTCCACCATCATAACATGCTTTCACGACTTTTTTTGCTATTTCCACATTGGCATGATAAAATACCGGCACGATTCCGGTGTTTTCTATAGTCTGATAAACATGCATTCTTGAAAATTTTGCCATTATATAGATTATTAAAATTAATTGCCAAGACATTTAAAGATTTAGATTATCCTGACATTTTGAATGTTACATAATTAACGAATAACTCTACCAGAACCGTCACCTTTCATAAGTGTTTCAACTTCAGATACGGTTACCAAATTAAAATCACCATAAACAGTATGTTTAAGACAGGAAGCAGCTACTGCGAAATCAAGTGCTTTCTGATCATCATCTTTGTATGTGAGTAATCCATAAATTAATCCCCCCATAAAGGAGTCACCACCGCCCACTCTGTCCACAATATGGGTAATGTCATATTTCTTTGATTGATATAATCTATCGGAATAGAGACATCCACTCCAAGTGTTATGATTAGCATTGATTGATCCACGCAATGTGATGATCACCTTTTTTGCTTTGGGAAACTTTTGTTTGAGTTGTTTGCAAACCGACTCAAATTCAACGGCATTCACATTTCCTCCTGTATGTTCTACCTGGAATCCTTCTGGAGTGATACCAAAAACCTTTTCAGCATCCTCTTCATTACCCAGGATTATGTCACACCCTTCAACTAGTTCAGGCATAATTTCAGAAGCTATTTTACCATATTTCCATAAATTCTTTCTAAAATTAAGGTCGCACGAAACAGTTATACCCAATTCATTAGCAGTTTTAATGGCTTCAAGACAAACTTCAGCAGCTCCCTCAGAAAGAGCCGGTGTGATACCTGTCCAATGAAACCATGTAGTGTTTTGTAATATCTCTTTCCAATTAAACATTCCTTTTTTTACTTCTGCAATTGAAGAATGTATTCTATCATAAACTACTTTCGATGGTCTTGTAACAGCACCTGTTTCCAAGAAATAGATTCCTAATCGTTCACCACCGCGCAGAATTTGACTTGTTCCGACATTGTGTTTTCTAATTTCAGAGAGACACCATTCAGCAATCTCATTCTGAGGTAAACGAGTTACAAAATCGACAGGAATACCATAGTTTGCAAGTGAGACCGCAACATTAGCCTCTCCTCCGCCAAACGTGGCGGTAAGATTGTCGGATTGAATGAATCTTTTATACCCGGGAGTAGCCAATCGCAACATAATCTCTCCAAAAGTAACAACTTTCTGCATATTAATTGATTTTAATAACTAGCGGTTGTTCTATTTTCTCTTTCTCGGTTTCAACAAATTTAGTCCAGTCTTCAAAGCTATCGAATCCGGCTTTACTCCAACCTCCTCCTGTGTAATAAATGTAAGGGGTTCCGGTTTGATAATTATTCAGTCCCAGATAATGTCCACCGGATACCTTGATGATTCCAAATCCCTTTGGATTAATAGCCGCAGTGTAGATGATCCCGTTAGAGTCATTACTGGGAGTTTCATAAGCAATTATGCCGGCATTGTGTCCATAAATGATCTCAGGTTTGTCCAGTGTCATCACAATACCAGTTGCAACTGTAAGTTCGGTTGTATCAGTCTCGAAGATATTGGTCACTTTATTGAAAAGGCGATATGCATCGAGTGAAATTATCCTTGTTTCAGTAATCATATGTCTGCCAGAAACATAAGGATCATAATTAAGTTTGAATGTGATGCGTAGTGGTCCATTATCCAAAATCTCTGCTTTAACAAAATTATCACCAAGACAGAGTGTATCATTATCAACAGGAGCTGTCATCCCAAGTCCAAGAGTTCTTCCAACCTTATAAAAATCAAGACCTTCACCGTGATCCTCATGATATGATGCCACACCTGTTAAATCGTTTTTATACCATTTATCAATAATCAACGAATCAGTCTTTTTTGCCCAGAAATCCATTCCGTTGCTGATCTCCCCGGTTGCTTTCAGTGCGGGTCCATACACCCTAAATGCTGTTCTGTTGTTTTCCCAAGCAAAATCATCTTTTCTTTCAGGTACTAGTCGACCATAAACAAGTGGTTGATAAGATTCCGGTTCCCCTACAGAAATAGAATAAGATACTTCTTGTACCGCATTCAACGAAACGGGAAAAATAAGCATCTCAACGCTGTCAGAACCATTTGTCACTAGTTGATAAGGAATTTGACGTCCATCCTTATCAGTAACTATGATTTTTTGATCAGCAGCAAGAGATAACTTTTGTTTCACGTTATTCCACGCTATTTCCACCATCTCATTATTCCTGTCTAATAAACTTGCATTATTGACTGTTACAATCAAATCTTTTTTAGATGAACCACAACCAATTAGCAAGACAGCCAATAATAATTGTAAAATATTTGTTGATTTCATTTGATTTCAGTTTTAAGATTAAAGCAGTTTCTACGGTTGTTTACCAATATATGCCAAAATTCCGCCATCAACATACAAAATATGTCCATTGACAAAATCAGATGCTTCAGAAGCAAGAAAAATAGCTGGACCTTTCAGATCATCTGTTGTACCCCAACGAGCTGCTGGTGTTTTTGAAACAATAAATGCATCAAATGGGTGGAGCGAACCATCAGACTGTTTTTCCCGCAATGGTGCAGTCTGGGGAGTAGCAATATAACCCGGACCAATTCCGTTGCATTGTATATTATAACCACCATATTCAGAACAAATATTTTTAGTCAACATTTTTAATCCTCCTTTAGCTGCAGCATAAGCTGAGACAGTTTCACGCCCCAGCTCACTCATCATGGAACAGATATTGATAATCTTTCCGTGACCTTTTTTTATCATCTGAGGAATAACGGCTTTTGAGACAATAAAAGGACCATTCAGATCAATGTCGATCACTTGACGGAACTCAGCAGCGGACATTTCATGCATCGGAATGCGTTTAATGATACCAGCATTGTTAACTAATATATCAATGGGACCAACCTCTTTCTCAACAGTTTTAATAAAAGAATTTACAGCATCTTCATCTGTCACATCACAAACGTAACCGTATGCTTCTATGCCTTTTTCTTTATAAGATGCAATACCCTTATCTACTAATGATTGGTTGATATCATTAAATACTATTTTTGCTCCTGCTTCTGCATAAGCAGTAGCTATTGCAAAACCAATACCATACGAAGCTCCCGTTACAAGCGCTATTTTACCTTCTAATGAAAAATTGACCATTTTGTTTCTTTTTTATTTTAATTCAACAATTTTTGAAAAGTCTTGATCACCATAATCAAGGTTTTCTCCGGCCATCCCCCAAATAAAGGTGTAATTACTTGTAGCTGCTGCAGAGTGAATAGACCATTCTGGTGATAGTACTGCTTGGTCACCTTTCATCCAAATATGTCGTGTTTCATCAACCTCTCCCATAAAGTGGCAGACTGCCTGATCTTCGGGTACTTCAAAGTAAAAATAGGCTTCCATTCTACGAGAATGCACATGAGCCGGCATAGTATTCCATACGCTTCCTGGGGCCAGTTCTGTCATACCCATTTGAAGTTGACAAGTTGGCAACACTTGATTTACAATCATTTTGTTGATATTACGATGATTGGATGTTTCAAGGGTTCCTAGTTCAGCAACAACAGCATCCGCTTTTGTAACTTTTTTATCAGGGTAATTTCGATGAGCTGTTGCAGAATTGAAGTAAAATTTAGCAGGTTTTGTAGAGTCATCACTTTCAAAAAAAACTTCTCTATCTCCTGAGCCTAAATACAATGCTTCTTTATAATTGAGCTCAAAAACAGATGCTCCAACTTTAACTTTACCCTTGCCACCAACATTATATATTCCGATCTCGCGACTATGCAAGAAAACTGGTTGTTTCAAAGGATCAATTGCTTCTAGCTGCAACGATTCATTTACCGGCATTGCACCGCCAACAATCATACGGTCATACATGGAATATACCATGTTTACTTCGTCTTGACTAAATATTTTTTCAATTAAGAAATCCCTGCGCAAACGTTGTGTGTCATAAGATTTAGCATCTTCAGGATGTGCTGAATATCGTAGTTCATAATTTGTTTTCATTTCTATCTACCCTTTACTTATATTTAATTTCTTCTCTCTGTAGTTAACTTAGACAATATTATTAGTTTAAATTCCTGCTTACATGTGTACCTACACAAATTTAATAATTATTTCTTGTTGGTCAAAAAAATATATATATTATAATCTATAAATGTGAAATTCTGAACAATTTGAAAATATCTAAAACTTAATATCATATGTTAACCAACATCATGACTTAATTATGAGATTCTCTCCATATTTTTCATTTTATTTAATTTAAATAAATTAGCGCTCAAATAACCATGCAGTATAATAAAATATTATTTTACGACTGCTATCATAAAATGAAATTATGACAACTTACGAAAATTCAAAAGTAATAGCTCTTGAAGAATCAATAGATTAAGCTGATAGTAGAGTAATTAGTAAACAGGTCACAAAAAACAATGCGGAAAATATATTTCTTTTTTCTTTTGATAAAGGACAAGGTTAAGCTGAACATGCTGCAAACTACGACACTTTTAGTAAGCTATTTTTCACAAGACACTCCTTTTCAAGAGGATCTTGTGAAAATATTAGCTTTTTAAACCCTAAAACATTATTAATCTCTATTTATTATTCACTATATACATATATGTTTTATAGGAGTTTTTTGTTATCTAATAATGCAGCTGCTTCAATCAACATACATCCACTTAGTTGTTCTGTTAATCCTATAGTGGCTCCTGGTTTAACTCTCCAATTTGGACCAAAAAATGTACCTGATTTGTTGGTGCCCTGATTCCATAGGGTCTCAGCGTTGAGTTTCATAAACTGAACATATCGCTTTCTGATAGGTGAATCAAGTCGTTCTTGTTGGATAAGTTGTGTGAAATAGCGAACAAAGACTCCCTTAAAAAGTCCACCGTCACCAGTTCCTTCACTCTTCAGAATGGAATTATCTACTAAACTGCTGATTGTATAATCTGCTGCTAAAATAGCATCGTTAAGATAAGCCTTTTCGTTGAAAATTTTATGTAATTCAACTGCAGCACCTATATATGTTCCTTGATTATAAGTAAAGATCCACTCTTTCTTAATAATTCCCGTTCTCGAGTCAATATTATCGTAAACCATACCGTTGTTGGTATTTACCAATGTCGACTTAAGCCAATTATAAATCTTTACAGCCCATTCCTTATCTTCTACATTTCCAAACTCTTGATAAAGACGGGCAGCGAGTATGGCTGCAGGACCATTTGAACAAGCATTTTTGCTATATTCCATTCCTTTTTTCCAGGTTATTCCACCTCCTGCATTATCATTCCATCCCAACTTAATATATCCCCAAAGTTCCAATGCTGCGTCTTTATAACGTGTATCATTCGTAGCCTTGTAGGCTCGGAGCAAAGCTAAAGCATTCCACTCCATATCATCATAAAAATCATTATTCCAACTATTACCGTTAGCTGCTTTCACACCCGTATACCATCTATCGAAATAACTTTTATAATAAGTATCGTTTGTCCTCAAATAAGCATCTATAAGTACATCTAATGCATGTGCATTTGGCCAATACTGAAATGTGGTGTTTCCACTATTATCGGTATTAAAATATTTCCCGTTTATATTCCAAAAAGAAGATATTAATGCTTGACTTCCGGCATTTGCTGCTGAATTCCAATTAATACTATCTTTGTTGTTATTATTTCCAGGATCTGGTTGATTCTCACTCCCACATGCAAACAATAAGGGAATAATCAGTAAAAGTAACAGTAGTTGTTTTTTCATTTTAAATATTTTCAATTGTTCTAACTCCCATCATGGGATAAATTGTTGTGCATTAAATATTCAATAAAGTTTTTGCAACTGGGCATTTAACTGGAAACAGCAAAGAAAGTAAGAATGGATGATTATATTGATAAATAACTCCATTCTTACTTTTCATTACATTTTTCTATTTATGGTTTAGTGATAGAATGGGTATATGGTTTATCTGCCTGCAAATAAATAGTATATATACCTGGATTACCATCAAAATCACCCATTAACTTCCATTTATTATCCCATTGAGTAGGATTCATCAACTTAATATAATAGTATGATGCTGGACTAGTAGCGGTAGGTCTGGAGTCAGTCTGATTCAATGTACCCCACTCAAACTCTTTTTCTTCACCGGCACCTCCATTCTCTTTTACAAACATCCTGAATTTATAACGTTCATCACGACCCCATCCTTCTTGTTTAAAGGTTACTGTAGCTGTTGTTTGGTATACACCATAACCTTTGTAAGGAATGTCAAATAGAATTTTTCCTTCAGGACTGAAATAGAATGCAACTCGTGTAATAAGAGTTGTAGTACTTGCACCTGTATTAAAATCAAGAGTAATCCTATATACTCCATCAGTTGCTACAGTTGATGAACCTTCTTTTTTTACTAAACCTTCTTCAATGGAAAATCTCTTGGATGTTCCGGAAGTCGCGCTTACAAAATAAAATGGTTCACCTGCTTTCAGTTTGGTGTAAACTTCAAATTCACCGGTTGAAATGGCTTTCATTTGATGTGCCTTCGCAAGATCAGTACCACCTTCAGATGCTTCACCGGTAACAAAAAGGTCTACTGGAATATCTTCTTCGGCAAAACCTGCCAATCGAGTAATTATCAGCTGGTTCTCTTTAGCAGATTTAATGGAACGAAGTCCTTTAGATGAAAAAACAGTCCATTTTATCGTACCTTTTGCAGAAGGCCCTACTCCTGTCATACCTACAATCTTATTAAGTTGTTTGTGAGACAATGTGATGTTATTGTTTAATCCATTATTACCTGAATAGGCCATATATAGAGGATTGGAAAAATCTCCATCAACCTTGTCAAAAGCAATTTGATATAAAGCAGGACCACCATCCATATCCGCATGTTCCCACTCAAAATAAACTGAAGCGGAAGCAGTTGGCAAAAGGACAATCTCATTTTGATCCATTGGCTCAATCAAGGTTTTTACGTCTGTAAGGCTATTGTCTGGCTCACCCATTGTATCATTACATCCTACGAAAAGGAAAATAACGAATGCAATAAAAGTCATTCTTAAAAATATCTTTTTCATATGATTATTCTTTTATGATTAAATTATGTGTATATGCTCGTTCAGAATTCAGAGAAAACATTAAATCATATGTTTTATCACTCCATCCTGTGGTTGAAGGACTTTTCCATATCTGTCCGTCAGTCCACTGCTGAACATTATCTTTTTCAACCATATAATAATATGCCTCATTTCCTGAAGGTTTACTGTCATTGGCAGGTGATCTCCACTCGGTCTCTCCCGCAGAACTTTCCATCCTGAACTTATAACGGTCATCGTTATTGTCATTACCAGTAAGGCCTGTAATAGTGTAGTTTGTCAGTTCCCATACACCAAAACCTTTATAGGGTAATTCAATTTTTCTTTGTGACCAACATAAATAGAGATTGACTTTTGTTACCTCTTTAGTCGTAAATGATCCAATATTGAAGTCGAGATAGTATTTGTAAATTCCTGTTTTAGTTACAGTGGAACTACCTCCCTCTACAATTTTCTCTCCATTTAATGAATAAACAATAGGTTCGCCAGTGGAAGAATTCACAAAGTGAAAAGATTGACCCTCCGTCAACTTGGTATAAATTTCAAATTCACCTTCATTGATTTTCTTCATTTTTATTGCCTTGGACAAATCAACTCCTCCTTCTGTTGCTATACCGGTGATGAACAATTGATCTGGTATATTAGCAAATCCTGCAAGTCTTGTAACAGTTAATGTTCGTTCCTGCTCTGCTTTAACAGGATTAATGCCTTTAGATGCATATACAGTCCATTTAAGCGTACCTTGAGCTGCAGATTCAATACCTGCGAGTGCTGCTATTTGATTCAATTGTTTATGAGTGATTGTAGCGTGATTGCTCCCGCCGTTATTATCGGAAGCAATAATGGCTACAGGATTACTGAAATTTCCATCAGCTTTATCAAAAGCAACTTCATAGAGCACTGCCCCACTATCTTCTGCTCTCGAAGGTTCCCATTCAAAATACAACATGGCCGAAGCAGATGACTGAAGTACAAGCGTTCTTCCGTCTGTCGGTTCATAAAGCGTTTTAACGGGTGTTACACCCAAATCTCTCACTTCTCCATCACTGCTACATGCCATAAAAGCAAAAATCAGAGAGGAAAGCATGATAAGTTTTATATATATTGTTTTCATTTTGTGATATTTTAGTTATTAACTTTATTATGTTAATATTCAGGATTCTGAGTGAGATTTTTGTTGATATCTCGTTGCGACTGCGGAATGGCAAACAAGTAATCCCTGTCTTTGTTAAATCTTCTCTGATCCAAAGTGATATACTGAGTATTACCTGCAGCAAATTTTGCACCTTTGGGAGCAACATTCATCACAGACTCAATGATTCCCCAACGACGAATATCAAACAACCGTAATCCTTCAATAGCAAGTTCGGAACGACGTTCACGACGTATAATCTGTTGAAGATCACTGGAAGGATAATTCAATGCTGATGCATCGGTAAAACCAGCTCGTACACGAATAGGACGAATAGTTTGGTTCCATACAGCTTCATTCATTTGACCTAATTCATTCTTTGCCTCAGCATACATTAAAAGAACATCGGCATATCGCATTAAAATTAAATTTAATCCGGCAGCTATTCCCTCTGGAGCAGTAGGATCAAAATACTTCCTTATGTAGTATCCGGTTGCAGTTGAATTTTGACCTGGACCAGCATATTCATCTAAATTTGAAGCTCCTGCATTTGCTGATGAACCGGGCTTAATATAAATAGTAGAAATTGTACCATTTGCCTTTTTCCATTGATAACCATGATAAACAATGGTTGCACCAAATCGAGGATCTCTGTTTATATAAGGATTATTTTCGTCATAACCGGAACCATTTTCATTTATAGCTTTGCCATTCTTCATAATATAATCATCAACTAACTCTTGTGTCGGAGCAAAAGCATTGATACGACCTCCAACAGAAAGAGGAATTGCATCATACATCTCACTCCAGGTTCTCATATTCAAAGTATATCCCATATCAAGAATTACCTCATCATTGAGTTCGTTTTCGGGCAAGAAAAGACCTTCGTAGCTGGAAAATAATTGATATTGACCATAATCACCATTCATGATTTTTTCAGTTACTGATACAACATTAGCCCAATCACTTTCGTACAGATATGTACGGGCCAACAATGTCATTACAGCACCTTGCGTGATTCTTCCATTATCTTTAGCTGCATATTCACCTTTTTTTGGCAAGGAACTAACAATCTCATTTAATTCATCGCGTACAAATTTTAATACCTCATCTTTTGAAGTACGGGAAATTGTATTTGCTTCTTGTAACGAAATATTATAATCAAAAAAAGGAACGTCTCCATAATGATTTGTTAATCTGAAAAACAAAAACGCGCGAATAAAACGAATCTCTGATTTCATTCTTTCTTTTAAAACGTTGTCCATATTAGGAACTAAATCTATGTTGTCCAGGAAAATATGGCAGGTCTTAATACCTTCATAACAATTTCTCCACTCATTTGCAAAACGACCTAATGCGGCATCTGCTTGACCGGAAGTAATGATTTTCTCGTCAGAATTGCCTCTTCCTTCATAAAGATTGTCAGATAAACGTTCGTTAGCGAAAAAGTAATTGGACCCAAACATCTGGCTATATGCCATGTTAAGTACTGCAGTTGCTTTCTCTGTGGAAGTCCAGTAATTGGCATCAGTGAATTTATTGGTTGGCGCCAAATCCAAATCATTACACGATGAAAGTGTAATTATACCAAATAAAAATATAGTTATATATTGTATGATCTTCGTTTTCATATCGTAAAATATTAAAATTCAATATCTAAACCAAATCCATAATAGACAAGTGTCGGGTAATTACGGGCACTATTGGCACCTACGCCGCCGATACCTCCCATGTTATTGCCAAACTCAGATGACTCGGGATCTATAAATGAATTTCTGGTAAGTGTAAGTGGGTTTTGTGCATTGGCACTTATACGTAATTTTTGAATGCCAAGTTTGTCTGTGAACAGCTTAGGAAGTGTATAACCCAATTGAACATTTTTCACACGCAAATAAGCACCATTCAAAAGATAAATATCGGTACCTGCTTTACCCCAGTTATTGCTACTTGAAGGTGAACTGGGCGCAATCAACCTCGGCCATCTTGCATTTGGATTGGTTGGTGTCCAAAAATCTAACTGATGTTTATAAATTGCATATGAGTAATTGGAATGAAATGGTTCAATCAATTCTCCACGTATATACATATCTCTTTTCCCTACTCCTTGTAACAATACACTGAAATCAAAATCTCTATATTGTAAGTTATAAGTGAAACCGAATGTATATCTGGGGAAAGCATTTCCTAATACTACACGGTCTTTCTCGTCAATTACTCCATCATTATTCTGATCTACATATTTCACATCTCCTGGTTGTACAATAGCTCCTACTGGTAGTGCACTATCGGCAATTTCATTAAGACTCTGGAAATAACCATCAGTTCTGTATCCAAAATAAGACCCCAATGCTTCTCCTTCTCTAATAAGCTTATACATCTGATCACTTTGATCAATTCGCTCTTTACCTCCAAAATCGGTGATTTTGTTTTTCGAATCAGATAAATTCAAACTGAACTGATGATTGAAATCTCCTGAATTTAAACGATAAGTTATAGTGGTTTCCCATCCTCGGTTTCTCATCTCTCCGGCATTTTCGTTTGCCGCAGAACTACCAAATACACTTGAAACTTCGGGGGCTAACAAAATATCCCATGTCCTTTTATTAAAATAGTCGAGTGATACATAAAGACTATTGTTCAAAAATCCGGCATCTACACCAATATTAAAATTCCCGGATTTCTCCCATGTTAAATCTGGATTACCATATGTGAAACCAGTACCTGGCACAGGTTGATTATTGAACACATAACTATTTGTATACATCTGATAAACAGTCTGATATGAATAGTTTGCCACATTTTGATTACCCAAAATTCCATATGATGTTCTAACTTTCAAATCGCCTACATTATTACTGTATTCTTCCATGAAATTTTCTTCAGATAATCTCCAGGCTGCAGAGAATGAAGGAAAAAATCCCCATCTGTTTGCTTTGGCAAATTTTGATGATCCATCATAACGGAATGAGATGTCTCCATAATACTTATCCATATAATTATAACCTACACGTCCAAAAACAGAGGTAATGCTTGTTTGATCTGTATTATTATTGGAGTTGCTGTTTCCGGTGTCTTGCTCTGATTCATCAGTAGTAGGAAGACCTAAATCGGGATCAGTAAACTTCCATGCAATACGACTGGACTCAAATGTATAAGACTCATTAGAGGTTCCTAAAAGTCCTGATACATTATGCACCTCATTGAATGTACGGTTATAATCCAATAAAAATTGGGTGCTTAAAGTATATCGTTTATTGTTGTAATCTTCTGTAAGACGGTTTGGATTTATGTTCACTACAGGATTTTCTAAATCATTGCGCGAATATAGTGGAACCATAATGTCTCTTCTGAAACGGTGGTGCTGAGTTAAATCAATACCAACCAAACCTTTAGCGGTCAGACCTTCAAGAATCTTATAATCAAGATTTAAACTACCTATTATGTTGTCTTCATCTTTGTTCTCATATCCTCCCTCTTTTAATTTAGCCAACGTGTTATCATCTCCAATAATATCGTTTATGAGATATTTACCGTCTTGCTCAAATCGATAGTAATAATATGGTGGAATACGAGATGAGTTGATAATAGTATTTCCTGTACCACCTGCAATGGTTCGTTCATCACGACGATTGTAGGCTAATAATGAAGTGATTTTAAATCGATTATATTCTGTTGTAAGATTGGTTCTGAAATTATATCGCTCCATACCATAACCACCAACAAAATTGCTTTCTTGATTTAAATAACCGGCTGAAACCATATAGGTAGTATTTTCACTACCACCTGAAATATTTAAATTATAATTTTGTTGTAAACCTCTTTGCATGATTTTATTTAAATACCAATACTCTTCACTTCTATGATCATACAAATCACGAATTTGAGCTGGAGTATAAATAGGTGCACTGCCTGCATTCATATTTGCTTGATTACGATACATAGCATTCTGCCAACCTTCAACGGGTTGATAAAGTATATCAGGTTCTTGATATCCTAATAATCCGCTAAACCTGACAACAGGCTTGCTCATTTTTGAACCCTTCTTTGTTGTTACTAATATTACTCCATTTGCTGAACGAGAACCATAAATAGCTGCACTACCTGCATCTTTCAAAACTGACACATTCTCTATGTCATTCTGATTAATACTGTTAAGCGTGTTTGTTGAAGAAATTAATCCATCAATTACTATCAATGGATCATTATTTCCCATTGTACTCACACCTCTAATATTGATACTAAGGTTGTTATCATTGGGATTCATGTTCTTTTGCTGAATAATAAGGTTTGCTGATGCTCCCTGTAATGCTTGTAATGCATTGCTTACAGGACGATCTTCAAACATCTCGGAATTAACCTGATCTACAGCTCCTGTAATACTTTTACGCTGACGGGTACCATAACCAATCACAATAAGCTCATCCAACGATTTTGTATCTTCTTTTAAAACAATGTTGAGAGTGGTTTTTCCAACTGTACTAATGCTTTGCTCTAAATAACCTATATAGGTAATACGCAAAACAGCATTATTTTCTACTTGTAACGAAAAATTTCCATCAATATCGGTAACGGTTCCATTGGTTGTTCCTGTTTCAATAATGTTGGCTCCAATTAATGGTTCTCCCTGAATATCCACAACTTTACCCGAAATTTGCTTCTTCGTTTGTTGAACTATATTCACGGGAACATCAATTCCAACATTTTTAATTGGAGTAACTTCATTAGATTCATAAACAACAATCTGATTTTCTAATATTTTATAAGACAAACCAGAATTGGAAAAAATTTCATCAAGAATATCGGTAATCTCTTTTGAGTTTACGTTAATATTCACCCTTTCATTAATCATTTTTTCGGCATTATCCGAAAAAACAAAGATATAATTACTCTTTTCTTCAATCGCACTACACATCTTCTTTATTGATGTGGATTTAAGATTTAGAGTAATTTTTTGCGAATAACTGTTTGACGCTGAAGTAAACAGTACACAGAAAAACAAAAAGAATAATGTCGTTCTCATGATTTTTTGAACATACTTTGAATTATTGAAAGTTACTTGTCCTTCAATAGAATTTTTATTCATAAATTTGTAAGATTTTAATTATTAATAATCAAGGTAATTAATTTCTACTTGTCGAACGATATTGCAGTATCGTTCGGCTTTTTTTTAATCTTTCATATATTATTTACATAGGCTCTTTTATTATTTTATTCATTAGTGATAAATATTTTATTATTGATTTTAGAGTATTTTGTTGATGAAAGTAAACTAACAGTTGTCATAACATTATCTAAATTTTCGGATAAATAAATCTTACCGGTACAGGTGCGCTTTTGTAAGTTTGAATCTTCACCAAAATCAAACGATAGGTTATAGTATCTTCCAATTTGTTTAAGTACTTCTGTCATGGGAGTTTTATTGAATTCTAAATATCCATTTTTCCAACTGATGAATTGATTTACATTAACTGATTGAGTATTAAATCTACCGTCTCCTGAATAAACAGCTTGCTCACTTGGTGATAAAAAGAGCTCTTTACTTTTTGATGATTGTAAACTCACGCTGCCTTCAACCAATACAACAGAATGTGCAGAACCTTCGTAATTGGATACGTTGAACTTGGTACCGTAAACCTTAATATTGAAATCTGAAGATAAAACACGAAATGGCATCTTTTTGTTTGGAGATACTTCAATATACATTTCACCGGAAACAAGACTGATTTCTCTGTTATTACCGACAAAATGTACTGGAAATTTAAGTACTGATCCTGAATTAAGCCAAACTTTACTGCCATCGGCAAGAGTCAACGTGGAACGCTTTCCATAAGGTACAATTAATGTATTAAGTTGATCTTGTTTGATCTCTATTTGCTGTACATCTTTATTATTTTGTACAATCTCAGCTTTACCTTCCTCGCTGAGCTTTACATCAATATCACTTTGAAATGACATCGACTCTTCACCAGTAATGAGCTGAATATCTTCGCTGTTCAAGAATTCGCCCATAATATGCTCTTTATCGGCTAAAATAATTTTATCTTCCTGTCTGGGATATAATAGCAAAAAACCAATTATAAGTATAGCAACAGCTGCTGAAGAGAAAAATATTAGTCTTTGTAATTTTGACTTTTTCTTGTGCCGGATAGTTTCTTGAATTCTATCAAATAAAATAATACGTTCTTTCTCAGTTAAAGTACTTTTGTTTAATCCTTTGTTCTTTAAATAGGTAATAGCTTCATGGATCTCATTTTCTGATTCTGGGTGTTCTTCAATGAAATTCTTCCAATATTCGTCTAAACAGCTATCAGATAATAGCTGCCAACGGATAAATTTACTATCTTTTAAAAAATAAGTATAACGTTTCATTATTGATTTTTGGTTGTACTTTATTTAATCATTCAATTTTAATGTTCCTGATATAATAAAAAGACGATTCGAAATTTTATTTATACCCTTTATTTTGAAAAATCATTAAACTTTAATCTAATTAAATTAAAATGTATCAGATATGGTTGAAATAACTTGTTAAGAAAGAAGGACTAAAACATTTATTAATATTCCAAATTTCTCACGAAGACTGAGAATGGCTTTTGATACTAATTTACGACAACTATGTACGTTAATCTTTAATAATTCAGATATTTGTTCATAATCATATTCTTGTACATATCTAAGGTAAATAATTTCACGCTGTCGGTTAGTAAGTGAATCAAGCATTAAATTAATTTCATTTTTAACCTTAAGTTGCTCCTCTTCTTCAATAAGACTGTCTTCCACATTTAATTCTATATCAAAAGGCAACTCTTCAAATGATTCGGTATTATCAATCATAATTTCTCTCATGCTTTTTTTATGCAAGTCAAATAATCTATATTTCACAGACTTGAATAGATAAAACTTGATATCTGAAACATCCTTTAATAATCCTGAATCAATAGTGATTTTTACAAAGACATCATGAATAGCATCTTTAACAACTTCTCTTTCAAAGCCAAGATAGGTACCATATATGAATAGGTCGTCCACATATAGATTATAAATATATGAAATATCTTTATTTGCTTTCACTAATATTGTAAAAATACTTAATAAAATCGATTACAAAATAAGCGAAAAAAAATGAATTAAACAGATTAAAGTTCCACATACTATAAAAGTCTTTGAGGAATTAAAATGTTGCTCATATTATTTCGAAGTATAGAACGAAATAGTATATATCTATATAAATTCTTAAATTTAATCATTTTCAGGTCTAGTCAAATTAGTATAAATACCTTTTTAAAGCATTTATAAGGTTAACAATCATTTAATTCATAAATATAGCAAAAATAACTGACTCTACCAAATTTAACTGCAGTTATTTTATCAACATTTGAGAGATTTAATCTTACCTCAAAAAAAAGAGTTATAATATTGAATTTCAATCAATAATAACAACTAATCTTTTACCTTTTGAATCGACCGACCAGGCGGTGCTGATATCTTTTAGATTCATGCTCTCGGTTTCAATCGTTAACTTGCCTGCTGCTGCCAATGCAAACATCTCTGGTAATATTTTATTGATATATAAACTCATTACTTCCGGGGTTAAAGAACCAAAACCGGATCCCATTAATAAAATATCTGCACTGCGTAAAACTCCTGATGAAATGGGAAAAGTTCTTCCGGCCATATCACCCATAGTAACAAATCTTATTTTGTCGCCATGTCTGTTCTGAAAGGCATTCATAATTAGCTCAGCGGGTTTTCCCCAAATATAATCGAGCACAATATCGATAGGTGTAGTTTGGTCTATCTCCTTTATCTGTTGTAAGAATGTTTCATCATCTTGGAGAATTGAAATGGCTACATCTGCTCCAAGAGTCTTTAAAGCTTGAAGCGACTCCTGATTTCTTCCGGTCACAATTATTTTGGATGCACCATAATATTTTGCAATCTGAACGGCTACTTTACCTGTTATTCCGGTGGCACCGTTAATTAAAACTACATCGCCTTGTTTCATTTCTGCCCTGTCTTTCAATGGAATTGCCGATCCTAAAACGGCATTTGGTAATGCTGCAGCTAAAGCAAAATCAATATTGGCAGGTAAAACAGTGTATCTGTTTGCTGATATTAATGATTTTTGACCTAAAGTACCTGTAATGCCCATTGCATAAACATTTGTACCATCAGAAAGTGTTCCCACTCCATCAGTTCCTACAACAACGGGTAACGATGAATAATGAGCATAGTAAAACTCTTTTGTTTTTACTTTGTCCAAATTCTTAAGAGCAGCGGCTTTAACATTCATCACAATTTGTGTTTCATCTTGTGGAACGGGATCGGGAAAATCAATGTAAAAGGGTACACTGTCTAATTTATTTAATACTGCTGCTTTCATATTTTTACTCTTTAAAAAATGATTTTCTTATTAATATCAATCGATCAAAATTACTGAAAAAATAATTATATCTTGCATAAAATGAATAATCCATGCCCAAAATATTCCTCTGGTTTCTAAAATGGATTTTGCTAAAAACCAACCTAAAAAACCGGCGACAATTACTCCGGTGATTCCGCCGGGACTGCCCCAATAATGAATTACACCAAAAATAAGGGCGGATATCATCGGAATGGTTTTATCAGAAACAGAACCGTGCAAACTTACAACAACACCTAAACGTGTGATAGTCTCTTCTACAAAAGAATTAGTGATGGCAAAAATAAATACAAAAGGAAGAATTTTAAGCACGTCTGCAAAAACGACTCCATTACCTTTTATACCTTGAAAATACATGACTATGGCTGTGACTAATGTTATGATTATGGCAATATTACGACCGTAATGAAACCATGTTTCATTTGATTTGGGATTAATACCTACAAGTGGTTCAGGCGTAATAGCTGCCTTGGGATTACCAATCTTAAAGTAATGTAAAAATGTATCTTTACGGAATAACCATAAAACAAATAGTACTATAAACGATAAAATGAGGGTGAAGCTTTGATGTAAAATGTGATGATTGACTTCTGAATTGAGCTTTTCAAATAAAACAATTCCGGAGGTTGAAATATTTATGAGTAATATTCCTGCGGTTGCAATAATTATCAATAACAGTAAAAGAAAATTCCTAAGCTTCATAATCTATTTAAAATTTATTACTTTTAAGTTAATCAAGCTTTAAAACTTGTCGACTGAGTTTTAAAGTGTTTTTTAATTCTGAATATGGAACGTCTTGAACATTCAGATTGTTGTTAATTGCTATTATAGCGGCAATGGCAGCTGACTGACCAAGTATCATAAAAACGGGCTCCATACGGATTGAACCATAGGCAATATGACTGGAGGAAAGACATACGGGAACAAGTATGTTTGTGCAATCGTCAGCTTTTGGAACAATAGAACCGTAAGAAATTTGATAGGGTTTTGTTGGATGAACTCCAATATCTCCCTCATTTTGCACATATCCATCTTTGGTCACATAACGTTGAACATTATGCGAATCCATAGTATATGACCCCATCCCAATCGGATCTAAAACTTCTTTTTTTCCAAGGACATCATTCTCAGTAATAATATATATCCCAATCATTCTGCGTGTTTCACGAATATAAAGCTGATATGGCCAATTACCATTGTCAATAAACTCATCTTTTGCTAATCCCCAATTTTGCATCTTTTCCCTGATATGCTTTGGAACACGCTCATTATTAGACACAAAATACAACATGCCTTTTTGATATTCAATATGTTCTTTCTTTATTTCTTCCCTTCGAGCATAGGTCGCTTCGGGATAATCGTAATTCATTCCAATAAAATCACTACTAAAAGGACCGTGGTTGTTTGTATCTGTTTTCTTATTGGGAATAACATCAAATTTATTGAACCATTCATCCCAACCGGATTCAAAAACACGGGCTAATAGCTCATAATTCTGAGGATCATAATTTTTTGGCTTGGCAAAAGGAACACGGTTTAAAGGATGATTGCTCATACATAACCTGAAACAGTATGCCTGAATTTTATTGTCACCTGAACAATTGGACTGAATATTTTCATCTGAGATATATGGTAATAATCCACTTGATGGATCATTGGGAATAATATAAGGGTCTATCTTTTCCTTAAAATAATGAGAATGATGAAAAACACCTGCTTGTACTCCATTCCATTGTTCACCATAAACAGAACAGGCTTCGCGACCGACAGTATAACTCACACCGGCTGCAGCCATCAAATCTCCTTCGTAAGTGGCGTCTATAAATATTTTCGCATTAAATACATTTCCGGATAAGGTGGTTATGGATACAATCTTTTTGTTTTTAATATGTACTCCCGAATCTCTGTTTAACCACTCTGCTCTGAATATCTCTATGCCATTCTCTTTAATAAAATCCTCAAATATCTGCTCGGCGACATGTGGCTCAAAAATCCACATTGTACGACTTTCTCCATCTATTGCAGGTGTACCCTGACCTTTGTTACCATATTCCGATTGATTCTGCCATTTCCATGATGTGGAATCATTATAATGAAGCCAAACACGATGATAGAACTCACGGGATAACCCACCAATCACTTCTTTATTTCCTGTATCGGTAAAACCTAGACCGTTGGACGAAAGTCCTCCAAGATGGGTGTCCGGCGAAACAATAATTACTTTCTTTCCTGATTGGGCGACTTCTACAGCGGCAATTACGGCGGCAGACGTTCCTCCATAAATAACGACATCTGCTTTGTATGTCTTTGAACTCGCATTGCATGAAAACGATAAGTAAATTGCTGTAATTAATAAGATTAAAACTAAAACTCTGTGATTCATATTTATTTACTTAATATTTTATACAAATGGACGGAGTAATCTGAAAATTCATCTGAAAAACTTCCGTCTTTATCAATTTGCAATGTTCTATTCTCACCAATGACTTCTACTTTTTTGCCTTTTTCGATAGCGAATCTGGCAGTGGATCTATCAGGACGCATTGATATTGCAAAAACATAATAGTCTTTGCCTTTTTTCTTTACAATAAAATCAATGGGAACTAATGGATTACTGCTTTTTACGGTTACAAAATTCTGAATTGTTGGACTGTTTAAAATTGATGCTAAACTTGTAATTTGATGATTGATAATACCTGCTGATGTTATCATCTCTTTATCATGCAAAAATGCTGCGGTATTAGTTGGATTGGAAAAAGAATGACAAAAATATCCGATTCCTGAAGCTCCATGAATCAATGCCATCCAAACTTCGGACTTGACTTCAGCTGTGGTTGGCTTCCTTGCATTTTCATCGCCAATCTTGGTGGTTTCAATCCAACACCAGGCAGGTTTTGAATAGTCGGACCATAAACGAAGACTGTCAAGCCCTTTTGCAACATACCAAATACTGTCTTTCACCTCTTTCTCATTGCTATTTACCGGATATACATCAAAAGAAACAATATCACAACCTTTCAAATAACCATTATTTGAAATTTTGTACATATCAGTTTCTCCGGTACATTCTCCGCGACCAAACCAACGGTTTACTGCAACTCCCCTGCCTACATTCAGATAAACAGGACGAGAAGGATCTATCTCTTTTATTCTGTTATAATTCTGAATAATAATCGATGGATCAATGCATGGGTCGTATTTTTGTGTACGTTCATTCCATTGTGCATTATCAGGCTCATCACCTTGTAACCAACCGTAAATAAGGGGTTCGTTAAGATTATGACGACAAAATTCATTCAACTCGGGTAAAACCTTCATATCTGAGGCTTTTAACAAATCTAATTTTGATTGATCTAAACCACCCCAAATACCTACAAACATGTTTATTCCATAATTCTTATAAGAAATTGCATCATCGGGATTCTGAAGCCATACAGCTATAGGAAAAAAGTCCGGATCAGCATTTATGGTTGATAAATTCTTACTACTTAAAGTTAAACTTTTACTGCTACAGGAAACGAGACCGCAAACAAGCGTTAAACTGATGATAAACAGCATCTTTTTCATAGTACAAATGCATTAAATCTTTAAAAATTATATCTTTGCATAAAAGTAAGCCATTTAAAGCAATGAATACAAACAAAGTTATAACTATTTCTCAGTTAACCAAAGATTTTCCCGTAGGGGAAAGTTATTTCAGGGCTCTCGAAAATATCAATCTTGAAATAGAAGAAGGTGAATTCACTGGGTTTGTGGGACCAAGCGGCTCAGGAAAAACCACATTGCTTAATATCATTGGCTCATTAGATAAACCAACATCGGGAACTGCGGTTATTCTTGGTAATGATGTGTCCAAACTTAACACAAAAGAATCGGCGGCTCTCAGAAATCTGCATATCGGTTTCATCTTTCAAAGCTATAACCTTCTACCAATTTACACGGTTTTTGAAAACGTTGAATTTGCACTGCTCCTGCAAAAAAAAAGTAAGGAAGAACGCTACAAAGCAGTAATGGAATCATTGGAATGGGTGGGACTTACAGATAAGAAAGATTCTCGCCCTACGCAATTATCGGGAGGAGAAAGCCAACGTGTCGCAATCGCAAGAGCAATGGTAAAACACCCGACTATCGTATTGGCAGATGAACCATCGGCAAACCTGGATGCAGAAAATTCTCACCATATTCTGCAAACTATGGCACAATTAAATAAAGAATTGAATACGACATTTATTTTTGCTACACATGACGAAAAAGTAATGCAATACTTGCAAAAAATCATTACTTTAAAAGATGGACGGATTGAAAGTGAATATAACAAATAACGCTATGTTAATCCAAACTGCATTCAAAAATATTATTAGGGGTGGAAAAAGAACTTGGCTAAATGTGGTTGTTCTTTCGTTTGTTCTTGTAATTATGGTGGCATACAACGGACTACTGGATGGATGGATGGAAGAATCACGCCGCGACACAATCGACTGGGAAAGTGGGTGGTCTCAATTATGGCATCCTAAATATGATAAATACGATATCTTTACACTTCAAGATGCTCATGGAATTATACCTAAAGATATTAAAAGACTGATTGATAATGGAGTGGCGACACCAATTCTTGTCATTCAGGCGTCTATTTATCCACATGGACGCATGCAAAATATTGTACTTAAAGGAATCAACACTGAACAAAATATTCTGAAAATACCTTCTGAAAAAATAAAAACTGAGGATGAAGATATTCCTGCAATAATTGGAACACGTATGGCAAAATCAACGGACTTGAAACAAGGAGACCGTATAATGATAAGATGGAGAGACAAAAATGGGGTGTTTGATTCTAGACAATTACTAATTACACATATATTTGAAACAAAAATTGGCTCAGTAGATTCCGACCAGATTTGGATAAATATAAATGATCTGTATCAAATGACTGGAATGGGAAACGAAGCGACTTATATCGTACTTAATAAAGAGGCCAAAATCAAATCTGATTTATCTGGATGGAAATATAAGTCCGACTATTTCCTCTTGTCTGATGTCAGGGCTATGGAAAAAGCGGAAAGAGTGGAATCAATTATTATTTTTATCATATTACTGTCTTTGGCACTTTTGGCTGTTTATGATACACAAACGCTCTCTATCTTCCGTCGACAAAAAGAGATCGGAACGTATGTAGCACTTGGAATGACACCAAAAAAAGTTACTTCTCTTTTCACACTCGAAGGAACTACTTATAGTGTCTTGGCTGTTCTTTTCGCGGCAATCTGGGGAACACCGCTGCTATACTTATTTGCAAAAACTGGATTACCTATGCCGGAAGCTTATACAAACATAGGACTTCCGCTGGGTGAGGCTATCTATCCGGTATACAAAATCACATCTCTCATTAAAACAATAATACTGCTCATAATTTTATCGGCAATTATTAGCTACATCCCGGCACAAAAAATTGCAAAACAAAATATTGTATATGCTTTGAAAGGTAAAATTAATTAAACTATAGGATATGTTTGACTTTATCTATAAGGGAATAATAAGGGACAAAAAACGCAGTCTGTTACCAATAATTGTAGTGACAATTGGTGTTTTTGTTGTCGTTTTCTCGGATGGTATCATTGGTGGCATGATCAATAACATGATTTCAATGACTGCAAACTTCCAAACAGGTCACGTAAAAGTAATGACGCGTGCATATGCTAAACAAGAAAATGAAAAACCTATCGATCTGTCAATACTTAATGCTGGGGAATTAATCAATCAACTGAAAAAGGATTATCCTATAGTTGATTGGACACCGCGAATAATGTTTGGAGGGTTACTTGATATTCCTGATCAAAAAGGTGAGACAAAAGCTCAGGGACCGGTTTCGGGAATTTCTGTAGATTTTCTTACAACGGGAAGCAATGAGTTGAAACGACTCGGAATAAAAAAAGCTATAATAGATGGAACTCCAATAAATAGACCGGGACAAATACTTGTGAGTGTCGATTTTGCTGAGAAATATAATGTAAAACCGGGAGATATAGTGACTTTCTTTGGCTCAACAATGTACGGATCAATGACATTTTCCAATTTTACAATTGCCGGAATAGTACGTTTCGGAAATAGTATGCTGGATCGAGGGGCAATAATGATCGATATTTCAGATGCACGCTTACTTTTGGATATGGATAATGCGGCTGCTGAAATTGTTGGATTCCTGCCCGAAGGAAAATATAACAACGAAAAAGCTGAAGAAATAAAAAAATCTTTCAATGATAAATGGACAAATAATAAGGATGAATATGCTCCTATTATGACTCAACTGATGGATCAGGAAATGATGAGCGCGACATTAGGATATGCAAAAAGAATGTCTCTAATAATGATCGTTTTACTTATTATTGCACTTGCTATCGTTCTTTGGAACGCAGGCATATTGGGGGGTATAAGAAGATATAATGAGTTCGGAATAAGACTGGCAATGGGCGAAGAAAAAAAACATATTTTCAATTCTTTAATGATTGAATCTCTTATCATTGGTATAATTGGTTCAATCTTGGGAACTACTTTAGGTTTTATGGCATGCCTCATCTTGTCGAGACATGGGATTGACTATAGTGCGGTTATGAGAAATGTGTCACTAATGATGGATCCGGTAATTCGCACAACAATTACTCCTCGAATGTTATATTCTGGAACAATACCGGGAATTATTTCTATTCTCGTCGGAACAGCATTGGCGGGACAGGCAATTTATAAAAGAAACACGGCTATGCTGTTCAAAGAACTGGACTAGTAATTTTCATATTCTTTGATAAAAAAATGAATAATGCAATTAATGAATGATGAACCTATGAAAAAACAAATTATAAAGATTATCATTTGTAATATGGCTTTAATGGTTTCAATACCATTAATAGCTCAGGATGGTAATAAAATGCTTCAAGATATTGACGATAATCTATCGGCTAATTCACGAATTATTGAATCTACTATGATAATTCATGGGAAAAGAAACGACCGTACTATTACTTCAAAAAGCTATACAATGGGTACGGATAAGTCGTTGACTGAATATATGAGCCCACCGCGCGAAAAAGGTACCAAAATGCTTAAACTGAGCAATGAAATGTGGGTATATTCTCCAACGACGGATCGTACAATAATGATTTCTGGACACATGCTGAGACAATCTGTAATGGGTTCGGATTTATCGTATGAGGATATGATGGACGACCGAAAACTTACTGTTATTTATAATGCGAATATCGAGGGAACAGAAAATTATAATGGAAAGGATTGTAAGGTATTAATACTCATCTCTAAAGTAAAAGATGCTGCATATCAGAAACAAAAAATGTGGGTGGATACAAATTATTTAATTCCACTGAAAATTGAACTTTATGCGAAAAGTGGTCAATTACTTAAAATGATCACAATGAGTGATATCAAACAGACCGAGGGACGGTGGTTCCCTATGAAAATGACCTACAAAGATATGCTGGCAGAGGGTGATGGTACGGAATGGGTCATAAACTCTATTACATTTAACAAACAAATCCCTGATTATATTTTCAGTAAAGCAAGTCTCAAAAAATAAATGAAGAAAAAACTTTTAGTCATATTTATTCTTTCTATTTGCTTTGGATTAGTATGTTACGCCCAAGATAGTGATTCTGTTAAATCGCATCATTATTTCCAATTTAATGGACAATTATCGGGTTGGGGTAATATTACTCCTGACATAAATACAAAGGGTTGGATTGGTACTAGATATATTCCTCAAATTAATTACGGCTATCACCTCAAAGATAACCAATTAATCGATTTTGAAGGTTCTGCCAATTTATATGGTGAACTTGGAATAGTATCTCTGAATAATATTTCTGTTGATGCAAAAATTAAACCTTACCGACTATGGACAAGATTTTCAAATACTCAAAACGAATTCAGAATTGGATTACAAAAAATAAATTTCGGTTCTGCACTGATGTTTCGTCCGTTAATGTGGTTCGATAAGATGGACCCACGCGATCCTTTGCAAATGACCGATGGGGTTTGGGCAATGCTTTACAGACACTATTTTTCAAATAATGCAAATATTTGGCTTTGGACTTTGGGAGGTAACAAAGACACAAAAGGATGGGAATTATTCAAAACGTCTGGTAATTTCCAACCTGAAATTGGGGGCCGATTTCAAATCCCTTCACCAAAAGGGGAATCGGCTTTCAGCTATCATTACAGAATGGCGGATATATCTAATCTTATGATGCCGGTATCTCAGGTGAAAGAACACAAGTTTGGACTGGATATCCGTACGGATATTATAGTAGGATTATGGATGGAATCGACCTGGACTTATCATAACAGAGATATAGGTCTACTAACTAATCAAAACATGATTACAGTTGGAACAGATTATACTTTCCCAGTAGAAAATGGCATAGGAATAACAGCTGAACATATGATTTACAGTATGAGCAAAAAGGCTTTTAATTTTGATAAAAACTCTAATTTCACTGGATTAGCACTAAATTACCCGGTTACATTATTCGATAATATTAATACAATGATATTTTATGATTGGGAAAATAATCATGTTTATTCTTTTATTAATTGGCAAAAACAATTTAATAACATTAGCTTTTATTTAATGGGTTATTGGAATCCTACATCTTATAATATCCCGGGACAAAGCAATTTTTCGAGGTTTGCAGGTAAAGGAGTGCAATTAATGGTTGTCTGGAATCATTGATAAATCATCAATTCTTCATTTTTTTTTGGATTTTCTTTTTTATAATCTTTTTTCTTTAATTTTGAACTTTTCCTCTCGACTATTGAGTTGAATATTCAAGCTTGTAAAATTAATAATATAGTTATGTCAAATTTCCGTTTAAAGGTGTTTCATACAGTTGCAATGAATCTTAACTTTTCTAAGGCTGCTGAATTGTTGTATATTTCACAACCAGCTGTAAGCAAAAATATTAAAGAACTGGAAATTGAATTGGATATTAAATTATTCGACAGAATAGCAGGTAAGGTAAGAATGACTGATGCGGGTAGGATTGTTTTTGATTACGCTGAATCTGTACTGAAATTAGAGAAAGAATTGTTGTTTAATCTGGGGTCTTTAAAAAGAAAATATTCGGGTAGTTTGAAAATTGGAGCAAGCACAACAATCGGACAATATATTATTCCTTCTGTTCTTGCTCAATTTCATGAAGAAAACAAAGATATTGAACTTTCTTTATTGAACGATAACACGGAGAAAATTGAAAATGCTTTACTCAAAAACGAAATTGATATCGCTATTGTTGAAGGTTCTTCAAAAAATAATTTAATAAAATATATTCCATTTCTTAAAGATGAAATTGTGGCAATTGTACACACGTCACAACCTCTTTCTCAAAAGGATGAAATAAGTATTGATGAACTGAAAAAGATACCTTTGGTACTGCGCGAAGAGGGTTCGGGAAGCCTTGAAGTGATTGCTGAAAAACTGAAAGAACATGATATTAAACTTACGGATATGAATATTGTCTTGCACTTGGGAAGTACAGAAAGCATCAAATCTTACTTGGCTTACTCAAATTCAATGGGATTGATATCGGTTAACGCTGTTGCAAAAGAAATAGCAAATGGCGAATTTAAAATTATTGATATCGATGATCTTGAAATTAATCGTATCTTTTATTTTATACACCCACATGGACAGTTATCTGGATTGCCGGAAATGTTTATGAATTTTACACAAAAGATTATAACCAGAGGTTATGGACTATAACATTTTTTGATATACACGTTGGACTTTTTTATATGATCTTTGCAGGCAAAATATTAATTTATGATGTCTGTAAAATCAAAAAAAGTTGTTTTAAGGAAAAGCGTTTTCATTGTCGCTGCCTTATTGTGTTTATGCCCTTTTATTCAAGCTCCTGTTGCTTTACTCACAGGTTTTATACTATCATTTACTATTGGTCATCCATTCCCAAATTTTAATAAAAAGGCTGTAAAATATTTACTGCAGGCATCGGTTGTGGGACTGGGATTTGGCTTGAATATTTATGAGGCTGCAGAAGTTGGAAAAGAAGGGGTTGTTTTTACAGTAATAAGCATATTTACTACAATTTTTGTGGGCCTTTTTCTGGGGAAAATATTATCTACTCCAAAAAAAACAAGCATATTAATATCAACTGGTACTGCAATCTGCGGAGGTAGCGCTATCGCAGCAATGACACCGGTAATAGACGCAAATGAAAACGAAACTTCTGTTTCTTTGGGAATTATATTTGTGCTGAATTCTTTGGCTTTATTCATCTTCCCGGTAATTGGGGAACTCCTGAATATGACTCAGGAACAATTCGGCTTTTGGTCGGCAATCGCTATTCATGACACAAGCTCCGTTGTAGGCGCGGCTCAGAAATATGGTGATGAGGCTCTCAAAATTGCGACAACAGTCAAACTGGAACGTGCACTTTGGATCATTCCTGTTTCTTTGATCACAGCGTTCTACTATAAAAAAAATGGTAACAAAATAGCTATTCCGTATTTCATATTTCTTTATGTCTTGGCAATGGTCATAAACACTTTTGTTCCAAATATTGAATCTATTAGCGCTGTTATTGTTTATATTGCAAAACGTGGACTTACGCTTACCTTGTTCTTAATTGGTGCAGGACTCTCAAAAGAGGCACTAAAAGCAATTGGAATAAAACCATTAATACAAGGAATTTTATTGTGGGTATTTATATCTGTTTTATCATTGATAGCTATTCTTTATATTAAATAATACCTGGATTCAAAATCTTAGTTGGATCAATCAAGATGTGTTTATCAAATGTGACTGATCAAAACAGTATTACTTTTTGTATAAATTCAAAAGTAATAACTTTGTACCTAAGAAATATGATAATTCAGAATGAACAAATATAGTAGAATTCTTATTCAACCTCTCAGAACATTAAAAAATAAAACTTTTGCAAAACTCTTTTTGTCTCAGACTGCAAGCCTTTTTGGAGATGCTTTTACTTGGCTGGGACTGGCATTGGTGTCTTATTCTGTTAATCCTGAAAAATCTGCTGTAATACTGGCTACTGCTCTCACATTACGTGTGGCGGCGTACATATTTTTTGGACCGTTTGCAGGGGTGGTCTCTGAACGTTTCAAAAGAAAAAGTATTCTCTTAATTACACAAGGATTCAGGGTAATCGTTCTATGTCTGATTATTTTTATAAATACTGAATGGCAATTATATGTACTGATTTTTTTACTGAACGTGGCTGCTGCATTTTTTACACCTACTTATCGGGCTATTATTCCACAAATAGTTCCAAAAAATGAGTATAGGGAGGCTAATGGATTCTCAATGGCTGCCTTTCAAATGCTTAGTGTATTTGGACCGGCTTTGGCGGGCATATTTGCCGTTTGGTTAGGCGCTAAACAATTGTTTCTGGTTAGTGCATTCATGATTTTATTGGGTATCACAATCATATTAACTATCTCTGCAAATGAATTGCAAAAAGGTGTTGTAATCAATAAAGGGAATTTTAAAGATGGATGGAATAGCGTTATAAATGGTATTCAATCGCTTTTTGGAAACAAAATTCTACGCTTTTCATTGAGTATGGAGTTCGTTGCTGCTATTGCAGGTGGATTGGTACTGGTAAATACAGTGGGATTGGTAAAGAATTCAATGGGACTGGATGATTCTCATTACGGACTTATAATGGCGCTCTTTGGAGTAGGTGGTGCAATAACAGCTTTCTTACTAGGTAGTTTAGATAGAACAAAAACTCGTGCTAAATCTCTGATTGGCGGAGCTTTACTAATTGGCATCGCTGTGTGTTTCGCCAACTTTGCTTCTTTCAACGGGTTATTGTTCTTATGGGTTTTTGCGGGAGTGGGACAAACTCTTGCCGATTTACCTTCTGAAACTTTGATTGGCGAAAATATTACTAGAAACAATCAGGCTAAAGTTTATGGGGCTCATTTTGCATTTTCACACTTGTGGTGGTTCATCGCTTATCCATTTGCGGGGTTCTTGGGAACAACTTTTCCAAATTACTCATTTCTTTACGGAGGATTAATCACTATTTCACTGACAATAATAGCAATCATTGTTTTTAAGCCACAAGTGAAATAGTGATTAATCTGGTTATACACAACCTTATATTTATTTTCCTGTTACTTGTTTTACTAATGCATTAAGAGTAGTTTCAATATTATCTCCAGAGATTGATAAATAACGATGTTTACCGTTTTCATTTGAAGTAAATATGCTTTTACCTGCTTTGTCTATTTCAACAGTACCGCTTGGCGACAAATCAAAATAGGACTTCTCTGGCTCAATAGCATATAACACGGATGTTAAATCCCAAGTCTCTCTGTCATAGGGCATCTTTAGATATGTCTTATAAGATATACTAAGTGGATGATCGAATTTGAAATCATTTAATATACTCTGATGTGGATATAATAGTTTACTGCCTATTTCCCAACCACTGGCTACTATCTCAGTTGGCCATTCAGCAAAGACTTTTTGAGAGGCTTCCAAATCTTGAACAATATTAAATTCGGCAAAATCTTGCTCATTGTTATACAAACCACCCATAACGGATAATAATTTTACTTTCTTCGCAATTAGTTCTCTTCCACTTAACTTGCTATATTCGTCTGGTTGAGATTCTAATAACCTTTTCAAATTGGTTTCAGGGCCTACAGCAATAAATATGACAGAATGATCTTTTTGAGATGCCAAGAGTTTGCGCAACAGCTTGTATCCCTCTGGCAATCGGTCACTGAGACCTCGCTTAGGCTTTAATATCTTTCTCCCTTCAATAATTGTGTCCAAAGTGGTGCGTACAAATTTACTATCTTCAGGATTTACACCATTATAAGCATAGCCTAATGGGATTTCACCTCTGTTGTTAAAACGACAATAGCCATCAAGATACTGCGCTGTATATGGATTGCATTTCCCAATGGTTATCCCAAGAATATTAATCTTTCCTGCTTTTTCATAATTGAACAGCATCTGTAATGCTAAAACATCGTCAACATCATTTCCTAAATCGGTATCGAAAATAACTGGTAACAACTCTGATTTAGCTTCTCTGTTATATACACTCGAACAGAAAATAAACATGAGTCCTGCAAATAATATAAATTTCAAAATTTTCATAACAATAGATATTTGATTGTAATAATGATTTAGAAAAAAAATACTCTGGTGAATTCTGAGTCATCTTAGGATTAACTGAATTGTGTTTATTCATATCCATGATACAAGTATAATGCACCATAAGTCCAGTTGGGACCGCTAATATTGGGATAATTGAAACGATCCATCATAAGTGATACATACCTAAACGGATAACCTTCTGGCAACTGAACAATATTGGGCCATATTCTTGTTCCGGATGTTTTGTCCCAAGGCGGCAAATCCATATTGAGAATGCCTGCATCAGTAAGTTCTGGATAGGTGTAAATGTGAATTTTTCTGTCTTCACTTCCTGAAAAACAATATCGTTTGTCACCAATTCGCTGTATCGAGGTGCCGGTTGAGTTGTACTTTACAGGACCGGCTATTCGATGATAGTTTTTATTCCACTCTGGTGACTCAAGCATAATTGCTTTGTATCCATTTATATTTTCACAGGCAAGTAACCGCCATTTTTGGACATCTGAATCGAATAAAATATGAGGGTCTTCATAATCTCCAATCATTCCCATCGGAGTTGCGTTCATTATAGAAATACCAAAACGGGGATCTTTTTTACTTTCAATAGCAAGTAATTGTTTTTTTTCTTCGGGATTAGCATACGCACTGAACCCGGTAGTTAGACCTCGCCAGCATTTTTCATTCCGATCGAAAAAGATATGAGATGCTACTTCGTTGCGGAGTAATCCATCGTTGCGGTCAAATAAAATGATCCCTTCAAAACGTAGGTCAAAAACGGTTGGATTCAGACTGAAAACGCCTTGAATATGATGAGGTAACGCACGACCACGAATAGTCATCGTATACCACAATCGTCCTTGATCGAGCAAAGGTTCTCCATCTTCATAAGTAATGGCACGAATATCGGCGAGACCCATTCCTGAACTTAACGCTGATTCAATTTTGTCGATTGCCAAAAGACCTTTATTTATCGAAAAATATAAATTTGACTGAAAAGAGTTTATATACTGCTTTTTTCGCAAATCAATAAACGAGGCAAAATCTGATTGAGCAATTGGTTCCGGCAAACCATCTTTTTGTACGAACAGCGTAAACCCGCTTCCAAGCATTTGAAGAATGATTCTTTTCTCTATATTATATTTACCTCTTCCTTTGTTGAAAATAGACTGGTTAACAACCGTATTTGATTCTTTCACGTACTTTTGATTAACATCAAGTATCTCTTTTCCATTATGACTGATGGTAATAAAAAACTGTTCTGTTTTTTCAGGATTGGAAAACTCATATCCTACTTCACCATGACCGCTTAACATGTCTATATCTATAATATAAACAGCAAAAGGATTAAAACCGCCAAACCATATAGAAGCCTGAGATTCTTTGTCGGATTGAATAAATAATTGATCATTTTTTAACTGAACATCCGGATAAATTCCGGAATATAATGTAGTCGGATGCATAGCGGACATTCCGATTAATTCCCCTGGATTTAAACTGGCCAAAGGAATTTTCTGATTTTCATCGAAGATAAACCTTCGAACTCCCTGACGTACAAATTTAATTTCATCGGGAGATATGCTTGTTTGAGCGTTTACTCTTCCAACTAATAACAGTACAAGAAAAAGTAATATACGAATATATAATCTAATCATTGATTTCATTTTCTCATTACTTATTTATTTACAGTTCATTACTTTATCACTTTTGGTTATAGTTATAGTTACAGTTACGTCAGTAAGTTATAATAGGTCAACTAACATTTAAAGTTTATCAAAAAACGATCAAAAATAACAATGTATTTTTTTATAATGCAATTTTAGTTAATTATATTCAATTATTCTACAAAAAAGAAATAAATCTTGAAATGGGGAGTTAGGACAATTATTGCAATTTATATATTCTGTCTATTTAACACTTTATTAATTAATTTATTTACTATCTTTGTAGATATTAAAAAAAATCATCGAAAATGGAAACATCAGATTCCTATAAACTCGAAATCTGTGCTAACTCAGTGGCCAGCTGCATCGAAGCTCAAAAAGGGGGCGCTTATCGTGTCGAACTTTGCGCTGGAATCCCGGAAGGGGGCACTACTCCTTCTTTTGGAGATATTTCTCTGGCAAGAGAATTGTTGCATATTAAATTGAATGTGATAATCAGACCAAGAGGTGGTGATTTTCTTTACTCTGATCTGGAACATCGCATAATGCTCAAGGATATTGAGATGGCTCTAAAAATTGGGGCTGACGGTATTGTGATTGGATGCCTGACTGCTGATGGCGATGTGGATATCCAACGAAACAAAGAACTGATTGATGCTGCGGGTGATATGAGTATTACATTTCATAGAGCTTTTGATAAATGCAGAAATCCTTATGAAAACCTGGAAAAAATTATTTCATTGGGATGTGATCGAATTCTTACATCGGGACAACAACCTAAAGCTGAACAAGGACTTCCACTTTTAAAGGAACTGGTGGATATGGCTGCTGGTAGAATAATCATCATGCCGGGAAGTGGGGTGAATGAAGATAATATTGCACATATCGCGACAGAAACGGGAGCAAAAGAATTCCATATGTCGGCTAGAATTGCTTTGCAAAGTGAAATGAAATATAGAAACCCTGCAGTCTCAATGGGGGGAACAAATATAACTATTAATGAATATAAACAACTCGTGACTAGCGCAGAACGGGTGAGAAAATCTTTAATTCAGTTACAACCAAAAGCTTAAAACTGATTTACTAAATTAATATACAAAAAAAGAATGAAAAAAATTGGCCAATTTATGATGACTTTAGCTGCAGCAGGACTACTTTTTTCTTGCAATGGCTCTGGAACTAAAGAAGCAATAGTGGCAAATTACCAGATTGTCCCGCTTCCTCAGGAAGTTACAACAACAGAAGGTACGCCTTTTGGTTTGTCTTCTTCAACAAAAATTGTTTACCCTGAGGGTAACGAGAAAATGCAGCAAAATGCTGAATTCCTAACGGAATTTTTGCAAAATGCTACTGGAGTGAAAACAGCGACGACAACAGCGACTGATGAAAATGCAATTATTCTGGAACTTGGACTGGAAAATGAAAATCCAGAAGCTTATCGACTTACTGTTGACGACAAAACAATTCACATCACTGGTTCAAGCGAAGCTGGCGTTTTTTATGGAATTCAAACTTTGCGTAAAGCAACTCCTATAGGAAAAAAAATAAAAGTGTCTTATCCTCAGGCTACTATTAATGACCAACCTCGATTTGGATATAGAGGAATGCACCTGGATGTTGCAAGACACTTTCAATCTGCTGAATTTGTTAAGAAATTTATTGATATGCTTGCATTACATAATATCAATACTTTTCATTGGCATTTGACAGAAGATCAGGGCTGGAGAATCGAAATAAAGAAATATCCTAAACTTACAGAAATTGGATCAAAAAGAAGCGAGACTGTTATTGGCAGAAACTCGGGCGAATACGACGGAACACCTCATGGTGGTTTCTATACACAAGAAGAAATAAAAGAAATTGTTGCGTATGCACAAAAACGTTTTATTACTATTGTTCCTGAAGTGGATCTACCGGGACATATGTTGGCTGCATTAGCTGCATATCCCGAATTGGGCTGCACAGGCGGACCTTACGAAGTAGAAAAGAACTGGGGAGTTTTTGATGATGTGCTATGCGCAGGAAAAGAAGAGACTTACACTTTCCTTGAAGATGTTCTAACAGAGGTTATTGATTTGTTCCCTTCAAAATATATTCATATTGGTGGAGACGAATGCCCAAAAACTCGCTGGGAAGAATGTCCTGATTGCCAAAAACGTATTAAGGAACTTGGACTGAAAGATGGTGAACATAAAAAAGAATTCTATCTGCAAAGCTATGTGACTGCACGTATTGAAAAATTCCTTAATGATAAAGGAAGAAGCATAATCGGATGGGATGAAATTCTGGAAGGTGAACTGGCGCCAAATGCTACAGTGATGTCTTGGCGAGGAATGGGCGGTGGAATCAAAGCTGCTCAAATGGGACACGATGTGATCATGACTCCTACCAACTTCTGCTATTTCGATTATTATCAGACAAATGATACAAAAAATGAACCACTGGCAATTGGTGGATACTTACCAATCGAAGTTGTTTATAATTTTGAACCGGCACCGGATGATCTTACAGAAGAACAAAAATCACACATATTAGGACCACAGGCTAACTTATGGACTGAATATGTAAAGACTTCTGAACATGTGGAATATATGACAATGCCGAGAATCGCTGCACTTAGCGAAGTGCAATGGTCTAATCCGGAAAAGAAAAATTATAATGATTTCCTTTCTAGATTGCCGGGATTGATCAAAATATATGATCAAATGGGATATAATTATGCGAAACATGTGTTCAACGTACAGGTTACTCTTACTCCTAACAACGACACAAACGCTCTTGACGTTGAAATGACAACAATTGATAATGCTCCCATTTATTATACACTGGACGGAACAGAACCTACG
Organism: Bacteroidales bacterium UBA5287; assembly: GCA_002411345.1. Taxonomy (GTDB): domain Bacteria; phylum Bacteroidota; class Bacteroidia; order Bacteroidales; family Dysgonomonadaceae; genus UBA5287. Next base: position 18,539 of record DHSL01000024.1, on the reverse strand, counting down.
GAGAAATCAATTAAATATGAAGGTAAATTCAATATTAAAAAGAATGCAACTCTTACTGCTGCAGCTTTTCGTGATGGAAAACCGGGACCTCTCTTTTCTGAATCTGTAACAGTAAACAAATCGACTTTTAAACCGATTACTTTATTGTCTAAACCGGATGATAATTATACATACACTGGCGCAAGCTTACTTTCTGATGGATTGAAAGGTAAAGAAGCAAACTATCGCACTGGTAGATGGATTGGATTTAGTGGAAAAGATTTGGTGGCTGTCATAGATTTATTAGAACCTGCGGAAATCTCGTCTTTACAACTGCAGACTTGCGTTAACACGGGCGATTGGGTTTTTGATGCTTCACAAATTGTTGTGGAAACTTCTGATGATAATGTAAAATTCAAACCTGCGGGAAAACTGGATATTGTTGATGCGCATAAAGATCATTGGTACGAAATATCTGGACATACAGTTAATTTAGAACCGGTAAATGCACGTTATTTCAAAATTACAGTGAAACCAACTGTAATGCCTGAATGGCATCCGGGCAAAGGAAAAACTGCTTATGTTTTTGTCGATGAAATAGCTTTGAACTAAAATTTAGAATATTTTACACGCTTTTTAAGTGAGAATGGGAGTGAAAACATTTATTGTTTTCACTCCCATCGTTTTTATTCTACTAAACTGTATAATGCTTTAATCTCTTCTGCCCACACTTGCTCGTCGGGGGTTTCAAGAATTAGTGGAATATTGTCCATGCGTGGATCATTCATGATAAAACGAAACAAATCCATACCCATAACTCCTTTACCAATACTATCATGACGGTCTACATGGGTAGCTAATTCTTTCTTGGAATCATTAATATGCATTCCCCTTAGATACCTGAAACCTACAATTTGATCAAAGGCTGCAAAGGTTTTATCATATCCGGCACGGGTACGGATTTCATATCCGGCAGCTAATGTATGGGCTGTATCAAGACAAACACCAACTCTACTTTTATCCTCTACTTTGTCAATGATATGGGCTATTTGCTCAAATGTGTGACCTACATTACTGCCCTGCCCTGCCGTATTTTCAATAACAGCTGTTACTCCGGATGTCTTGTCAAGTGCAATATTTATTGATTCTGCAATTCGGTCTAAACAGGCATCAATAGAAATAGCTTGCAAATGACTGCCGGGATGAAAATTTAATCGGTTCAATCCTAATTGTTCACATCGCTGCATCTCATCCAAAAATGCTGCGCGGGATTTATTAAGACCTTCTTCTTCAGGATGACCAAGATTAATAAGATAACTGTCGTGAGGTAAAATATAATCGGCATTATAACCAAGCTCATGACAACGGGCTTTAAATAGCTCAACATTCTTTTCAGAATAGGGATTTGCAAACCACTGACGCTGATTCTTTGTGAATAAAGCAAATGCTTTAGCACCTATCGCATGGGCATTTATGGGTGAATTTTCAACACCTCCACTTGCACTAACATGTGCTCCTACATATTTCATAAATAAATTATTTAATTTTATTCTATATAAACAAAGATAGTTAGGTTTTTGTTATAATATTTGATTTGCTTCTTTTCAATTTTTAATCTCTAACCTCTAACAAATAAAAGTATGGATTTATCAGAATTACTAAACAGTCCCACGGGACAGTCAATCCTGAAGGGTGTCTCAGGTAAGTTGGGGATGGATCAAAATCAGGCTACGCAAGCTGTAAAGATGGCTTTACCTACTATCTTGGCTGGCTTGAACAAAAACGCTCAGTCTCCTGAAGGTGCACAAAGCCTAAACAATGCGCTCGAAGATTCAAGACACGACGGAAGTTTACTCAACAATTTAACAGAAATGCTGCTAAACAATCCTGATGAGATTAAAACTGATGGAGATGGCATTTTAGGACATATATTCGGAGAAAGAAAATCTGTAGTTGAACAGGGTATTTCAAGGAAAACGGGTGCTTCGACGGGACAAATAGGATCACTACTTTCAATGCTTGCTCCAATTGTAATGGCTTATCTGGGAAAAAAGAAACGGCAGAGTAATATCGAGGCCGGCGGATTGAGCAACATGCTGGGCAACTTACTTGGAGGAGGTAGTCAACAACAAACACAACAACAAGGCGGAGGTGGTTTAATGGATATGATTACCGGTGCACTGGATAAAGATGGCGATGGAAATATGCTGGACGATTTGATGGAAATGCTGGGAAATAGAAAATAATTAACTTTTTTTTCTATATCGCTTAAACCAACATTAAGAAATCAAGTCTATCAAATTAAATCAACCTAATAAAACAAAAATAAATGAAACAAAAACTATTAAATGTGCTGATAATAACTGCTATCACAGCAATGGCTTTTGCAGTGTCTTCTTGTACAGATGACTCTCCTACTTATAATGAGACTCAATGGGAAATAATAAATATCTCAGTGCCTTCAGGGGATTGGGATTGGGACAATACTAACGGATTCTATTCTGCTACTTACAATTTACCGGAAATGAGCGAGTTTATCTTCACAGATGGTGCTGCACTAGGATACTATTACTTTAATAATAAATCAAAAACGGCTTTGCCTTATGTGAAATCATATTTCGATGGAACAAAGTACTTTACAATTTCGTCAACTTCGTTTGTTTTTGTCTTTGCCTTATGTGAAATCATATTTCGATGGAACAAAGTATTATACCGAAACTTATAGTTGCGATTTTCAAATTGGAAATCCTTCTACGGTAACTTTCTATCTGGAAATGTCCGACTTACAAAGCTATGACGTACCTCCTTCTGCAAGTTTTCAAGTAGTTTTAATTTGGTAATTACTTTCAAATAATTATATCATAAACCGGTAATAAAAATTACCGGTTTTTTGTATTTATAAAAAGGGGTAATGCTTCGGCAACAATAAAACTGCTGCCACCAATAAATATCATATCATTTTCACCGGCTTTCTCCTTGGCCGATTCAATAGCTGATTCAACTGTTGAATATCTAGTCCCATGTAAATCATATCTTAATGCCTCATCGGCAAGAATATTCTCATCCAAGGCGCGCTCAATGGAGGCTTTAGTGAAATAATAACTGGCACCTTTAGGCATTAAAGCAAGAACAGAATTAATATCTTTGTCGTTGACCATCCCAAAAACTATGTGCAACTTGTCATAACTTTCAGATTTTAATTGTTCAGCAATGTAACGGATACCATGGGCATTGTGACCGGTATCGCAAATAATCTTGGGATTTTCTTGTAATACTTGCCAACGACCCATCAATCCGGTCAATTCAACAACATGGGCAAAGCCATTATAAACGGCATCTTCAGGAATATAAAAACCTGATTTTCGTAACTCTACTATAGATGTTAGAACAGTTTTAGCATTTTTCTCCTGTGCAAGTCCGCCTAACTCATCTTTCAATATCGGAAAATCTGACTTACTAAATATCCAGCCATTTTCAGTCTTTTGAGAGACTAAATCAAACATGGCTTCTTCTGCAAAAATAATTGGGGCTTTCTCTTTTTGGGCTTTGATATAAAAAACTTGGGCTACTTCAACATCCCCTGTTTCACCAATCACTACAGGAGTATTTGGCTTTATGATTCCGGCTTTCTCGCTGGCAATTTTCTTTAGAGTATCTCCAAGATATTGAGTATGGTCTAAACCGATATTGGTGATGATACTTAATTTGGGAGAAATAATATTTGTACTGTCTAAACGACCGCCAAGACCTACTTCAACGACTGCTATATCTATTTTCTGCTCTGCAAAATAAAGGAATGCCATTTCCATTGTCAGCTCAAAAAATGATGGCATAATGGGTTCAAAAGCTGAACGATATTTCTCTACAAAATCAACTACGTATTGTTTATCTATCATCTTGCCGTTCACACGGATTCGTTCACGAAAATCAACAAGATGGGGCGATGTATAAAGTCCTACTTTATAACCGGATTCTTGAAGTATTGCTGCAAGCAAATGAGATGTTGAACCTTTGCCGTTTGTTCCGCCTACATGGATCGTATTATATCGCTGATGCGGATGCTGAAAATAGTCGTCTAATGCAAGACTATTGTCTAATCCTTCCTTATATGCCTTATGACCTACTCTCTGGTATTCAGGCATTTGACTATATAAATACTCAAGCGTTTCCTCGTAATTCATAAATATATGTTTAAAAAGTTATGAAGATAGAGACAATTAAAAAAAGTCTCTATCTTCATTCTAAATCCCGTAAAAAAACAAGAGGGGTTAATTTTTCAAAGGTAGTACGGAATACTGCCTTGAATAGCGCAATTGTTGGTCTACATAGTTTTCGTTATACGATATTGTTACATCGGTAACTTTCCCATTTTTATCTGTAACTAATGTATAAACTGGATTCACAAATCCTTTGTAAGGTGCTAAATTCAATTTTTCATATCGAGCAAGTACTTCTTTATGCAAATCCTGATTTACCTTTACTGCATAGTTCTCAACAAGATTGCGGGCTGCTGCTTCATCACCGGTCGATTTTATACGTTGTACTTCTGCCAACAGTTGACCGAATAAATTACGCAATTTACCGTAATCATTTATAACTACGTATGTTTTACCGTCACGTTGCTTAAATTCAACAACATTATCGGGCTTTCCTTTTTCCATTACCCATGCCGAAATAAGTGCACGATTACGCATATGTGCTTGCTCAATATCTTTTCCGGGTTGAATGCGGGTAAGCTGAGTCATCAAACCGTTCATCAGGTAAGTATAATATTGTGCTTTGTATGCATTACTGTCGGGAACAAGACCTAACTCTACCATTTTGGGATCGCCAAGATAATAAAGACCAAATAAATCCGCACGAGTTTCTTCTATTGGTGATCCATAGGCTTTCAAAGCATCATCACTAACACCTGGCAACATTTTACCTGATCCGTGTCCAAGACATTCATGTAAATCGGTATGAAGATTATCTGTAATCGAACCATATTTTTTTGCGAGTGCTCGCTCTTCATCACTCCACATGAACTCTTCTTTAAAACCATTCCCTTCGGCTGCCTTATCATATGCATCTGTGATATTCTCAATAGTGACCGACTTTGAACCGTAATCTCTGCGAATCCAATTGGCATTGGGTAAGTTGATACCAATGGGGGTTGCTGGATAACAATCACCTCCTAATGTGGCTGCTGTAATAACTTTGGCTGATACTCCTTTAACGGTCTCTTTCTTAAACTGCTTGTCTACAGGTGAATTATCCTCAAACCATTGTGCATTATTGCTGATGATCTCAGTACGCTTGGTTGCTTCTTCATTCTTGAAATTAACCATCGATTCCCAAGTGGCTTTCATTCCAAGTGGATCGGTATAATTTTCAATAAAACCATTGATAAAATCAACTTTTGATTCGGTATCTTGTACCCACAAAACAGAGTAATCATCAAACTTATTCAAATCACCGGTTTTGTAATATTCAATTAATGTGTTAATTACCAGCTTTTGCTTATCATTATCGGCAACAACGGCTGCTTTTTCTAACCAACCTATAATACGTGCAATGGCTTTATCATACATTCCACCTAATTTATAAACCTCCTCTGTAACAACACCATCTTTCTTAACTACTTTACTGTTTAATCCATAAGACACAGGTGTCTCATCTTTAGGATCTTTCATCGCATTGTAGTATTCTTCTACTTCCTTTTGGGTTACTCCTTCGTAAAAATTGACAGCTGATGTGGTCACTAAATCAACGCCGGCTGACTGATTGATACGTTTTGGCATAATCTTAGGATCAAACATCACTGGAACAATCTCATTTAATGTTTCATCGGCTGCCATACCTTCTCTGAAGGGCATGCGACCTGGATCTACAGATTTAACTATCTTCCTGAAATATTCTTCTGTGAATTTGGGCATGATTTTATCCTCGGAATAATGATGATGAATTCCGCTCGCCATCCAAATCTGCTTCAAATAGGTCTCAAAATTTTTCCATTCTTCAGATTCTTTGTCTCCCATATAATTTTCATAAACACCTTCACAGACACGACGAATAGTTAGGTTATATCTGTTATGTTGGTCCCAAAGAATGTCTCTGCCTTCTAAAGCTGCCTGAGAAAGATAATAAATAAGTTCTTTCTGCTGGAGCGAAAGACTGTTGAAACCGGGAACCGGATATCTTAGAATTTCAATATCGGCAAATTTATCCACAGTATATTCAAAAGTGGAATCAATACCATCATCTGCAGCTGTCTGCTGAGATTTATCTGCTTTGTTACCATTACAGGCTGCAAGCAGAACTACTGTTGTAAGCATAAATAGTACTTTTTTCATGTTCTATAATATATGTTTTGTTGCAAATATAATAAAAATTGACACTTCTCCTAAGAAATGACTGTCAATAGACATATTAATCATGAGCTTCTTCGGGATTAACAATCAGTCGAATCACCTCAATTTTACGTGCTGTGACTTTCAAAATCTTGAATGTGAACTTTCCAATAATTATCGTTTCATAGGTTTTGGGGAATCGTTGCAGGTAATAAAGCAAATATCCTGCAATTGTTGAATATTCTTCGTTTTCAGGGAAATCAAATCCATATTGGTCGTTCAATTGATTAATCTCAAATCTACCGGACAACACATATTCGTTTTCATTTTCCTTTTTTACAAAAGGGGCATTTACATCATATTCATCTTCTATCTCTCCAAAAATCTCTTCTACCAGGTCTTCCATTGTCACAATGCCCGAAGTGCCTCCAAACTCGTCTACCACAACGGCTATACTCTTTCGTTGAGCCATAAGTTCACTCATCAGTTTGTTTGCTTGCATACTCTCTGGAATAAATGATATTGAAGCAATTCGCTTAGTCCAATCTGATGGTTCATTGAACATTTCCCACATGTGGATATAACCTATAATATTATCAATATTATCCTCATATACAAGAACTTTGGATAATCCTGTTTCAATAAAGACCGATTTCAAGGTTTCTATATCTGTATCACTGCTTACAGCAACAATATCGGTCCTGGGTACCATACAATCTCTAATTTTTAGAGAAGAAAAGTCTAATGCATTCCTGAATATTTTCACTTCGGAATCTACATCTTCTTCTCCGGGTAATTCCTCAATACCTTGTTTCAAATATGAATCTAAATCAATACGACCCAATGATTGCATCTTGGAGTCAATCGTTCGAACACCAAAAACAGCTAATGCGCCTCTTGAAACGGATACAAGAATCTTAGCTATTGGATATAGGAGTACGTAAAAAAAATATGCTGGAATAATAAGGATCTTTACAGTTTTATTAGGATTTCTCAAACTGAATAATCGTGGTAAGACAACTGATATTATGAATATTACCAAACCGCATGCTAATATAATCAATAGGTAATTCAGAAATGGATATGCAATAAGAATGGAGAAACCAACAAAAAGGATCAATGTGATAATGTATCCAACATTAAGAGTACCAAGAAATTGTCTCGGATGACTATAAATAGTGTTTAACATATAGTTGACCGTGCCTTTCGACTTCTTATCTAATGCGTAACGCAATTTATCAGAAGATACAAAAGCGACTTCCATTGTCGAAAAGAAAGCAAGTAACATCAAAAAAGCTGACCACAACCATATTTCAGTTGAATCTGACATTTTTATTTAATTGAATCGGTTAGCAAAAAATCCGGTTGAGCTGAACCTTCGGAAAAAGGTACTTTACCCTCAAACGGGTGATAAATCTTATAAGCTGTCATTGATTGATTTGTTTCGAAACCATATCCCTTTGTTTCTGTCAAACCTTTTTTAACTTCAATATATTTATCTGAATAAAATCTTCCTTCATCTTGATTCCAATATAGCTCGGGAGTCCTAAATTCATCGCCAAGACGGTTTTGAATATATACATTTCCCCTTAAAAGCCATAACCGTTTACTTGTGTAATTCCAGGCTGTATCAGCTTTAACGGTGGCTTCAATGTTAAAAACAGAATCAAACTGCTCCATGTAAATACCATCAGGATAGATCCAATATGGATCAGGCACCTTGTCAAAAATCTTCCAATTTTTGGCAATAAGCTTGTATTTTGTTATTCCCGAATCGGAAATCAACGTCACAGAACTGTCGGTATTCATGGAAGGAACCGTTGCCGGATCGTAAACCAAATTAACCATCTTCTTTTCCTCCCTTTTACATGAAACTAAACTAAAAGTAAATGTAACTGCAAGAGTAAGGAAAAGAATTTTAATGACAATATGTATAAATCTAAATGATTTCAAATAAAATAATCGGATTAATCGAACTGACGTTTAAAGAACCAAAACTCATTAATATTCGCATTGAGAGAGATCGTAAACATTTGCTGCTTAATCATCAATGGATCATTAGGTTGCAATAGCTTATAACCGAAATTCAAATTAAGTGTGGATATTCGTCTGGAAACCATGTCAAGAAAAGGTACTCCAACACCAAAAGTCACACCATATTCATTGAAACCTCCTGTCTTAAAGGTTTGTTCGTTTGCTGAATCAAAAATTGATACGTTTGTATATGAATTGGAATACGATAAACCGGCTCTGAAACGAACCCTTTCCATGAAATTATTACTAAATGGATCAATAACGTACTCACCACCGGCATTAACACGCAAGCGATTGTTAAAACGATTATTGTCATCAAGACCATCTAATAATGATGGATATTTTACACCTTCCCATAATTGATAAGACGCATCCAATCCTAACAGTAAATTAGTTTTTGCATAAGTAAAACCTGCTCCAAAAGAATGAGGTAAATGAAATTCCTGACCGGTCAGTGTATCCGAAGAAATCAATTGATCTATTCCTCCACTGGAATTTATGTTGGCATCAACATTAAAAATGTCTGCTTTGGATTTTATGGCAGGGGTGTATACAACTCCTAAAGTAACTGATTCTGATTTTTTAATGGGAATAGTATATTGCAATCCTAAATCATATTTCAAATCACGAATTCTATAAGATGAGGTCTGGTTCCTTGAAAGCATGGATGCTTCTGAATAACTGGATAACAGACGGTTATAATTATAATTGCCAAAAAGATAAGAGACATTAACTCCGGCTGAAAAGTTTTTAAATGGTTCAACGGCCAATCCTCCATATATCTGACTCAATCCGCCTGTTCCGGTAAATGTTTCAGTGTAGGATAAATCGGGTAAGGTCTTCAATTGACCAAACTTATATCCTGTTTTGGAATATGGGATCAAACCAACACTGGCGCCTAATTTACCACCAATTGGAAATTGCATTGCAATATAATCTAAATTGCCATTTACATAACGCTGCTTGTTGGCATTATCACTAAAATTGGCGACCGATACGGATGTACCCATATCAAAAACCATTGTCATTGTATCAATAACAGAATAAGAGGCTGGGTTACCGGGATTAACTTGCTGACTGCGGCGTAATCCATAACTGATTCCACCCATTCCTTCAGATGCACCAATAGCCTGGTCTGATAAAATGCCATAACCATATCTTCCGTATGGCGAATTTGTGCCTACATTTGTGTTCTGCGCATAACCGGCAGCAGTAATAGCAAGCAGTATCAACAATGAAAAGAAAGACTTCTTTTGTATATTCATTTTGTTTTTATTATGATCAACACAATCCAAATTGGTTTGTTCTAAAAAATTCAACTACAAAGATGACACATTTTTGAATCAAAAACATCAACTTTAAGTGTGAAAATTAAATAAATTCTATTATTTATATGAATTGAATGAAATAACTTCTTCAAATGGCTTACGTATTTTATTGCGTAATGGTTGTGTACTATATCCAAGAGTAATAACCAATCTTGCCCTTTTTGAACGAGGAATATTCAACAATCCCTTAATTTTTTTTTCATTGAACCATCCCATTATGCATGTATCCAAACCCTCTGCACGAGCTGCAAGTACCAAATGGGCTGTTGCAATTCCCAAATCCATTTCTGCATAATCATGCTTCTTAATCAACGACCCTACTTTCGATTCAAGATTCACTGACTCCTGAACTACAACAATATGGACAGGTGCTTGCTTAGTGAAATGATTCATACCAAGAATTCGCAAAGCGGTTGCGTCGGAAATTTTATTCTTTAATTCTGGTTCTGTGACTACAATAAAATGCCACGGTTGAGCATTACTTGCCGATGGCGATAAATGGGCACATTCAAGTATACGGTTCAACTTTTCAGACTCAACGGGCTTATTCATATCGTAAGCTCTCGTACTTTGACGCGATTGAACAAGTTCAAGAAAATTCATATCAATTCAATTTGTCTAGTAATGCTAAACGACTGATATATTTGCCAATTATATCAAACTCTAAATTAACAAGTGATCCTACTTCAATTTGATGAAAATTGGTGAAGTCATGAGTGTAAGGTATAATTGCGACTTTAAACGAATTTTCTGTTGGCTCAACAACGGTGAGACTTACGCCATTCACTGTAACCGAACCTTTATCGACTGTAAAATAACCTCGTTTGGCTTTTTCATAATCGAAGACATATTCAAATGTATAGTACCAACTGCCGTCTGCTTCCTGAACATCGGTACATACTGCCGTCTGATCAACATGACCTTGAACAATATGACCATCTAACCTGCCATTCATCATCATACTTCGCTCAAGATTCACCTTAGAACCTATTTCTAAATGTCCAAGGTTTGAGCGATCCAAAGTTTCCTGTATTGCTGTAACAGTATAGGCATCATCCTTAATAGATACTACTGTGAGGCATACTCCATTATGAGAAACACTCTGATCAATCTTCAATTCGTTTGTGAACGAACAGGTAAGAGTGATATTCAAGTTACCTTGATCTTTTTCCAACGCTACAACGGTTGCAGCTTCTTCTACTATTCCTGAAAACATAATTATCTCCTTATCTTTCATTACCCCCAAATTGAGGAAAATTATTTATAATTACCAAATAGAAACTCGCTCTTCTTTTAGAAGATACATCGAATCTGTTGATTGTACATCAAAAGCTTCATACCATGCATCAATGTGTGGCAAAGCTCCATTTACACGCCATCTGCCAAGTGAGTGGGGATCGATTTTTGTAAGACGCTTAATCTCTTCATCACGAACATTACCGGCCCATAAATTGGCATAACTCAAGAAGAAACGCTGAGCTGGTGTAAAACCATCTTTCTTCACTGTCGATTTAGCTTGATCTGTTTTCAGAAATGCATTATAGGCTACCTGAAGACCTCCGTGATCAGCTATATTTTCTCCTAAAGTGAATGTTCCGTTTGCATTAATTGAATCGATAACTACAATATTATCAAAATAATCAACCATTACTTTGGCACGATCATCAAAACGGGTGGCATCTTCTTTCGTCCACCAATCAGTAAGATTACCGTCTTTATCGTATTTACGACCTTGATCGTCAAAGCCATGTGTCATCTCATGACCAATAACAACTCCTATCCCACCATAATTAATTGCATCATCACCATTCATATAGAAGAATGGAGACTGTAAAATACCGGCAGGGAAACAGATTTCGTTTGTTGAAGGATTATAATAAGCATTAACTGTCTGAGGAGTCATATACCATTTGGTATTATCTACTGGTTTTCCCAGATCTTTCATCATATCGGCGAATGCAAATTCTTGAGCACGAACCATATTTGCATAATATGAATCATCATTTATTTCAAGTGACGAATAATCTTTCCATTTATCAGGATAACCTACCTTTACAATGAAAGTACTCAGCTTCTCCTGTGCTTTAGCTTTTGTTTCATCACTCATCCATTCCAAATTGTTGATACGTTCGCTCAACGAAAGTTTCAGATTATCAACTAATTTAATCATACGGTCTTTAGCTTCTGCTGAGAAATATTTTTCTACATATAACTGTCCTACTGCTTCGCCTAATGCCCCATTTACACCGTCAACAGTTCTGCGCCAGCGGGGTAGTAATTCTTTTCTGCCGCTCATGGCTTTACCGTAAAAATCGAAGTTGGCGTTTACAAAATTATCACTCAAGAAATTAGCGGCACCATCAATTACTTTCCAACTCAAATAGTCTTGAAGACTACTTACTGATTCCTTATCAAAAATAGCAACGGCATTTTTCAAAGGTGAAACCTGGGCTACGTTTATACTATCCAAATTCTTGGCTCCCAGTTGATCAAGAAAATAAACCCATTCAAAAGGAGCTACCTCTTTGTCAAGATCGGCAACAGCCATTTTATGATAATTCAATTCAGGCTTACGTAGCATTTCTTTCGTAATATTGCCCGCAGCTAAAGCAGATTCAATACGCAATACATTTACTGCAGCTTCTTTTGCATCAGCTTCAGTATAACCTGCATTTTTAAACTGAGTTTCTATTAATTGTACATACTTGTCACGAAGTTCACTGGTCTGATCTTCAAGATAATAATCACGATCACCCATTCCAATACCACCTTGCATAAAATGGGCAATATTCATTGACGCATCTTTATCGTCAGCAGTTACATAAAAATTAAAGAATGGCGATGGAGCGGATTTACTTACCTCAGCCATTAAACCAATAAGCTGTTTTTTATCTTTTGTGGAAGAAATTTTCTGTAATTTCGACTGAATAGGTGCAGCACCATCAGCATTCAGTTTCACGCTGTCCATTCCCGACTTATATAAATCGCCAATCTTTTGAGCGTTTGTCCCTGCTTTATGTTCTGCTTTTCCTAATTCCTCAATCAATTCCTGAATTTGTTTTTGATTTTCTTCTCTCAGTTTATCAAAAGAACCGTAGCGAGCATATTCATCCGGAATGGGATTAAGCTTTTGCCAACCTCCTGTAGCAAATTGATAAAAATCATTACCGGGGTTTACGGTCGAATCTAAATTTGTAACGTTTATATTGTCCTGCAAATTGTTTTGTTTTTTCTGCCCTTTTTCCGAGCAACTTGTCATTGTCATTATTCCTATTATAGAAGCTATAAATAAAAGTTTTTTCATAATAAATTATTCTGTCTAATATGCAAAAATACAAAATAAATCAGTACTTAAAGAGATTGTACCTTACTTTTTAGATTGTTTCAATCTTTTACGTAGTTATTGATAATATTTACCCACGAATTATACGCCTGAGGTTTCAAGTGTAGCCCGTCTGAAGTGAGTTCTTTTTTAAGTTTTCCATCTGCTCCGGCATACAAAGGGAAGAGATTAATAAAAGTTATATGTTTTTGATAAGCAAGCAATTTCAATTGGTTGTTAAGATCAACAATCTGCTGTTCTTTTCCGATAAGTCGTTTATATTTAGCAAAATCATTATTGATTGGCAACACACTTTGGATATATATTTCAGTATGTGGTGAAACTGCTCTCAATATGCTAATAATATCTCTGTAATTAGCAATTATTTCTTTATTGGTACGATTTTGAGAAATATCATTAATTCCCGCCATGATAAAAAACTTTTGCGGTTTAGCAGCACATATCTCATCCATACGTGCAAGCATTCCTTCTGTATTATCACCAATTATACCACGGTTAACAACATCAAAATCGGGGAAATACGACTCCCACATTCCTCCTTGCGTAATGCTGTTTCCAAAAAACAATATCTGATTATTTACAAGAGGGTTAGCAGCAAAATAAGCCATGCGGTCCGTATAAAACTTTGTATGATAATCCTCTTTAAGTTGTTTTTGGGAAGCACATCCAATAAACGACAACAGAAAAGAGAATATCAGTATTATACGGGCAACAAACTTCATTTATGGAAAGACTTAAGCATTTTATCAATTTGAGAATCAACACTGTTGCAAACAGGTACAAGCGGCAGACGTAATACATTTTGAATATACCCTAATTTTGAGAGCATACATTTTGCACCTGAAGGATTTCCATCAGCAAAAAGTAATTTAATTGTCTCAACAAATGCACTGTTAAGTGATTCGGCTTGTACAAAATTACCATTAAGCGCTTGATGAACTACTCCTGAAAATTCTCGTGGAAACACATTGCCTAACACAGAAATGACCCCTACACCACCCGCTTTGATGATTTCTAAAGTCACTCCATCATCACCAGATATCACTTGAAATTCAGCAGGTTTATTATTAATGATTTCGGCAACTTGATCAAGTTTTCCCGAAGCTTCCTTAATCGCAATTATGTTTTTACAATCATTCGCAAGCCTAAGGGTTGTTTCAGCTGTCATGTTCACACCGGTACGACCGGGAACATTATAAAGAATAATTGGCAGGGGCGAAACCTCGTTCAATGCACGGTAATGCTGATAAAGCCCTTCTTGTGAAGGTTTATTATAATAAGGAGTAACTGAAAGAATGGCATCAATACCTGTGAAATCAAAATTTTTAAGTGTATAAACAAGTTCTGCAGTACAATTTCCTCCTACACCCATGATAACTGGTACACGTCCTTTTACCTGATTTACAATCGTTTTTATTACCAGTCTCCGTTCTTCTGCATTTAGAGTCGGTGTCTCTGCTGTTGTGCCCAACGCCACTATATAATCAGTCCCATTCTCTATCTGAAAGTCTACCAATTTTTTTAATGCATCAACATCTACCGATAAGTCGGCAAGAAACGGAGTAACCATTGCCACACCCATTCCCTTTAAATATAAATTTGCCATAAATTCTCCCTAATTTGTAACGATTTATAACCTATAAAAAGAATCCTACATCAATTTGTCGACTTCTTTATGAAGATTTAGTTTACAAAGATATTAATTTTTATGCTTTTTATTACATTGATGCAAAAAAAGTAGTCATTTCATCTATATTTACCCTTATCTTGTACTTTTTTCCTGCTTTAAAACAAGTATAAGTTAACGTAGCAGCTAGCAAAATGTAGGCTACACAAAAAAAGAAGTGGGATACAGTACACATCCCGGTAGTGGATACGATTTCAAAAATTATGAAATAATTAAATAATAAAACATTAACAATGCCATAGCTATTATTATTGTTTTTTCATGTCTCATTTTTTTATTTCTTAAAAATATCCACAAAAAAATTACAACTATACTAAATATCAATCCTACTAACCCTAAATCAAATTCTTTTTGTAAAGGATTGGCAATATAGACATAAGCGTATAACGCAAATAACACAATTATTAATCCCCACAATACAATCTTTATTTTTTTATATTTCATAGTAATAATTTTAAACTGAAATTTGAATTGTTATTCCACTATTTCCGTATTGATCAAGAAATTCTGTAAATTCATTTAATGTGACTTAGTGTTTATAATTTTTGGGTACGTTTCTTTATCTCTTCAAGTTTTTTTTGTCTTTGTTTAATTTTCATTATAAATGAGTCAGAATCTTTATCAAATGAGATTTCTTTCATATCTAAGATATTATAATCTGTATTTTTTATGAAAAAT
The DNA here is from genome assembly GCA_002411345.1 of Bacteroidales bacterium UBA5287. Classification (GTDB taxonomy): domain Bacteria; phylum Bacteroidota; class Bacteroidia; order Bacteroidales; family Dysgonomonadaceae; genus UBA5287. Next base: position 3,158 of record DHSL01000024.1, on the reverse strand, counting down.
ATTCCTTTATATCTTTGGTATAAGTTAAATGGAAAAAAATCTTGTAAGATATGATGACTTCCTTTAAATCTGGACAACGTCAATTTATCCAATTCAGAGGTTATGGGAATATACGAAATATTTTCATCAATAGTATTAAGCCAATATTCCACACTATTTTCAGGCGGATTACTTAATACATTGTCTTTTCTATTATAACGCTCATCATACGCCATAGATATTCCATTTCCGATTAGAAACAGTAAAGGAGAATATTTTTCTTTGTACGTTATTTGCATATAATGTCCAAAAGGAGTACAAGGTACAGCGGGATAAGTTGAAACAGGATTAATATGGGCTGCATGTCCGTAAATTATAGTTTTATTGTTATTAGCTGCCGCAAACTTGTCAATTAGAAACTCTGCATTTATAAACATGACTGAATCTCGATTGATGAATCTTTCTATTCCGCTTTTCCCCATTTTTTTTGAAACATTTAAAATATGCGAGATGCATTCAATTTCGTCTATTGTAAGTATTTTTTGTACCTCTTTTTTATGATCATTAAGGAAAGTTATTGCTTGGCTCCAATCTTCCTTCATCAACATGAGTAAAAATTGATCTATTTCCGGAATGTTCGTTTTTTGATTTAGCTGAACCACAAAATCAAAAATATCCATCGCTGAGTTTTGGGTGGAAGAATAAATTGAATTGTAGTCAATGCCAAACAATTTAACTTTCGAATCATCTGCTTTGTCAGAATTAAAGAGTCGTAATTTAATTAAAAAATCATTCATCATATTATCAATAAGCAACAATGAATCAAAAGTGTAATTCTCATCTTGTATAAACCTGTTATAAGCCAATGATTTCTCCATAGGCAATTCCAAAAGTACTAATTTGCAATTTTGACTTTCTATAGCCTGAAGAATTAATTGATACGCCAGATTTTTTATATCGTGATTCCCATGAATGGATTCACCTAAACCAATAATTTTTTTATCATTAATTTCGTTTATCTCTGCCAATTCTATTTTATTTTCGATATCTATCGAAGTGTATTTTAGTTTATCATTTTCTGATAGTTTTTGCAATATCCGAATAGGAAACATATCAATTGTTTTACCTCCAAGTAATATATCCAATTTGGAGAAAGCAATATAGGCTTCTTTATCAATCAATCCTTCTACATTAATTCGTATATTCAATAATTCCACATTTGTCAGCTCAATATTTTTTGAAGCTAAACTTAATACAGAATCCGGGACAAACTTTAGAGTGTCAGAAAAAAGAATCTCTTCTTTCATATCTATGGCGTCTAAGATTATAGAAACAAGGTTTATATTTTGCCCTTTACACTCAAATTCAATAGTCGCTTCTTTTGCATTATTATAGGGAAGTAATATTCGCTGTTGGTATTCTGTTCTTAAGTGATTTGAAAACGGAAAACCTTTTATGAACTTTTTTGCAAACATTTTGCGATTTGATTCCTGCACATAAGTGGAGATAGAATAGTTGCTATATGCAGCGTTTTCAAACCATGGATAAACAACTGAAGAATCACCTTGCATAGAAAACTGTAAATCATAAATAGCCGTATAGGTCTGTCCTCTGACTTTTTCTATTTGAAAAAATATAAAGAAACTAATTAGTAGTAATAATTTGAATTGTCTTTTCATAAAATCAAGATCGCTATTAAAAACATACGGTTTCAATCATTCAAATATTCTTATTATTTCCTTGTAAAGTCGTTTATATCATTTATTCCATCGTAAAAATATTCGAATGCAATTGACATTGTTTCCATTTCTTTGGGGTAATTATCAGAATTTATTTTTAACAAACGTTCATATTCAGTTTTTAATTTGTCGCTTTTTACAATATTTGACCAATAAAACTGCCAAAATTGCATCTGATGTCCACTACGTAATTGTGATATTTCGTATAACATTCCATCCATCCTATTCCACATAACTTGATGAAGTAATAGTTTAAAATAGTTTGGTGCATCGGCACTCCATTTTCCTCCAATAGCAATATTTACTAATTTCTTGCAATAGATAGAATCTTTTATTAATGTAACTCTTCCGCCTAACGCCTGAATATGTTTTTCTGCTAACGAATACATAGTCAAATCGTATTTACTGTAGGGAACATATTGATATGTCATAATAAACTCCATCCATGTGTTAGGAAATGCATCAAAAAACTTTTTCTGACGTTCCAGCGTATTAGGATTATTCATGAGTTCATTATACGCTGTATTTAACTTTGCTGTGTCAACAGGAAAGTATTGAGCATTTAAATAGCTTGCCTGAAATATAATTGCTGCAACTAAAAATAAAAGTTTTCTTTTCATAGTAATAATTTTAAACTGAAATTTGAATTGTTATTCCACTATTTCCGTATTGATCAAGAAATTCCATAAGTTCATTTAACTAACTTATCCCATTTACTTGCATATCAAATAGTTCCTTTGTTAATATATTTATTTTGATACGCCAATGGTTGCTTCCACCGCCAATAACTGCTATTATGTCTTTCGATAATTTGTTTTTATCCATTTCAATGCCTTTGTTTAAGTAAATATTAATGATAATTTTACCGTCTTCCGTTGAATATCCAACATATTGACGCACATATTTTTTAAGCGTATTTTTGTTTAAAGGCGGTTTGCAATACGCTTCTTGATTTGATTTCACATAATCAGTTCCGATACTGTCTTGCAAAATCTTTTCCGCTTGCGCAATATCCTCTAAATTTGGCGTATAGCGATTTTGTTCGGGCGGAAAACCCCAAATTGAATGTTCCTTTGGAAAAATATAACCCTCATATCCTTTCCCCTTTACATATACCGCTTCCTGCGAATAAACGTAACTGACCATAAACAAGATTGTTATAATTACAAATATCTTTTTCATTGCTCTAACGGTAATTAATTGATAAATTTAATGGGGTTAATAATATCGGTCCAATCGGACGAGGAACACTTGTTGTTATATCATAACCATAATGAGTTCTTAACGGAATACCCGCTTGTCCCCTAATTAAATTTTCTCGATAAACCGCTCGCCATTCTGATTTCAACAAACCATTGTGAGTTGAAAGATTATTCCCCACATACGCATACGGCGAAATGTTATAATATTCCTCCGACAATGGATCCATATTCATCCAAC
>DHSL01000046.1 GCA_002411345.1 Bacteroidales bacterium UBA5287 | reverse complement strand
CCCGGGACGCCCTGATTAAGAGTCAGGTGCTCTACCAACTGAGCTAATGGCCCGTATATTAAATGGTGGAGAGAGGTGGATTCGAACCACCGAAGGCGTAAGCCAGCTGAGTTACAGTCAGCCCCATTTGGCCACTCTGGTAACTGCCCTTCTGTTTTGTTTCTTCTGTTAGAAAATGAGTAAACCCATTAGTAACTGATCCCTTGTTTTCTTTTGAGCCTCTTGTCGGATTCGAACCAACGACCCCGAGATTACAAATCACGTGCTCTGGCCAACTGAGCTAAAGAGGCTTGTTTTTGATGATTAACCGCCTCGCTCTACTATTTCAAGAGCGAAACGGTCGCAAAGGTAATTATAATTTTTAATATAGCAAAAAATTGTTTCAGTTTTTTTGAACTATCTTTCGTTTTTCTCCTTCGTTTTGATAATTTGTTTTTCTAAAGCCTCGGAACACAAGTCTATAGCTTCTTCAAATGTATCAGCGATTTTGCTGGCAAAAGCTTCTCTGTTTCTGAGGTTCATTTTTATTGAAGCTTCCTTGTTTTTTACAGTTTCTGGTTTTATAACTTTTAAAGCAACTTCAATATCAATGATTGAATCGTTGAACTTTTCTAATTTTTTCATTTTCTTCTCGGTAAACGCTTTAAGCTGTTCTGTAGCGTCAAAATTGATTGAACTGATTCTTAATTCCATATTAATTCCTCCTTCATTTTTTTGCTCTTGGGTGAGCGTTCTGATATATATTCTTAAGTTCCTCAAGAGAGACATGTGTGTATACTTCAGTCGATGCTAAACTTTGATGCCCTAAAATTTCTTTCACAGCATTTATTTCTGCACCATTGTTCAACATTTCAGTTGCGAATGAGTGTCTCAGTACGTGTGGACTTTTTTTTGAAAGTGTGGGAATTCTACTGAGGTGTTTATGTACAATGTCATACACGAGTTTATGATCTAGTGGGTTTCCGTTCTTTTTAACAAATAGTGCAATAGATTTGTTCTTAATTTCTTTATTTCTTAACGTAATATATTCAGATAAATGATCAAGTGTTTCATCTGAAATAGGAATAAGTCGTTGTTTATTACCTTTACCGGTAACACGTATCGTTTTGCTGTTAAAATCAACGTCTTCATCTTTAAGTCCTATTAATTCAGCTTTTCGCATTCCTGTTACATAAAAGAAATCTATAAGAAATCTATTACGATGTCCTTCAAAATCATCAGTGAATTCATTTTCATCGTTAATGATAAATTCCAAATCCTTGTTTTTGACAAAAACTGGTAGTTTCTTATCAAGTTTGGGACCTGAAACAAGTTTTGCCTGATTTTTTGTAACAACACCTATTTTAATAAGGTATTTATAAAATGAGTTGAGAGCACTTAATTTGCGTCTAACAGAACGAGGTTTAAGATGTTGTTCCATTAATTGAGCAATCCAACGGCGAATAAGGTCATTGTCGATATCTGTTATTTTAATATCTTCTCCCTGATTTTGTGCCTCGTTTTCAATGAAGCTCTTAAACTGGGTGAGATCGTTAAAATAAGAAATCTCCGTATGAGAGGAATAATTTTTCTCATAACGGAGATATTTTATGAAGTTATCTATCAACATGTAAAACCCACTGTTAAGTTTGTGTTACGAAGATAGAAATAAAAATGTAGAACAACAAATAATTTAATCGTTGTTTTGATTCATTTTTTGAACGTAAACAGCGTGTTCTTTTTTCTTTCTATTCACCACTGAAGGTTTTTTGAAAGCTTGACGACTGCGTAGTTCTTTTACAACGCCTGTTTTTTCATATTTACGTTTAAATTTCTTTAAAGCTCTTTCAATGTTTTCGCCTTCTTTTATTGGAACGATAATCATATTCTTTAGTTTTTTATTTATTTGACTTTATCTACAATGGCTTTGAATGCTTCTGGGTGGTTCATGGCTAAGTCAGCCAGTACCTTACGATTTATTTCTATTTCGTTTTTGTGCAAAGCGCCCATGAGTCGAGAGTATGACATTCCGTTTGCACGAGCTGCAGCATTGATACGCTGAATCCATAATGCACGGAAATTACGTTTTTTGTTCTTACGATCGCGATAAGCGTATTGAAGACCTTTTTCCCATGTATTTTTGGCTACTGTCCAAACGTTTTTACGCGCTCCAATATAGCCTCTTGTTAGTTTTAGAACTTTTTTTCTGCGGTTGCGTGAAGCAACATGATTGACTGATCTTGGCATAATGTTAAATTCTTTTGAATGTTAGCGTTTTTGTCCAGCAAAAATCTTTTGAGCATACATCCTGTTATTAAATCGTTTTTTTAGAAATCTTTACTGTTAATTTATTTCAATCCCAGTAATTTCAAGGTTCCATTCATATCTGTCTTATGAACAAGACCTGACTGTGTAAGATTTCTTTTTTGCTTTTTAGTCTTTTTTGTTAGAATGTGACTTTTAAAAGCATGCTTTCTCTTGATTTTTCCTGATCCGGTAAGGGCAAACCTTTTTTTTGCACCGGAATTAGTCTTAATTTTCGGCATTTTGCTATATCTATTTGTAAATTATAAATTAATCTCGCTGTTTTTCCAGCGAAAAAGTTTGCAAAATTAATGATAATATTTTAATTATCAAATTTATTTTGTATATGACATTCTATTTTTCAGCGTCTTCTATTTCTTTCTTAGGGGTCGCTACTTTTTTTGGTTTTGGAGCAAGCATGATAGACATACGTTTCCCTTCTAATATTGGAAGTTGTTCCACTTTTGCATAATCTTCAAGATCATTAGCAAAACGTAACAACAATACTTCCCCTTGTTCCTTAAATAGAATAGAACGTCCTTTAAAAAACACGTAAGCTTTTACCTTTGAACCTTCACTTAGAAAATTCGTCGCATGCTTCAGCTTAAAGTTATAGTCATGATCGTCGGTTTGTGGTCCAAAACGAATTTCTTTTACTACAACTTTAACCGATTTAGCTTTTTGTTCCTTTTGTTTTTTCTTTAGTTGATATAAAAATTTCTGGTAATCAGTGATTCTGCATACCGGTGGCTTTGCAGTCGGAGAAATTTCAACTAAGTCTAAATCCATGTCCTGCGCCATCCGCAATGCTTCTCTTGTTGGGTAAACTCCCTGTTCTACGTTGTCTCCTACTAATCGGACTTCTGGCACGCGGATTTTTTCATTAATCCGGTGTTGATCGTGTGAATCTTTTGGGTTTTGTCTCATTCAGTAAATATTGGTTTTCTTTCTATTTTTTCTGTTTAATTAAATGTTTGATTTATTTATATCCATAGTCATCATTTTATCTACTTCTTTGAGCAAGTTTTCTGCAAATATAGTAGATTTCATTGTTCCTAAATCTTCTCCGCCTTGTTTTCTAACGGAGACTTCATTATTTTCCACTTCTTTTTCCCCGATAATTAACATGTAAGGGATTCTCTTCAATTCATTATCACGTATTTTTCTACCTACTTTTTCATTTCTGTCATCAATTTCCACACGAATACCTTGACGAATATACGTTTTGGATAACTCATTTGCGAAATCGTTGAATTTCTCACTGACAGGTAAAATGATTACTTGTGTTGGTGCAAGCCAGATAGGGAATTTTCCTGCTGTATGTTCAATCAGCAATGCAACAAATCGTTCCATTGAACCAAATGGAGCTCTGTGAATCATTACAGGACGATGTTTCTGGTTGTCAGCACCTGTGTATTCTAATTCAAATCGTTCAGGTAAATTGTAATCAACTTGAATTGTGCCTAATTGCCAGCGACGACCAATTGCATCTTTCACCATGAAATCAAGTTTCGGTCCATAGAAAGCTGCTTCACCCAATACAACTTTTGCGGGGAGTCCTTTCTCTTTACAAGCTTCAACAATAGCGCTTTCAGCCTTATCCCAATTCTCATCGCTGCCAATATATTTTTCTTTATTTTCAGGATCACGCAATGAAATCTGAGCTTCAAAGTTTTTGAAATCCAATGCTTTGAAAATAATAAAAATAATATCCATTACTTTCAAAAATTCACCTTTTACTTGATCTGGCATACAAAAAATATGAGCATCATCTTGCGTGAAACCACGAACACGTGTCAATCCGTGCAATTCACCGCTTTGTTCATAGCGATAAACAGTTCCAAATTCTGCTAAACGAAGTGGTAAATCTTTATAAGAACGTGGAATAACTTTATAAATTTCGCAATGATGCGGGCAGTTCATTGGTTTCAACATGAATTCTTCACCTTCAACAGGGGTTTTCATTGACTGAAACGAATCCTTGCCATATTTTGCATAATGCCCCGAAGTGATATAAAGTTGCTTGTTTGCTATATGAGGAGTCATTACTTGTTGATATTCAAATTGTTGTTGAATGCGTTTCAAAAATTCTTCCAGTTTGAGTCTCAGTTGAGTCCCTTTTGGTAACCACAACGGAAGTCCAACGCCAACATTTTGAGAAAAAGCAAATAATTCTAGTTCTTTTCCTATTTTACGATGATCACGTTTTTTTGCTTCCTCAAGTAGTTCCAAATATTCAGTAAGTAACTTCTTTTTGGGGAAAGTTATTCCATATAAACGTGTTAGTTGTGGACGATGTTCATCTCCACGCCAATAAGCACCGGCAGCTGATAAAATTTTTACAGCTTTTATATAAGATGTATTTGGCAAATGAGGACCACGACATAAGTCTGTAAAGTTTCCTTGTGAATAGGTAGTGATAGTTCCATCCTCCAATTCATTAATCAGCTCCACTTTGTAGCTCTCATTTCTACTTGAGAACATTTCAAGTGCATCAGACTTTGATATTTCTTGCCTTACAATATCCTCTTTCTTAGCTATTAACTCCATCATTTTGTTTTCAATGACAGAAAAATCAGATTCTTTGATTGCCACCCCTTCACCGGGATCAACATCATAATAGAATCCATTTTCAATAGCAGGACCAATACCGAATTTGATTCCGGGATAGAGCTCTTGAAGTGCTTCAGCCATTAAGTGAGCAGATGAATGCCAGTAAGCATGCTTGCCTTCTTCATCTTCCCATTTGAGGAGTTGGATCGTAGAATTTTCCTGAATCGGTCGGTTTAAATCCCATGTTTCACCATTTACACTTGCAGCCAAAACTTCCTGAGCCAGTCGTTGACTGATACTTTCAGCAATTTGTAAAGCGGTAATGCCTTGTTCGTATTCTCTTACCGAATTATCCGGAAACTTTATTTTAATCATATAATAATTATTCTTTTTTCTTTTTAGAATGCAAAGGTAATGATTTTGTGATTCATAGCCATTAAAATTGAAGAGAAAAATGATAATGTGACCTTTTTCAATCGCTTATTTTTTATGTTTTATTTTTCTGGTTTGATAATTATACGAATAATAAACCACAAATGATATAAAAATGTAGAAACTTTCCCGTAATAATTTGACATTATTTTATATCGTTCTTTGAGAGAAGCTGTTCGGTTTGCAGTTGTTGTACCCTCGTTCAAATATTTAATCAATGTAAAATGGGTGTTAAATAGGATGTTGGCTTTTTTCATCATACGGATGCACCAATCAAAATCCGCTGAGAAACGATAGTTTAAATTATATGACTCAAAAAGAGGACGTTTAATGAAAAATGCTTGATGACATACAACCATCCCCTGTTTAAAACTTTTCCATGTAAGTACTTCTGGAGTTTTTAATCTTCTCATATAAAGAAAATTACCCTGATTGTCAACAATGGCGGTTTCACCATAAACAATATCGGGTAGACTGTTTTCATTTAACTGAGCCATCATTTTTTCAACGGAACTCGAATCATAAAAAGTATCTCCTGCATTTAAAAAACATAGGTAATCACCTGAAGCCAAAGTCGCCGCTTTATTCATTGCATCATAAATCCCTTTATCTGGTTCACTTTTCCAAATAGTTTTATTCGTTGAATATTTTTCTATCAAAGCAACAGTGTTGTCTTTTGAATTGCCATCTGCAATTATATGTTCAATAAATGGATATGATTGTTCTTGAACACTTTTGATGGTGCGTTCCAAAGTCTGTTCTGCGTTATATGTAACAGTTATAACTGATAGTTTTATCATTTTCTTGCGTAAATTGCTATATATGGAGATAATAAACGTCCTTTTTTTGGGAATAGTTTAATCAAGTAGCTTAACATTTTTACTGATTTAAGATATTTCATATTTTCTGGCTTTGGTTCTAACCATAACATGGGTTTCCCAATATATTCCACATTTATATCTTTTAATCCGGTAGTTTGCATTATATCTTTTAAATACTCAAGTCTCATTGAATTAAGATTATGTGCGTCTAAATTATCTTTATCAAATTTGCGTTGTATTGATCCATTCAATCCAAGAAAATTAGGAATCAAAATAAGTAGCTGACCATTATCACTCATTAATTCAATATGGCGTTTGATAACATCTTCTGTGTTTTGAAAATGCTCAGCAAAACCACAAGAAAAAACTACATCGTATTTTCTTGTAGGTGAAAACTCAAAAAAATCGCTGTGTATACATTTTATTGTCTCATAGGGAATCTGATTCTTTTGTTCAAATTTACGTACAATTTCTGTGTTCATGTAGAAATCAAGAACAGTAACATCCTGAATTCCCTTATTGTAAATATACGCAGCAAAAATACCGGGAAATCCTCCAATTTCTATAAAACTTTTCCCTTGGCATAATCTGTTTGTATATTTATTGAACACTACTTTTTTCGGCACATTTTCAAATTGATAATTAGACCAGTAGGAGTCCCAGTGTGCTTGATCGGTTATTTTATTGCTCATATAGTTTTAAGTAACGTTTTGCTATTTTTTCTTGTTCATATTCAAGTAATACTTTTTCTCTGGCATTTTTAGAAAGCATTTCGGCATCTGATTCAAATAACGACCATAATATTCCTCTTGTCAGATCGTTGGCATCCATATACTCAGCAACGTATCCATTTATTTTATGATCAATCATTTCAGGAATGCCACCAATATTAAATCCAACACAAGGGGTGCCACAAGACATAGCTTCCATAATTGTATTGGGTAGGTTTTCCTGTAATGAGGGGGTTAGAAACAAGTCGGCAGCATTATATAAATCTTGCATCTGTGTGGGATTCACAAATCCGGTACAAAATGTAGAAATGTCTATTTGTTGCGCTATCTGATCTCCTTCATTACCAACAATTAAAAAGAGCAGCTGATTCTTATAGTCTGATAGTTGTTTTGCTGTGCTTAACAGAAAATCAACTCCTTTACGTTTGTCGGAAGCTTTTACAGCAGCGAAAAGTACAATTTTTTTATCTATTGGTAAATGAAGTTTACGACGAATTTCTGTTTTGTCGGTATCTGAATACACTTTTGTGTCAATTGGATTTGGTATTGACTTAACAAGATGATTTTTTGTAAGTGGACTTTTTAATGCAAGAGATTTCAACCAATCACTGCAAGCCACAAACGAGATTTTTCCATTAGAATAGGCAGACATCTTTTCTTCAAATATTCTATTAGAAAGATCCTTTTTCGTGTTTGTCCTTAGATAGGGACAGTTGCCACAGGTGCTTTGATAACTATGACATTGGCGGGCATGGTGACAAATACCGGTGAAGGCCCACATATCGTGCATCGTCCATATTACTTTTTTTCCTGATTTTAAAATATCTTTAATTTCATCGACAGCAAGCATACCTTGATTAATCCAATGTAAATGAATTACATCTGCTTCTTGAAATTCACGAAGTTTCGTAATTGAATTGCCGGTATTTGCAATAGATACATCAAATAAATTCTCTTTAGATAATCTGTTTTTCAGAAAAATGATTCCTCGTTCCCAATAGAAATTCCATTTGTTTTTAAGATTACTCCCTATCTGAATTATGTCTTTATCATCAGATTGCTTTTCGCGAACAATCATTTTTACACTTGTTCCAACTGTTTGCAATGCACGCATTAAACGGAAAGCAGCAATAGCTGCTCCTCCATGAATATCCGATGTACTAACTATTAAAACATTCATAATTCTTGAATAATAAACAAAAATACTACTTTTGTGTGATTTTATGATGCAGTTAAACAAAGAATGAATGTCTGAATTTAAATCTTTACAGCAGTTTTTCATCAAATTTGGAAAATCTATTGCAAGTTGTATAAAAATAATTATTCAATCTCGTTCGATAGGTGATTATCCTATTGGACATAAAGATCTTGTGATATTAGGAAATGGTCCTTCACTCACACAAATGCTTCAAGATAAACAATATTTTTTGGAAAACAAAGATTTGATGGCTGTTAATAAGGCTTCCATTTCGGAATATTATGAGCAGATTCGCCCTAAATATTATTTATTGATGGACCCGCTTTTCTTTCAATCGGGCAAAACAATGGAAAATACAATAAAGGCAATTGTGGAGAAAACAAAGTGGACAATGGATCTTTTCGTTCCAATAAATGCTCGTAGTGAGAAAATATGGCAGTCTTGTGTTCGGGAAAATAAAAATATAACAATCAGATGGTTCAACGCTACGCCTGTCGAAGGATTTCAATCTTTTGCCTTCAACTGCTATAAAAAAGGGTGGGGAATGCCGCGACCAAGAAATGTGCTCATCCCTTGCATGATGGTGGGTTTACGCATGAACTATTCAAAAATTTATCTTGCTGGTGCAGAAAATTCTTGGTTGAAAGAGATCTGGGTCGATGATGATAATAAGGTAAACATGGATTTAGCTCACTTTTATGATAAAAAAAGTACCGAAAGAAAAGTATCTCCATTAAAATTACATGAGATATTAGAAAGTATGGTAATTGCTTTTAGATCTTATCATTCGGTTGAGAAATTCAGCAGGTCTCAGGGAAAAGAAATCATAAATATAACAGATGGTTCATATATTGATGCTTTTTCAAGAGAGAAAATTTAGTTCCTTTGAAATCTCTGTTTAATAGTGTCTATTATATCTTTTTGAATTTTTGAATTTAAAAGTTTGTTGATGCTTAAATATAGCGTTACAAATAAGATTAATTGAATTGCTAATAACAATATTTCATTTGATATAAATTGACCGATAAATATAAGGAGAGCGGAAATAACTGAACTGATTAATAAATATGGTGAATGATCTTTTAATTGTTGTGTTACTGAATAACCTGTAATTCTTTGAGTATAAAACAGTGTGACAATAAAATGAACAACAGTCGCAATCAATTGCCCAATCACTATTGCTTTCAGATCAATACCTATTGTAAACACAATTGCAATAACAATAGCTGTATCTTTAATTAACTCTAAAAAGAAAATTGCTCTTGTTCTTCCTGTCGATGTTATATAATTATTCATCAAAATAACAAACACAAAGAATATTCCTTTCGCTAATAATAATTGGAATAGTGGTATTGAAAGATCCCATTTCGTGCCAAAAAACAAATGGAAAATGGGTTCTGCCATAACAATTAATCCTCCAAATACCGCAAATACAATATAGGCTGTTGTTTTATTTAATTTGCTGAAAACTCTTTGCATCCGTTCTCTGTCATTTTGAATGGATGACAATACGGGTAATGCTGGTTGGGCCATAACTTGACTAATACTTGTATATCCCATCTTACTCCATTTGTCAGCTTGGTTGTAGTAGCCTAATTGATTCATGTTGTAAACTTTACCAATAACAAGTGAGTAGATGTTTTGAAATAGCGTACTTACAAATGATGTCAGAAAAATGTTTGATCCAACAGAAAACATCTCCTTAAAAGCGGTTTTGTTAAAACCAATTCGTGGTTTCCATCGTGTCTTTATATAATAAACTGAAGTACGTACGATAGTTGGTGTTAGTTGTTGGAAAACAAGTGCCCAAACGCCAAAACCGGCTAATACCAAAACAATGGAAACAATACCGGTGGATATGTTCGAAACAATATTTGCCAGATTAAATTCTTTCATTCTCATTTCCCTGATAAGCATACTTGATTGCACTAGGCCAAATGCTTGGAAAATTACTCCTAAAAATATTACTCGCGATAGCGCTGTGATTCTGGGTTCGTTATAGAATTGTGAAATTAATGGGGCACAAAAAAATAGAATGAAATAGAGTGAGAGACTGACAAACAAATTAAATGTAAATACTGTGTTGTAATCTCTTTCGGAAGTGTTTTTTTTCTGTATGAGTGCTGTGTTAAAACCACTCTCAGTAAAAATATTCATGAAAGAGGAAAGGGCAATGATAATTCCAACTGCACCAAAATCTTCAGGAAGTAAGATGTTGGCAAGAATAATCCCGACAAAAGCATTGATTAGCAAAGAAATTACTCTTTCTATACTGTTCCAGGCAACAGCATTCACTGTTTTATCTTTTAAATTGCCGTTCATCAACTAAAAATAGATTATAAAATGGTTTTTGGTGAAAGTTGATTCCTTCCAAGAATCTGAAGATTTACATCTTCTCCAACAGTTATGCCTTTTTGAGCAAATTTTTCTTGAGTTGCTTTGAAAGCCAACTCAGGAGTGTTGTTATCACCACTCAAATGGCATAGCCAAATGTTTTTGAGCTTGTCAGAATAGTTCTCGGACAGAAAATGTGAAGTTTGCAAGTTACTCAGATGACCGGTACCCGAAGTAATTCGTTTTTTCAAATGATAGGGATAGCGTCCATTTTGTAATAAGTCTTCATCATAATTGCTTTCTATTACCAAATGATTTGAAGCGCATATGTAATGTGAAATCGTGTCTGTGATAATTCCGACATCGGTTGCTAATGCAAATGTTTGATCCCCGATTTCAAAGAAATAGCCTACATTATCTACACTGTCATGGGGTACTTCAAATGGAGTGACGCGAATATCACGGATGTGGAAAGCTGATTCCTTCTTGATATATTTCCTGGAACCATTAAGTGAATAGGGTATAATGGTGTTTTGTTCAATTCTTTTATGTACTTCACGAGTGGCATACACTGGCAAAAAATGTTTGTGAGCTAATGATGTGGCGGATTTGACATGATCAAAATGTTCATGGGTGATAAGTATAGCCTGAATTTGATGCATTGATATGTCATACTCTTTAAGGCGTTTAATAATTGTACGAACACCTACACCGGCATCAATCAGAACCCCGTATTCCGAGTTGCCCAGATAATAACAATTGCCTGAACTGCCACTACCTAAAGAAAAAAACATAAAAGGATCTGATGGGAAAAGAGTATACTGCATAATGATTGTAAAAGTACAAGTAAATTTTAAATTGTGAAAATGATCTGTTAATTGAATATGTTCAAAGAATTATTCCATGAAATCATCAAAATAACGGGTTATATGTTCGTGTAAATGAACACGATCGTGACCTATCATATTGTGTCCGTGACCAGGATAAATAAAATAGTCTGGATGAGTGCCTGCTGCTATACATGCGTCCAAAAACTGAATACTGTTTTGCCAAACAACAGTTGGGTCGTTGTCTCCATGAATAATAAGCAATCGGCCTTTTAACTTGTCTGCTTTATTGAGTAAACTGGTCTCTTCATATCCTGAAGCATTTTGTTGGGGTGTATCCATATAGCGCTCGCCATACATAACTTCGTAATATTTCCAGTCGATAACCGGACCACCGGCAACTCCTACTTTAAAAACATCTGGATATCTAAGTAGCATGTTGATAGTCATAAATCCTCCATAACTCCAACCATGAATGCCTAATCGATTGTGATCTACATAAGGAAGGGATCGAAGAAATTTTACTCCTTCCATTTGATCAAGGGACTCTTCTATACCTAGTTTCCTAAAGGTTACATTCTCAAAGTCTAAACCTCTGTTGGATGTGCCTCTGTTGTCCATAACAAAAACAAGATATCCCTTTTGGGCCATATAAAATTCCCAACCTCCTGAACCATAACGCCAACTGTTTTGAACCATTTGAGAATGGGGACCTCCATATACATATATCACTACTGGGTATTTTTTTGCAGGATCAAAATCTGCTGGTTTTACAAAACGATAATGTAAATCTGTTATGGAATCGGCAGCTTTTATTGTCCCTGAATTAACTGTTGGTACAAGATAATCCGAATAGGGATTCTTTATTGATGTCAATTCGGTTAACTTATTATTATTTGTATTTAAGCAATACATCATACCCGGATTGTTGTGCGATGAAAACCTGTCGAGCAAATATTTTCCCGATTGGCTCATTGTTCCGTTGTGAATGCCACTAACAGTCGTCAACTTTGTTGATTTTCCATTTTTTAAGTTCAACTTATAAATATGTCTGTCCATCGGAGTTGGATTTGTACTGGCAAAAAAGAGGTTATTCCCTTTTTCGTCAAATCCTATCACTTCTGTAACATCCCAATTCCCGGAAGTCAACTGTTTTAATAATTTACCTGAAACGTCATACAGATATAGGTGATTGTGCCCATCTCTTTTGCTTTGCCAAATAAACTGATCTGTACGCTTTGGAACAAATAAAACGGGGTTCTCTGGCTCTACATATTTTGGATGTTGTTCTTCAAACAATAGTTTCTCTAATTCACCGGTGGTGGCATTAAACATCAATAGTTTCATCTGGTTCTGATCTCTGTTTAACTCGGCCAAAAATAAATGTTTTTCGTTCGGACTCCAACCAATATTGGTGAAATATCTATCTTTAGGGTCACCGGCCTGTAGATAAATAGTTTTTCCTGTTGATATATCATAAATACCAACTGTGACTTCGTGACTGGTCATCCCAGCCATCGGATATTTAATATTGCGAACTTCGGCAATCCTTGTTGATGTATCAACTAAAGGGTAATCCGTAACCATAGTTTCATCCATCCTGTAAAAAGCAAGCTTGTTTCCGGTGGGCGACCAAAATGTACCTTTGGTTATACCAAATTCATTTCTATGAACAGCTTGCCCATAAACAATTCCTTTGTTCTCTTCTGATGATATGGCGGTGGTTTTACCATTTTTGTCAAGGATGTATAAATTATTGGAAATATTGTATGCTAATGATTGGCTTTCTACAGATATATCATGATTCTCACTCTTATCAGGATAAGTAAAGAATGAAAGTGGTTGTTTTTTCTTTATATCATAAAAACCTGATCCGGAACGTGAAAAAAACTGGACTGGAGAATCTGCTGATAATGGGAACTGAAGATGATATATGTCTTCTCCATTAGCAATGATGTCTTCAATATCTGAAAAAGTAAAAACAACTTTTTCGGTTTGTTTCATTGGATTATCGGAAATCCATACTGAATCATTTCTTAATTGTACTAATTGATCTCCATGCCATTGATATTGAGTGGTATGTCGAGGATAAAAAGTGTAAAAATCAACGCCGCCGGGAATAAGCTCTTCTAAGGTAAACCACCTGGTTTGCTGGGCTAAACAGTTGCTAAAGGCGAAGAAAAAAACTAAAATTGAAAGTGTTAAGCTTTTTATTTTTATCATATTATTAAAAAGTATATTTTGACAATCGTTGAGTGGTTTCACGAAATTCATTCATCATTTCTTCAACTACTTGCTTTGCTGGCAAAATAGATTTAATATGTGAGGCAATCTGACCAATTTCTAACTCGCCTTCGGATAAATCTCCTTCAAACATGCCTCGTTTTGCACGGCCTTTTCCAAGAAGGGTCCTGAACTCTTCTTCCGTAGCTCCTTTGTTTTCTAATTCGTGAACTTGACGATAAAAATCATTTTTTATTAAGCGGGCAGGGGCAAGCTTTTTTAATGTCAGCATGGTGTCACCTTCTTTTAATTGAAGACAGCATTGTTTGAATTCTTCATTGGCTGAACTTTCGGTGGTAAGGGCAAATCGTGTGCCTACCTGAACTCCGTCTGCGCCTAACGCAAATGCTGCGGCCATAGCTCCTCCTGTGGCAATACCACCGGCAGCAATAAGTGGTAATGAAACGGCATCACGTACTTGGGGAATCAAAGTAAGTGTGGTTGTTTCTTCTCTTCCATTATGACCACCGGCCTCAAATCCTTCGGCTACAATAGCGTCAACACCGGCTTCCTGGCACTTAAGGGCAAATTTCGAACTGGAAACAACATGTACTACTTTTATGCCGGCATCTTTTAAATAGGATGTCCATGTCTTCGGATTGCCTGCTGATGTAAATACTATAGGAACTTGCTCTTCCTTAACTATTTGCATGATATCATCTATCTGAGGATACATGAGTGGTATATTTACGCCGAATGGAATGTCAACAGTTGCTGATTTGCATTTTTGAATATGCTCACGTAATGTTTCGGGATGCATTGAACCGGCGCCTATCAATCCTAATCCTCCGGCATTACTTACGGCTGATGCTAATCGCCAACCACTACACCAAACCATCCCTCCTTGGATGATCGGATATTTAATATTAAAAAGTTTAGTTATATTATTTGTTTGCATTTGTAACCTTTTTCTTTATTACAAAGATAGTTTTTTCTGACGACTTTATTAGTTAAAGAATATTTTAACCGTTTTTTGAATGAATTTTATTAGATTTGCATCTTGATATTTTTTAATGCAAATAAATATGAATGTTTTATTGCTCGGATCAGGTGGACGTGAACATGCGCTTGCGTGGAAATTACGTGAAAGTAAACTTCTTAATAATCTTTTTATCGCGCCGGGAAATGCTGGAACGGCAACGATAGGAAAGAATATTGAAATGTCGGTTACCGACTTTGAAGGGATAAAGGAATTTTCACTCAACAATAATATAGATATGATTGTTGTAGGACCGGAAGACCCTTTGGTGGAAGGAATATTTGATTATTTCAGAGACGATGAAGATATTTGTCATATTGCTGTGATTGGACCATCTATGAAAGGAGCAAAATTAGAGGGTAGTAAAGATTTTGCAAAAGAATTTATGATTCGACATAAAATTCCTACTGCAAAATATCTAACGGTTACTCTCGAAAATTATGATGAGGGAAATCAATTCTTGGATTCACTCTCTGCTCCCTATGTGCTAAAGGCTGATGGATTGGCTGCGGGAAAAGGGGTGCTCATAACTGAAAACATCAACGAGGCAAAGAGTATTCTCTATGAAATGCTCAATGGTAAGTTTGGTGCTGCAAGTAAAAAAGTTGTAATTGAAGAGTATTTGTCGGGTATCGAATGTTCGGTATTTGTCCTGACGGATGGAAAATCATATAAGATATTACCTGTTGCTAAAGACTATAAAAGAGTAGGGGAAGGGGATACTGGTTTAAATACCGGAGGTATGGGAGCTGTCTCACCGGTGCCTTTTGCCGACGAAGAATTCATGCAAAAAGTTGAAAAACAGGTTATAATCCCTACAATCGACGGTATAGAAGAGGATAATATTCGTTATAAAGGATTTATCTTTGTGGGATTGATGAATGTCGGCGGTGAACCTAAAGTGATTGAATATAATGTTAGAATGGGTGACCCGGAAACAGAAGTGGTTATACCTCGTATAAAATCGGATTTACTCTTTCTGTTCTGCCAGGTGGCAATACAAAAACTTGGCTCTACTGACATTGAAATCGACCCAAGATACGCAACTACAGTAATGATGGTGTCTGGTGGATACCCGGGTAGTTATGAAAAAGGAAAAACAATTACGGGATTGGATAAAGTAACTGATAGTATTGTTTTTCATGCAGGTACAACAATAAAAAACAATAATAATGTTGTAACTTCGGGCGGTAGGGTGTTGAGCGTTACTTCTTTAGGGGATACCATACAGGAGGCGCTGGCAACTTCATATAAGAATATTGAGAAAATAGATTTTGAAAAAAAGTATTATAGAAAAGATATTGGCTTAGATTTACTTTAAAGAATGAATTCAACAGTAAAAAATTTCAAGACAATAATTATAGAATCACGACTTTTTAGTGTGATAGCTATAGTGATTGTTATATTGATGAGGTATTTAATGTTCAATCAGTTGGGGGTGATTGAGTATAAATCAACTAATGCCAACTATTTATGGGATGTTATTGCACCTCTTTTTACTGACCCATGGACTTCATTTATATTAAGTTCTGTGTGCGTTTTTATTATCGCAATTATTTTATCGCAACTTAATGTTAAATATGGATTAATTAGAGGACGATCAAACTTACCACTGGTAATTCCTTTAATCCTTTTTAGTTTACACCCAATATCTCTGTCTATTAGCCCGGATTTATTGGCTACAATCTTTATATTGTGGGCAATGGTGCCATTGACTGATTCTTATCAAAACAGCAGACCACAGAAATATTCGTTTCAAGCTTCTGTGTTGATATCTATTGCTGGCGTTTTCCAAATCTATGCGCTCATGTTTATTCCTTTATGGTGGATTGGACAGAGAATGATGAATGGATTAACTGCAAAATCGTTTTTCTCTACTTTACTTGGGGCTTTTCTAGTTTATATCTTTGTTTTTTCTCTCTTTGTTTTTGGAGATAATATTGGCGGATTTTTACTGCCGTTTTATTGTTATGATAACATAGATTTTGGTAGCTACTGGTTTTTTACAGTACCTCAATGGGGATTCATCGTGCTTTTACTGGTACTTATAATTAGTCATATTGTAATTGATTTTAAACACTTTTTCAGAGATAAAGTGCTTTCTCAAAAATTTATTACGTTTAGTGTTGTGTTAATTATATTCTCCATAATTCTGCAGATTACATATATTGGACAGAGCCTTTTATGGTTGTTTATTATTATATCATTGTTATCCTTGGTTATTTCACATTACTATTCTACTACAACGGATAAATGGGGGGTCTATTTCTATTTTATCATGTTGGTTTTATTGACATCTTACTTTTTTATTAAATGTTATACGGATTTATCTCCGTTTTAAATACTTGTATTTTAGGTTATTAGAGGGCTTTTGAGAGACAATGAAAATATTAAATGTTACTTCTGTCGACACAAAACAAAACTTAGTTGAAAGTGTTGCAACAATGGGCTTTTTTGATGGAGTTCATATGGGACATCGTTTTTTGATCGAACAAGTAAAAAATGAGGCTCGACGCCTGGGACTGCCTTCTGCAGTAATCACTTTTCCAATACATCCGCGCAAAGTTTTGCAACAGGAATATCAACCTGCATTGTTGTGTGGGTATGACGAAAAACTACATCAACTTGATACAACGGGAATTGATTACTGTTTTAGCTTGCCTTTTACAAAGGAGCTTTCACAGATGACGGCTGAAGAATTTATTGTGGATGTGTTGAGCAAACGACTTGGAGTAACAACATTGTTCGTTGGACATGATCATCGATTTGGACATAATCGCGAGGAAGGATTCGAAGATTATAAAAGGTATGGTGAGTCCGTTGGAATGAGGGTTATTCAGGCAAAGGAATATCGATATGAAGAGCATTCAATAAGCTCAAGCAAAATAAGAATTTTACTTAAAGAGGGAAAAATAGTTGAGGCTAACAGGTTGTTGTCTTATAATTATACTATCTCGGGAAAAATTATTGAGGGATTCCAGGTCGGACGGACAATCGGATTCCCTACGGCTAATATTCAGGCTTGGGAAAAATATAAAGTGATTCCTCTACTGGGTGTGTATGCTGTGAAAGTGCACCTGGCTGATAGTAGGGTGTACGATGGAATGTTGTACATAGGCAAACGACCGACGTTACATGAGGATTTGGAAATAAGTGTCGAGGTAAATATCTTCGACTTCGAGGGTAATTTATATAATCAGGGACTTACAGTCGAATTTATTGATTTTATTCGGTCTGATGAAAAATTTGACTCGATGGAAAAACTGACTAACCAAATTCAGGAGGATAAAATGAATGTGATAAGACGATTAAAAAATACGTCTCTCATTTAATGCACGCTGATAACGGGATGCATTGGCATTATGCTCGGAAAGATTAGTGGCGAAATTGTGCCTGCCGGATAAATCTTCTTTGGCACACATATATAAATAATTGTTGTTTTGAGCATTGAGGGTTCCATCAATTGATTTGATTGATGGAATACGAATAGGACCGGGGGGTAACCCGCTGGATTTATAGGTGTTATATGGTGAGTCTATCTCCAGATGTTTAAACAAAATGCGCTTCAATGTGAAATCTCCAACTGCAAACTTAACGGTTGGGTCGGCTTGTAGGGGTATGTTTTTCTTAATTCTGTTTAAATAGAGTCCTGCAACAACTGGATATTCATCTGAATAGGTGCATTCTTCTTCAACAATGGAGGCAAGTGTGGAGACTTCGGTTTGCGTTAATCCAATTTTTTTGGCTTTGGCTTTTCTTTCGTCATTCCAAAATCCGTCATATTCTTTTTTCATTCGCTTGAACATTTTGTCAATGCTTGTGTCCCAATAGACTTCATAGGTGTTGGGAATAAACATGGAGACTATAGTGCTCGAATTGAAACCAAGTGTTGCTACTTTTGCGGAATCATTTAATGTGGATAACAACTCTGTACTGTCAATCATAAGCTGGGTTGCAATTCTCCCGGAAAGATCTTCTTTTGTACGTATATTATTAAATGTTATATTTATTGGACTTTGATTTCCTGAACGTAGTTTCCTGATAAAATCAATGGTGGATTCTCCTTTTTTAAGCTCGTACCTACCAGTTCGCATATTGTTCTTATAGTTCATCTTGTCTGCAAACAACCTGAAGGTCTTGTCGGACGAAAGATTGGCTTTTTCTTTAAGTTGATTGAGCAAGTCATCAAAATTCTTCCTGGAATCTATATATATGTATACGGATTCTGTATTATGAAATTGCTTGTATAACATATTATATATGGATATACCGGCGAGACCGAGCATAATGATGATTATTGATAATGAAAAAGCAATAAATTTTGCTCGTTTTATATTGGTTGATGAACTCATTGATGATATTTCTTAATAAATTATGACAAATGTAGGAAGATTATTGAGAAAAAAACGGAAAATCTTTGACAAGTTTAAAACAATCTTGTATCTTTGCACCCAATTTAATAAGATTCAGCAATCAGGAAGTTTGGGTGAGTGGCTGAAACCAGCAGTTTGCTAAACTGCCGTACGGGTAACTGTACCGGGGGTTCGAATCCCCCAGCTTCCGCAAAAATCTCGTAATATAACTTATTACGAGGTTTTTTGTTTTATAGAGTCTTATATATATATGATCTCAAAATTCTCCAAATCTCCAACCTTCCTGTATCAGGACGAGACCTCCGAGTCACCTCCGAGGATGGTCCGGGGATGGTCCGGGGATGGTCCGGGGATGGTCCGGGGATGGTCCGAGGATGGTCCGAGGATGGTCCGAGTATGCTCCGAGTCAGCTCCGATGTAACTCCGATATACCTCCGACTTTGGTCTCACAAATCTCTGATGTCATTCTGCTTAATTTCCGCGCTAATTTAAAGCATAGCGAATGACAACTTTCGACAGACTAGAAAAACAATTCTTTTTTATCGCTTTTACAGGCTCTTAAGTATAAAAGAATAGTAAAAGTCATAAATTGTTTAAAAAATATGTTGTATAACATGTTTTGTATCAAAATTTATTGTATCTTTGTACTGATTTTAATGGCAAGCGAGTTATTAAGATTCAGAACTAGGTTATTTAAACATATTGTATGAAGCTTCTTAAACGAGGTTGCCGATAATCTTAACTATTAAAAAAAGGAGTTATTATGGGTATCAACAAACCAAAAAAAGAAGAAATTCTTGCTCAAATAAAGTATTTGGAAAAGAATATTTTTAACGGGTCTTCTGTTTATAGAACAAACAGACTAAGCAGACTCAGAGCATTAAAATCAAGATTGCTGCTTAAATAAGCAGAGAAATCAAAAAGAAATCAAATTTCTAAGCTGAGTAATCTTAATTGATTACAGACGCTTTTGTTTTCGAATTTTATTTTACAAACTATATATTTCTGCCGTTCTCTAAAAGGACGGTTTTTTTGTGCCCTTATGTTTAATTTGCTTTGATAATCAAAAACTCAACTCATTACGATTACAAAGCACTTTTTTTATGTATATTTGCACCTTAATTAATCAAATAGATAATTTTATATGAATCCACTTTCTGCAAGATTGACTTCGCTTTCACCATCAGAAACGTTTGCGATGTCGCAAAAGAGCAATGAATTGAAGGCTCAGGGTATAGACGTAATTAATTTAAGTGTAGGTGAACCGGATTTTAATACACCTGATCATATTAAAGAGGCTGCTAAAAATGCTGTCGATAATAATTTTTCGTTTTATTCTCCTGTGCAGGGTTTTCTTGATCTCAGAAAAGCTATCTGCGATAAACTGAAAATTGAGAATCAATTGGATTTTACTCCTGATCAAATTATTGTTTCTAACGGAGCAAAACAATCGCTTTGTAATGTGATTCTTGCTTTAGTGAATCGTGATGAGGAGGTTATCATACCGGCTCCTTACTGGGTGAGCTATCCACAAATGGTTAAACTGGCCGAAGGTAAACCGGTTTATGCTTACGCTGGTATAGATCAAAACTTTAAAATTACAGCACAACAACTCGAAGAGGTAATCACACCAAAAACAAAGGCACTGATACTTTGTTCTCCTTCAAATCCTACAGGAAGTGTGTACTCTAAAGAGGAACTGAAATCGCTGGCTGAAGTGCTGGCTAAATATCCAAATATATTTGTGATCTCTGACGAGATTTATGAACACATTAATTATGTTGGTAAACATGAGAGTATCGCACAGTTTGAAGAAATTCGCGACAGGGTAATAATAGTGAACGGGGTGTCAAAAGGGTATGCAATGACGGGATGGCGAATCGGATGGATTGCTGGACCAAAATGGATAGCTTCAGCATGTAATATGCTGCAGGGACAATATACTTCGGGACCTTCTTCTATCTCACAAAAAGCTGCACTGGCTGCTTATATGGGCGAACAGACTTGTGTGGAGGATATGAGAAAAGTATTCGAGAGAAGAAAAAACATGGGCGTGCGCTTATTGCGTGAAATACCGGGACTGATAGTGGATGAACCACAAGGGGCTTTTTATATATTCCCTGATTGCCAAAGCTTTTTAGGTAAATCATACAAAGGACAAATAATAAATACTGCAACAGATCTGGCAATGTTCTTACTGGAAGTGGGACATGTGGCTTGCGTTGGAGGGGATGCATTTGGAGCTCCGGGATGTATTCGACTTTCATATGCTACTTCAGATGAAAAACTGGAAACGGCAATAGCAAGAATAAAAGAGACGTTGGGTAAGTTGGATTAAAGGTGTAAAGTTTTTAAAAATGAGTAAGAGATTTGCAGAATATAATCATCTGGATCTTTCAGAAGTTAATAAAGAGGTTCTAAAGATCTGGAGTGAAGAGGGTGTTTTTCAAAAGTCTTTGGATACCAGAAATGGGTGTCCTGAATTTGTGTTTTATGAAGGTCCTCCGTCAGCAAACGGCATGCCGGGGATTCACCATGTGATGGCTCGTGCGATAAAAGATGTTTTTTGTCGGTACAAAACAATGCAGGGTTTTCTGGTTAAACGCAAAGCTGGATGGGATACGCACGGACTTCCTGTTGAACTAAGTGTTGAGAAAAAACTCGGTATCACTAAAGTGGATATTGGCAAAACCATTACTGTTGAGGAATACAACACTGCTTGTAGAAAAGAGGTGATGAGGTACACAAAAGAATGGGAAGATCTTACTGAGAAAATGGGATATTGGGTGGATATGGATAATCCATATATTACCTACGATAATAAATATATTGAGACGGTTTGGTATCTACTCAAGGAATTATATAAGAAAGAACTTTTATATAAGGGTTATACTATTCAACCGTATTCTCCGGCTGCAGGTACAGGATTGAGCTCGCATGAACTGAATCAACCCGGATGCTATCGCGATGTGAAAGATACTACTTGCACGGCGCAGTTCAAAATAAAGAATCCTACAACAGAAATGTCGAACTTTGGAGAGGCTTTCTTTTTGGCTTGGACTACAACACCTTGGACTTTACCTTCAAATGTTCTTTTGGCGGTGGGGACTAAAATAGATTATGTCGCTGTGCAGACGTATAATATATACACAGGAGATCCTATAACTGTAGTGTTGGCAAAAGCTCTCTTGCATTCGTATTTTCCTGAAAAAAATGCAGATTTGCCTTTTGAAAATTATCAAGTTGGCGATAAGCATGTGCCTTATCGTGTGGTGGATAAAGTTTGGAAAGGTGCTGAACTTGTGGGGTTTGAATATGAACAACTCATGCCCTGGGTAAAGGCTTCGGATAATGCTTTTAGAGTGGTTACGGGGGATTTCGTTACTACTGAAGATGGTACGGGTATAGTTCATATCGCGCCTACTTTCGGTGCTGATGATGCTAAAATTGGGAAAGAGTACAATGTCCCGGGATTATTGCTGCTCGATAAAGATGGGAACTTACGTCCAATGGTGGATCTTACTGGTAAGTACTTTAAAGTGGAAGATCTTGATCCTGACTTTGTTGAAAACAATATGAACGTGGAACTATACAGTGCTTACGCTGGTAGATATGTGAAAAATGAGTACGACGAATCGCTGACTGTAAATGATGTGACATTGGATATCGATCTGTCTGTCATGCTGAAGCAGAATAACAGGGCTTTCAGAATCGAAAAACATGTGCATACATATCCGCATTGCTGGCGTACTGATAAACCTGTATTGTATTATCCATTAGATAGTTGGTTCATCAAATCGACTGCTAGTCGGGAAGAAATGATGGCGTTGAATGATAAAATCAACTGGAAACCTCAATCAACTGGTACGGGACGTTTCGGAAAATGGCTCGAAAACCTGCAGGACTGGAACTTAAGTCGAAGCAGATATTGGGGAACACCTCTACCTATTTGGCGTACTGATGACGGAAAAGAAGAAATATGTATTGGTTCTATCGAAGAACTGATAAACGAAATAAATAAATCGGTTGAGGCTGGGTTCATGAAGGAAAATCCTTACAAGAACTTTATTGTGGGTGAATATTCTGACGGAAACTATGATGTTAAAAATATAGATCTGCACCGACCGTATGTGGATGATATCGTTCTGGTTTCTGTTTCGGGTAAACCAATGAGACGCGAAACTGACTTGATTGATGTGTGGTTCGATTCGGGTTCTATGCCGTTTGCACAAATACACTATCCTTTCGAAAACAAGGAACTGATAGATAATAATGGGTTCTATCCGGCTGATTTTATCAATGAGGGTGTCGATCAAACACGCGGATGGTTTTTCACATTGCATGCAATCAGCACAATGGTGAAAGGATCGTTGGCGTTTAAGAATGTGATATCTAGTGGATTGGTGCTTGATAAAAACGGTAATAAGATGTCCAAACGATTGGGAAATGCGGTTGATCCGTTTTCTACAATTGATAAATATGGATCGGATCCGTTACGTTGGTACATGATTACTAATTCTTCTCCTTGGGAAAACTTGAGGTTCGATGTTGAGGGAATTGAAGAGGTAAGACGTAAGTTCTTTGGAACTTTGTATAATACGTATTCTTTCTTCACACTATATGCTAATGTTGATAACTTTGTTAATGATCAACCGGAAGTGCCTTATCAAAACAGACCGGAAATTGATCGCTGGATCATTTCATTGTTAAATACACTTGTTGAGGATGTTACAACTTATTTGGATGATTACGAACCGACAAAAGCGGGACGTGCAATTTCGGATTTTGTAAATGATAACCTTAGCAACTGGTATGTTCGATTGAACCGTAAACGTTTTTGGGGTGGTGAAATGACGGAAGATAAACTGTCTGCTTATCAAACCCTTTATCAGTGCTTAATTACAGTTGCCAAACTGATGGCGCCTATCGCTCCTTTTTATGCAGATAAACTGTACACTGATTTGGTTGAGGTTACAGGAAGTGAAACTTTTGAATCTGTACATCTTGCTGATTTTCCAAAGGCAAACAAATCGTTTGTCGATAAAGATCTGGAAGAACAAATGTATTTGGCGCAATCGGTTTCAACAATCGTTCTGGCATTGAGACGTAAAGTAAATATCAAAGTGCGACAGCCTTTGGCAAGAATAATGATCCCGGTACAGGATGATGCGCAAAAACATTATATTGAGGCTGTGGAATCGCTGATTCTTAGTGAAGTGAATGTGAAAGAACTTCATTTTGTGGATTCAGCTAATGAAATGTTGGTTAAACGTGTGAAACCTGATTTCAAAAAACTTGGCCCTCTTTATGGCAAGATAATGAAGAAATTGGCGACAAGCATTCAAGAAATGTCTCGCGAAGCTATAAACCAGTTGGAGAAAGAGGGTAAATATACTTTTGATATTGACGGACAAACAGCAGAGGTAAAGCTGGATGATGTGGAGATAATTTCGGAAGATATCCCTGGATGGTTAGTCGGAAACGAAGGTAAACTGACTGTGGCTCTTGATATAACAATATCTGATTCACTGCATAAAGAAGGAATAGCACGTGAATTGATAAACAGGGTTCAGAATCTTAGAAAAGCCAAAGGTTTAGAGATTACTGATCGTATCAATATTCGACTTTCTTCGAATCCTGCCTTTGACGATGCTATCATTGAAAATACAGAATATATTAGTTCACAGGTACTTGCCGATGAATTGATTATATCTCAAGGGCAATTTGAAGATGATGTTGAAATTGATGATCAACCATTAACAATCACAATTACAAAAAAATAGTATCTTTGCACTTTAATTTGTATATTTGAAACAAAAATAGATAGAATCAATAATGCTAAATTTATAATCTTTTTTGCTGTTATGAGTGAAAAAACAAGATATTCAGATGAGGAATTAGAAGAGTTCCGCACAATTATTAATGAGAAACTGGAAGTCGCGAAACAAGAGTATGAAGCTCTTCGTTCATCAGTTATGAACACTGATGGAAACGATACAGTTGATACGTCACCTACTTTTAAAGTTTTAGAAGAAGGAGCAAATACTTTGTCTAAAGAAGAAGCAGGCAGAATGGCTCAACGTCAATTGAAATTTATCCAGAATCTACAGGCTGCTTTAGTGCGCATTGAAAATGGTACGTATGGCATTTGTCGTGAAACAGGAAAACTTATTCCTAAAGAACGACTTCGGGCTGTCCCTCATGCAACATTGAGCATTGAAGCAAAAGAAGCTAAAAGAAAGTAAGTGTGCTGTAACAATAAAAATAAATCTTTTATAGTGAAGAGACAATATTATATATATTTCTCTTCCCTATAAGACCTTGTGTCTCATAATAGTATATGAAAAAAAACACTAATAAAGGGCTGTTGGCATTTTCGATTATCATCATTCTGTTACTCATTGATCAGGTATCCAAAATTTGGGTCAAGACGCATATGTCATTATATGAGTCTATTAATATTACTGATTGGTTTAAAATATATTTTGTAGAAAACCCGGGTATGGCATTTGGTATTGAACTGGGGGGCAAGATATTTTTGACTTTGTTTCGTATTGTAGTTGCTGTAATTGCAACAATTTATATGGTCAGATTGATACATCAAGAATATAAAACGGGTTTTATAGTTTGCATTGCTTTGATTATTGCAGGTGCAGCTGGTAATATTTTTGATAGTATCTTTTACGGTGCAATTTTCTCGGAAAGTTATTCCGGACATATAGCATCGTTTGTGCCATTTGGAGAAGGGTATTCCTCTGTGTTTCACGGGAATGTTGTTGATATGTTGTACTTCCCCTTGTTTCAAGGCAATTGGCCGGATTGGATACCTCTGATCGGAGGACAGCATTTTGAATTCTTCAGGTTTATTTTTAACATCGCGGATTCTTGTATCACTATAGGTGTTATTTTATTACTTCTTTTCTATCGAAAGTCATTTTCATTTTCATTAATGTCCAAGAAGGAAAAAGAGAAATATTTAGCAAATAAGGAAACCGAGTCAAATGAAGCGTAAACATCTTTCATATTTCATTCTTTTTTTTTCAATAGTTTTGCTGGCGGAATCTTGTCAAAACCGTTCCGATTATGTGCTGAAAAGAAAAGATATGGAACGGTTGATGTATGATGTTTATATCGCTGAAGCTTTAATTGACCAAGATTATCAAACATTTGATACTCCTGCAAAAAAAGAAGCTTTCATGAATGATGTTTTTGCAAAACACAAAGTTAACAGCGCAATTTGGGATTCTTCGTTAGTATGGTACTCAGATAGAATAGATATTTATCTGAAAATGAATGATTCTGTGAAAGCACGACTTCAACGTGAATTGAATGTGGTTAACGATGAAATAACGACCATTTATTCTAAACAAAAAGAACTCGATCGAAGAAATTCGTCTCCTTCATATATCCCGGAAATTTTTACATTTGATCAATTTGCAAGTAGCAATGGTTTTAGTTTCAGGTTGGATACAAATGATATAAAAAACACAATAAAGGAAGACAATTTTGATTTTTCATTTCAAGTGATCGGATTACCTCTAATAAATAAACCGGATATAAAAACTGTGCTTATCTTGGAATACAATGACACAACACTCTATAAATCAAACAAAATTACTGAAAATGATAAATATAGTCTTTCTGGTTCAAAATATATTCCTGATGATACATTAACTGTAATTACAGGTTTTATTCATTATATTAACAAAGATTCTTTATATGAAAAGCCTAATGTTATACTTTATAATATTTCATTGGGTAATTCAAAACTAGAGATCGAACCGACAAAGAATACAGAAATAACAGATGATAAAATATTGAGAAAACAAGATTTGTTGATGATAGATTCTATAAAATGAGTTTAATCATTAATTTTATTATATTTGCGAATATAATAAAATGCTGTCCATGTTATTACATTAAATTTAATTTCAAAATAGAAAAGGATGAAAAAGAAGAGAGTTTACACATTCGGAAATGGAGCAGCCGAAGGACGTGCTGATATGAAAAATCTGCTCGGAGGAAAAGGCGCTAACCTAGCTGAAATGAATCTTATTGGAGTACCAGTACCTCCGGGATTTACAATTACCTCCGAAGTTTGTACTGAGTATAACGAACTTGGCAAAGACTATGTTATTAATGTTCTAAAGAACGAAGTGGAAAAAGCTATTAAGGGCATAGAAAGTCAAACAGGTACAAAGTTCGGAGATAAAGAAAATCCTTGTTTAGTTTCAGTACGCTCAGGTGCTCGCGTTTCAATGCCGGGAATGATGGATACAGTTTTGAATCTAGGATTAAATGATGATGCAGTGCAAGGAATTGCAAATAAATCTGGTAATGAGCGCTTTGCATGGGATTCATATCGTCGATTTGTTCAAATGTATGGAGATGTGGTTTTAGGTATGAAACCGCAGAGCAAAGAGGATATTGATCCATTTGAAGAGATTATGGACGATTTAAAAGAAGAAAAAGGTATTAAATTGGATACGGATTTTACTGTTGAAGATTTAAAACTTTTGGTTCAAAAATTTAAAACTGCTGTTAAAGAAAGAACAGGAAATGATTTTCCAACTAGTCCATGGGATCAATTATGGGGCGCAATTTGTGCAGTATTTGATAGTTGGATGAACGACCGTGCTATACTTTACCGTAAAATGAATAATTTCCCCGAAGAATGGGGTACAGCTGTGAATGTACAGTCAATGGTTTATGGTAATATGGGACAAACATCTGGCACTGGAGTCGCGTTCACGCGAGATGCGGCTACTGGTGAAGATATTTTTAATGGTGAATATCTAATTAATGCTCAAGGGGAAGATGTTGTTGCGGGTGTTCGCACTCCTTTGCAGATTACAACAGAGGGCTCACGCCGTTGGGCTAAAATGCAAGGCATTTCTGAAGAAGATCGTGCTTTAAAATATCCATCACTGGAAGAAGCAATGCCTGTATGTGCAAAAGAATTAATCGAAGTTCAACAAAAACTGGAAGATTATTTCAAAGATATGCAAGATCTGGAATTTACTATTCAAGATGGTAAATTGTGGTTGCTGCAAACTCGTAATGGAAAACGCACTGGTTCGGCAATGGTGAAAATTGCCATAGATATGTTGAATCAAGGTTATATTGATGAAAAGACAGCATTGAAAAGATGTGATCCTGAAAAATTAGATGAATTATTACATCCTGTTTTCGATAAAAAAGCATTGGCTGCTGCAAAACCAATCACTCACGGACTTCCGGCATCTCCCGGAGCAGCTTCAGGACAAATTGTGTTTTACGCTGATGAAGCAGAAGAGTGGTATAACGATGGAAAGAAAGTAATTCTTTGTCGAATAGAAACTTCTCCTGAAGATCTTCGCGGAATGGGTGTTTCACAAGGAATTCTAACAGCTCGAGGAGGAATGACATCTCATGCGGCTGTTGTTGCACGTGGAATGGGTAAATGTTGTGTGTCGGCAGCTAATAACTTAGTGATTGATTATAAGTCACGAACAATCAACGTTAACGGAAAGAAACTAAAAGAAGGTGACTGGATTTCACTTGATGGAACAACAGGAAATGTTTATGAAGGGAAAATCCAAACACAAGATGCCGAATTAGACGATAACTTTAGAGCACTTATGGAAATTGCGGACAAATACACGCGAATGGATGTTAGAACTAATGCGGATACACCTCGTGATGCAGCGGTTGCTCGTAATTTTGGCGCAAAAGGTATTGGACTTTGCAGAACTGAACATATGTTCTTTGAAGATGACAAGATATTGGCAATGCGTGAAATGATTCTATCAAAAGATGTAGATGGCAGACGCAAAGCACTTGATAAACTCTTACCACTTCAAAAAGCTGATTTCAAAGGAATCTTTAAAGTAATGGATGGTTTACCTGTTACCGTCAGATTGCTAGATCCTCCTTTGCATGAATTTGTACCACATGATGAAAAAGGACAAATGGAAATGGCTCGTGTTATGGATATCTCATACGAAGATATTCATGAACGTGTGGAAAGTCTTATGGAATCTAATCCAATGTTAGGCTTGCGTGGATGTCGTCTTGGTAACTTATATCCTGAGATTACAGAAATGCAAACACGCGCTATCATTGAAGCTGCACTTGAATTAAAGAATGAAGGAATTGTTGTGATCCCTGAAATTATGGTACCTCTAACAGGTATTGTGTTTGAATTTAAAGCTCAAAAAGATATTATAGAGAAAACAATTCAAGAGGTATTTGCAGAAAATAGTGAGTCAATTGAGTATAAAATTGGTACAATGATCGAGATTCCACGTGCTGCTCTTACAGCTCATAAAATTGCAAAAGAAGCTGATTTTTTCTCGTTTGGAACTAATGACCTAACACAGATGACTTTTGGCTATAGCCGTGATGATGTTGCCAAATTCTTGCCTATGTACCTTGATAAAGGAATTTTAAAACAAGACCCATTTGCAGTGCTTGATCAAAATGGAGTAGGTCAGTTGGTTAGGATGGCGGTGCAAAATGGTCGTTCAGTTACACCATCACTGAAATGTGGTATTTGTGGCGAACATGGAGGTGAGCCTTCTTCTGTTAAATTCTGCCATACGGTGGGACTTAATTATGTGTCATGTTCTCCATACCGTGTTCCTATCGCAAGATTGGCAGCTGCACAAGCCGCTATTGAGGGATAAGAAATCTTAAGAATTAATATTCTAGAGTCGTTGATATTTCAACGACTCTTTTTTTTTAAATATTATTTGATAAATTAATATGTCTTGATAAATTTGTAACTTTGTAGCTAAAGAATATCAATGAAACGTAGACGTTATTTTGGATTTGATAGAAATATCTTTTATACTGGCTTAAACAGTTTTTTCACTGACACCTCTACAAAGATGATTTACAGTGTGATGCCGCTATTTTTAATGTCAATAGGAGCATCAAAAACACAAATATCTCTTATTGAGGGTATTGCAGAAAGTACAGCGTCTATAATGAAAGCACTTTCTGGCTTCTGGAGCGATAAAATAGGTAAAAACAAACCATTTATGATTATTGGTTATGCAACTACTGCATTAATTACTCCATTATACGCTTTTGTGATCAATCCAATTCAAGTGCTGGTTCTACGTTTCATAGAAAGACTGGGAAAAGGGGTGAGAACAGCTCCACGCGACAGTCTTATATCGGCTTCCATAAAGAAAAACGAAACAGGAAAGAGCTTCGGTTTTCATAAAATGATGGACAATAGTGGTGCAATCCTTGGCCCTTTATTAGCTTCGTCAATCCTTTTTTTTCGTCCGGGTGATTTTAAAACAATCTTTATACTCGCAGCCATTCCTGCTATAATTGGAGTCTTTATTATTATTTTTCTTATAAAAGAGAAAAAGAAACAAGAAAAAGTAACAAGATCAAAAGTGGCTTTTAAGCACTTGCCCAAGAACTATTACATCTTCCTTTTTATAATAGGAGTTTTTACCTTGGGAAATTCAACAGATTCTCTGATGCTTATCAGATTAAGCGAAACGGGAATCAATGAATCATTTGTACCGCTCATATATATGATTTTTAATACAGTTTCTGTACTTTTAGCAGTACAAATTGGTAAGTTATCTGATAAAATCGGACGTGTTAAACTAATAATACTAGGGTTTTTGATTTATTCGTTTGTATATCTTATGTTTGGAGCATTTAACAATGTCACTGTTTTTATTTTAATGTTTGTCCTGTATGGAGTTTATAGTGCACTCACCGACACGTGTCAAAAAGCATTGGTGTCCGATTTGGTCAATAAGGACATGAAAGGAACAGGCTTTGGATTATATCATGCTGTGTTGGGAATTATGCTCCTACCGGCAAGTGCGATAGGTGGATATCTATATGATAATGTTAGTCCAAGTGCTACATTTTATTTTGGTAGTTCATTGTCCTTAATTGCTGCAATAATGATGATTCTTTTTATGGTAAAACTTAAAAACGATAAGTCAAAATCAATGGAAAATGAAACTGTATGATCAATAAACACAAATTTATAACTACTTTTAATAGTAAATTCGTTGGTGACTTCATCGAATATAACTACTTTTGAATTACTTTTTAACAGTACACAATTAATATGAAATATATCAGTAAAATATTAACTATTATTTTTGCTCTCATACTAACTCAACAAGTATTCGCACAAAACAATATTATTGATGAAATCGTTTGGGTGGTTGGTGATGAAGCTATACTTAAATCAGAAGTTGAATCTTTTAGACGAGAAATGCTATTGCAAAACACACGTATTGAAGGAGATCCGTATTGCTTTATTCCTGAACAAATTGCAGTAAATAAATTATTTCTTGATCAGTCTAAACTCGATAGTATTGAAGTAGATGAATCTAACGTAAACAGAATGGTCGATTATTATATAAATGATTATATAGCGTCAATTGGTTCTGTTGAGAAACTGCAGGAGTATATGGGTAAAAGTCTAAAGAATATACGCGACGATATGAAGAGGTCGGTTAGAGATAATCAATTAATAGAAGGGGTTCAAAAAAAACATTTTGGGGAAATAGTACTTGCACCATCTGAAATAAGCAAGTATTACGAAAAGATTCCTCAGGATAGTTTACCTTTTATTCCAACAACAGTAGAATTGCAGATTATAACTATGGAACCAAAAATCCCATTGGCAGAGAAAGATAAAGTAAAAGCACAACTTAGAAACTTTACAGAACAAATCAACTCAGGACAAAGCGATTTCTCAACACTGGCATTATTATATTCTGAAGATCCGGGCTCAGCAATACAAGGTGGCGAACTTGGATTTAAAGGACGTGGTGAGTTTGTTCCGGAATTCTCAAATGCGGCTTTTGCGCTGAACGATCCAAAAAAAATCTCAAATGTTGTTGAAACAGAATATGGCTATCATATTATACAACTGATAGAACGACGCGGAGATAAAGCTAACTTCCGTCATATTCTGTTAAAACCAAATGTGCCAAAACAAGAATTAGACAGTGCTTTGGTTAGACTGGATTCTGTAAAAATAGGAATTGACAACAAAAAAATCACCTTTGAAGAAGCGGCAACATTTATATCTGCTGATAAAAATACACGCAATAATAAAGGAATCATGGTAAATCCGGGAACTTCAGGAAGAAATAGTCTAAATATTGGAACTCCACGATTTGCATTGGAAGAACTTAATCCAGATATATCAAGAGTTATTGGTACAATGAATGTGGGCGATTTGTCGGAACCTTTTATACTGACAACTAGTATGGGCGAAAAAGTCGCTGCTATTATCAAACTGACTAAAAGAAACGATGGACATAAAGCTAATTTGAACACTGATTATCAGATAATAAAATCGATGGCTGAGAATTCAAAACGACAGAAGATGATGGACGAATGGATTGTGTCAAAAATCAAAAATACTTATGTGAGAATTGATCCTGCGTGGAAGAATTGCGATTTCAAATATAAAGGTTGGTTAAAATAAGTATCGTTTTTTTATTTGAATGACAAAACAAAAGAATAATACAAAACACTATGGAAGCATGCTTTTATTAAGCGTGCTTTTTGTCGTTATACTCTTCTCCTATGCACAGCAGCCGCCTCCTGCACAAAAGCCAATTAATCCCAATATGAAAATTATTGAGATGCAAAAAGCGGATATACTCTACAAGCTCGAGAATTTTGATGCTACGATATTGAAAAACAATGTGGTTTTCTATCACGATGGGGCATATATGTATTGCGATAGCGCATATTTACATGAAAAAACAAATTCTTTCGAAGCATTTGGCAATGTGCGCATGGAACAGGGTGATACAATTTTTGTGTATGGCGATTATTTGAATTATAATGGTAACACCAAATTTGCGAAATTGCGTTATAACATAAGATTGGAAGATAAACAGGCT
Source organism: Bacteroidales bacterium UBA5287 (assembly GCA_002411345.1). Classification (GTDB taxonomy): domain Bacteria; phylum Bacteroidota; class Bacteroidia; order Bacteroidales; family Dysgonomonadaceae; genus UBA5287. The sequence continues at coordinate 12,787 of DHSL01000046.1, read as the reverse complement.
ACACTTTTTACTGATAGCCTTGATTATGACAGGGTAGCGAATCTTGGTTACTATTTTGATGGTGGTTTGCTGGTTGACGAAGAAAATGAACTTTCTTCTTTTTGGGGACAATATGATTTGAACACTAAAGAAGCGTTGTTCAACGATAGCGTGAAACTGGTAAACCCTGATTATACTATTTATACAGAAGAACTTAAATATAATACGGTAACCAAAATAGCCGATATTATTGGTCCGTCTACAATTGTATCTGACAGTGGAACGGTTTACACGGATAGGGGATGGTATAATACAATCACCGACGATTCTCAATTACTCGACAGATCGCGTGTGGTAAGTAAAGACGGAAGTAAATTCTTGACCGGAGACACGATTTATCATAACCAAAAAACAGGAATTGGAAAAGTCTACGGTGATATGTTTTTACAGGATTCATTACGCAAAGCAATCATTGGTGGCAATTACGGTTATTATGATGATAACTTGGGATATGCTATGGCTACGGATTCTGCTTACGCAATTGAATATTCTGATAGAGACAGCCTGTTTCTACATGCGGATACTCTCAAAATGATTACAGATTCTTTGGATAGACAGATGATCGCATATTATAATGTACGGTTTTTTAGAAATGATATTCAAGGGGTATGTGATTCTCTTCAATATTTTTCAAAGGATTCACTTTTGTCAATGTATAAAAACCCGGTGATATGGAATGGTAACTATCAGCTGCTTGGTAATCAGATTGATATTTACCTGAACGATAGCACAATCGAAAAAGCTAACGTAAAAGAATACTCTCTGGGAATTCTGAAACGACCAGTGGAAAATCAATTTAACCAGTTGACAGGAAGGGACATGACGGCAACATTCGAAAATGGTAATCTAAAAAGATTACTTGTCGAAGGTAATGCTGAATCATTATATTATATTTTGTCGGAGGACTCAACGGTTATTGGATTAAATAAAACAGAAAGTGCTTTTCTTTCAATGGATATTAAAGATGATAAAGTGGAGAAACTTAAACTTTGGAATTCTACAAAAGCACAAACAACGCCTTTGTCACAATTGGATCCCAAGTCCTCAACACTTAAAGGATTTGTATGGCTCGATTACATGCGACCTGTAAGTGCATGGGATATTTTCAGAAGTTCAAAACGAAAATCAGAAGATAACATCGCTCAACCTAAACGATTTAGGAGACCTGATGTGGAAATCCAAAGTCGATAAATTATTATAATCACAGTTTTTATTCGTATATTTGTTTAAATTGTTTTTAGGATGTCCGATATCATTCAACTTTTACCCGATTCTATTGCAAACCAAATAGCCGCCGGAGAAGTAATTCAGCGACCTGCATCAGTAGTCAAAGAGTTGGTGGAAAATTCTCTAGATGCTGGAGCTACGCAAATTCAAATAGTTATAAAAGATGCTGGCCGTACATTAATTCAAGTGATTGATAATGGCAAAGGAATGTCGGGTACCGACGCTCGAATGGCTTTTGAAAGGCACGCTACTTCAAAAATAAGAAAAGCAGAAGATCTCTTTTGCCTTCATACAATGGGATTTCGTGGCGAAGCATTGCCTTCAATAGCAGCTATTTCACAAGTTGAAATAAAAACAAAACGGGCTGAGGATGAGGTGGGGACCTTCATATCAATTTCTGCATCAAAAGTCGAAAAACAGGAGTTTATTGCTTGCCCTGAAGGAACAACTATTTCTGTAAAGAATATATTTTTTAATGTCCCGGCTCGAAGAAGATTCTTAAGCTCTAATGAGACTGAAAGAAGAAACATTCTTACGGAAATTGAACGCATTGTACTCGTTAATCCAACAATAGAGTTTATTGTCTATGAAAATGATGTTGAGACTATTCATCTACCTATTTCTGGACTAAAACAGAGGATAGTTAATCTGGAGAGGAAAAACCTCATGCAACAACTCATTGAAATAGACGAAAAAACAATGTTGGGCGATATTCATGGGTATGTGTCAAGACCTGAGAATGTTAGAAAGGGGAAAGCACGACAATTCTTTTTTGTGAATGGTCGATATATTCGCCACGCATATTTTCATAGGGCTGTGATGTCGGTCTTTGATCCTTTGATCACTCCAAATTCACATCCTGATTATTTTATCTATTTTACGGTTAATCCTGAGTCGGTCGACGTAAATATTCACCCGACAAAAACAGAGGTGAAGTTCGAAAATGAAAAGGAGTTATGGAAAATATTATCTGTGACTATCAGAGAGGCACTTGGAAAATTTAATGCTGTGCCAACAATAGATTTTGACCAGACAGATGCGGTGGAGATTCCAATTTATGATCCGGATAAACAGACAAAAGCTCCTGAAATTAGCTTGAATCCTAATTATAACCCTTTTTCAAATCCTCTTTCTGGAGGTAGATATAAACCGACAACTCCTTCATTCGATTGGGAGGTTCTATATAATAAATTTGAAAACGAGAGTGAACCAACACAGCCTAAGGAGGATTTGTTTGGGGAACAAGAGGATGGAGATAAATCATTAACTAACTTTGGACCTGAACATTATCATTATAAACAGCGTTATATTCTTACTTCAGTTAAATCGGGGCTGATGATTATTGATCAACATAGGGCTCATATACGCATTTTATATGAAAAATACCTGAAACAAATAAAACAAAAGAAGGGTATTTCACAGCGCGTGCTTTTTCCTGAAATGCTCGAACTGTCTAATCAGGAAGTGGATGTTCTTGAGTTAATTAAGGAGGAGGTGATGTCTCTGGGATTCGATTTGAACGATGTAGGGGGGAAAACTTTTGAGATTAATGGGGTGCCGGCAGAGATAGAAAACTCTGATGCGCCAATGCTCATTAGATCAATGATCAAGAAGAAAATGGATACGCCTTCTGATGTTAGAACGGAAATACAGGAAATGATGGCTTTGTCACTGGCAAATAATACGGCAATTTATGCCGGAAAACAATTGTCTGAAGAGGAAATGCTGACTCTCGTGAATCAATTGTTCGCTTGTGATAGCCCTAATCATACCCCCGATGGTAAAGCAATAATAACGGTCATCTCTGACGATGAAATAAGCAGAAAGATGAAATAAAATCAATAATTATGGAATACAAATTCTGTGGGAATAGTGGGTTGCAACTCCCTAAATTGTCTTTAGGTCTATGGCATAACTTTGGCTTTTTGGCTGATTACAATGAGGCACGAAACATGATCAGATTTGCATTTGATCAGGGTATTACACATTTTGATATTGCTAATAACTACGGACCGCCTCCAGGATCGGCGGAATCTGTTTTTGGAAAGATACTAAAAGAAGAATTTGGTAATCATAGGGACGAAATGGTTATTTCTTCTAAAGCTGGATACTTGATGTGGAATGGTCCTTATGGTAATGGAGGTTCTCGTAAATATTTAATATCTAGCCTTAACCAAAGCTTGAAACGGACGGGCCTGGAGTATTTCGATATTTTTTATTCACACCGATTTGATCCGCAAACTCCTATCGAGGAAACAATGCAGGCACTGGTGGATATCGTGCGACAGGGGAAAGCGCTTTACATTGGAATTTCTAATTACCCGGCTGAACAAGAGAAGTTCGCTATGAATTATCTGAAAGAACAGAATGTACCGTGCCTGATTTATCAGGGTAGATATAGCATGTTCAACAGAAAACCGGAGGAGGAGATATTCGAGATAGCTAAGGAATTCGGTTCGGGATTTATTGCTTATTCTCCATTGGCTCAGGGTGTCTTAACGGATAAGTATTTGAATGGTATTCCTGAGGACTCAAGAGCGGCTGAATCGCATGGGTTCCTTCGGACTGAACAAGTGCGACCTGAATTGATCGAGAAAGTAAAGGGACTTAATGAAATGGCTGTTGAAAGGGGACAAACAATGGCAGAAATGGCTCTGGCTTGGGCGCTAAGGGACGAAAGGGTTACTTCTCTTATAGTGGGTGCCCGTAATGTAAAACAATTACAAGATAATATTAAAGCACTCGATAATTTGTCTTTCTCAATGGATGAATTAACGGCAATTGATGCTATTTTGGATGGGGCAACACTGTGATTTCAATGCTTTCTTAAAAAATAGGGGGCAAAAAGAATAAAAGTTCCTAAAATCTTTTGAAAAATAAAGAAACATTCATACATTTGCAGTCTCAAAAAATAAATGGTTCTAGAGTGAACTATTTTTGTAGCAAAGATTACGCGGAAGTAGCTCAGTTGGTAGAGCACGACCTTGCCAAGGTCGGGGTCGCGGGTTCGAGTCCCGTCTTCCGCTCAAGGTATGCTCGGATGGTGGAATGGTAGACACGCAAGACTTAAAATCTTGTGACCATTACGGTTGTGCGGGTTCAAGTCCCGCTCCGAGTACCACTTATTTAAAAACCCTAATTGATTATTCAATCAATTAGGGTTTTTTTTACCTCATCCATATGAGTCTCCATTTCTCCTTCAAGGGTAGCATTAAAATGGTTTTCCAATAAAGGTACAAATGCACCATCACACTTATATAACATAAATGCTCACAAACTGATTATCAAGAATTTTATTAGATAAAGTAATGAGTGTAATAATACCCTTAGTAATATTAACATAATATAACTAAATATATGCAACATTTCTGTAAATATAGCATCTATCTTTATAAACAAAAGCAATTAATAACTCTATATTATTGAAATCAAAACCATAGCAAGTTATAATTCTGATAGATGAAGAATAATTCGATGCTTCGTTCTTCATTTATTATTTCGAAAATGTTTGGGGATTGATTATCTTTATCTCAGAGTACTTAATGAACATTTTTTCCAGGCCATTTTTGCCGGTAGATAATAATTTATTAAAAAAATTGAAAAGTATCTTTAGCTCAAGATCCAAACTGAGATCGATTAAATATTTAAAAGCTTTATGAAAACAAAATCTTTAATTATAAACATAACTATAATAACTCTATCTCTATTTTTCAATATATCGTGCGAAAAAGAGAATATCCCGGATGAATTCACAAAAGAGATAATAACTAAAGGAGAAGGAGGTGTTTATTCAATAAAGATAGAAAACTTAGATCAGGATTGGAATATTTCCGATATTATAAACAGAAGCACGGCAAATGAGATAAATATTTATGGGGATATATATTCAGCAGATGGGAAGATTATTAGAGAAAATAGCATTTTAAAGTTAAATGGAAATGGTAGGATGGAGGGCATTTGGATGGATAAAGGTTTTATTATTACTCGAAATTCTGCTTATAATCTCGAAATTGAAGTATTAGAGAATTTTACCAAAGATCCTTTTCATTTTGTAATTATACTTCAGGACGGTAGAACTACTAAGGAGATTGTAGTAAAACAAGAATCAACTAACGGATACACTTTTGAAAATATTTCATATTCTCTTGGCACAGATGACAAAGACTCGCTATATCACCGTAAAAATATGAGTTTCGAAATTAATTACATAAATCCTGCACCTTTTTCTTTTTCTCCTTTTGGTGGCGCTGGAATACTTAGAACCTCATATTTTATTAGTAGTGATCCTAATGCTGATTCATGGATAGAAGATAATCCTGTACCGGTACAAGTCCCGCAAATCATAGAGGGTAGCAAAATCTATCTGTCTCATCATAAAAACAACTATGGTGAAATAACAAGCACTTCTTATTACGATGAAAACCAGATATTGGAAACAATTATGATACCTGGCGGGGGTGCCAACTTTTATGTGGAGTTAGAGTATAGGAAAAGAGTCGTGTCTTATGTGTTGACACTGATAAATAACAGGACTAAAGAAGAAAGAAAAATTGAGGGAAAATGGATTGAGAATTCACCAACAGGTGATTACAATATTGTAAAGGATTAGTCGTTTTACCTATATAATATTTTAAATAATGCGACTATGAAACGATTTGTACAATACTTATTAATTGGATTGCTTATCTCTGTTTCTCAATTCTGGCAAATGAATATAAAAGCCCAATCAAACTTTTCGAAGACAAAAGGAGCCATTGGTATCACTTATTCGGGTTTAGGAGATAATTATGCTTTTTATTTTCAGAATATTATTGGGGCAGGGGACTATGCCGGCAAAGGATATTACTCTTTAGGAATTACTTACGTACGTCCTCTTACAAAAAGTGTAGACATAGAAACAGGGATCTCTTATAGTAAATTTAAATATAAATTCAGCAATGTTTCGCTAGGACCGGATGCACCTGAACCATATGATGTAATTAATGCAGTAGTAGACATACCGGTAACTTTTGAATGGACATTTCTTAATTATTTTTTTTGAATGGAGGTTTGTTGCTCGGGATAGATACCGAAAAAGAGAATCATTTAGACAGTCAGACAGGGATTGGTGCAATGATAGGATTAGGCGTAAAATATGACCTGAAAAATGAACCTTTAGGCATGTTCGTCAACCCATACTACAAAATCCATAGTCTGATTCCATTTTCTATGGAAAGATATCATATTCGTACGGATGAAAGCGGTTTCCGATTTGGTATTGTTTATTATTTGCATTAAATACTTAATATATCTTTGTTAACTACCTCACAAAGCACTGCCCAATCCCCCAAACGCTTTTGATCGACCACGTCGGGATGCTCCTCTTTGCTGACCTTTCCCTTTATAACCGCGCGTTCACTGCCCACCGGTCGTTTCCGATGCTTCAGCTTATGACGAAGATCGTGTGGAGTGTTCTACCCAAGGCCTTATCGTCATGGACGTATTCATAGATGGTTTGAAGAGAAACCATGTAGATGTCGTTTTCCTTGCAATAACCGACGATTTGCTCGGGCGACCACTTTTTCTTTAAATGCTCTTCCACGAAATCTTGTTTCTGCCTTGTAAATGTGCGCCTGCATTTATCCCATCGCTAATAAATCGGCAAAAAGCGTGGCTGCAAGAGTAATTGACTTTTTGAGAAACTACTAGATGCCAAACTTCCTCCAAAAGGATTGCGAAATCTCTTTCAGGGGCAGTAATCTATAACCATACGGATGTGAGACTATCTGATGCGTATTGCTTAACACCTTTTTTATATCATTGGCAGAGCCTTAGATAAATAGCATTATTGAAAAGCTTAACGACAATGCAATAAAGTGTTTTTATAACACACAGCAATTTACTTCATTTGAACACGTCAAGGAAAGAACTGCCGATTTTTACATTTTTCACAATGCATCATAGGTACAGTTCACAGAACAATCGAACATCAAAATAACTTTCGGATGATCTGACACGAAAATCATCTCTAACTGCAGAGATTAATTTAATTCAAAAAATAATCATCGATAGTGTACGAATCATTTTATTCGCTTCATCAGAAGCGATCTTAAGCTACATCTGCTAGATGAAAGTCTATCGTCTAAGAGATTTATGTCAACGATGTTATGATGTATAATACTTAGTTCTTAACTAATATCTTTACAGGACCAATCAATCCCGATTCAAGTAATGGAGAATTTTTGTCGAAATGCTTGTAGGTTGTGAAGGTATACCTGCCGCTCGTACGGGGTTTACCTTCCGTCAACCATTTCGGCCATTGTCCGTTACCTGTTCCATCGTCAGGAAGTTGCTCATCGCCTATCAACCGGTTGGGCCAGAGGTTAACCACCTCTATTTCTAACTGATTGCCACTCGGTTTCACAGCATCGGAAATATCCACTCGCCAAGGGAATGTCCATATCACGCCTAAATCTTTACCATTGAGTTTCACACGAGCCATATTGTTTACCTTTCCCAAATCCAGGAACAACGATTTCGCGACCGATTTCGGCAAATCAAATGTTTGTTTATAAATAGCCGTTCCGGAGTAGTATTTGATGCCGGAGTCGGAATTCTGCGTCCAGTCCGTCAATCGGTCGAATACCGCCAATGCAGGGCCTCCCCATTTGGGGTCGAAAGATACCGTCCACGGAGCATCCAACACCACCAATTGATGTATTTCAGGGAAATTGGTTTTCGATGTAGGCGATAGACCCTCGGTGCGAAATACAATGAAATAACCTTCGTTCGTGTCGAATCGAAGCGGTATGATGGTTTGTTTTCCTACTTGGGAATATTCGGGCAAAGCACGCATTTCACCACTAACCGGATTCCATAGCTCCGGTTTGGAGCCTATGATGCGGAATTTACATGTTTCGGTTGTCGGCTTTTCAGTACGATTGGAGACGAAATAGATGTCAGCGCCATTCAATGTACGATGTGTGTAACGAATACCACCTTCCGACTCGAAATCGACAGGAACACTTTCTGCAAGTATTTTTGCGGTAATATCGTAATGTGGATATAGATTGTCAGACTTGTTTTTCAATTCCTGTCCCCAGATGATTTTCCCTTTTCCAAAAATACGAGTAGTCAACGTTTCAGAAGTCTCTTCTGCACCCCATAACTCCAACACCAAAGCCTTCAATTCTTCATCACATAGAGGATAATTGCTAAGGCTGGGGGATTTTTCTGGTGGAAGTCCTATCATTGTTGCTCCATTGCGGATGAGTTCCTTTATTTTCTTTAACAGCTCAGGTGTCATGGTTTTGAAATATGGAAGCACGAGTATGCGATAAGTGGCACCACCTGGAAAAACAATATTGTTGTCTTTCACTTCGGCTTTATATAACATGCTGGGCGGACAAGCGTCGAAGTTATAACCTTTTCTGTCCGGCAACATGGGATTTTCGTATTCGTATGCCGATTCGGGCGCACGGAATACAAAAGGAGATGCTTCAGGTGCGAGATAAAGCACATCGGCTACGGTACGTCCCTGTTGTAGCATGTATTGACAACGCGCTACGTAGCGATGATAGGCATCAACCATCGGCCACCATGTTTGGTTGCGGTCCCAATGAACGCCATAAGGTCCCATCGTCATGCCTGGGCGCAGGCTGTCGGGCAAAGACTGATGCTGGAAGGTATGGTAAACGAAGCGATTGATACCGGCTGCATACGCCCATTCACCCTGATTTTTCATTGAGCCTGGATGTTGCTTCCAATTGTCCACAGCGGTAAAAGATTCGGCAGGTACTACCGCTTGTCCCAACAGATGCGACACCGATGTACCCTCAGTTACTCCGAATGAGGTATTGAAACCTCCGAGGCTCCAAAATTCACACATCGGCATATCGCTGGAGGCCGCCAATTCCATATCTGCCAAAGGTGTCATGTCATAAGGTTCGATGGAAACGCCTAATCCATAACGCTTAGCATACTTCATTACATAGCCGGAATGATTTTCCACTACCAATTCTTGTGCTGTTTGCCTCATGTCCCATAGGAAGCGTTCACTTTCCTCCCGATTTTCCACCATAACTCCTGCATAGAGCGGATAATACGGAAACGGGTCATATCCCCTGCGTTTGATAAATTCATCACGGAAACGGGGGGTCCAGTTTTGCGCACCCATCTCCCAACTGTCGATATGCAGCATCTGTAATCCGCCTTTGGAATTAGATTTTGTGAAACCGATATGTTGAAAGAGCTTTCCAGTGAACTGGTCTAAATGGGCACTTATGGCAACAGTATCGAATTTGTCGGATTCAAATCCCAAGCCTGGATGTGGTGCTGGACGGGTAATCGCACCATTGTTACGACTGCCGAAACGCATAACCATCCATTTGCCTTGGGGAACATCCCAACTTAGCGTACCGTCCGATTGTAGTTTATCGCTCAGGTCGATGATTTGGCTCTTTTTTACGGCTTTATCTCCTGGCTGAGCTTCGTGAGACATTGACAGATACTGCCGGACACTATCGGCCGAACTGTACGGCCGACGGTAATACAAGGCTTTTTCATCAATTTCTTTCATGTTCAAAAAACTATAATCCTGCCCGGGCGTGCGGTCTGTACCTATCAAAGTACTGCCTGCAGGAAAAGCCAGCACTGCAACATCTTCGTAAAACGTTTCCCACCTTGCCTTCAATTCGGGTGTTAATGTTTCTTCACCAAAGAAAGGCATACGTGGTGCAGGTTTAGGTAATTGAATGGTTTGCTTTCCGCCTCCGGTCACTTCCGCAGACGAATATACCAAATGCTGCATGGATTGTGCGGCTTCTACCCAAGGGCCTCCGCTTCCACACCATCCCGGTCCGGTACCCAACGTGATGAATATGCCCAGACGCTCACACTCCTTGACGGCATAGCCGAACAAATCTTTCCATTCCTCACTGAGGAAATCGACTTTACCGCGCGGAACGCCGACATTGACTTCAAGATAGACTACATAACCGATACCGGCTTCTTTCATTGCCTCCAAATCTTTCGTTATCGATTCTTTCGAAACATTGCCGTCCATAAAATACCAATACACTCCCGGACGAGCGGAATCAGGCGGATTTACAAAGCCTATTTCCAATCCTTGGCCGGATGAGTTTGCACATGAGAAAACGGCAAGGACACTTATCAACACAATCATTATTTTAAAACTTGTTTTCATACGAAAAGACTTATTATTGAGGGCTTGACTCGCAATATCCTGCTGATAGCCAGTCAATCGAAAAAGCAATCTTTCAAACTGTGGCCAATAGGTCTCTAAACCTACACCAAACAAACCTACTTTTACTTTTTGTTTCATTTTTGACTTTTTATTAGAGCTTGTCTAAGTATTGATAAAAAATTAAATATTTGAAAATTAGCGTTTAATAAAACATTTTCTATGTGATTTAAACGTGGATTCAAGTATTAAATACAACATCGTTTAGCAAAGATGCAAAAAATATTTTTTTCGGCGTTTAAAATCTCAATTTTTTCCTTGGTCTTATGTTCAAATCGTGCTGTACCTGCTTAACATCGGATTTGCATACGTCGGATTCTATTGTTACAAGGTAATATAATACCATACTGTGTGAGTCATCATCGTTAGGGAATAGGTAAAAAAATACGTAAAACCAATTCCAAGTTCACCGATAACTGCTAAACATTCAATTATTTCACTATATTCTTCTTTTTGACTGATATTATTCTACATAATGTCTCATTTTCATCTAACATCCTCACTATTATTCACACACTGTTGGCATTTCTTTTCAAATTCAAATAGTTCTTTAAACCCAAAATTTTGCCTGTCTTTAAGGTATTTATATCTTTTTTCAAGAAATTCTTTTTCATTTTCCATATTTTCAACATCATATAGAAAATGAGGTAAATGATAAGTTACCTCAAAGTATTTGGGCTTCTTCTTTGTTTTGTCAGGTTTAATGTTAAACGATAACAGATAAGATTCGTTTTGTTTCAAAATTACGTACATTTCTTTAAATAGGTATGGGCCATCGTGCTCGTTCTCGAATGGTGGATGCCTCAGCCATTCTATTGCATTCATCTGTGAATCAAAACATTCAATAGATATAAATGGCTTATTCGTTAAATGTTCTGTCATAAACAACATAATGAAAGGGCTTTTATTTGTTAGTTTAACATTTAATTTACGCTCCTCTCTATTGAAATCACTCTCCACTTTGAGTTGAGAATAAAGTGGGTAACTTGTAAGTATGAGAATACTTAATAGCGTAGTTTTAAAAAAATATTTCATATTGTATTTTTTATTATCTAATTAAGGGGTTAAAACCCTGCAATTTCATTGCAGCTACTTTAGTTTGTATAATTTTTTCACCTTTGTAATATGTTGGAATATTGTTGAATTTATCATCATCTTTAACAAGAGTACCCTGTATAGTGCAAAGGCAATTAGTACCAATACTTTTGGTTAATAGGATATGATTTCTGGAGTACAAGACGTATAATCGATGAAATAATTCAAAAGTATCTTGAGTATCATCGAGATAATCCGAATACTGCAAATTCCGATTGGATATTGACATAGAAAATTTCATTCTTTCGTTTAGACCTATGGATTTAAAATCTATAGTAATTTAGTAACCTAGACCTGCTTGTGCTATTCTGTACAATTGCTGGTAAAAATATATCTTCCCCTCTCTTTCCCTCCTATATTTTTCGGAAACGTTGGGAAATAATCTTTTTTCTTCCTCATAAGCAAAAATTTCATTAAGATACTTTTGGGGGGCAGAAAGATTACCATAATAAGCATCTTGTAGATTTGTCACAATTTCTTCTATACTACTTCCAAAATTTATAGACTTATAATACTCGAACACATCATTAGACATTGTGCTTGAAAATGTGAAATCCTGCTGGAGGATAGTAATCTTAAAATTAGGATCGTAAGCCTTATCACAATCTGTATGTGTGAATTCATGTATCAAAACTGATACCTGATCATTCACCGTCATATTAAAAAAAGAATCTTTTAGAAATATATTGTTAGAAGAATCTATATGTGACCTACCCACTGCATCTAAAATTGAGATGCTGTATTGTGAAATGTTATAACCATAAGCAGCAAGTTGACTGGAAATTTGTGGTTGTATATTATTCCATTTTGTTTGATTATCGTCTCCGTATGAGCCACTACCATATGAACCACTATCATTGATACCGTATGAGCCACTAGTATCGTAGTATGAGCCACTATCTTCATATGAGCTACTACCATATGATGTTCCGCTATCAATATATCCGAATCCTTCTACATACCCTCCAAACCATGTGCCATTGGATAATATACAAGTATATTCGTCCCATGTATATGGACTAAGGTAAGACCCATCTCCTCCTCCGACAAATGTTTTTTGTTGAATTTCACTTAATTTAGGCATCAAAATCTCTAATTCATTTAAACTTTTTCTTGTTAGTTTTCTCGTTTTCATAAATAAATAATTTAAATTAATAAATTGATTTGATTAGTTAAGCTAAATGT
>DHSL01000036.1 GCA_002411345.1 Bacteroidales bacterium UBA5287 | reverse complement strand
AATTTTAATGGGACACTAGTGGTTAATAGTATTGAATAATTCAGCTTTGAAATTGGTTCTAAAGAGGTTTTTATGGACAAAGCCACAATTCACATGATGAACATCAACATGAATAAAGAAGAGAACAAACAATACATCTATCATCAACCGGAAGTAATTGAAACCGATTCATTTAAAAAATGGGAATATTGGTTATATACGGAAACAGCACCGTTTAATACAAAGACACGATATGGAACGGTATATAGAACACCTATGACTGATAGGGATAGGGCAGATATCTACCAATTCAAGGAACAAATTCAGATTATCATTGCCTCTGGCAACAATGATCTATCTGATAGAACCAATCGTATTATTGAGCTTGCAGCGAAGCATCAAAATGATTTTAAAAACTTCGACTCTTTTTCGAAATACTATTTTTTATTTGAGTGCTCGCCTGAAAATCCAATATTAATGGAAGAGTTGAGCAAAATCATTATGAAACTTACAGGTTTAGTGAAAGATGAAGGGCTTTCTCCATCTGATTACTTTTGGGCTGCCGAATCAAAAGATGGGTTAGGTAAAATTCTGAAAATTAACATTCAAGGAGGAAAATAAAATAATGGAGTTGGGAATTTTATGAACTATGGCTAAAGTCGTTACAACCATGCAGGTTGACCTAGTATTCTAAACTTTTTATACAACTCACTATGTAAAAAAAGTTAAGTTATTGTACCCGATTTCACTGCAGATTAGTCCTGTGAGGAGATGCTGCAATAATAGAAAGAAACTAATCAAATTCTAATACATTATTTCAATAAGTAACAACATAAATAAGCATGTAGTAAATAACGATCTCCTATTTCTCAGTTACTGTTTAAAATGATTTCATACATTTGCATAGCAAAGCAATAGATATTATTTTGATCATTGTTTATGAATTATAATCACATTGTTTTACAGGGATATTTGGAGTGTAAGCCGGAAAAGACTGCCTTTGGCAAATATTTTGAGAGACAAGCCAAGATAGCAGAAAGGGATGAGTTTGTGGAGGAACAAGACTTTTATGGGGAATGCCAATCGGTAATTAAAAGCTATCAGGATGAAGTATATTATCAATATAGAAAGTATTTAACTGAACATGATAGCGCATTAGCAGGCTATAGAACTGCATTGAAGAATGGAAGAACGATAGATGATAAGGGTGTGGCTATACAAACTCATATTGATAATATTTTACAAGAAAGGAAAGGAAAAGAACAGCAAGGATACGAAAATGACACATATTACTTCTGGTGCGGCACCGATGGCAATGGCAAAATTGTTAATGACATGTTTTCCCTTGAACACAAGCTATACTATCCCATTCTTGAAAGAATGAAGGAGTCAATTAATATACTCATAATATCGATATCAGAACAGTCTACGCAGGATAATGATTCTACTCCTGGGGATAGTGAAATCAGCTTAAGTAATTGGGGCAGAAACGATCAGACAAGATACGAATATGATCCAATTACCATCTCCAGGATCTTTGAACATTGTCAGAAGACTGATGTTTTTGACGATCAAATATCATTATCTGATTTTACTATGGCTATAGATAATACTGATTTCAAGGAGATAGTTGAAAAATGCGCTAAGAGGAAAAAAAAGTCAAAGTGTATGTCTGTGATAAATAAACTCTCGAAAGTAATCAGTTCTGAATGGTATAGAAAAACAGCTCACAGCATCAATACTGAACCCACACGTATTAGCGGTATTTCTGTTCCTTGTGGCTGGAAAAAGGAACTAGATGATATAAAATAGAATAATATTTATAGGGCTACCCTGGTTACACCCTGTTAATTCATTGCTTAAATTATGTTAATCCCTTGATATTCATATATATCAAGGGGTTATTTTTTTGAAAATAATCTAATATACCCTACACACACCCTATTATACCATACCTAAGTTTGCAATGTCAAACAACCGGAAGCAGTGGCCACCTTTCGGCAAAAGACAAAAAATTAAATAATTAAATAATGAATATATTCCAATTTACAGAGCAATACCCGGAGCTTAATATTACGATAAAAGCAGGGGATTTAAAAGATGCTATTGAACATTGTGTGAAAATGACTTGCAAAGAACTTCGGCAGAAAGAAACTGATAATGATACAGTAACTTATTTAAGTCCTAATCAAGTAGTGAAGATTCTCAATGTAAGTAAAAGCACACTATGGAGATGGGCCAAGCAAAATTATCTGGTTCCGATTGAGGTGGGTGGCAAACGACGTTATCGAATGAGCGATATCAATAGATTGCTGGAGAAAAGATAACTACAATAAATTCATTAAAAGATGACAGATTTTTTAAATGGAGATTATGATATATTGGATCTTATTAAAGATCAAGTAGGAGTTAATGATCCGAGTTCCAGTAAAATTGAGTATAAAAACGATCAGATATCCTTTAAAACCGGATCTGATCTATTGATGCGAGAAATTGATGAGATACCTTGTTTAGTCGATCCTATTTTACCGAGATCGGGTGTAGTCGCTTTGGGTGGAGCTTCTGACACCGGAAAGAGCTCAATACTTCGCCAGTTAGCCATTGATGTATGTACTGGTGATACATTCCTGGGGTTCGCCATAAATAGCCGACACAAAAGAGCCATTTACGTATCAACTGAGGATGATGAGATGGCTGTGTCTTATTTGCTAAATAAGCAGAACAAGGATCTGTTGTTACATCCAGATGATTTTTCAGAGCTGATATTTATGTTTGATACAGAGGATTTGGTTGATAAGTTGGATAAAATGATAACAGACAATCCTGTGGATTTAGTAGTCATTGACTGTTTCACCGACATATACAGCCGATCAATGAATCAAGCCAATGAAGTAAGAACATTTCTTAACCAATTCTCTCAATTGGCAAATAAACACCAATGTTTATTTACATTTCTCCATCATACAGGGAAAAATAGAGAGAATGATTTACCCTCAAAAAATAATCTTCTGGGTTCTCAAGCTTTCGAAGCCAAAATGAGGGCAGTTTTTGAGTTACGGAATGATTTGGGGGACGATACGAAAAAACATCTTTGTATCGTCAAGGGAAACTATTTGCCCGCTGAATATAAAAAAGAAAGCTATGTGCTCAATTTTTCGGAAAACCTCGTTTTTACAAATACCGGTGATCGGTGTGTGTTCGATATGCTTGTGAAAAACGATGATACCAAAAAAGAACAATACGAGAAAATTGTATCACTGAAAAATGCAGGTTATACTTATGAGCAAATTGCAATTGAATTGGGATTGAAAAGCAAGGGGACCATTACAAAAATATTGAAACGACACGAGAGCGTTTCCGCGTTTCCAGGCACTAATGTATTGGAAACGGAAACAGAAAATAATAGGAAAGTTTCCTAAGCGTTTCCAGTGGAAACAATGGAAACAATGGAAACAGAAACGAAAATGGAAAAACAAGTCATGAAAGATTTTAAATTTACACTCGAAAAGTACAAGGGCAAATCCACCCGGCACACTTGCCCCGGTTGTAAGCTCGCTCAATGTTTTGTAAGATACATTGATGAAAAAGGTAATTACATTGATGAAAGAGTCGGAAGATGCAACCGGGAAGATAAATGCGGTTATCACTTAACACCGTCTGAATATCTCCGGAACAAAGGAGAGTATTGTACACCAACCATCAATGTTGATCCGAAGCCACTACCACCCACCGATTATATACCGGAAGAAATGATGATAAAATCACTGAGGACAGAAAACAACTTTGTGAAATTCCTGGCAAAGTATTTCCCCCTACCCGATGTAGCCTACACAATTGATAAATACCGATTGGGGGATGCTAAGGAAGGGAAAGTGATTTATTGGCAGATCGACAAGGAAAACAGAGTGCGTACTGGAAAGATGATGTTGTATGATGTGGAGACGGGACACAGGGTTAAAGGCAAGCCAAACGCATTTGACTGGGTGCACCGTCACGTGAAGAATCCGTTTCAACTAGAACAATGTTTATTCGGCTTACATATCAATGAAGATAAACCTATCGCGATTGTTGAATCCGAAAAAAGCGCGGTTATTGCCAATTTGACGATACCAAAATACACGTGGATGGCAACAGGCGGTAAACAAAATTTCCGATTGATGGAGGCCGTTAAGGGGCTTGATGTAACCTTATTCCCGGATTTAGGAGCATTTGAGCAATGGCATCAGCATGCCTCAAACTTTGGATTTAAAATATCAAATTTATTAGAGCTGATTGCTACGAAAGAAGAAAAAGAAAAAGGTCTGGACATATCTGATTTTATCCTAAAGCAGATGCAAAAATGAAAGATAGATTGATAAATATTTTTGAACTCAAATACATGACTTCCACTAAGTGGAATGAAATATATGAAAATGATACCCATGTCTTCATTTTCAATAGAACAACAAGAGAATGCAAGATAAAGGCAAAAATGTAACTAACAGAATATTAATATTGTAAAAACAAGAATTATGAAAAATGACAATTCACATTTAGTAGCAAAACAACTGGAAAAGTATTTGAATCTAGCTCTAGAATTTACCGATGATTATTACTTGACAATGAAGTTGGGTAAAAATCCTTTGAGGATTATCAATGAGGAAAACGAGAAACTAAAAAGGATTGAAGCAATAATTTATGTATGCAGAAATCAATTGAAATTTACTGATCATGATATTATATACAGCTGTTGTGGAGTTAAAGTAGAAATTCATGATAGTAGGGCTCCATTTTAACTATGGGTTAATATTTAGCATGTTTCTCTAAAAGTTACTGTTTAATTTTGGCTCATTAATTAATTTAAAAAAAAGATGAAAAAGAATGACAATGATGTAGTCAATACAACTAAAGCTGGTAGACCAAAAGGGTTTTCCACAAAAGGTAGGATGACCCGGGTGGAGAATGTAGGTATGGAAAATGCTATCCGTTTGTTCATCAATGAGAAGTTTGCAGCTGCGGTCCAGGCATGGGAGGAAATAGAAGATCCGTACCAAAAAGTAAACACCTTTATCAAGTTAATGGAGTTTGTTATTCCAAAAAAGAGATCAGTTGACTTCAAACCAGAGACAGGTCCTGAGAATTCTCTTGAAGCTCGTTTATCGAAAATGATGAAAGAGAATAACGCTGTTAATAATAATGCGGATGGAAAATGATTATATTGGATATCAATGACATAAATCAGTAATTTCTGCTATTATTATTGATTTGAATGCAAAACTCAGGATCTGGACGGTCAGTCCACTATAATCATTCAGATCTGCAACTTATGGGTTAAAATTTTAATTCGTGCAAAGGTTTATTGATATCTAATTATTTTTGTAAATCTTTGTTCATCTGCAAAATAGATCAGATTATGGAAAAGGATAAAGAAAATATGCCAACACCGAAAAGAAGAGGCCTTCCTAAAGGTCGCACAAACAACCCTAATGGCCGGGTAAAGGGATCAAAGAACAAGATAAGCTACGATGTTCGCAAGATGATCTGGGAAAAAGTATCAGACGTAAATTACGTAAATACAATTTTCGATGATATTGATAAAGTTACAGAAAACGACAAACGTGCAAAGCTAAAGATTGAGTTGGTCAAGTTGTTCGTCCCACGTCCTTTGAACAATGATGAACAAAAAGACAAGGATTTTAAGAGTGCAGTCTGGAAGAAATTGTCGGGTGAGGGAGATAATGAAGACTGATTGAAAACAAAACGTTGTCGAGAGTCTCGACACTGTCCATAAAATTGTGTAAATGAAAACTACAGGAAAAGATTCTTGTAATTTTTTCTTTTCAACCCCCTTAAAAGTTTGTGGGAGGAGATTCGAAAAGAAATTTTCTGCACTCTTTCTTTTAATTATTGATTAAATTACGTACTTTTGAAAGAGGTAGGCAAACGATATCGATAGAGCAATAATTTTGTCATGAATAGGGGAATATCTTTTCTCTATTAATGTCACAAGTTGTCATTTATCTATTATTTCTTTGCTATCTTTAAGATACTTTCAGTTGTTTGACAGTATGTCCTTTATTCAAATTTAATTTAACTATGGCCGATTCTCCATACACAGGCTCATTCTCAGCCGGAAGCCTGTTTCACAAAGAAACAAATGCACTTCTTCCCTTACTGCGCACTGTGAACTCCCAGGCCTTACTAAAAAAGGAAATTCAGCAAAATGATTTACTGAGAATCAATTCCGAAAGTTCTCGAAAAAGAACTGTAAGGGAAATTGTAAAACGCTTTAATCACACGGAAAGTTCCTTTTGGGACTACTACATAAATCGCAACGAAGAAGAACAAAAAATACTCCTTTTCTTCCAATGTTTGAAGGTTTACAGATTAATGTTCGATTTTCATTTCAACGTTACCGTTAAACAGTGGAATTCTTCAACACCCCTGGTAGAGCCATATTTATATCAAATGGAACTCAATGAAATTGCAGGCAGGGATGAAAAAGTCTATAACTGGTCGGATCTGACCAAAGCAAAAGTCATTTCTGTTTATATGCGAATACTGAAAGATATTGACATGTTAGATCCTAAAAGTTTTCGGTTAAAATCAGTAAATGCTGACCCGCACTTTTTTTTCTATTTTGTCAAAATTAAAGAAGCATGGTTCTTGGATGCCTGTTTGCTTAACGCTCAAATGAAAAAACAAATAATTGAATGTGCCCTATGAACATGACAATTGAACAATTGTATCACAAAATGGAAGACAAATCCTTTCAGGATACTTCCACCGGCACTTTGTTTTATAATGTGTATATTTTTCAATATCCTGCCGAAGAAGAATATGAGATATGCAAGCAAATAGAAACGTTCAAAACAAGATTGAAAAGACCCAGTAATAATTTAGACATTCTCACGCTCAATATCTTCGACGAATTTTGTGCCTTTCTTGACAACAAGCCATTTGGCAAAAACCCTTCTTTGTTCGAATACCTGAAAAAGAAAGAATTGGATGATCCCAAGTCAGTTAACGATACGCTGATACGGAATGCAGAGGATAAGGGTTTTTATGCATGGATCGATAAACGTATCAGGGAACATTTGAACAAAGCTAATGAACTCACAAAATCATTTGTATACCTCTACGGCTTTGGTCAGATTTACCCTTACCTGCGCACAAACACCTTTTTGTCTAATTTTGAACGCTACAATCACGGGGAAGAATACAAGATCATTGTCTTCTATCCCGGGAAAGCAAAGAAAAATAGTTTCAGCCTTTTTGGCATCATGAAAGACCAGCATACCTATCGTTCCATACATTTAATTAACGAATAATTTTATTACGCTATAATACCAGAATCATGAGATTAGCTGACATTTATAAGAAACTGATTAACCGTATTATCAATCCGGCCGTTGTGGCTCAGGACAGAACACAGGACACTATTGATATTGAAATTGATGAATATGTGTTTACCGATGAAATTATCAACAGCTTGTATAAAGTGCTGCTGGCCATCAAAGACAAGGATAAGGTAAGTAAAACGGGTATTTGGCTCAATGGTTATTACGGTTCCGGTAAATCTCACTTTCTCAAATATGTGCACTATTGTATTGATCCCGCTACAAGAGAAAAAGCTTTCGGTCGTCTCATACAGGCCATCAATGAACGGAATTTTTTTACGCACCCGGATAGCAGGATAACAATGAACAATGCTGAAATCAATGAATTGAAAAGATGGTACGACAAGGCCGAGATTGATGATGTGCTTTTTAATGCGCAGGATGTCTCTAAAGCCAACCGCGACAATACTACATTCACCAACATTTTTTTCAAGATGTTCAATCACAGTCGTGGTTACAATGCCTACAACATTCCATTGGCGCTGCTTTTTGAAAAATATCTCGACAACAACAATGCCTTTGAACAGTTTAAGGAAAAGCTGGAAAAGGAGGAGGGATTCGTGTGGGAGAATGATGCTGCCGATGTCGTAAGCAACGAGCTCGACACCGTCCTCAGAGTGGCAAAAAAATGTGTGCCGGCTCTCGATACCGAAGCGCTGAAGGCTACTTTGCTAAACCCCGACAGTTACCACATTGATACACGTAAATTCGCGAATGAGGTAAAAAACTTTCTGGCCTTAAAAAACGAAAATTACCGCTTTGTTTTCCTGGTCGATGAAGTCTCTCAATTTGTGAATACAAACAGTGAAGTTTTACTCGACTTGCAATCGGTGATTGAAAACCTGAGCCTGACTTGTAACAGGCAGGTATGGGTTACCTGTACTGCCCAGCAAACGATTGATTCGGTTATTGCCGACACCGGTATCACCTCGGGTGATGATCGGTATGGTAAAATCATGGGTCGCTTCGAGACGCGCGTTTCCATGGAAAGCACCGATCCGGCATACATTACCCAAAAAAGAATTCTGGAAAAGAAACCCACCGCTGAACTTGAATTGAAAAAATTGTTCCGCGAGAACAAGGATGCCATCCTGAACCAGTTCAACATGGGGCATGAACTCTACAAAAGCTACAGAAACGAGGAGGACTTTCTGCTCTCCTATCCCTTTGTTCCCTATCAGTTCAAACTTATTTCGAAAGTCTTCGACGCTTTTCAACAACTCGAATATGTTGTTGCCGAGGTAAAGGACAACGAACGGTCCGTATTAAAAATAACCCATGAAACGGCTAAACAGAATAGTGAACTCGAATTGGGCGCATTTATTCCTTTCGATGCTTTCTTCAATCAAATGTTTCGGCAAAATCTGATACACAAAGGTTCAAAAGCAATTAATCCCGCCTTGGAACTGAGTTTTGTGAAAAGTGAGCCTTTTGCACAACGGGTTGTGAAGCTGTTATTCATGATTTCAAACCTGATGGAGAGTGACCGGCTCAATTTTGGTTCTTCGCTCGACAACCTCACATTGCTGATGATGACCCAGATTGATGAAAACAAGCTTCAATTGCGGAATAACATTGAAAGTGTACTGCGCCGGTTAATCGAAAACAATATCATACGCGAAGAAAACAACAATTACTATTTCTATAACGAAGACGAGGTGGAATTATCGACCGTGATTGCAAATACCACCCCGGGTACCGAGTTCATGGCCGACGAAATGAGGGCTATTCTTTTCAGTTGGTTGAAAGTCGATAACAAAGTGCGCTTTGCCGGGAACGATTTTAAAGTCATTGCCAATATCGATGGCAAAAATTATCTCGGCAACAACGGTGATATCACAGTCTCTTTCGCAATCACCGACCAGCAGGACGCCACTATGAAAAGCCTGAATAATCCTTCCAATTCGGTCATATTTTGTTTGAACGAATGGTTCAAAGAAGATATTGATCTAAGACAGGACTTTTTGTGGTATTGCCGGGTCGAAAAGTATATCAAAAGCAATCAGCAGTATGCCACTGAAGCGCGCAAGCAATCCATCGATAATTTCAAAAACAGAAATGCCGATATTTTGGCAAATAAAATAAAACCGGTCATTCAACACAGATTTGCTGAAACTCGTTTTATTTCGGGAAATACGGTGATCGAACCCAATGAAATTAATGGTGATGGTGCAGAAAGGTATCACCATGTATTGCAACGTCATCTCGAGAACGTGTACAAATATGCCAAACTGACTCTTGGGATGCCGCTTACGCAGGAAGAGTTGAAACATCGTGCATTTCGGATGGCTGATCCCAACGATTACAGCGTGATTCATGAGATGACCGATGCGGAGAATAGGGTGAATGATTTCATCTCCTATAGCGGCAACGAAGCATTGTTATCCGATGTGATTGATAAATTCAAAGCGGCTCCCTATGGTTGGAAAGATGTAACCATTATTTATATTCTCACTGAGTTGTTCAAACGCAAACTTCGGGTGTTTACCTACCGGAACCAACCCCGTTTTCCGCTTACTGACTTTGTGAACAAGGGATTGATATCGGCAGAACGACCACTCATAGGCATTACTGCTGTGGAAGGTATTTCCCAGGAATTGATCAACAATGCCATCCAGGCCTGGATGATAATTTTCAACGAGCATATTCCTGCCACGGGTGATGGGAACATGCTTTTTGATAATTTGCTCGAGCGACTCAAAAAGGCGAAAGATGATTGGCAAAAGGTGAAGAATGCATATGAAAGCTTTCCTTTTGTCAAATCACTCGGTGAGGTAACCGATAAATTGGCTGAGTTGCTGACCATACGTGATCCGAAAAGGTTGTTTGAGAATCTGCATAACGATGCCGCTGACATGGCTAGCTTGATCGACCGGTGCCGGAATATCAAAGATTTCGCTGATCATTCTGTTGCCGATTACAAAGAAATAAAACGATACTGCGAAAATAACGAAGAGAATTTCCACCAGCTCGACAAGGAAAACAGGGAAAAGGTGAAACTGATCAAGGAGTTTTTCCATTCCGAAGATCCATCAAACGATTTCAGGACATACAAGAAAATACACAAAGAGCTGAAAGATGCCGTAACATCAAAGATTAAAACGCTCAAGGAGGAAACCAGATCGCGATACGAACAAATTTTCGATCAGTTGAACACGCTCGCCAATGAAAACAATTTAGCTCCGGCCACATATGCCAATCGGGAGTATAAATTAAAACAGATTGAGGGTTTAAATTCCATCACGGCACTGCAGCTTACATTATCCCGGGCTGATAGATTTTTATCCGACGAACGCTCAAAAATACTGTTGGAAGCCGATAGAGTGGAACAGGAGCGCAAGAAAAAGGAACTGGAGCAGAAACGCCGGGAAGATATCGCTGAAGGCAGAGTCCCGACAACTCCTGATCCTGATATGGTTGCTTCACCCCCCGTCAACTATGTCCTTCCAAAACCCCAAAAAATCCTTTCAACCGAAACGGAAGTGGAAGATTATATTGACGACATTCGCAAAAAAATGCTCGAGATGATCAATAACAACCAAAAAATTCTGATCCAATAATTCGAAATACAACCTGCTCAATTCCACCATTTCCTTTTTTAACCAGGAGAGGGGTTGTGGATAGCGAGTTTAATTTATCACAATGAACACTTCCGCACTTAAACGCTTTGCTCAACAGGCTCGCAACATACTTATTTCCGGAGTAGGTAAACAGCTTATCTACTGGGGCTATGATCCCGATGCCAATCAATTTGCCATTGAACCTCAACAGCTCTTTGGTGGCATGCTTTTTGGCGATAGAATGATCGACGACCCCACGGTGTACCCCAAATGGCTGGCGCTCAAAAAAGCGGTGGCTGTTAAAGGCATAAACCAGGTGGTGGAAGAAGCTGCCTATACCTGGTTTAACCGACTGATGGCCATTCGGATTCTGGCAAAGAACAACTACATCGTGCCACAATTGGAATATA
>DHSL01000019.1 GCA_002411345.1 Bacteroidales bacterium UBA5287 | reverse complement strand
AACCTCGAAGAAGATTGCGGTGGGATTTGGGGCTTTTACAATATAGCAGAGGCTATAAACGATCCAAAACACCCACAGCATAAGGAATACCGTGAATGGCTCGGGATGAAACGAGGGAAAAAATGGGATTTGAATGTGTTTGATTTGGAAGAAACGAATGAGATGTTGCGGGAGGTGTGGGGGATGAATAAGATGTGATTTTTTAGATAGAAACTTAAAACAACCCTCGTTAAGTAAACGAGGGTTGTACTTCCAAGTGGTGCGATTAAACTAACTAAAGTATTCTGTTATTTCAATTCCAAAACTTGGTTTGCAAAATTAGCAAATTAAAATATTTATTTTAGTTATAAAGTATTCTGTTTGGATTATAAAAATATATTTATATCTTTGTGGCACAAAATTAAAATAATATGAAACGCACCTACAATTCTATCAATTACGACTGGCTTTTTCGACCAACAGGTGATCCTTTTGCGGATGCTGGCGGATACGCCCTTAAAGAGTTTGAAAAACGGTATCCAGAATCAGATGTTTTGGAAATTATTATGAAAGCTACAGATATCTATGTGGACAAGTGGAATGGGAAAATAAATCCTTTTTTCTTAAACTCAAAAATTACGCAACCGGCTTTTGATTTAAAAAGGAAGAAAGAAGAAACAAAAAAATATTTTCTTGATTTATTGACAGATGAAACGCAAGGGAATATCGGAATCTGTAGAATTATGGGAGAGAAAACCAAGCTTTATCCTGCAGGGCGAGACAATACTGTCTTATCAGGCTCAGGCACATTGGTTAATTTCCATCATACTTTTCAGGAAGGTATTATGCTTTCCAAAGAGGCTATTATACGCTACCATTTTCTACCATTAGGTTGTGAATTATTAATCGGCCGTGTAGCGGTTATTCACAGTAATAATCAGGATATTACCAAGCAGTTTGCTTCGGATTGTTGTAGCAGAAATTTACGAAATGTGGGGAGCGGGTTATCCGATGGAATTTTAAAATCCCAATCTCGTGCACCTGGCACTGCTTTGTTTCGTTTTATGGATAATGTTATTTCGGAAGTCAAAAAAACGGACAATAAAAACAACCCACAAAATTTAATTTCACTTTATCATTTTACAAATTTTGGAGCAAACCCGGATGTGCAGATTTACACATTACCTTTTGATGTTTTCA
Organism: Bacteroidales bacterium UBA5287; assembly: GCA_002411345.1. GTDB lineage: Bacteria > Bacteroidota > Bacteroidia > Bacteroidales > Dysgonomonadaceae > UBA5287. Next base: position 5,338 of record DHSL01000019.1, on the reverse strand, counting down.
AGTTTTACAGAACAACTCAAATAAATGCTACAATAAAAAAACAATGGAATGAGTTTGTCGCCGGGTATTATAGTAACGCTGACTATAAAAAAGCAAAATTTTACGGAGATACCAGTACCTTTATTTATGAAGACAACAATGAAACAATTGAAGTAAAAGAAGACGACTTTAAGTTTTGGCGCAATTCTATTTACGAAAGATTAATTTATAATCAATCGATTGTGCCACAGATGTTAAAGCGGAGTCGTGAATACGAATTATCTTGGGAACTAATAAAAATTTACGAGCAATATATCAGAAAAATGAAAAAAGAAACTCTTGCAAAAATTGAACAAATGGCTGATTTTATATTATCGTCCAATGATGAACGGACAATAACAAAAGCCATAAAAAAACTGGATGGGGTAAAAAACTCTTATCTTTTAAGGCGATTTATCTTGAAGGACATTGTAGCAAAGTACTATAATGAAGGAAATGATGAAGCGATTGTAACTATTGAAGATTACGCCGAATATCTTTTCCCGGACACAAACTCTTGGCAAGAAACCAGAGATGTGCTTTTGATTGCTATTTACCAGAAAATGCACGAACGGAAAATGTACGTGGATACAGAAATTACAGACGATGAATATTTAGAAAATGATTTAGAAAATAACGAACAATAAATTTTAAAACGATGGAAAATAATTTAAAAACTCAAGGATTTGTTCTACTTGATGTAGATATAGTGGCGTTAAATAATGCAGGCAAAAGCACAACTTCGAACTTTGATAACGCTGTTGCAACCAAAACTATATTCAAAAATGGCAAAAGCTATGTTTATGTTTCCGGGCAAGCATGGCGTTATTGGTGGCGGGAAGCGTTGCAAAAAAACCTAGGATGGAAACTTTCGCCCGTAATAAGAGACAGCAAAATTGCATACACCAATGCAAATCCTATTGAATTTCCCGACGACGATGTGTTCGGTTATATGCGTGCCGCATCAGAGGAAATAGTTGATGATAAAGGAAAGAAAAAGAATGTAAACATTACCGTTACAAGAATTTCTCCATTAAAAAATTCGGCGATAATTTCAGCTGCGTCTGTTAGACCTGTTGAAAACTGGTCCAGTATGGCTCGTCAAGAAGGAGATTCCGTTCCTTATGCCAAGCAAGAGTACAGTGCTATCATGAAAGGTATGTTCAGCTTGGATTTGAATATGATTGGCACCTTTTCCAATTACAATAAGACCGGTTATCAAAACTTATCTGATAAATTAAAAGCTGAAGCATTGGAAAACGGTGCAGTTGAAATTGATGACAATTTTGTTGAAACCAAAAAACTTATTCAACTGCCAAAACCAACAAGAGTTTCACGAGCCGTTGACACTATTTCTGCTTTGAAAAACATTTCGGGCGGTGCGATGCAAACAAATAACATGGGTGATGTCACCCCAAAATTCATTGTATTGGCAACAACAAATACGGGTAATCATCCATTTTCGCACATTGCAAAAAGTAAAGGCGAGAGAGATGAAGTGGTTGTATTAAACATTGATGGGTTAGAAGAAGTCTTGAATGAGTACAAAGACAACTTCAAAGGAAAAATTTTTATAGGCAAACGGAGTGGTTTTTTTGACGATGAAAATGAATCACTTAAAAAATTACAGGAAAAATTTAGTAACACTGTAGTTTTAGGTACTATAAATGAAGCTATTGATCAATATTGTGAACAACTAAAAGAACAAATGCAATAATGAAAGTTTACCGTATAACCATTAGTACGTGGATTTCAAGTTTCCGATATCCGAACATCATATCCGGATTTCAACCAACTTTGTTAGTCCCGCCTATCAGTACGGTATTGGGTTTTCTGAACGCTTGTTCCGGGCAGTATTTGAAACACGAACAACTGTTATTGGGATATTATTTTGAATATGGTGCCAAAACAGTTGATTTGGAAACAATTTATCAAATTGAGATAAACGACAAAGGGATTCCCAAAAACATGGTTAAATCAAATGTGATTAGAAGAGAATTTTTATTTGACTGTAAATTAGCTATTTACATTACAAATGAACACTATGTTGAATTTTTGAAATCTCCGGTTTATCAGATTCTTCTTGGACGAAGCAATGATTTGGCAACTATTGAGAAAATAGAAAAAGTGGAATTACGGGAAGTACAAAATGCCGATAAAATCAAGGGACAAGTTATTCCTTTTATTGGAAATTATCTACCCGGACTTTTACAAGCTTTGCCAAAATATTTTACGGATACTATTCCAAGAAGCAACATAGGAACAGAACCCTACTCTGTAATACCGTATGACGCCAATGATTTTCAAACAAATATCATTGCTTACCGAGACATTATTGACGGGAAAGAAGTAGATATTTATTTTCACAAATTAGAATTTGAATACGATTAATAAAAACACAGAAGAATTTCGGGTGTTGGCAAAATCCAACCCCGAAATTTCTCTTAAGAAACACATAGACGACTGCTTGTGCATTTATGAGCAGTTGCTAACGTGTGTACCCAATATTCCTGTAAGTGATAAAACATTATTTTGGCAATTGCTCAAAACAAGTATTGTGTTTCACGATATGGGAAAAGCACATCCGGACTTCCAAGATATGTTGAAAGGATTTTCGCATAAATGGCAGCAGCAGCGTCATGAACTGTTTTCTTTGTTTTTTATTAACCAATTAGACCTGCCGGAAGAACAAAAAGAATTAATTCTGTTTACGGTTTTAGGGCATCACAAGGATTTAAACGAACTGTTTTTTTTCGTTGATAAAAATTATTCTTCAGAACAAGATAAATTTTCGTTTGGAATAACTTCAGGACTTGACTTCACCAATGAGTGCAATAGAATTGCGGCAGATGAAGTTTGGGAGGTTGCAGTCTCTAATGGTTTTGTTAAAAAATCTGAAAATAAGCTGGATATAATTTCTTTAATTGAAAAAGAAACAAAACATAATACTGTTTCTGACAGAAACTATTTAGCTAAACTCCTTTTAGTAGGAGCGATGAAACAATGCGATCATTTAGCCTCTGCCGGAATAAATCAATTACATAAAATAGAAGAAAAAGATTTTTCATTTCTTTTCAGGTTTCCGCCTTATCACCATCAGCAACTTGCCTATAATACGCTTGGGAATGTAATGTTATCAGCTCCCACAGGTTCAGGAAAAACAGAGACATCCCTGCTGTGGCTAAAAAAACAAATTGAGACAAAAGGACAAGGTCGTGTTTTTTATATTTTGCCTTATACTGCTTCTATCAACGCGATGTATGAACGGTTAAATGATGATATCAATTCTGATATTTCTAAAGTTGGGATGATACACGGAAAACTTGCCCAATATATTGAAAACAAGATGGCATACGAAGACAAATCATCGATGGGCGAATTTGACAGGAAGCAGTTAATTGAAGATTTTAAAACTCTTGTTACACCAATTAAAATCACTACGCCTTTTCAGTTACTAAAGCATATTTTTGGGTTCAAAGGTTTTGAAAAAGGGCTTTTGGAGTGGGCTGGGGGATATTTTATCTTTGATGAAATACACGCTTATGATGCGCAAACTTTTGCACAAATAATTGTTTTACTTGAATTTGCCACGAAAAAATTAGGCGTTACAGCTCATATAATGACCGCTACACTGCCGACATTTATGAAGCAAGAAATTGAAAAAGCCATCGGCAATTTTACACCCATTTTAGCTGACAATGAACTTTATAATTCCTTTACCAGGCACAAAGTTATTCTAAAAGATGGTTTATTAATCAATTCATTATCCGAGATTCGACAAAAAATTGACGATGAAAAAAAAGTATTGGTGGTTTGCAATACTGTTGAGCAGTCTCAGCTCGTTTATCAATCTTTACATGCTGACTATAAAGTTTTGATACACGGGTCATTTAATGCTGAAGACAGATTTAGAAAAGAAGAGGAATTAATGTCAGACAAAACCCAGCTGTTGGTAGGGACCCAGGCTATAGAAGTGAGTCTGGATATAGACTTTGATGTTATTTTTACGGAACCTGCACCATTGGATGCTTTGATACAAAGATTCGGCAGAGTTAACCGCAAACGTAAAAAAGGAATTTGCCCTTGTTATATTTTCAAGGAAAGAAACGAAAAAGACAAATACATATACAAAGATAAGGAAGTTATAGAGCGAACAATCAATGAATTACAAAGTATTATCGATGAGAGTAACGGAATAATCTCCGAAGCAGAACTTCAAAAAATGATGGATATTGTATATCCAAAATGGAATGAAGTAAGTAAAAATGATTTTGAAGAAACTAAACGGCTTCTCTCTTATTCTTTGGATAATGAATTGGTTCCATTAATGAATAGCGAACAATGCGAAGAAAATTTCTACAAACAATTTGATGGAAAAAAAGTACTCCCAGTATCTTTGGTTTCAAAATATCAAGGATATTTGTCTAATAGCGAATTTATTAAAGCAGAAGGTTTAATGGTCTCAATTCGTGAAACTCGTTTTATCGGGATGTTTAAAAAAGGGGAAATCAATAGGAAAGAGTTTCCTTACGAATTAAGAAACTCAGAGAAATTACTTGGAAAGACAGCGTATATAATCAAAAGAAAGTATAATGCTGAACTTGGATTACAAGTAAATGAACCGGAAAATTATTTAACAGAAGATTTTATTTTATAATTATTTACATATTTTCCCATGTCCAAATCCAACCTCAAAACCCACTTAAAATCCCTAACCAAAGAGCAGGTAATCGATTTTGTTATGCAGGTTTACGATAATGTGAAGCCGGCAAAAGAGTTTATGGAGTATTATCTCAATCCCAACGAACAGGAAATGTTTGAAAAGTACAAGAAAATCATTGTCCAGGAATTTTACTCAACCACAAAACACGGTGATCCTAAAACTCGCTTCTCTGTTTGCAAGAAAGCCATTGCCAATTTTCGTACGTTACACCCATCACCAATTCTTTTGGCTGATTTAATGCTTACACTTGCCGAAAATGCCTGTAGATTTACATACGATTACGGCGATATGTGGGAACAGTTTTATGACAGCGCCGCAACAAATTTTCAATCGGCATTAAAATATATGCAGAAAAATAATTTGTTGGATGACTTCAAATTGCGTTGCGTTGATTGCGTAAAATACGCGTCGCCTTGCGGATATGGTTTTGCAGATGAAATTGCTGAAGTATTTTATGAATATTACGGTGAAGGTGCTAAATTCACCAACAAATACGGAGACAAATATGAGTAACACATTAGACCAAATACTTGCCATCATCCGTTCGGTAATGGATGATAAACAGAAGCTCAACCGGATTTTGGAGTTTTTGGAAGA
>DHSL01000032.1 GCA_002411345.1 Bacteroidales bacterium UBA5287 | reverse complement strand
ATATGTTTTTTTATCATAGGAATTCAGTTTAATTAAATAAGAAAACCAAAAGCAAGCTATTTTTCATTTCTTTATTGCTGCAATTTTAACCAAATCCGACCAATATGGTTGTATTTAAAAACCTATTTTTTCAGCTCCAAAGTGACTAAAACCGGCATATGATCAGAGGCATTCTCCTTTATCACTTTTACATTTTTAATACGCCATTTATGGCCTTTGGAGACAAAGATATAATCGATCCGGGAAGAGGGTTCGTCAAAAGAAAATGTGTACTTGGCTTTCCCCCTCATTTTTGCTACATCTTCAAAATATTTAGTTATTTCTTGGTAAGAGGGCGAATCTGGTGTAAAATTTAAATCTCCCCCCATAACTACAGGAATAGTTGAGTCTTTGAGAATATTGCAGACTGCCTTGGTTTGAGCCAGCCTATTTTCGGGAAACTGGTGGCACAGATGGGTCCCGGCAAATATAATTTTTTGTCCGTTTGAAAAAGTATGTTCTATCATCAGTAAAGCACGACCTTCACCACCTGATGGAGTCGGCAGGTTATAAGACATGGACTTGGAGGGAAAACGCGATAAGACACCCTCGCCATAACCTCCTTCGCTGTAAGGAATAGCCTTACCAAAAAAACCATACATCCCGGTCATGGCAGCAAGTTCTTTTATAACATCCATTTTTACCCCGTTATTTATTGTTGCCGTACGATTGGTCATGCTATCTACTTCCTGCATGGCAACAAAGTCAGGTTTGTATTTATTGATAATTGCAGAGATTTTTTCCAAATTTTTCTCACCCGGAGAATAATATTCTTCCCCATGATAGATATTGTATGTCATTACTTTTATCTCTTGCCCAAAAGAAGCAAGTGGAATATACAGCGAACAGATAAAGGTTAATAATGCAACCCATCGTATTTGTTTTTTTGTTACCTTGTACTCATTTGTAAAAACATCAATTGTGTTCATTTTATTTATAATTAATTATTGTGTGGCTCAAAATATGGCATTTTTTAAAATTAAACAGTTGCTTTAATAGAAATAGTTTTTTAGTGGATCAAGCACCATCTAAAAATTAAACCCTTTAGAGGATCAATCGGAACAGATGCACGTATCGAGATATTTACGGCTATCACTGCTTATTGAATGATAGCCGTAATTGGGTAATACCTCTATTGTTAATATTCTACTTATTGTCCTTTAATAGTAAATTTATATTTATCGTCACCTATATCGTATCCGCTAAAGTCAATTACCAACTCCATCACCCCCGAAAGTAGGCTATAAGTTCCCGCATCACCCTTATGGAATGTAACATCATATCCTGAACCAACAAGGTGTACATCGTCTAAAAGGGTGATTTTTCCGGAAAATAACTCGGGGTCATAATCCCCTAGCTCCAGTTCGAAAGTTGCCATTAGTGCTTCGTCGTCCCAAAAAGGGAATGTCAGGTTTAATCTGTCACAACTGCTGGAAACTTTAGTGCCTGTGCAATATCCCGGACTGTAGCTGCTCCAGATGCCATCGCTACAGAAAATATTACCTACCCAGTTATCGACTTTACAATTAATTACAATTTTTTCAAAGTCAACCACGACGGTCCATTCGGCACTTCTTCCGGTAGGGGAAATAACTTTATATTTTGTGGGTTTCGAGAAATCTCCATATTCACCAAAAGCCGGGGAATCGCCAAGAGGTTCTATTGTACAACCTTCTTCGAGAGATGCCTGTGCCCAGATATTTGAAAAATTAACCGAACGGTCTTTTACAAATACCGAATCAATAAAGTTAATGGTGTCTATCACATTGGTTTGACTTATGGGATTTCGAATAATCCCGGTAGAATCCATATTGGCAAGAGTAATTGATTTTATAAATGGTTTGTCTGGAATAATTGACACATCAATATCTACTCCCTGCTGGCAACCCACTACTATCAAAGATAGTCCCAGTATGATTTTATAAATATTCTTCATTTCATTTAATTTTTGTTTTTTCGATAAAATTCGCCATGTACAATAAATGCTATTCGTTTTTTGACGTGGCCTATTTTAATGTCTATCTTTTTTAACTAATATTAATCCCAATCAAAAATCTGTTTTAAATTTTTATTTAAATTAAGTTGAGAAGTAGGGACAGGACGGTAGTAATACTTAGGCTCGACAAAACTACCTAATCCGTTTTTTTCGGCTTTGAACATGATATGTCCGTGATCTCCATATTCAAGAAAATACGGAATATTGCTTTTCGAGGTAATCTCAATTGAAATATCCCCGGGCAAGTCTGAAGGGATATTTTCGTCAGTATCACAGATGTAATAGTCTGGACTTCCGTCGCCAGTAATATCAACTAGTCCCGATTTAGGCACATATATTCCCTGCTGAGGGAACTCATAAACTTTGCCCATTTTCCATCTCATCAGGTCGTCATACCTAAATCCTTCGGCAAACAATTCAATGTTTCTTTCTCTTCGAATTTCTAACAGTTCAGCACTTTGTGTTGATTTAATATTGTTGTACATTTCAGCCATCATAGGATCGATAGGAGGGTTCATAAATAGATTGGGCATACCGGCTCTTCTTCGCAAAACATTTATCGTTTTATCCAGGTCAGCCTGGGTGAGTTCTCCCATCTCAGCCTTTGCTTCTGCATATATCAGTAATAATTCAGCATACCGGTATAAAGGGAGTGATGTGGAAGCCGAAACATAAATGGCCAAATGGTTTTTGCTCTCATCGGGTAAAAACTTGATTTGTCCGTATCCTCCGGTTTTGTTTATGGGCAATTTGTGGGCCCTGATTTTGTACAGCACATAGCCGGGATACATGATTGACTGCTTTAACCTTGGATCCCGATTTTCAAAAATATAATTTATCTGTAAAGTATCGGTAACACTACGGGGAACAAAGGATCCATCCTTGTAAAGATACGAATCGACAAAGGAACGGCTAATCCCGTTTTCATAATCAAGTACTTTTCCTGAATTGTTTTCCCGCTTATTCTCTTCGTGAGCAAGGTACATGATAACTTCACAATTGTCATTCAGTTCATACGATTTAAAAAGGCTACCGTAGTCGGTGTCAAAGTTTGAGGTTGAATAAATATCAAACTTTTTGGATTCCATCACCTCACTGGCAGCAGCAATGGCTTTATTTAGAAAATACTCTGGTGTTTTCACCACATGCAAATCAGCTTCTCCTTCGTGGTATTTCCTATAAGTTCCTTCGTAGAGACAAAATCTTGCCAATTCAGTAAAGGCAGCCCACTTTGAAAATCGCGTTTTATGCTTGCTTTCCCCCATATATTTTGTGGCATATTCAAGGTCGGCAATAATTGAATCAACGACTATCTCACGGGTATCCCTAGCTTTGTATAACAAATCAATATCGGTATCAGTAAGTACCTTCCCATACCAAGGAACATCGCTATAGGTTTTAACCTTGTCGATATAAAAACGTGCCCTGAAGAATTTACCAACAGCCTTAAATTTGTTGATCTCCAGATCATCTCCCTCTATATTTAATGAATTATCGAGCAGCGTATTAATGGCCCTTAAAGAGCCCCAGTCCCATCCGCCAGCATTATCTGCAGTGATGGTTCCTAGCATAAGGGACCTGATGTTACCTTTTTCAATAGTGGTATTATCGGTATTGCGGTCGATGTTTTCGACATATAGATAGTCATAAAACTGATTTGAATAAGTTTCAAGATCAGCGACTGTTTTGAAAAAATTCTTTTCTACGATACTCGTTTGAGGATAACGCTCCAGAAAATCATCATTGCAGGCTAGCAATGCGACTGAAGCTGTTATTATGCATAATGTTTTTTTCATCTCATTAAAATTGTTTATTGATTATGCTATTTTATTTAACCAGCATGGTCATTCATTCTTCTCATTCCCAGTAGTGTGAGAGGTTGTGTATGTTTTTTTAAGATTCCATGTTGATTTCATAAACTTTAATTCTTTTAAAATGTAAAATTCACACCAAATAAAAATGTTTTCTGAAGTGGATATTTTGCCAATGTCTCGGGATCGCAATTTTTGTTTTCAAATGCAGTCCATGTAAACAAGTTTTCACCACTGACATAGAATCGAATTCCAGAAATATTCACATTTTGAATTAGGGATTCTGGTAGGGAATATCCCAAGCTGGCATTTTTAAGTCGCATATAAGTTCTTTTCTGTAAATAGCGGGTGTTTGCCCGAATCAGTTCGCCACCACCCCACCACGAAGCGGCATACCCTTTTAAGCGGGGCATATAAGCGTCGGTATTTTCGGGAGTCCACATATTGTCAAGATGCCATTTAGTTACGTTCATCCAGGGAGTTTGATAAACGCTCCAAAAATATGTGTCGCCAGGATAATAGTCTCCCTTCAGGATTCCTTGAACAAACAAGCTCAAGTCAATTCCTTTCCAATTACAGTCGAACATAAAGCTGGTCCGGTAACGAGGAGATGAATTGCCAATAATTTTTTGATCTTGCAGGTCGTAAATGGTATTGCCTGTCCTGATTACTCCGTCGCCATTCAGATCTTCAATCTTAATATCACCTGGTCCAGGGGGTACTTTGTCAGGATAAGTCCACAACATTCCTTGATTGGCATGATTCTTTAATTCATCGGGAGATTGGAATAATTCGTTGGAAACAAAGCCAAAGATTGTCCCAATTTCATAACCAACATAGTAATCACTTAATTTGCCGTCAGGGTTATCATACTTGGTAATCCATGCCCGACTGTCTGAAAGAATTGCTTTAACAGAATAATTAAAGGGTGATTTCAGTATTTTCGCCTCGTTTCGCCATGAAACCGTTAGTTCCCAACCTTTGGTAATCAAATCGGCAGCATTCATTTTTGGAGATGAAGTCCCTAAAACAGCTGGCAGTGTTTTACCCGGGGTCAGCATGTCGTATGTGTTGCGGTGATAATAGTCAAATGTTGCGCTCAGACGATTTTGGAGAAAACCCATGTCTACCCCGTAATTTATTGTGCTAACTGTTTCCCAGGTTAAATTGGGGGATACCAGCCCTGGTGCATAAACAGTGGTAAGTTGATCAAGTTTATTGCCACCGTAAATAATCGCCTCGGTTTTACCGGAATACATACTGGGTAAGTAGAAATAGGAACTCACATCCTGATTTCCTAAATTACCATAAGAAATTCTGGGTTTCAGATAATTCACATAGGAACTAAGAGGTTTGAAAAATTCTTCTTTCGATAAATTCCATCCAGCCGATATTGAAGGGAAAAAACAGAATCGTTTGTTGCTTGGAAACCTAGAGGTCCCATCGTATCTCCCATTAAATTCAAAAAGGTATTTGTTATCGAAGTTGTAATTTAATCGGTAAAAAACGCTCCGGGTAGCCCAATCGTCAATGTTTTCCCCAACTAAAGGATCGCCTGTAGCTAAATTAATCGAAGGCACATTCTCACTGATTAAGTCTTTGTTAGATGCCCAAAACCAGTTATTGTAATAATATTCCTGATTATACCCCGCCAAGCAATGCACTTTATGCTTGCCGATTTCTTTATCATAGTCAAAATATAAATCAAAAACGTTTTGGTTTTTTGACTGAGCTTCACGCTGAGCCTCTTTTAAAGGGCGATAGATTTCAACATGATCGGGTCCCAGTTTGTAGGGGATAGGGATCCAAAATGCCGACATGTCATAACTGGCTTTCAGAAAAGAGGCTTTACCTGTAAAAACCAGGTCTTTATATAAGGTGGCTTTCGCTGTAAATGTTGTGTTGAAATTATTATTTTTGGAGACCCTTCTCCCTCCATCTTTTATAGCTCCGAACACGGAAGCTCCTCTTGCAGTCCAAGAACCATCAGGATTTTTGATCATATCGAAAGTTGGGGTTTCAAACAAGGTTTGAACATCTATCCTTCGGGATGATTCATCGTATATATCGTAGGAAAATCCAGAATTATTCGACAGTACCAACCAGGGAGTCAAATTATAATTGATTTTAAACCGAAGATTGTAACGGTCAAAATCCTCTTTTGCAATTTTAAACAAACCACCTTGCCTGTTAAAGGCTCCGGAGAAATAATAATTAACCTTTTTCTCTTTTCCTGAAATTGAGAAATTATGGTTTTGAGATATTGCATGTTTTTTGGCTGCTTCTTTAAACCAGTCGGTACTTCCTGCATACTGCCACCGATCTGGTTGTTCCGGATTTAATCTTATTGGGTCGGCCTCTCCTCTGGCTACAGCATGTAAATAGTCCATATCATTCGAACCATAGATATCCTTTACCGAATACCACAAACCACTTCCAAGCACCCGTAATGACACAACGGTATCAGGCTCAGTTACAAATTGAGGGATAGTGATAGGCCTGCGGAAAGAAACATTTGAACCTACAGTCACAATCAATTTTTCTTTTTGGGCATTTTTGGTGGTCACTAACACCACACCAAAGGCCGCTCTAGCCCCATAAATTGCTGCCGATGCAGCATCCATCAATGTAGATATATTTTCAATATCACTGGGGTTCAATTTCATCAGTTGTTCTACTGTTGAAGGCACATCGTCAATGACAATTAAAGGAGTTCCTCCGGTCAACGAAGTCATTCCACGTATATTAAAACTAGGCACCTCTGTGGCCACTCCACTTGACATGCTAATGTTCAAGTTAGGGATAATGCCTTGAAGACCAACAGCAATATTGGGAATTGGGCGGTTCTCAATTTGCTTCGGATCAGCTTGCCCTACAGCACCGGTTAGGTTTGCTTTCTTTTGTGTTCCGTATCCCACTACCACCAACTCTTCGAGCATCTCCGAATCTGACTCCATCACCACCAATACGTTACTCCTTCCTTTAAGAGATACTTCCAGCGCTTTCATTCCAACATAACTGAACAATAAGACTGCATCTTCCGGAATTCCGGAAAGGGTGAAATTTCCGTCGATATCGGTAACCGTACCTTTGCTAGCATCGCCTTGCACTATAACCGTAGCGCCAATAACTGGTTCTCCGTTTGAATCGGTAACGGTTCCTTTTACGGTTTTTCCTTGCTGTTGGGCTGTTTGCTCCAAATTAGTAAGAATGTTAGTTGTTTGTTGGGCTTTTTTTGAAAGGACAATATAGTTGTTCTCAAAATCGTAGCCGATATCAGTATTTGCAAAAGCTTCGTTAAGGTATTCGGAGACTTTATCCGATTTCCGTTGGAAAGTAATTATTCTGTTGGTATTTACTTCGCGGTTGCTGTAAAC
>DHSL01000034.1:15557-16561 GCA_002411345.1 Bacteroidales bacterium UBA5287 | reverse complement strand
TTTTGCATATATAATATCAGTATAGTATTTGTACCATATAGACATAACTAGCTGATATTCACATACGCTCAATTTCGAAGAGGTGAAGTAAAATCGGTTAGAAACGATTATCAACAATAGCAAAACCGCAGCAAATCATCTGTTTGCTGCGGTTTTTATTTTTCAGAACTACATTTGCTGAAATAGCCGAAAATCAATAAAAATGTTGTATCTTTGCAGTCTAGACAATCAAGTTTATATTGATATCCTTCACAGCAATGCTTTGCATTATCCTCATCGGGTAAGTCTTTTCATCGTCTAAATCGACCTCAAAATCAGCTTTCTTGTTTGGATCAACCAGGTGTTCATGTGCAATACATCAACATCGTTACACCCATTTACAGAGATGTTCAAATCATTTTTTATTGGAGAAAAAGAAATTATGCTACCCATAATTCAGGGCGGTATGGGTGTTGGCATATCACTTTCAGGCCTAGCTTCGGCGGTAGCCAACGAAGGAGGAATTGGAGTGATCTCGAGTGCGGGATTAGGATTACTGTATCGGGGAAAACCGGGTGATTACCTGAAAGACTGCATTTGGGGACTGAAAGAAGAATTGCGTAAATCTCGCGAAAAGTCCAAAGGAACAATCGGTGTAAACATCATGGTTGCTTTGTCAAATTTCGCCGATATGGTACGCACCACAATTGCTGAAAAGGCCGATATTATTTTTGCAGGTGCGGGATTGCCCTTGGATTTACCATCCTACTTATCAACCTCAAGCGATACAAAACTCGTTCCCATCGTATCATCAGCACGTGCCGCAAAAGTGATTTGCGAAAAGTGGCACACCAATTACAATTATCTCCCGGATGCCCTTGTGGTAGAAGGCCCCAAAGCAGGAGGCCACCTCGGTTTTAAGAGAGAAAATCTGGAGGATGCGAATTACTCCTTGGAAAAGCTAGTTCCGGAAGTGCTGGCAATTGCCACAAGTTACAAAGGCAAGAAAACAATTCCCGTAATTG
>DHSL01000034.1:15150-15392 GCA_002411345.1 Bacteroidales bacterium UBA5287 | reverse complement strand
GGAATTTCTACCGGGGAAGATATCCTTCGTTTTATTCAGCTTGGAGCATCAGGCGTACAGATAGGAAGTCTCTTTGTGCCAACCGATGAGTGTGACGCTTCAGATGCGTTTAAGCAAATGTATGTCAACTCCTCACAATCGGACCTGATGATTATTCAAAGTCCGGTGGGTATGCCGGGGCGCGCTTTTCAGGGAGATTTTTTAGATAGCGTCAATGCCGGCAACGAAATACCCAAATCGTG
>DHSL01000034.1:0-14800 GCA_002411345.1 Bacteroidales bacterium UBA5287 | reverse complement strand
GTAAGGAGATAGCGCATTAAATGGTTCAAAGAACAAAAACAACATCGATTAACGAAGGGAGGTACCCTTAGTACAAACCGGTTTCGGATAATCGCAAATTAAATAAAATGATTAAAAAAGAATTCGAAAAAAAGAGAAAAGAAAAAAAACAGGAAAAACAGCAGCGCAGAGAACATCGGAAGAAGAGCAATGCAGGTAAATCATTTGAAGACATGATTGCATACGTGGACGAGTTCGGAAACATTACCGACACTCCACCTGAACCCAAAAAGCAAGAAAAAGTCGCGATAGAAAGTATCGTCATTTCAACGCCTAAAAAAGAAGAAGAGGAAATCGTACCGCTGACCGGTAAAGTGGACTTTTTTAACTCCGACAGAGGTTTTGGATTTATAAAAAAGACCAATTCAGGCGAAAAATATTTTTTCCATATCAACAATGCTTTTGCCTCAATTGAGGAAGGAAACATCGTTACTTTCGATCTGGAACGGGGAAAAATGGGAATGAACGCAGTAAATATTACTATCCTTGAATAGAAAAATAATAAAGACACATTACTAAAATTAAACAACAATTAAAAAAACAAGAAAATGAACATTTATGTATCAAATTTAAGCTATGACACAACAGAGGAAAGCTTACAGGAATTATTCGCAGAATACGGTGAAATCTCTTCTGCCAACATAATAAAAGACAGGGACAGCGGTCGCTCCAGGGGTTTCGGATTTGTAGAAATGCCAAACGACGCTAACGCTCAAAAAGCCATCGATGAACTGAACAACAGCGACTTTGAAGGAAAAACAATCACCGTAAACATGGCCCGCCCGAAAACAGAAAGAAACGACAACGGTTACAACAGAAGACGGTATTAATCGTCTACCCGTTGAATGACTTCCCGGCTGCAAATCGATGTAGCCGGGAAGTTTTATTTCATGGGACATGCTATACAAATTGATTTAGTTTTGATTTAACCTGATTTTCAAAGGCAAAAGCTCATTTGCTGTAAACTATATTCCCTGCACAGCCTTTATTATTATATATTTTTAACTTATTTTCACACTAAAAGCTCAATAAAATGCATACATTTGCAAAATTAATATGTAGGACATATTATACATATACTATATAATACCGACAAAATGAACAAATTGAAAATAAGCAGAGGGGCAACAACGCTGGTAGACCTGACTGAAGAAGCGATTATTAATTATATCAAAGGGGCTAATCTGAAACCAGGGGAGAATTTTCCATTCGATGAAAATCAACTTTCAACAAAACTCCATGTAAGCAGGAATGTAGTTAGAGAGGCCTTAAGCAGATTGCAATCTTTTGGTATTATTGAAAGTCGTAAAAGGAACGGCATCATTATGCGAGAGCCAAGTTTAAAAGACAACCTGACACGAATAATTGATCCGAAATTTATAGGTAAAGAGAAAATTATTGATTTGCTGGAACTAAGGTATATACTTGAGATTGGAATTATACCAACATTGTTTGAAAACATTAAAGATGAGGACATTAACGACTTACATAACATATTACCTCCCAAGATTCCTAAGAATGCCTATGTGATGCTCTCCACAGAGAATGAAATTGAATTTCATTCCCGCATATACAAAATATCTGAAAACCAGGTAATCAACGATTTACAAGAAATTTTAATTCCCATTTATCGTTTTACTCATGACAACCAATCAGAATTTGATCCGTACAATAAAAAGATTAAGAATGAAAATCTATTTGCCTCCCATTCAGATATTTTAGACGCAATAGAAAAAAGGGATCAGCAATATTATGAGGACGTGATCAAGAGACACCTAATGGCCTATTATTTATACATAAAAGAGCAAAGAAAAATCAAAAACACGACAATATGAGATCGACAAACTTCGAGGGTCTAATCGCTGCAGTAGTAACACCTATGACAGCCGGGGGAGAAATAAATTTATCAACCATTGACGCATATGCCAATTACCTTATCCAAAGAGGAGTAAATGGGGTTTTCGTATGTGGGACGACAGGGGAGGGATTACTTCTGGACACCGTTGAACGGAAAAAAGAGGCAGAAGAGTGGATGAAGTATTCCGACAACCTAAAAATACTGGTTCACGTAGGAAGCACAAGTTACAAAATCGCTGGAGAATTGGCAAAACATGCACAAGAAATCGGTGTTGATGCAATATCCTGTATGGGACCTTGTTTTTTACCACCACGCAACACAAGAGAATTGGTTGATTTTAACAAACTTATTGCAGAAAATGCTCCCGGTATACCCTATTACTATTATCACATTCCCAACGTGTCAGGGGTAAGCATTAACATGCTTGAATTTTTAAAAGAAGGTCAAAAAGCTATCCCCAATTTGAGGGGATTGAAATATACCTCGTACAACACCATGGAAGAGCAGGAATGCATTAATTATGAGCATAATAAATTTGACATATTGCATGGACACGATGAAAGTCTTTTACTTGGACTGGCCATCGGCGGAAAAGGAGGAATAGGCACATCCTACAATGTAAGTTCGGTCCAATTCAATAAAATATTGTCCAGTTTCAAAAGTGGGAACATAACACAAGCAGCGAAATTGCAACATGAAGCAAATCAATTTATAAAATTGCTACTGGAATACGAAAATTCAATTGTGAGTATAAAAGCAATACTAAACATTGTTGGCATTGACTGTGGTCCCTGTAGGTTACCGTTACGAAATCTGAGTAGCGAGGAAATGAAATTACTGGAAGACAGACTAAAAGAATTCGATTGGATTTAGCACTGCAGACAAATTTTACCTGTCATGAAGAATACGGCTTCTCTCCTACTGACGTTATCCGTTATATATAGTTTCAACTGCACTTGTAATAGATACGTGGATCTAAGCAAAATAGCGATTGAGAACTTATACGAAAGTATGGATGATTCCGCCTTTTGGAACAAGATCCATTCTATAGAATTCTTGATCGATCTGGGGCTAAACAAAGAGGCAGAAATCATTTTAAAAGACCGGATAAGCAAATATGAATCTGAACCTCAAATGAGAATCGGCTACTGGAGGTGCATGGCGTTGAATGAAAATGATGCAGATAAAAAAAACATGTATATCGGGAAAATCCTAGAGGTATATCTGAATCCCGATAACAAAGACATCATCCATGCAGCTGAAAGTCTGGCAAAACTATCTTTTTCGTTGAAAAAATACGATAGAATTAAAATGACCGATGCTGGTCAAAACAATAAATTAGAAGCATATGTCAACTGGTCATCAGTCTATCCTGAATCCAATGCATCCTCCATTGATTACACCGGTTTATTCGAACAATTGAATTCAGAAAACCTCGAATATAGGCAGGTTATGGCTTACGGGACCAAATTTTTGGGAAGAATAAGCAATTATCAATGGAAAAAGCTAGTGGATTTAGCTCTTACAGAATCACTCGAATCTCCAATTGCAGTTTACCTGCTATGCGGCGCACTAAGCACCTGTCCAGATCAAGAGAGGAGCAATCGGGACATCCCTATTATCAGAAATAATTTAAAAAGACTTGCCAATAGTGATAATAAAATTAATAAATACGAGGCCTTTGTTGCATTAGGAAATTTTTCAGACCCCGATGATCTCGATTTCATTAAAGCAGAATTGTTAAAATTACATTCTCTCAATTCTGAAAATGATCTCAACGATCAGGGCAAGGATATACTTTCTGCAGTCTCCTTTGCGTATCTCAAAGCCATCGGGTTTAAAAAAAATTGAAAATATGGAACTTACATTCCTGGACTGGTCAATAGTAATCGTATACCTCATGCTGATGCTGCTGCTGGGGTACTTTTCTTCCAAAAAGAATAAAACGGCTGAAGATTATCTCCTCGGAGGAAAATCAATGAATCCGTTCATGATCGGCATCTCTCTATTTGCCACCATGTTCAGCACACTCAGTTACCTTTCCTACCCCGGTGAGACAATAAAATACGGGCCCGTATTTTTAACGGGTATTCTGGCATTTCCTGTTGCAAGTTGGATTGTTGGGAGATTTCTGATTCCTCAGTTTATGAACATGAAAGTGAAAAGTGCCTACGAGATTCTGGAAATAAAACTCGGATCCAGGACAAGAAAACTGGCTGTTCTTTTCTTTCTGAGTCTGCGCTTTTTGTGGATGACTACAATTATATACGCAACAGTGGATACCGCATTTGTTCCAATTTTTAACTTAAGCAGATCCCTTGTTCCGTTAATAAGTATAATATTATCACTACTGACCGTTGTATATACTACAATGGGGGGAATTAAAGCAGTGGTAAAAACAGACGTTGCGCAATCTGTAATTATGTTTTTCGGACTTATTGTAACCATAATTTTCATAACAAGCAAACTGGATTCCGTACAATCGCTGCTCGATCCATCCATATATTCTCATTGGGAACCAGTCGAGTTCATGATAGATCCGATCAAAAGAATGACCGTAGGGAACATATTTATCATGACATTGGTTTGGCAAGTCTGCACAGCCGGCTCTGATCAAATGGCAATCCAGAGGTATTTATCCACGAAAGATGTTAAATCGGCAAGGCGTTCTTATGGTGTCTCACTTTGGGGCTCCAGTTTCATTCAGATCTTACTGGTCGTTACGGGATTATGCGTGATGGCTTATTTTACCTTAAATCCTCATATGCTGGAAGGCGGGGGAACTATATACGATAAAGCCGACACACTATTTCCCATGTATATAAGGCTGGGGCTTCCTACCGGCATAACCGGACTGATAGCGGCTGCAATAATGGCGGCAGCCATGTCCAGTTTGTCATCGGGACTTAATTCAAGTTCGGCTGTAATCTCGGAGGAAATAGTGAGAAGAAAGAAAAAAAAGAACAAAGATGAATCATCCGATTTAAAATTTATAAAAAAAACATCGGTAATTATTGGAATAATCGTGGCGCTTTCCAGCTTCTTTATTCCTTTTATCACCGGGAATTTATTTGATGTGATACAGAAAGTCGTCAATTTGGTAGTTGCACCGCTTTTCGTGCTGTTCTTCATGGCATTGTTCATACCTTTTGCAACAGACAAAGCAACTTCTTTAGCAGGAATAACTTCGTTAATCATTGCCATTTTGATTGCATTCTTTGAGATTTTCGGAATATCCTCCCTGTGGATAATGACTCTTTCATTACTTGGAGGTATAATCGTCGGAACCGTGATAAGCTATATTGATAATAAACGAACAATTAAAAGATCAGATCTATGAAAAAACAAATTTTATTTATTTTTTTAACTATTTTTTCCTTCACCTTATTTTCTCAAAATAATTGTGTTCAGGTAAAAAAAATTTGGGATAACGGTAAACACAACGCTTTCACATCTTTAATCAAATTTAAAGATGCTTATTATTGCTCTTTCAGGGAAGGAGACAGTCATATTTTCGACTCTTCTGGAAAAGCAGAAGGCAAGGTCCGTATTTTAAAATCAACCGACGGAGAAAACTGGAAATCAGTTGCTTTGTTTGGAAAAGACAACTATGATTTGAGGGATCCAAAACTTTCCGTTACCCCCGATAACAGACTTATGGTTACAATCGGAGGATCGATCTACGAGGAGAAGAAGCTAACGGGGAGAATTCCTCAGGTTTCGTTCAGTAAAGACGGAGAGAACTTTTCAAAGCCAGCCCCGGTTAAGATCCGCAATAATGCAGGCAATGGAATGGATTGGATCTGGAGGGTAACATGGCATAACGACGTTGGCTATACAGCTATGTACTCGATGACCGCAAACAGAGATGCTTGCTTGAGCTTGCTCTCAACAGAAGACGGCATTAACTACGACCTGGTAACCAAACTTGACATCCCTGATTTTCCTAATGAAGCGACCGTCCGTTTTGATTCTGTTGGTGATATGATTATGATGGTCAGGAGAGAGACTGGCGACCAAATGGGATATTTGGGGAAAAGTCGTTTTCCATATACTGCCTGGACGTGGAAAAAGATGGATATTCGGCTTGGTGGACCAGATTTCATACATGTAAACGATAGTTTAGTCGTGATGGGGACACGATCTCATTATACATCGTTTGCAAAAACTGTTCTGTTGACAGGTAACGGTACAGAAAAGTTTCAAGAAGCATATGTGCTACCATCGGGAGGCGACACCAGTTATCCTGGGTTTGTTATCGAAAGAGATCAATTGTGGGTCAGCTATTATTCTTCTCACCTAACACCGTTAGCTTCCATCTATCTGGCTAAAATACCTTTAACAATGTTTGTCCGTTGAGTACAATAGTACGAATATTATGTTTATTTAAGTAAGTATCCCTTATTTTCCCAAGCAGTAAAAGTGAAAACAATGCTTGTTTTTGAAATAATTGAATTAAAAACCATGAATAAGTTATGACAAATTTATATTCTTTACACGTTGACAACAAATTAATATTGATAATATGCTTTCTATTCATATCCTTTTCTGGTTATTCCGGAGGAGTGACCAATATGAAAAATTCGTTTGTCGTTAATAAACAGAAAGATGATTTCACACTAAAAGGCAAAGTCTCCGACGAACAAGGAGGCCCATTGCCAGGGGCAAGCTTAGTATTAGTAGGAAGCACCCGGGGAGTAGTAACGGATTTGGACGGAACGTTTTCAATTATAGTCTCTCGCGGGGATAAATTATTGGTATCCTTTTTGGGGATGGAAGATCAGATAATTACAGTAGTTGATGATCAAGAGTTAAATATTATACTAAGAGACAAAGGAAAAGAACTCGAAGAACTTACTGTTGTTGCATTTGCAAAACAAAAAAAAGAAAGTGTAGTCTCATCCATATCGACAATTGCGCCCGATGAACTTCAAGTTCCAAGTAGCAACTTGACCACAGCTTTTGCCGGTCGCTTAGCCGGTGTTATATCCTATCAACGAAGTGGTGAACCAGGAGAGGATAATGCATCCTTTTTTATCCGAGGCGTTACGTCGTTTGGAGCTGGCAAGAAAGATCCATTAATCTTGATAGATGGTGTAGAATTGACATCAAACGATCTTGCACGACTTAATACAGATGATATTGAAAGCTTTTCAATATTAAAAGATGCCAGCGCTACAGCTTTGTATGGGGCTAGAGGAGCAAACGGTGTGATAATGGTGAAAACAAAAGAAGGAGCAGAGGGAAAAGCAAAGTTATCCATCAGAATAGAGAATAGCTTGTCTGAGCCCGTAAGCACCATAAAACTGGTAAAGGATCCACAATTGTTTATGAATTTGCACAACGAGGCGGTTAAAACACGTGATCCGTTGGGAGCGCTAATTTATTCGGATGAGAAGATTGCCAAAACAGGAACGGGTAATCCCTATGTATATCCTTTTAATGATTGGCAGGAAATGTTATTCAAAGATTATACTAATAATCAACGTGTGAATATGAATATTAGCGGAGGAGGGAATATTGCACGCTATTATATTGCAGCATCCATGAATCAAGACAACGGCATATTGAAAGTGGACAAACGGAACAATTTCAACAGTAACATCAATTTAACGAAATATTTGCTACGAGGAAATATGAACATTAATGTTACGCCCTCAACTGAAGTCGTTTTCAGATTACATGGAACTTTTGACGATTATACCGGTCCAATTGACGGAGGAACAGCAGTTTATAATTCGGTATTGAAGACTAATCCAGTTTTATTTCCTGCATATTTTGAACCAGATGATGCTAATATTTACACAACACATATTCTCTTTGGAAACTATGGATCAGGTAATTATATTAATCCTTATGCCGACATGGTCAAGGGTTATAAAGAATACAACAAAACACTGGTATTGGCACAGTTAGAACTAAAGCAAGATTTGAATTTTTTACTGAAAGGATTGTCTTTGAGAGGGATGTTTAATACAACCCGTTATTCTTATTTTGATGTAGCTCGTTATTATAATCCTTATTTTTACTCAATGGGTTTCTACAATAAGAGCACTGATAAATATTTTTTAACACCATTGAATGAAGCTTCCGGAACAGAATACCTAACTTATAGCGAAGGGGAGAAAAGTGTTTACAGTACGACTTATTTTGAAGGTGCAATGCAATACGCCACAACAGTTCAAGAATTACATAACCTAAATGCACTTTTTGTATTGACCTCGTACGAGAAACGAGTGGGAAATTCGGGAAGTCTACAATTATCTTTACCTTACAGGAACTTAGGATTAGCGGGACGTCTAACATATGATTTTGACACACGTTATTTTCTGGAATGGAATTTTGGATATAATGGGTCTGAAAGATTCAGTAAGAAGAATCGTTTCGGGTTCTTTCCTTCAATAGCTGCAGGCTATTTGCTATCAAATGAAATTTTCTTCGAACCACTTAAAAAGGTAATCTCCAAGTTGAAACTAAAAGCATCCTATGGATTGGTAGGAAATGATGAAATTGGAGATCCTGACGATCGTTTTTTTTATTTGTCAGAAGTGAACATGAACAACTCCAGTCGAGGGTATACATTTGGAAATGAACGTAATTATAGTAAGAATGGGGTTTCCATTTCGCGATATGCAGACCCCTATATTACTTGGGAGAAGTCATACAAACAAAATTATGGCATAGAATTATCCTTGTTCGAAAAAATTGAGATTCAAGGCGATTATTTTCGAGAACACAGAACGAATATTTTACAGGAGAGATCCTATATTCCTTCAACAATGGGACTACAAGCATCTCCACAAGCGAATATTGGGGAGGTGTCAGGACAAGGCATTGAATTTTCATTAAATTACTCACAATTTTTCAATAATGATCTTTGGGCGACAGTTATGGGAAATTTCACTTATGCAACAGCGAAATATTTAGTATACGAAGAACCCTCCTATGAAGCAACTCCATGGATAAGAAGAGAAGGACAGAAAATTGGACAATCATGGGGTTTGATAGCTGAACGTTTATTTATTGATGAATATGATGTAGAGAATTCCCCTTTTCAAGAATTTGGTGATTACAATGCAGGTGATATAAAATATAAAGACATCAATAAAGACGGAGTTATTAATTCATATGACCGGGTTCCGATTGGTTTTCCAACGACTCCAGAAATTGTCTACGGTTTTGGAGCATCATTAGGTTATAAGAATTTTGACTTTTCATTTTTCTTTCAAGGATCAGGACGTTCGTCTTTCTTTATCTCACCAGGTTCAATCACTCCTTTTGTAAATAATCAATCATTACTAGAGATGATTGCAGAGGACTATTGGTCAGAAGACAACCGTAACGTATACGCTTTTTGGCCTCGATTATCCAATTATACCATGACAAACAATAATCAACAAAGTACTCATTGGTTACGGAATGGTTCTTTTCTGCGATTGAAAACAGTGGAAACGGGATATACTTTCCCAAAGAGATGGACAGATAAGATTTTCATTCAGAATGCCCGTCTTTATCTGAGCGGCTCCAATCTTTTTGTACTCAGTCCTTTTAAGGATTGGGATGTTGAAATGGCAGGTAATGGGTTTGACTACCCACTTCAGCGCGTAATTAACATCGGACTGAATATTAATTTTTAAACTAAAAAAATGAAAATGAAAAAAACATATAAAATATTTTTGCTTTCAACCTTATTAACGATAAGTTGTAGCGATTACTTAGATGTCGTTCCTGATAACGTAGCAACAATTGACAATGCATTTACCAATAGATACAATGCCGAGAAATTTTTATTCACATGCTATTCTTATTTACCCAATCATACTAGTTTAAGTACTAATCCTGCTTTCTTCGGCGGATATGAGATGTGGATGTTAAATGATGAACTCACATGGCCTTACGTACAAGGAGGTACAAATCAATATGCTTATTTTATGGCACGAGATGGTCAAACAGCCAACTCACCCTATATCAATACATGGGAAGGATTGAGAGGAGGTGTTGATCTCTGGACGGGTATTCGCGATTGCAATATCTTTCTTGAGAATATCCATTTACCTCGTGATATCGATGACGAGGAAAGAGAACGATGGATAGCGGAAGTAAAATTTCTAAAAGCTTATTATCATTTTTACCTTTTTCGTCAATATGGCCCAATTCCTATCGTAGACCAAAATTTACCAGTTTCAACCGATGTGGATGAAGTAGCCATTTACCGGAATACTGTAGAGGAAGTAACTGAATACATTGTAAATTTATTAGATGAAGCAGCAGCGATCTTGCCAACAATAATTGAAAATACGACAGAAGAAATGGGGAGAATTACAAAACCAATTGCTCTTGCCTTAAAGGCTAAACTCCTTACATTGGTTGCCAGCCCCCTGTTTAATGGAAACAGCAACTATACAAGCGTGGTAGACAATCGGGGAATTCATTTATTTCCTCAAGAATATGATGCAAATAAATGGTCAGTGGCTGCAGCAGCAATAAAGGAAGCTATCACTTGCGCCGAAGAAAATGGAGTAGAGCTATACTATTTCAAATCAATTGGATTTGATAATTTATCGGAATCAACAAAAGCAAAATTGAACATTCGTGGATCAGTTACAGAACGTTGGAATCCGGAAATTATATGGGGAAGTACCCAATCGACGTCAGGACTTCAAAAAAGTCTTGCACATCGACAGGTTGGTTTAACAGCTGTAGCTGCCTATGTTGCGTGCGTTGGCAATCCGACGATTCGTACCGTGGAACGTTTTTATTCCAAGAATGGAGTTCCTATTGAAGAAGATAATTCATGGGATTACGCGAATCGGTATGACGTCAGAAATTCAACAGCAAACGAAAAATTTCTAATTAAGGAAGGGTTTACAACTGCAAAACTTAATTTTGACCGCGAAATACGTTATTATGCTTCGCTCTATTTTGATGGAAGTATGGTATACGGAAATGGAGTAAATACGGAAAACGATTATTCAAAAATTAATTACACTTCCATGAAGAATGGGTCGATGAGTGGACGTTTTACGAATAACATGTATTCAGCTACAGGTTATGGCGTTAAAAAATTAGTCCATCCAAATTCGGTGGTGGGTAATACATCTTTTACTAATTATGAATTTTCGTTTCCGATTATACGTTTGTCCGATTTATATTTGCTTTATGCAGAGGCATTGAATGAGGTAAAAAGCACACCCGATAATGAAGTGTTTTTTTATATTGACAAAGTTAGGGAACGCGCCTCACTGGGCGGAGTAGTGGAAAGTTGGGCAAATTATTCTTCTGTTCCTACTAAGCCTTTAACAAAAACAGGTATGCGTGAAATTATCCATCAAGAACGCTTGATAGAGTTGGCTTTTGAAGGACAAAGTTATTGGGATTTATTACGTTGGAGAAAAGCACAACAAGAATTTTCAAAACCGATTCAGGGGTGGAATGTTTTGGGAAAGGAAGTTTCTGATTATTACCAAATGAGAACAATTTTCACCCCGAACGTATTTAACATTAAGAACTATTTTCAACCAATTAGAAATTACGAACTCAGTGTAAATAATAATCTAGTACAAAATTACGGGTGGTAAAATTTTAAAATTTAACAACATGAGAAAAATAGCAATATTAATTTTTGGATGCTTGTGTGGATTTTTTATGGGTTGTGAAGATAAAAACATTGATTGGCAACCAGGAACAGACTCTATTGCGCCAGATACAATAAGTATAATTAACGTGGAAAATCTACCAGGAGCAGCGAAGATCACGTATAATCTACCCAATGATAAGGATCTTGTTTTAGTTGAAGCAGTTTATACAATAGATGGAAAAAAACAAAGAACTTCCGCCTCTGTATATACCAACTCATTAACCGTATACGGATTCGGTTCTACAGATGCTCAGACAATTCAATTATACAGTGTAGACAGAAGTGGTAATTATTCACAAGGAGTAAATGTTGTAATTAACCCTTTGACCCCGCCTGTCATTTCTATTTTCGAATCCATAAAGATGGGTCCTTCTTTTGGAGGAGTATCCCTACGATGGGACAATCCGTCAGAATCAAATGTATCTTTATGGCTTTTGGTCAAAGACTCTACAGGAATCCATAAAGAGGTCGAGACTATATACACTAGTGCTTCTTCGGGTCAATTTAAACTTCGAGGATTTGAGGCCAAGAAAGAATTATTTGGTGTATATGTTCGAGATCGATGGAATAATCTCTCTGACACATTGTTTGCCGAACTAACTCCACTCTATGAGGAGAAGATAGATTCCAAATTTTTTAAAAGATTATCCCTTCCGCGGGATGAGGATGATGCGGGACAATTCTCACGTATGTTTGACGGCAATATAGCGGTTGGTATGTATACTTCTGTTGCTGTTAGTCTTTCCCCCGTTTTTTTTACGATTGATTTGGGGCAACCTGTCATGCTCAGCCGTTATATACTTTGGCATCGTCAATCTAATCCATATAATAATTGCAGCCCTAAACTATGGAAAGTGTATGGAACATTGAACCCTGACTTTTCAAATTCAGATACAAACTATTGGGTGAATGGTTATCAAAAAGATTGGGAGTTACTTAGTGATGTGAATAATATTTCTCAATATAAACCGTCTGGTGATGATTTACAAAACACTAGTGAAGATTTAGCTGCTGCTTTAGCTGGCTTTGATATAGAATGTACAAATGAAACTCCTGTTCGTTACCTCCGCTTTGAAATAACTGAAAATTGGGCAATGCCAGTACGAACGGTTATAGGAGAATTAGAATTTTATGGTGCACCTCAAGAATAACATTTAATTGATAATAATTATGAAAATACACTATTTCTTATTATTCACACTTTTCAATATTTTGTTTTGTTCCTGTAGTGGAATGTATGACAATGTCTACCCCTTTTATAATGAAGGAGAAACAAATTATATTGCTAAGGTAGATTCGGTTTCCACAAAAGCTGGGAAAAATAGAGTCCAAATCACGTGGATGGTGAATACTGATCCTCGAATCAAGAATCTTCATGTTACATGGAATGATCGAGCTAATGAAGCAACTATTCCTATAGATTTCTCTCGCTTAGATAAAAACCGCTACTATTCAATCATTCTTGATTCTGTTGAAGAAGGAAATCATATTTTCAACCTCTTTCATACTGGAAATGGAGATATGTCGGTTTCCACTGAAGCAGAAGCAACTTCTTATGGTGACCAGTACCAGGCAACCCTTGCACCGCGTTCAATCCGATCTGTCACTGTACAAGAAGGGAAAGTTACTATTGTATGGAGAGCTGTAGTTGAAAACTGTGTAGTGGTGATCACCTATAGCAATGTCGAAGGGATTACAACAAAAAGGTCCGTAAACCCATCAGAAATAGCTACAGTGATTGAAGACGCTCGACTTGGAAGTTCTTTTAGTTACGTGAGTACTTATCTACCTGAAGAAGGAGCTATAGATGATTTTTCGGTCGTTTCAGAAACAATGTATTTTCCGGAATAGTACGATAAAAAGATAAAAACATCCGCTATCCATTTTGGCCAATAAAATTGGTTGGGAAAAGTTTGAAAGAGAGTTTTCATCCTTGTATTGTCCCGATAACGGACGTTCGGCAAAGCCCATTCGCTTGATGGCTGGATTGTTGACCCTGAAGCATATTCGCTATCTCTCTGACGAAAACGTGGTATAACAATGGAGTGAAAACAATTATACCAATACTTTTGCGGAGGACAGGAGTTTCAACCTCGTATGTCCTGTGAAGCACCGGAGTTGGTTCATTTCCTTCTTCTCATATGGAAAGAGCGTGTGAACTGATTTTAAGGGAGAAAATCTCCATCAGTGGCAAAGACTCAAACGATAAGGACGTTTACATCGGCACCACTGTCCAAAAGAAGAACATCACTCTTTCCACTAAGGAAAGTGTGTGCCATAACCGGGCGGATTGCATTCGCCGTAGAAAGAGTAAAGAGATGAGCATTTCCGGAAACTCACAGACATTAAACGAGTAATCAGATACTTGAAAGAAGATTGCCGTTTTCCCACGATTACTGTAAAGGATTTATCGGGGATGAAACTGACATAATGCTCGCAGCAGCCAAGTCCAACTTCAAAAGGATGATTAAAAAGTGAAAATCACCTTTTTGGAAAAACAAAGGATTTTACTTATGAATAATTCAACTGATGTATTTTATATTGTATACCAATCTTTAGAAATTAGATTAGATGGTATTATCGACAGTACGGAATGGGATGAAGCCACAGTAATCTCAAGCCTGAAATCACCTTGGGCTTTTGATAAGAAAAACCATACAGTTTTTCGTTGCTTTTTCTCAGACCATTACTTCAATTTCTCGTTCAATGTGATTGATAAAGACATAAAAGTAATTAATAACTCTGACAAACACACCGTCGCCGAGGGGGATAGAGTGGAATTATTTTTAAGCCCTACCCCGACATTAGATACATACTATTGCCTGGAAGTAGCTCCTAACGGTAAGGTACTCGATTACAAAGCCAAATTTTATCGTAAGTTTGATACAACATGGTGTTTTAAAGGATGTGAAGTTGCTTCCAAACTGACAGAAAAAGGTTATGCAATTGAAGGTCGATTACCTATTACAGAAATGAAAAAATTGCATTTGGACCTGCAAAAAGGTTTTCACATGGGAGTATATCGTGCAGATTGCACGAGTTTGGGAGATTCTTTTGATTGGTATACATGGATCGACCCGCTCAATAAAACACCTGACTTTCACGTTCCCGCATCGTTTCAACTTTGCCGTATTCGGGACAAGCATAATTAAAACCCCAATGGCAATCAGTGAAACAACCGCAGATCTAATCCGCTGGTGATGATTAAAGTTTTCATCCTTGATTCTCCGTACAATACAAATAAATAAGTCTTTTGATCCATCAGA
>DHSL01000030.1:41144-152359 GCA_002411345.1 Bacteroidales bacterium UBA5287 | reverse complement strand
TTCACAATCCGTCCATACCGCAATAGTAAAATCCAATGAGCTGTTAATGCTTATTGGATTTTTTTATTATGAGTAATTGCACCACATCCATTTAATTTATGTCATTTTATAATCATATACTTGAATTTAAGTTTTATACATAGAAAATTAATTATACTTATTATAAAATGTAATCTCTCTATATTAAATTTATTCCAATCCTGAGAATGATCAGTCTTTCACCCAACATCCAATACCACATCATTATTCTGCTGAATCATCCTTTAAATTGATACTTTTTTGTTTTCATTTTTGCTCTTTTAGGAGTCTGCTTTTTTTAGGGAAAGATATTCGTTATTCAACTGAAATTAGTTTTATACAAAAAAAATGTTTGGAAGAGCTCTTCCAAACATTTTTTTTGCAATTTCAATCTATTCTTCCCCCAACACATTAAATTCGGCTATATCGCATTGTGCTCCGTTTTTAGTAGGAACAAAAAAGTCGCTAATTACAAATTTAATATATCTTGCTGAAGATCCATCCTGAGTGAAAGTGTGAGTACGTGGCGTATTGCTGCTAACACTCCAATCAGACAGCTTCGTCCAAGTGATATTATCATTACTAATCTCAAAATAGCCATTTTTAATATTTCCCCTCCAAGAGTCGTTGGTAGGTTTAGTAAAACTAATTTTGTATATCTTATATTTACTCTGCATGTCAAAGATAAAATAATATGGAAGAGGTTTAGGATTATCCCATTTCGATCCCCAGAAAGTAGTTGTATTCCCATCAAGCATTTTTTCAGGAGTACGGTTGAGGGACACATATTGAGGTTCCTCGGAAATGCATGAATTCCAATCAATTATTTTCCAATTTTTGCGGTCGAGCATATGAGGATTTAATCCAACAATTACAGGAATCTCTGTATTTATAGCAGGATTACTATTAAGTGAAACAGTAACAACAGCTGAACCTATACCAACAGGATCAAATTCGCCATCTTTTACTTTTACAATGGATTCATCAGAAGATTTCCAAATGAGAGTGGAATCTCTAACTGCATAGTCTAATGGCGATATGATGGGAATCACATTTTCTTTGATACTCAGCTTCAAAATTAAACCGCTTTCAACTTTGATAGAAGTAATTGGATTCTCTAAAACTTCAACAGGAATAACCTTCTTTACAGATGGTTTATCTGCAACACTGACTGTTATTTCGGCATTACCGAAATAAACAGGTGTTACTTTTCCATTTTCATCAACAGTTACAATATTTTCATCTGAGGATTCCCAAATTACTTTAAAAGCGAGTTTCTCATTATAATTCGATGGTATTGCTTTTGCACCTAATTCAGTAGTTTTACCCATTAATATAGGAAGATGGTCTACAGGTAAAAGATTGGCTTTGTAAGACACCTCAATTCCTTCAAGTGGTATACTTTTCACTACGTCAACGGGTATCATCTTTTTTAGTCCTTCATTACTTGTCACGCTGATAAAACATGTGCCATCGCTGATTGCACGAACTAATCCGGTTGAGCTGACTGTAGCTACATTGACATCGGTCGTTTCCCAAGTAAATGTCTGAGTTGTTGGACTCGCAGTAAATTGAAACTCCTCACCTTCTAGCAATTCTATTGTAGGCTTGTTAGTGTAAATTGTATATTCTACATTTCTATCTGGTCCATCACCGCATGCTAACAGCATTAACAAACCTGCAAAAATGAATGAAACTCTATGTAAAAAACTTTTCATATTTTTTAGCTTTAATCAATTCTTAATTCGTCAATTTTCTTCAATTCGTATCAATCTCTCCTCAACTTCTCTCCATGTTGAAAAGGTCCCATTACTTTGTTTGAGTCGAAAACGGTAATTTAAATAAAAAACGCTTTGTTTAGTAGTACCTTGTAAAAGTTCAGGTATATATTTGTTGTAACCCTTAGCATTATTAAGCATTTCTACTTCCATTGAACCATACGGAGTCACTATGAGTGAATTATCCTCCAAGATCTGTACAACAACTGATAAATTTTTGATATTGTCAATAGTTGTTGATGATCCATATTTTTCATTGCCAACAAACATCCTGACTTTATCCTTTTCAAGTGGTTGAACTAATTTTGTACCACTCAATACGGTGATAGGATTGGTCATTGTTCCACTTTTTGTGTAATAAGTCGGGACCAATTGTTGAGCATAATCATTCTCAATGGCCACACGGAAAAGCACGTCACTTTTACTCTCATTCACATCATAATTAGAAACAGTTTTGATTTTTAGCGGGATAAAATATATAGAATCTGGAGACAAACCTAACGTGCGAACTTTCACTGGTATTCTTGCGTAGTGATAATCCGAATTTGCCGGCAATGTGACTGAGTATGACTCAATTTTGTACCTGTCGGAGGGTAACATTTTGGCATACTCACTATCATAATTATAATTTAGACTGTTGTACTTATCCAACATTCCAGGATTTGGTTCTAGGGTAACCGTGATATCCTTTTCATTGCTGTTTGAACCACCACATCCTACGGAGATATACCTGACAGCTTCCTCTTCATTGAGTGTATATGATGCGGCAAACACATTGTCCGTACCACTTAACAAATATACCAAAGTTTTATATTGCTCCTCTTGGTAAATTGAATCGGTATTGCAACTGACCATACTAAACGTCAAAATGCATGTAATAATAAATATGGGTAATGATATTTTCATATGACTAAATTATTTTTCATTAATATTGATATCCAGGGTTCTGATCCATTGAAAGAGATTTTCTTACTTCGTTCAATTCTATAGGAACGAGTATTAACTTTTTATCTACAACCCTGTTTCTTGCTACAACCTGATTGACAGGAACAATATTATAGTACGCTAGACCATCAGCATCCATATCCATTCCTTGAATAGGTTCCCTTTCGGTGATTTCATACTTTCCCCAGCGTCGTACATCCCAGAAACGTGCATTTTCGTGAAGCAATTCAACCATGCGTTCGCGTTCTATCAGTTCTTGCATAGTCTCTTTTGAATTAAGTTCAGCATCTGTAAGTCCTGGTAATCCAGCTCTGAAACGAACCATATTGAAATAATAACGCATTTCGTCTATATCTCTTGATAGTTGATAACCATCTATTGTATATGTAGTGGACAGATTATTTAAGGCTTCCACATATGCGAGTAGAATTTCTGCGTATCGAATAATAGGATATGCTTTTTCTAATCGACGAGAATTTTCGTATCCTGTTCCTTGTCCTGGTGCTCCCCATGAATCTTCAGCATGGACAAATTTTTTCAATGTATAACCTGTAGTATTTACGTTGTAGCGTAGATCTCGAGTTGAATTTTTACCTGCATTCCCGTTCAAATTATACCAAAATTGAACGTTCCTCTTGCTTAAGTTTGAAGAAGAAAGCATAGGCCAAAGTGCTCCACTAAAACCAATACTGGCATAAAACCTCATTTCGCGGTTTACATACATTTTGTGAACATTTCCTTTTAATGTATAACCGGAATAGATGCGATCAGTTCCATTGTTCCATATACCATCGGTTTGGTAAGGATATTCTTCACTAGAATTTTCAATAGTACGTCCGTCTGCCATTCTGTATGCGTCAATTACTTTTTGAGGTACTGATACAGTAGCAAATCCGTTATATATTTCATAAGGAAAAGCATGTCTCGAATAATTTTCTAAACCTGATGAGCGTTGAGCCCATAAAAACTCAGGATTTCGAGCGAATGGCGATTCTCCGGTAAACATATCAGAATATGATCGGAATGGGTCAATATCTCCAGCACCCAATGGAAAAGAATATTGGGGTACATTATCAGGTAGGGGAGCAGTATCCGGCATTTTTTTTACTGTGTGTAAAGCATAAATATTTGAGTCAATAATACGTTTACAAACCGCAGCTGCCTGAGCCCATCTCTTTTCGTCGTATGTTTGTGAAACATAATTTACTCCATCTGTTGATCTTTTCCACGTTCCATATGTTCTGCGAGCTGCTGTTCCTCCATTCCATAACGGACTTGCCTGAATTAATCGTAAACGGGCGCTTAGCCCTAATGCAGATCCGGCGGAAGGACGTCCAAAATAACTGGGAGTGACAACACTCGGCATAAGTGATGCCGATCGTTCTAATTCACTGCAAACATAATCTACTGATTCATCAAATGTTGATCTTGTACGGTCATAGTATTTTGCCGTCTCATTTGTTTCCAATACGTCGTCTCCTAAAATCACAATTGGACCATAATACGTAATTAATCTGTAATAGGCATAGGCACGCATGAAATAGAGATAACCCATAAGTTCTTCTTTTTCCTTTCCTTTCAAGTCGGTTGCCTTGTCTATGTTTTTAAGGACCGTATTTACTTTACGAACAATGATATACATACTATTCCAAATATTAAACGACCTAAGATTAGTGGGAGTTATGTTTCCCTGGACAAAATCTATGGCTGTATAGTCGGAAACCATTATCGAAAATGCTTCATCGCATGCATAAGTGCCAAGTTTATCAAATTTCCAACCCTCATCAGGAAATAGTGATGCAATATTCCATGTATAGCGTTCTAAATTCGTTTTATTTGAAAATATAGAATCATATTTTATCGCTTCTTCAAAATTATCTGCAATGTCCAGGTAGTTGCAAGAAGACATTGTTATGACAACCAAACAAGCACAAACTATTGTATTTTTAAAAAAATCTTTCATACTTTTTTATTTTAAAAATTAAGGTAAAGTTGTAGCGTATACCTCGATGGAATCGGGTAAGCACGTCCGTTTCTATAGCCCTGTTCTGGGTCCCATTTTTTTATCTTGTCCCAAACATAAAGATTGTTTCCAACCAATTGTATATCTATAGATGATAAGCCAAAACGTTTAAGAGTTTCTGCTTTGAGATTGTAATTAAGCGTTACCTCTTGCAAGCGCAAGTAGCGTGAATCATTTTTCCAGAAGGTGGACAACTGTGAATTATTAGCATTGTATCCGTATGAGAGTCGTGGAAAACGGGCATTTGGATTTTCCGCTAAAGCTGGATCAATTCCGTTTGCTAAAGCGTAATCCTTTGGAATCCAGCGGTTGACAGGGTCGTTGACCATGGTCAGCACATTGCCAACTCTTCCATTGCTGAATGGCATGTAACCCGGACCATTACCTTCATAACCCACATGATAAAAATCGGTTTTACCTGTTCCTTTGAACAGTATTCCTAATGTGAAGTCTTTATATTTCATTTCCCCACCGAATCCATACATTAATCGTGGGTAAGTAGGATCAGACAAGAACACCATGTCATCCGAATTAATCACACCATCTCCATTTATATCTTTGTATTTTATATCACCAGGCATAACTTTGAAACCTCCAAATGACTGAGTAGCACTAAATTTAATATCATCTTCGTCGGTGAAAAGTCCTGTGGCAATATAACCGCGTGTTGCCGATAGTGGAAATCCGTTATAAGGTTGGTATGGGTATCTTGTAGGAGGTTGTTCCCAATTAATAATCTCATTTGAAGAATAGGTATAATTTCCTCGGATTGTAAAAGTCCAGTCTTTCTGAATTTCATGTGTATAGGAAATATTACCATCTGACCCGAAACTGAGCATACTCCCTACATTACCGTAAGGACGTGCTGAGTAAATTAATCCAGCATATCCGGGGATCGTTTCTCTGCGTTGGAAAATATCTTCGCGCTTATCGCTAAAAAAGTCCACTACAAAAGAAAATCGATTATCAAACATATTTGCTTCGATACCTAAATCTGCTTTTAATGCTTTTTCCCACATCAAGTTATTGGCTCCAAATTGTAATTCGCTCAAACCATTAAGTGTGCTTCCCCAACCTACAGATTGATTTTCTCCAACAACAGTCATAAAAGGGAACCTGAAATCGGCAATACGATCGCTACCTACCGATCCGTATGAAGCACGTATTTTAAAATGATTTAGCCAATTCATATTATCCATTACCCATTTATAGTTGCTTGGCACCCATCCAATTGCAATTGAGGGAAAAAAACCGAATTGTTTTCCAGGCTCAAAATTTTCAGAACCTGTGTATCCGAAATTGAAATCACACATATAAGTATCTTTAAATCCGTATGTAAATCGACTGGAAATTCCTTGATATCGTTTGGGTAGGGCTTCTAATGCACGACGACCTGCGGCTGCATTCGTAGCATCATTTGTGTCTTGTTGGTCGCTCATGTAATAATAAACAAGTGCGCTTACACGATGATTTTCAGCGAAAAGCTTATCCCATGTTAACGTACTTTCAAAATGATATTTCCTGTATTGACGTTGATAATTTGTGTATTGTGGACTGATAGCGTCATGGCTCTTTGATCTTTGTAATTCGCCCCAGGTAGTGCGTCCACTCGCCAGATACAACTCAGGCATTACATATCTTCTTTCATCTTTCCACGAAATATTGTCGTAAGCTCCTTGCATTCTCAATTTAAGACCTTTTATCATGTATGAAAAGTCATGTGATAAAGCTAGTGTGGCCTTACCTGAATAATTTTGGTTGTTTTGTTTTCCCGTATAATTAAGTAAAACATAAGGTGATATACCGGATCCCTGTTCGTTGTAAGCAGGTAATTCTCCTGTCGAATATTTGAGAGGAACAGTGATTGGTGTAAGCATTGATTGAGCTTCCCACATGGCGTCAGTATTGGCAAAACCTGGTTGTGTCCGCAGAGAAAGGTAACCATCAGTACCAAAATACATAGTAGTACTTTTAGTTAAATTAATATCCAGATTCATACGGTAATTATATGTGTTGTAACCAACACCTGAGCGAATGGTGTTTTCAGGAGACACTTTGTAGGCCGCATCTTCTATTGAACTTCCTAAGCTGATGAAATAGCGTGCTGCTTCACCACCACCCTGTGCACTCACATAATAAGTCTGCTGAAACCCGTTTCGTTTAATGATTTCGTCCTGCCAATTGATATCAGGGTAAAGATCGTCATCTAAATGGTATTTGATTAGTTTCAGTTCCATATCATCATAAAGAATATCTTCGTTTCGAACGGCCCTTGCTTCATTAGCTAATTTTGCATAATCGTATGCTCTCAAATATTCTGGTAAGCGATTTAGATTCGATATTGTATAATTAACCCTTGCATTAATTTGCAACTTACCGCTTTGTCCACGCTTAGTTGTAATCAAAACCACTCCGTTAGCTCCTCGAACTCCGTAAACAGCAGTTGCTGAAGCGTCTTTAAGAATGGAGAATTGTTCAATATCAGCAGGGTCAATGGAGTTAATATTCCCCTCCAACCCGTCAATCAATACAAGTGCTGAACTACTCGCCCCGAATGTTCCGATACCGCGAATCCAGAACTCCGAAATGTTTTTACCTGGTTCGCCACTCTCTAATGTGGTAATAATACCGGGTACACGACCACCGAGCATATTGGTTATGGAGGTGGCAGGTGTTTGTAGTTCTTTTGCGTCAACTGATGTAATAGCGCCTACAACACTAATCTTGCGTTGGGCTCCCAAAGCGGTAACAACAACCTCTTCAATCTCAGTCGCGGTTGGTGTCATTATGACTGAAATTTTATCATTTTGACTGTCAACAAGATATTCTTGGTTCTCATATCCTATATAAGAAAACACAAGAATATCCCCTTTGGTAGCTTTCATTTTAAAATTACCGTCGAGATCGGTTGTAGTACCGACTGCTGCTTGTGCTTTCAGGAAAATACTAACTCCCGGAAGGGTTTCTCCTTTTTCGTCATAGACGGTACCTCCCATATTATACTTTTGTTGTGCTGTGGCTAAAAATGGAAACAAACACAGTAAACAAATAATTAGAATACTTTTATAATTGAATTGCATAATAAATATTTAAGGAATTAATAAAAATTACTCTATAGTTAACTTTCGAACAACATTGTTGCCGAGGTCTGTGATATAGATGTTACCATCAGGTGTTACTGCTACACCTCTTGGTTGATTGAAAAGTGCATCCTCTGGATTTCCATCCTGATAGCCAGGAATGCCTCCTTTTCCGATAATGGTCGATACCATACCTCCTCCTTTTCCATCAAGTGTAATCATACGAATGCAATGGTTCATCCTGTCTGCTAAATAGAGATTACCATTGGGTGCTACGATCAACTGGTTGGGTGTATTAAATCTGGCTTCTGACAATGGGCCGTCTTGCCATCCGGCTTCGCCATTCTTGCCGGCAAAAATAGTATGCTCATTCGTTTGGAGATCATATTTGCCGATACAATGTAAGGATGAATAAGAAATATAAATAATATTTGGATTGATAGGATCAAAAACCAAGTAAGAATCAGATGAAGTCAGTGTTTGACCTACTAATGTACCTTCCTTTGTGTTAGGATTGACCTTAACAAGATGTCCTGAGGCGTAATAACGAGTATATAATTCTCCTGTTACTGGATGAGCGGCTAGGCTGTGTGCTGTACTGAATGTAAAAGGAGTACCTGTTGCTCCGGCTGGGAGAATTGAGCGTTGTCTTGGAGTCCAGCTTTCGGCAGGATCGAAAGTAAAAAATATTCTACCTCCATCGGAAATTGCTGAAACTATACCATTTGCATCTACGGTTGGAGCACCCAGCGCATAAGTAGCATCTGTCGAACTACCAGGCAATATTGCTTCTACAATATCTTCTTCTTCGTTAATTCTTACAAAACAAAATGGTACGCGCCAATGTGATATAAAGATGTTTTTTTGCTTATCCACAGTAATAGTAGAAGGTTGATGAAACTCAGCCTCCGACAATCTTCCACCTTTGAATTGCGTCGTACCTTTTCTTCCGCAAATGGTTCTAATGACATACATTGTACGGTACAA
This sequence comes from Bacteroidales bacterium UBA5287, assembly GCA_002411345.1. Classification (GTDB taxonomy): domain Bacteria; phylum Bacteroidota; class Bacteroidia; order Bacteroidales; family Dysgonomonadaceae; genus UBA5287. The sequence continues at coordinate 143,528 of DHSL01000030.1, read as the reverse complement.
GTATTTCTTTTTAGTAAAAGTAGTAGAGTCATCATCTACTACAACAGAGATGATGTTTTCCCTTCCCGGCTGTCTTGGAGTAATAGTGTAAATATGTTTTCCATCAGATCCGACAACAGGTGCAGGTACATCGTTGAAATAAACTTTTATTTTGGATACGTCCGAACCAAAGTTATTTCCTGTTATAAATACTTTAGTAGCCATTCCTCCTGAATCAGGTTCAAAGCCGGTGATCTCAACCGGTTTTGACGGATCATATTTTTCCCGATCGAAATTATCGGCTTTGTTGCTTTCGCATGACCAAAAAATAAGAATGGCCACAACAAAATAGATAATGTTTAACTGTTTAGACTTACTCATATTAATAAAAATTAAAATAATTATATAAATCAATTTAATTTGATGCTTGAAATTTGTTCAATTTCATCGTTTGGCATTTTATAGATTCGATATTTCTCCCTCATTAAGTGATGATTCCAATCGTTTCAAAATCATACTTGTTTGGTATTTATACATTTAATCCAAGAAAAGTTAGGTTTGGTTTAAACTCTTTTAAACGACCGAAAACACCTTCACTTTTTTTTCAAATTCATATTTGTTAAAGTAAATTATATTACTTGTGCAAAGTATTCATTAAGTTTATATTTAACAAAGATAATATATTTTATATATATTATATAAAATAATATATTAAATTATGTATTAAGTTTAAATTTGACAAATATAATATATTTTATATATATTATATAATAATGTGCAAAATTATTATTGTTAATTCCACGAAATAATCGTAGTATTATTTCGACATTATTTTGAATAAAATTATATAATCTCCTATTTCTTCACACCTTTCAACAAATGCTTCAAATTCTAATCTGAATGTACGACGTTTTAAACTTCCACTTTATTCGGCAATAATTGGTTGCATTTTTTGGTTTCCTTCCGACAATTCACTCGCCCATAATCTGTCACCTTCCCTTTTGTTAGGACTTTTGGAGCAAGTAGGAGGATTTCTTATTGTTGCTTTTCGGTATTTGTTTTCTTTTTGTACGCAATTTCTGAATCATGTCTTACGTTTTTTTACATTACTATACTTTTATTACGTTAGCAGAAAGCAAATATGTAAATTACCCTATGTCGGTAGTTATTCTTTGCTCTGTTTTGTGTGTGGCTTTGTAACTAATTTTCCGAGAACAATGAACCCCGAAAGTTTTACTTCTAACTTTCGGGGTTCATTTTGTTGATTTATACCCTTATTTTTATCTGGGTTTTTACGATTAAATCAAATGATGACCCAACACCCAATAAACAATTGCAGCGATAACAGCGCTTACAGGAATTGTAAGGATCCAGGCAATTAACAGCTTTTGAGTAACACCCCAGCGTACTGCCGAAAGACGTTTTACAGAACCAACGCCGATAATAGCTCCGGTAATCGTATGGGTGGTACTTACCGGTATTTTTAAGAACTCAGTAAGATAAAGAGTTAAAGCTCCTGCGGTTTCGGCAACAACACCTTCAAAAGGAGTTACTTTCGTAATACGGGTACCCATTGTTTTCACAATCTTCCATCCACCAGACATTGTTCCCAACGAAATGGCAGTAAAACAAGAAAATGCTACCCAATTTGGTAAATCATTGGCGGATTCAATGCCATAACCTATTTCAGGGTGATGTATGTGTGTGGCAATCAGCGCGGCAGCAATAATGCCCATTACTTTTTGTGAATCGTTCAGACCATGGCCGATACTAAACAAAGCTGATGAAACGAGCTGAAAATGCTTAAACCAGGAATCCGCTTTATGCGGATTAGCTTTTTTAACTGACCATGTCAGGATAATAGTTAAAAACATTGCTACAACCATACCTATAAAAGGTGCCAGGATAATAAATGAGGCAATCTTAAGGATGACAGAAGCTTTTACTACGGCAAAGTTACCCATGTTGGCAGCAATAGCAGCTCCTGCAAAACCTCCAATTAGAGTGTGAGATGAAGAAGATGGAATGCCTAACCACCAAGTCACAAGGTTCCAAATAATTGCCGCAATCAGTCCGGCAAAAATAATAGGAAGAGTTATAAACTCAGGAATTACAGTTTTAGAAACTGTATCGGCAATACCAAATCCGCCGATAATATATTTAGCAATAAAAAAAGCCACAAAATTGAAAGTGGCTGCCCAAAGTACGGCTTGAAAAGGTTTTAGCACCTTAGTGGAAACGATAGTGGCAATTGAATTCGCCGCATCATGAAATCCGTTGATAAAATCAAAAATAAGTGCTAATACAACTATAACGATGAGTAGAGTCATTTGATGATTTAGTTTACAGTATGTTGTTTGTAATTCGTTTGAAAAAAGTGTTTAACGATAATCAAGAAAATAATTTTCTCAATTACCTTTATTTCTGACTTCTTTCTTTAAATTTTAAAATCTTCTATTGTTACACTCAGACTTTAAGCGTATTTTACTATAATTGTTTTGATAATTTTACCAACACCTTCAGCCGCGTCAGTTGCTTTTTCCAATTCATACATAATCTCTTTCTCCTTGATCAATTCAACACCATCGTGCTGTTTCTCAAAAAGCTGAATTAGAAAATGTTCATATACATCGTCTGCCTTATTTTCAATAACATGTAATTGATTGCAATATTGAGAAACATTGGCCCTGCTTTTTTTCAAAACATCCAGTTCATCAACAGCTTTCTCCATCCATATAGCAGATTCCTGGATAAGCAATGCTAATTCTTTAGCTCCCTCAGGCATTTCTTTTGGGTTATAAAGAAATATTCGTTTTGCGGCACTATTGATATAGTCAGTCACATCGTCCAAACGGGTTGCAAGATGATGGATGTCTTCACGGTCAAAAGGAGTGATAAACGATTTGTTCAACTCATCAAAAATTTGGTTGGAAATAGCATCGCCTTTACGCTCTTCTTCCTTGATTTTCTTATAGTAATCTCCAGCATTTTGATGATTGCCCTTTTCTACTAACTCTAACATTAAATCAGAGGCAGATTTGATTACTTCCACAATTCCTTTTAAAAGAGGAAAAAACTTTGGTTCTTTTGGGGTGAACTTACTAAAAAAAGTATTATCCATTTATGTTTTAATTAAATAATTAAGAGTAAAAATTTTATAACATTTCTAAATGTCAGTAAACTAACAACTTAGAAAGTGATGTGACATGTCAATGAAATTTCCACAAATTTAGCAAAAAAAAGTTGTAAAAAACACATTTTGAACTAATCTTTAATGTAAATGTAATGTCTTGTAATGTGCAGAATGACAGATAGTTAATCTATTGTAGTCTAACAAAACAAATAAAAACAATTGAAATGTTGGCAAATTAGCATTTAAATTCTTTGCAGCTAATACTGATTTATATATGTTGGTAATTCTCTAAATAGTAAGATGGGTTGAAACATAATTGCGAAAATAATAAGTGTTAACATCTTTAGTAAATATACTTAAGAGTTTGAATGTAACTAAAAACATTTTACAAAGTAATTGTCTTTATAATTTGAAAATGAAGGCAAAGAATCCATCTTTTTGATAATATAAACTTCTGTTAATTTCAGATTCAATTTATTTTTCTCCTTTTTGATTTTTATATCCTCAAATCTTTTTAGTTAGATTTCTTTTTGTAGAATCCTGAAGACTAATTACAGACTGCGCATTTATTTCAACCACGTATAAAAAGGATATTGAGATAAATATAAATAATATCTTTTCAATTTTATCCTCTTTTCTTGTAACTAATTACAGCCCAACCATTCAATACTACAGCAATTATACCCAAATTCATTAGGTTTCCGGATACATCAGCCAAAGAGCTTCCGTTCAGATAGAGCATTCTAAAAGTATTTGTCAAATATGTAAACGGATTAATGTAGGCAATAGTTTGAGCCCATGTAGGCATGCTGGAAATTGGGGTGAACATTCCACCAAGCAAGATCAAAATTAAAATAAAGAACATCACCAAAAAACTCGCCTGTTGCATTGTCTCTGAATAATTTGAGATAATTATTCCTAGACCCGAAATGGAAATGATAAACACAATTGCAGATAAAAGTACGGCAATAATATTTCCTGTTGGCCAAAGTCCATACAACAGATATGCTGCAGATACAGAGATAATCATAACAACTAAACCGACAATCCAAAAGGGGATTAGCTTTGCCAAAATAAACACTATTCTGTTTACTGGAGTAACATTAATCTGGTTAATTGTCCCATTTTCTTTTTCCATCACAATGTTAAGTGCCGGCAAAATGCCACAAATGAGTGTGAGCAACAGCACCATAAAGCCTGGAATCATAAAGTTCTTATAATCTAATGCAGGATTAAACTTATATTGCTGAAGGATTTCAATTTTTGGCATCTTAATCATGGAAGCTCTGGTTTTTAGAGGTAATGTATGCATGAGCTCACCACGAAGTTCCGAAGAAAAGTCGTTAACAATCTGCATGATATAATTACTGCCTAATAGACCTTGTGTACCGTTTACTGAATTTACAGCCATACCCACTCCGGATGTTCTGTTTTTTATCAACTCTTTATCAAACGAAGATGGAATCTCCATTATCATATCAGTTTCGCCACTTTCCATATTCTGCATTGCTGTCTGGTAATCGGGTGGGGTTGCGTTCAAAATAAAGTATCTTGAAGCTTCTATTTTTTCAGTAAGTCTTCGAGAATAGGTGCTTTTATTGTGATCTACTACATCGATTTTGATGTTTTTTATTTCAAAACTGATAGCCCATGGGAACACAAGTATCACCATGATGGGATACGCTACTATCATTCTGGGAATCAGTGGATTCCTGAACATCTGTTTAAACTCTTTTTCTATGAGGAATTTTATTGTTTTCATATTTTTTCAATATTCAGTAATCAGCTTTTGACCCTAAACTATTTAATTTATAATGTTAATAAGCAGTTTGTAGACTTTAAACTTTTGTAATTTGAATCATTCTGTAGTATATGCTGATATTTTCAATTTTATTTTATACGCTGAACTCTCAACCTTTACTCCAACCTTTTTTTAGTGTTCACAGCAGTAACTGCCAACAAAAACACGGTCATTCCTATTAATATCAAAACATCCTTCCAAACCATCGTCAATCCCTGACCTTGGATCATCACTTTTCTAATTGCATCAATAAACCATCTAGCAGGTACAATCGTCGAAAAATATTGAAGTACATTTGGCATGTTGTCAATAGGAAAGATCATCCCGGAAAGCATCAATACTGGAATCATTGCTGTCATAGCTGAAATAATTACCGCGTTGACTTGTTTGTCGACTAGAGTTGAAATCGTTAATCCGTATGAAAGAGACAAAAATATGTAGAGGATAGCTATCAAACAGAGCAGAAAAAGACTGCCGTTGACAGGCACATCAAGCACAAAATAGCTTAAAAGTAAAATAATAATAAAGTCAATAAAGGAGATTACCATATAGGGAATTGTTTTGGCAAAGATCATGGTTCCATGTTTCAGGGGCGATGCAAGAAGAACTTCCATAGTTCCTCTCTCCTTTTCACGAACAATGGAAACTGATGTCATGATAGTACAAATAATCATCATAACCAACCCCATGATTCCGGGCACAAACATATAAGATGATTTCATCAAAGGATTGTAAACCATTCTATTTTCAGTTTGAATCTGAAAGGGTATCTGGGAAATATTCATTTGATCTTTTTGGTAATCGGCTATAATGGCCATTGCATAGTTCACAGAAATAGATCCTCTGTTGGGATCTGAACTGTTCGAGAGTAGTTGCACAGCTGCATTTCCTGAATGAACAAGATTTTCTTGAAAGTCTTGTTCAAATACAATAGCTAAATCGAGTTTGCCTTTTCTCATTACAACTTCCATTTCATTCATAGAGTTTACTTTGCCAAGATAATTAAAGTAGGCGTTCTGACGAATCCGCTCTGTAATTCCTGTGGTAAAAGCATCGGGAGTGGGGTCATAAAAAGCGACTCTGATATCTTGAACTTCCATGTTAATAGCAAAACCAAACAACAAGATTTGGACAATTGGTATTCCAAGAATTACCAATAATGTTCTGCTATCACGAAAGATATGATGGAATTCCTTGTTTACAAATGCAATTAATTGTTTCATTTTTGAGTACTTTATAAATATCAATCTGCTCTTTTTGCTTTACGTGCCAACTGACGAAAAACTTCATCCATTGATTCGGTATTAAACTGACTGCGTAACGTCGAAGGTGAATCAAGTGCGTCAATGTGACCGTCAACCATAATAGAAACACGATTGCAATATTCTGCTTCATCCATATAATGAGTGGTTACAAAAACAGTGATTCCACGATCAGATGCTGAATAAATCATTTCCCAAAACTGACGACGCATTGCTGGGTCGACACCTCCCGTGGGCTCATCTAAAAAGACAATGTTCGGCTCATGAAATATAGCCACCGAAAATGCCAGTTTCTGTTTCCAACCTAACGGGAGGTATTTCACCAGAGTGTTGCGCTCATGTTGAAAATTTAATTTTTCTAACAACTCGTCTGTCTTTTCCGCAATCACCTTGTCGGAGAGTCCATAAATTCCACCAAAAAGACGGATGTTTTCCCACACTTTAAGATCTTCGTAAAGTGAGAACTTCTGACTCATATATCCGATATTTCGTTTAATCTTTTCATTCTCTTTAATTATATCAAAACCGGCAACAGTTCCTTTTCCTTCTGTTGGTAAACTAATTCCACAAAGCATTTGCATCGCAGTGGTTTTTCCTGCACCATTGGCACCCAGAAAACCAAAAATCTCTCCTCTTTTCACATTAAAAGTGATGTGATCTACCGCTGTGAAATGTCCGAATCTTTTCGTAAGATTTGATACTTCAATAACATTTTCATTCATCATAATTAACTTGTCAAAGCCATAAAACAATCTTCTATTGTTGGTTGGATGGGATCAATACAAACGTTGTTGAACCCTTTGTTTAACAGATATTGCTTCAAATCAAATGTTTGTAAACCTTCTTTTACTGTAATGTGAAGCTTGTCTCCAAATGCAAAACTGCTCTTTACCTTTGGATGATTGCGCAACACAGATAATAAAGTCGACATTTTACCTCCAATTACCGACCATAATATTTCTGAGTAATCATCAATAATTCCTTGCGGGGTGTTGCTTCCAATAAATTTACCTTCAAGTATCAAGGCAATTCGGTCACAACGACTGGCTTCATCCATATAGGCAGTGGAGACAAGTATAGTAATTCCTTGTTCCTTAAGTCGATCCAACATGTCCCAGAATTCTTTTCGCGAAACGGGATCGACTCCCGTGGTGGGCTCATCCAAAATCAAAATTTCGGGTTTATGAATTAGTGCGCAGCTAAGCGCCAACTTCTGTTTCATTCCTCCCGAAAGTGCACCTGCACGCCTATTCTTAAAGGGCTCAATCTGCTGGTAAATATCTTTGATTAGATAATAGTTCTCTTCTATTGTTGTATTGAAGAGTGTGGCAAAAAACTTCAGATTTTCTTCTACACTTAAATCCTGATAAAGAGAAAATCGTCCTGGCATATAACCAATTATCTGTCTGATTTTCTGATAATCTTTTATCACTTCAAATCCATTAATCGTTACAGTCCCGCTATCTGGAAGAATCAAAGATGCAAGAATCCTGAATAGTGATGATTTACCGGCACCGTCGGGACCAATTACACCGAATATTTCTCCTTTTTTCACTGTAAATGTGATGCCATTCAGGGCGTTTGCTTTACCATGCCTGCCGTAGCTTTTATGTAAATCTTTTACTTCAATCATTTTCTTAAAACTTCACTTCTCCGTACATGCCAATTTTTAAAAAGCCGTCATTTGGAACGGTAATCTTCAAAGCATAAACTAAGTTTGCCCGCTCATCTTTTGTTTGTATGGTTTTTGGGGTGAACTCCGATTTGTTGGATATCCAACTAATGGTGCCTTGATAGGTTTTCATACCGCCTTCTCCATCATCTACTCGAACGGTTACTTCGTCTTTCAATTTGATCTTTGCAAGCTGATCATTAGTAACATAGGCTCTCAAATACATCGTGTCTAAATTGGCTATCTTGAACAATGGTGTTCCCATAGTTGCCAATTCGCCTGCTTCTGCAAATCTATTCAGTACGGTGCCGGTAATCGGACTTACAATTCGCGTTTTTTCAAGCTGATCGTTCAATTGAGCAATCTGAATATCGAGTGTCGAACTTTGTGCTGATATGTTCTGACTGCTTTTACGAAGGGTTGAGGTTTGTGCCGAAAGCTGACTCTGAAGGACTTCTATCTGTGATTCTATATCGTCGAGTTGTTTTTGATTTGCGGCGTTGGCTGCAATCAGTCTTTCAACTCGTGCCTTTTCTCGTTCCAACGTTTTAATTTGATCTTGAATGACTGCTGTCTGTGTCTGAATATCTGGCTGTTGGGCTCGTACACCTTTGGCATTGGAAAGGAGACTCATCTTTTGAAGATAGAGTTGCGTACTGTCCACTATGCCTACTACTTTGCCTTGTTCCAACTGATCTCCTTCGGTAACATCTAAACTTAATATTTTACCATTTGCTTGTGATGATACAATAATTTCTGTTGCCTCAAATGATCCTGTGGCATCGTAATCACCTTTGTTTTTATTGCATGATAGCAGAATAACAAACGGAATTGTAAGTAGCAATAAAGAATATGATTTCATTTGTCAGTTTATTTATAAGTTTGTTTATTTTTTACTGTTTGTTGTGTATTCGAGTGAATAGATCGACATCAAATATTGTATTTCATGAAGGTTCTTCGATTGCTTGGCTGATTCTTCTGCATTGATCTCTTTCATTAAATCAGAGACTGTCATCGTCCCATTTTCTACCTTTGTTTCTGCGGATTCGCGAATCAAAGTCCTAAGCCTGATGATTTCATTGTCATCTTTCATTATCTTCCTAAATTTCTCTATCTCAATTTGTTGCTGGGGTATCTGCATATTCAAATTGTGCAGAAATGTATCTCTTTGGGTGTCTACGGAAAGTTTCTGCAGGTCTATTTTCTTTTTGTCATTCTTCAACGTATACAAATTCCCGAAATTCCAAGTGATGCGAACACCGCCTAAAAAATATGGGGAAAACTCATTTTTGAACATGTTTAACCCGGGTTTGCCATATCCGCCTTGAGCAAAGGCTCCAACAATGGGACTGTTTTTTGAATTCAAAAGGGATCTTTGTGATTCTAAAACATTTTCTTGGGCAATAAATGCTTGTAATTCTGGTCGGTTGACAACGGTCGAGGGCAACGCAATAACGGGACTTGGCTTAATAAATATTGTGCTTGTATCTAATTGATCTCCAATAAATACTGACAGCATTTGAATAAATGCTTGCAATGATGATTCAAGTTGTATGCGCTGCTGACCGACTTTCAACAGTTCTACTTTAACTACACTCAGGTCGGCTTCGTTTGCTACACCATTTTGAACATAACTCTGAACATTATTGTAATTGCGTTGGAGTTCCTTTTCTAATATTTCTTGCTGATTGATTTGCTCACGTATTAACAGTATGCCAAAATAGAGATTGTTTACTCGCTCTTTTAACTTATATATTTCACTGTCTAACTGCTTTTTTTCCAATTCAGCATTGGCGTCTATACTTTTTTTCTGTGCTGATATTTTTCCTCCATCCCAAATCAATTGATTCAACTCGGCTGCTACCTTGTACTGATCCTGACTTGGTACAGGTATATCAATCGGTGGAAATCCTTGTGGCAAATCAAGATTGATACTGGTTACTTCTGATTGCCAACTGGCCTGAGCACTCAAAGTACCCTGAGGTAGATACAATTTGTTAGCATTGGCAATGTCAAAATTCTTAGTTTTTTCAATAATGTCGTAACGGGCAATAGCTGGGTAATTGGCCGCTGCTTTTTCCTGACAATCATCTAGAGTGATAGATTGACCGATAACATTGAATGTGTTCAGCCAAATTAAAACTACTAATGGAAATGATAATCTGAAACTCATAATTTTTTATCTTTGTTTGTTGTTGTTATTTCAATATCCATGCAATTATCTTGTCTTTTCTTTCAGTTACAAAAGTTATAAACTCTTCCTCTTTTATTAATCCTGAGGAGATTATGAGTTGCTTTGCTACAAATGGGAACATTATTAATCCCAAAATATTAGTTATAAAATCGGCTACCGAAAGTTCAAGACCCGATTCTTTTAACTGATTTTCAATAACCGGTTGAGCAATCTTTCGTGCATTTAAAGTTATTTCTGCAAACATTTCTTTGTTCACCGACCACTCATTTAAAACAAAAATGGGTAGTTCTTCATTTTCAAGCAGCAACTGTGTATAGTTGTTTGTAATAGATTCTACTTTATCTCTTAATGGAATAGTTGTATCTGATAAAATTGGAGCCATTACTTCAATAAGCATTTTGAATTTCTCTTTGACAACTATCTTAAATAAATTCTCTTTACTTCCAAAGTAATAATTTAGTAAGGCTAGATTGATTCCGGCTTCTTCTGCAATTTCTCTGGTCTTGGTCGCGGCAAATCCTTTCAGAGAAAATATCTTATTTGCTGCATTTATAATTTTCTGTTCAGTTGTTAATACTTCCATTATTGTTCGTTTATATTTTTATAAAGAACAAAAATATATCAAACAGTTGATTTAAACAAATGATTAAAACAGTTGTTTAGTAAATCAGGCAAACATTTAACATGAATTAATTAAATAATGTCTTAAACTACTTTTCATTTTATCTTTCATAACTTTCATTTAAAAATAATCAATATCAGCTTGCATAGTAATTCTGCGAAATTAAAGTACGATAATATGATTTAACATCTTAAACTATTGATTATTCAAAGTTATTTATTACTATTGTAGTCATATACTTCGGTTTGATAACGTACACCTCTAATCAGGTTTTATTGGTTTTTCTTTTAAAAGAGAATTCTATTTATTTAGTGTGCGATAATATAACAAGAAATTCCATTTATGAAATACTTATCAGAACATACTTTTCACATTCCAGTAATGGGAATTGCATTTACTATTGACACTCCTATAAAGGTCGCACGATTTGGAATTTCATCCGTAGTGTCTATTATACAGGATGTTTTAGTGGAGCAGATGCGTAAATATTATTGCTATAAGTTGAATGAAAAATACATCCCTATCACAATAGATGATGTCGACCATAGGGCAAAACGAATTACTGCTTATCTCGATTTAATGCTGCGAATAGTTGATAGGCAGATAGAACAAATGAAAATAGAGAAATTCGAAGATGGATCTGATATTGTGATATATTTTAAGCTTTTGCCTGACTCTTCTCCGGTAAAAAAACTCTATCATCGAATGACTAAATTGGATGGGGTGGAGAAAGAGATTATGCAAAACCAGCTTCGTCAGAAAATAGTTCTTGGAGCAATCGATGTGAATATTATGACCAAAGTGGACAGATTGAATTATGCAAAAGATGGAAAAATATTGCCACTTGAATATTCTGATGCTTTGGCTGCTCTTCGAGGTTTTGCAAATAGCTCTCTTCAATCTTCTGTCGTTTTTTCTGCAGGAATGAATCCTCGCTTATATGCTTATATTGATAATTTTCCCGATTTTTTCCCTGATAAATATGGTATGATTAGAAAAAAAATAATACTGAAAGTTAGCGACTATCGTTCAGCTATTATTCAGGGGAAATATTTAGCGAAAAAGGGTTTGTGGGTATCGGAATTTCGTATCGAATCGGGACTAAATTGCGGAGGTCATGCTTTTCCTTCTGAAGGGTATCTGTTGGGACCAATACTAGAGGAATTTAAAAATAAAAGAAAAGAATTGACTCATGAGTTAATTGAGATATGCAACTTGGCACTCAAACAGAAAAATAGCCAACTGATTCCGGAAAATACTGAAGTCCGTATCACAGTTCAGGGGGGAATAGGTACTTCAAATGAAGATAGGTTCCTAATGGATTATTATAATTTGGATGGAACAGGATGGGGAAGCCCTTTTTTAATGGTGCCTGAAGCTATTAACGTCGATGATAAAACATTGCAACTGCTGGTAAATGCTAAACAGGATGATTATTATTTGAGCCACGCTTCACCTCTTGGGGTGCCTTTTAATAATTTTAGGAATAGCTCTTCTGAAGTACAGAGGAAAGAACGAATCGAAAAAAATAGACCGGGTAGCCCGTGTCATAAGAAATATCTTGCCTTTAATACTGAATTTACACATATACCAATTTGTACGGCGTCAAGAGTATATCAACATAAAAAATTAAAAGAATTACTCAGTGATCGCAATTTGAATAAAAAGGAAATCGCAATAAGATTTGAAGAAATTACGGAAAAAGATTGCTTGTGTGAGGGACTTTCTTCTTCTGCACTACTGATAAACAATATCCCGGATCCTCATCACCTAAATGCGGTGACTATTTGCCCTGGTCCCAACCTGGCTTATTTTTCAAAAATTTGCTCTTTACAAGAAATGGTCGATCATATATACGGACGAGCAAATGTTTTGAATTCTTTGTATAGACCGCACATGTTCATAAATGAACTAAAAATGTATGTTGACTTCCTGAAACAGGAAATAGATAAGAATTTGATGTCTTTGAATGAAAAACAGACTAAATATTTTATTTCCTTTAAGGCTAATCTTCTTCATGGTATTGAGTATTATAAGAACTTATTGCCAAAAATGACTGGGGAAACTGATGATTTTAAAATGAAAATGGAACAAGAATTAGAGGCTCTTAAATTGACCCTGATGTCTAAACTGGTTCTGCCTCAGTAGGACCGATTCTTTTCATCAGGAGCAATATCTATCGTTCATTGAATCTATGTCAAAAACTTTACTTGCGGGAAAGATTTAAATTCATCTTTCTTTATTAGCTTTATTTAACTGTATTTTGTTAATATTGTTTAAAGATGGGTTTCTCCCAGCTTTGATGCTCCTCTCACGCTCCTCTCACCATGGTCTCATGCTCTTCTAATTTTCATAACGTGAATATAACTTAAAAATATTATATGGCTTGAATATACATTATAAGTGAATGACAATAAATAATATATCTGAAACTGCTTCAATTAGTAACATTGACAAAATTAATGGTAAGTTCTTATTGCCTTCTTTGGTGGTATTAGACATTACGGCAGGGGGTAAATGGGAAATTTGCAGTAATTTTTATACCTTTGCGCCCTAAATTAAGATATTATGTTGTGGATGGATGTTGCAGCTCGTTTGGGCGTTTGGGGTGCCGGGATTGGCAGCTTGTGGAATAAAAAACTGAAACTGTGGGTGGAAGGACGTAAAAATCTTGCCGAAAGAGTGGCACAGAATATTAAATCTGACGACTGTGTAATATGGTTTCACGCTGCTTCGTATGGCGAATTTGAGGAGGGGCGACCGCTAATAGAAGCTATCCGTTCACAATATCCGAAATATAAAATACTGGTTACTTTTTTCTCTCCTTCTGGTTATGAGGCGCACAAGAATTATCGATATGCTGATTGGGTTTTTTATCTGCCTATCGACACAAAAAAAGATGTTCGTGACTTTCTAAATGCGGCGCATCCTGAAATAGCAATATTTATTAAATATGAATTCTGGCCTAATTTGATGGCGGAACTCAAGAAAAAGCAGGTTCGTACATTTGTGATTTCTGCTCGCTTTATACCTGATACAAGGTTTTTTAAAAGTTATGGGGGTGTTTTCCGTAATGCATTGACTGCTTTTGAAACGATGTTTGTCCAGGATCAACGTTCGGTGGAACTACTTAATACTATTGGTTTCAATAATGCAATTGTGGCTGGTGATCCTCGTTTCGATAGAGTAAAGACTATCGCTGGCACTGAATGGAGTGATAGCATAATAGAAAAATTCAAAAACAACCGACTTGTGTTTATCGCTGGAAGTACAGTTGGGGCTCCCGATGAGGATCTAATTCAGGAATTGATAAATCGACACCCGGATACTCAATTTATTGTGGTTCCTCACGAAATGGATAGGACTCCTATGGAAAAAATGATTGCTAATACAAAGGGTGGGGGAAAACTTTACTCGGAATGTAACATTGATACAGATTTCTCATCAACGCAATTGTTGATAATTGATGCGGTAGGTATACTCTCAAAGCTTTATAGATATGGCGATTGGGGCTTTATCGGCGGTGGATTTGATAAGGGTATTCATAGCGTGATCGAAGCAACTATCTATGGATTGCCTTGTGCGTTTGGACCAAATTATCAAAAGAATCGCCCGGGAATTGAAATGATTGCAAATGGTGTCTGTTGCACCGTTAAGGATATCGATGAACTGGATGCATGGTTCACTCCACTTAAAAATGAATCAACATTGGCTCAGGTAAAACAAAAGGCTCTTGAATATACAAATAGGAATTGTGGGGCTACGGAAATTATTCTGAATCAAGTGTTTCAAGGTCGCTCAGAATAAGATCGGCAAATTCTCGCATCGCTCCTTCGCCGCCCTTCTTAGACAATATATAAATTCCGGGAATGGCCTTGATTTTAGTCATCGCATCGGAAGGACATGCGGCTAAACCAACATTTTCTAGTAACTCTAAACAATTAACGTCATCGCCTATATAGGCGACTTCTTTCAGAGATATTCCTTCTTTTTCACATATCTCCTTGGCCGATTGAAGTTTACCGCCATCTCGTTTCCCTTGATAGACATAGTCGACTTTCAACTTTTCTGCGCGACGTTCAACAATTTGGGTGTTTTCTGATGTGATGATGCCGGTTTTTATGCCGGCTTCACGTAATAATCGAATACCCATACCGTCGCGGGTGTTGAACTTCTTCATCTCATCACCATTTTCGGAATAATACATCCCGCCATCAGTGAGGACACCATCTACATCTGTCAAAAATAGTCTAATCATCGCTTTATATTTATGAGGTTATTTAACCTACATGCTTTTAAATTTACCAGGCTGTCCAACCTCCATCGTACATCATAACTGATCCGGTCATATAACTGCTGGCATCACTTGCTAAAAAAGTAAAGGGACCATCTAATTCACTACGGTCACACATCCTGCCAATCGGCGATAGCTTTTCCCAGTTCTGAAGAAATGATTCTGGATGATTATTGTAAATTCCGTGTGGAACAATGGCGTTGCAACGAATACCGTCACGGGCATAAAAGGTTGCCAAATAGCGGGTAAAGTTGGGAATAAAGCTCTTCGATGCTATATAATCGATGGGCTTATAGTTTTTAGTCCCGTTTCCGTAATCGTAAAGACTTTGATTGGGAGCTACTACTGAATAGGTTGATGCTACATTGATTATGTTACCGGACCTTTGCTTAAGCATCTGGCGACAAACAACTTGTGATATTATAACGGTGCCAATTAAATTTACTTCTACTGATTGACGCAATGCATTGAGTGGATAATGCTCAAAACGACTCATATTCACTTTTGATGTGCCTTCTTTATCGAATTTGGCGTCAATGGCTGCATTGTTGATTAATACATCGATTCTTCCAAATTTATTTATGGTCTCGGCAACTGTTTGCTCGCAATTTTCTTCGTTTGTGATATCGAGCTTCAATAGCAGATATTGATCTTCGGCAATTCCTAACGTGGCCAATTCTTTCTTGCGCGCATCGGCTTTGCTCAAATCTACATCGGTAAGGGCTACAAATGCGCCTTGCTTCAAGAAATGTGTTGATATTTCTGTACCAATCAATCCTAAAGCGCCTGTGAGGAATATCACTTTATCTTTTACTGTTATTTCGTTATTCATTGTTGCAAATTTCTATTATTTTTCTTGAAGTTTCTATTTGATTACTGACTTCTTCCATTTTATAATTGGAGAGATGTTCCAAAAAGTATCTGGCTTCATCTATAAACAAATCGTTCCTGTCAAAATGGTCAAGTTGCTCAATAACATCTTCTGAACCGGATTTGCGGATGGTTAATGTTGAATCAAAGAACTGGAACTCTACTGTTGCTTCGTCAAAAACGACTTTCAAAAAGCGTTCTTTAACTCGCTCAAAATAGTTCAGATGTAAGTTGGCTGTTGTCCCATCAGCGAACTTCATCAAAATGTCCATCCCGGCTTCTACATTTACTTCTAATGTGCTTTTATAGTTGGGCATCACAAAATATTGATTAGGCATCGAATCCATCAGATAAAATATTTGATCTATATCGTGCGATAACGTGAGTCCAACACCTCCGCCAAGTTCTTTAAGGGCTGCATAACCGGTTCTATAGTCTTCCCAAGGATGCCAGTCTGGTAAATATTCTGCCCACTTACTTTGAATAGTGATTACATTTCCAAATGTTTTATCGGATATGTATTCTCTAATTCGTTGAATATATGGATGAAAACGCATCATGTAACCGACATTTAAATAAACTGGGTGTTCGGATAATGATCGCTCTAATGCTGAAAGACCTTCAGTTGTATGCGAAAGTGGTTTCTCTACAAAGGTGTGAATATCACGATTCACACAATTAACTACTTCTTTTAAATGTAACTTTGTGATTGTGCATACAAATGCAACTTTAGGTGAGTATTTGTCGACTTCTTCCCATGTGGTCACTACTTTAATCTGTGCATCACCTATATTCCGAAGTGGCAGTTTCCTTTGTCGCAAAACAATCAGGTTGCGTTGACCAAGTTGCCAAAGGTTCCGAATATGGCGCTCACCAATTGAACCGGCACCGATGATTAGTATCGGTGTTTCTTTATTTACTCGAAAAGTGGACATATTCATCTGAACTTTCTATAACTTTTGCAGCTTTTACAAAACTATCTAAATCGTCAATATCTACTGCATATTCATTAGGAACTACATAAGGAATCATCTTACTCCCGCTCATAGAGCCATTTAAAATGGTGCTCGTCTTAATTACATCCAGAAAACCAATTTGCCAATAGGTTTTGGGGAGTCTCTGTCTGGGTTGATTGTATGGTTCTTCTATTCCTTCTGATGGTAAAAGTGGTTGCATCGAATTGCCGTCATCAGAAACTCTCCACATTTTATATGGGGTTATCGGACTGGGTGTTACTATTCTAAGACTGTCTGCATCTGATTGTTGTAACTTTAAAATACACTCATCTATTATTGAAACACTCCGCACCGGTGAGGTGGGACGCAGTTGTACTATTATCTCAGGTACATAGTTTTCGTTGTCCTTCAACCACTGGATTACATGAGCAAATACTTCAAAATCGGTACTCATGTCTTGTGCAAATTCTGCGGGACGGATAAATGGTACTTCTGCTCCGTATCTACGGGCTACTTCAGCTATCTTCTCCGAATCGGTTGAAACTATTGTGCGGGTAATGGTTTTACTTTGTAGTGCAGCTTCAATGGAATAGGCAATCAGCGGATGTCCTGCCAAAGGTAATATGTTTTTGTTTGGCAAACCTTTACTTCCACCTCTGGCTGGAATTACAGCTAGTATGTTGCTCATTTCTTGAATTTTAACTTGTTGCGTTGTGCCTCTTCTATCTCTAAAAGCTCTGTCGTTTTGTAAGTCAATGCTTCATACGTATGCCCCAAATCTCTTACCAACTTTTGCATTCCGGGAACCTCAAGTGATGCGGCATGGTCTGTTCCTTTCCATGTCCGATCTTTCGTAAAATGACGTTCAATCCATGTCGCACCCAATACATAAGCTGCAATATCTACGGCTATTCCCAAATGATGTCCCGAAAATCCTACTTCTTTAACTCTATTGCCGTAAGTGTCTATTAATCTTGTAATCTCAAGTAGACATATATCCTTAAAGGGAACAGGGTAACCTGATGTGCATGAATAGATTACTAACCTGTCCTTTGCTTGATTGGTTTCTTCGAAATACGAAATAACATCGTTCTCTTCTTCGCGGGTGGTCATCCCCATCGATACATGTACTTCTCCTGAATAGTTATCGCGAAGTTCTCTTAATAGATTGATGTTGTTGTTTTCGGCAGATGGAATTTTAATGAAT
This sequence comes from Bacteroidales bacterium UBA5287, assembly GCA_002411345.1. GTDB lineage: Bacteria > Bacteroidota > Bacteroidia > Bacteroidales > Dysgonomonadaceae > UBA5287. The sequence continues at coordinate 125,538 of DHSL01000030.1, read as the reverse complement.
TCGGGATTTAACGAAATAACTTCCTTCGCGGAAGTAACATCCCATACCGAAGTTGAGTATTTTATACCTGTTTCTTCAGCATACTTCTTCAAATCAGCATGTTGCTCTAAAGTAAATTCAAGAGCTTCACGATGCTTTCCGTAATTCTCACCATATGAGTTCCATGGTTGAGGATGAGGGGAATAGTAATCTTCTTTGGATAGCAACTCCCTTACATTCCTCTTTTGAAATTTGGCTACAGTAGCACCACATTCTTTGGCCAGCTTGATAAGCTCTTTGGCTATCTCAATCTGACCCATATGGTTACAACCTATTTCCGCTATTACTTTGGGCTTTTTAAACAAGGCTATTTCTCTTTTAATTAATTGGTTTTATACTTATATTGAATTCTAGAAAGATCTTCGTTTGCTTTTGTGATTTTATTCTTTAATCCTTCTTTATATTCAGAGAGTTTTTGATCAAATGATTCATTGCCGGATGACATAATTTGTAATGCAAGAATTGCTGCATTTAATGCACCATTTATTCCAACAGTAGCTACTGGAATTCCAGGAGGCATTTGAACAATTGCCAACAATGCATCCATTCCTTCAAGCGAAGAACTAATGGGAACACCAATAACAGGAAGGGTAGTCATTGAAGCAATCACACCAGGAAGATGAGCAGCCATACCTGCTGCAGCAATAATCACTTTTATTCCTCGACTTTTGGCATTCTTCGCAAATTCTTCTACAGCCGAAGGTGTGCGATGAGCAGATAAAGCGTTCATTTCAAACGGTATCTCCATCTCATCGAAAAACTTTGCAGCTTTTTCCATAACGGGCAGATCGGATGTGCTGCCCATTATTATACTTACAATTGGTGTCATTTGGATAATTTACTTATTTTCCTACAAATGATTGATACTCTCCTGCTGACATTAATTCGTCAATTTCAGATACTTCTTTAACAGCTATTTTAACAATCCAACCTTCACCATAAGGATCTTGATTAACCAACTCGGGCTTATCATCAAGGGCTTCGTTAACCTCTAATACTTCACCGGCTACTGGCATTAATAAATCTGATACGGTTTTAACTGCTTCAATGCTTCCAAAAACATCTCCTTTTGCAAATGTCTCACCTTCTGATGTTACATCAACATATACAATTTCACCTAATTCACTTTGAGCAAAATCTGTTATACCAATATAGGCTTCATTACCCTCAACCCTGATCCATTCGTGATCATTTGAATACTTTACATTTTCAGGAAAATTCATACTCGTAAATTTATGTGGTTAATTTGATTATAAATATATATATAAATTCTTTTAATACAAAATTATCGTACTGTTAAAGCAACACTTACAAAGGTGACGACAAATCCTAACAGAAAGCCTGCTAGTACTTGATATATCGTGTGTCGTCGCAAAATCAATCGAGCTGTGCCAATCATACCGGCAATAACGAACAGAACGATAAACAATATATAAGGATTTGTATGCGCAATGTAATAACTAACAGACATTACACCTCCTACCAATCCTCCAACACCAAACATGTGTGCGCTGATTTTCCACCATAAAGTAATTACTAATGCAATAATCATTACTAAGATTGAAGCGGCCATAAGTACCAAAAACCATTGTGGCATCCCCATTCTGAAATAATAGAAAATCATGAAAGAATAGGAGATAATAGTAAATATATAGGGGAAAAGACGCTCTCTGCGTTTCGATATAGAAAAGTCAGAAATTATCTTCATCTTATGCATCAGATAAATAGCAATAGTCGGTACAGCAAAAGAGAACAAAAATACTGGCAATAGTATCTGTAAGTAATGACCAGAGAATATCAAACCGAAATTCGTGTAAATAAATAGTAACGCCACACTATAAGTGGGCATCAAAAATGGTACGAATACGGAAGATATTATATGTGATGCTGTCCTCATATTTTTTTATTGTTTTATCTTTAACCTACAAAGTTATATTTTTTTTCTTAAACGAGCTACCGGAATGTTCAATTGTTCTCTATATTTTGCTACTGTACGACGTGCAATTTTGTAACCTTTTTCATTTAAAATCGTCGTAAGTTGTTCGTCAGTTAGCGGTTTAGAGGATTCTTCGCTTTCAATACTTTCTTTAAGAATAACTTTTATTTCGCGTGATGACACGTCTTCACCGGCACTGTTTTGCATTGCCTCTGAAAAAAAGAACTTTAACGGATATACTCCGTTGTTGGTTTGTACATACTTGCTGTTACTTACGCGTGATATAGTTGAAATATCAAACCCGGTAAGCTCGGCTACATCCTTTAATATCATCGGTTTCAATGTGGTTTCGTCTCCGGTAATAAAGAACTCATATTGAATTTCTATAATGGATTTCATCGTTTGATAAAGAGTGTTTTGACGCTGTTTTATCGCATCGATAAACCATTTTGCAGAATCAACTTTTTGTTTCATGAAAAGCATGGCTTGTTTATCTTCTGATTTCATGCTTTCCTTATTTTTATTATATCCTTCCATCATTTCCGTGAAACTTCTATTGATTCGAAGTTCAGGGATATTCCGATTGTTCAGATAAAGCGTGACTTCATTATTGTACGACTCAACAATAAAATCGGGAGTTATATCGTTCATTGAAACTTCCATTGAATTATCCAAAGAACTGCCGGGCTTGGGATTAAGTGAAACAATCAAGCTGATGGCGTCACGCAAATCGTCAGTAGTTATTTCTAAACGACGAATAATCTTATCGTAATGCTTATAAATAAAAGCTTCATAATCATCACTTAATATTTTTTCAGCTAACTTCACATTAGGTGATGGCTCCAACCTTTGCAGTTGCAATAATAGACATTCTTGTAAATCGCGTGCTCCAACTCCAGGTGGGTCTAACTCCTGAATGGTGTAAAGAATATCTTCCATTTCAAGTGATGATACTTCTATGCCTTGCTGAAACAGAATATCTTCTGCTATCGATTGGATGTCACGCAGTAAATATCCGTTCTCATCTAAATTGCCTATAATATATTCTGCAATAGTTCTTTTACTATCATCTAGTCTGCGCAAACCGATTTGCTCTTGAAGGGATTCATTAAGGGTTGATGTGTCAACATAACGATATTCGGCTGGCGCTAGCTTGTTATCGCCTTGAACATAAGGATGATAATCAGGAATGTCATCTTCTGAGTAGTAGTCGCCTAAGGCAAACTCTTCCTGCGAAAGTTCACCTTCAATATTCTCATTAGATTGAATATCATCTGAGTCTGACGACGACGGTAATTCATCCGATTCTTCTAAAGCTGGATTATCAGATATTTCCTGTTTTACACGATCTTCCATCTCTACAGTGTTAAGCTCAATCATTTTGATCACTTGCATCTGTAGCGGCGAAAGTCGTTGTGTTTGTTTAAGTTCTTGTACTTGCTTTAAAGCCATAAATCTCTACTATTGTCTATAGATAACAAATTTACAGGATAATTTCTATTATTCGAAATTATCCAAAGTAAATTTATCTTATTAGAATATATCTCTCTAATATTAAACTATTTAATATAAAGAGAAGATTAGCTTATAAACAATAGTTCTCTGTATTTCGGAAGTGGCCACATTTGATTGTCAACGATAAGTTCTAATTTATCAATGTGATAACGGATGGTGTCAAAAAATGGCGCAACCGTATCATGATAGGCAATTGCTTTTTCTCGTGCATCTTCGAGTTTATTTGCCACTTTACGTGCTTCTACCATCAACTCTACATTTGTCTTGATAAATGAAATATGTGCTGCAATTTGTTCTATCAAAGAAGCGTCTTCTTTTGATAGCTCGGCTGCCTTTTCTTTATCAAAAACAATCTTCATTTTATATATGTTGTCTAATAGAAGAGATTGATACTGAGTGGATACAGGAATAATGTGGTTGATTGACAAATCGCCTAATACGCGGGCTTCAATCTGTATCTTTTTTGTATATGTTTCCCATTTTACCTCATTACGTGCAAGTAATTCCTTTTCATTCAACACACCCACACGTTCAAACATTTCAACAGAATATTTGCTTAAATAAGAGTCGAATATCAATGGTACACTTGATTCGCAATCAAGTCCTCTTTTCTCTGCTTCAATTCTCCATTCTTCACTGTAACCGTTTCCTTCAAAACGAATCGGTTTACCTTGTTTAATATAAAGTCTCAGAGTGTCATAGATAGCTTGTTCTTTAGACATTCCACTTTTTATTTTGGAATCAACATCTCTTTTAAATTCTGTGAGCTGAACGGCTACTGCCGAGTTTAATGCAATCATTGAGGATGCACAATTCGCTGATGATCCTACTGCTCTAAATTCAAATCGATTCCCCGTAAAGGCAAATGGTGATGTTCTATTTCTGTCTGTGTTATCTATCAATACCTCTGGTATATGCGTAACACCGAGTTTCATCTTTTTCAATTCATCCATCGTGATATCGTCATCTTCGGAACTTTCTTCGATCTTGTCAAGAACGGCTGAAATTTCTTTTCCTAAAAAGATGGACATGATTGTTGGAGGTGCTTCATTTGCACCCAAACGGATTGCATTGGTGGCTGACATGATCGATGCTTTAAGCAGACCATTGTGTTTATATACAGCTAAAATGGTATTCACAAGGAAGGTGATGAACTGTAAGTTCTCATTTGCGGTTTTCCCGGGAGTGAATAATCCAATTCCTGTATTTGTTCCAAGCGACCAGTTATTATGTTTCCCTGAACCATTTACTCCGGCAAATGGCTTTTCATGAAGCAATAACTTGAAATGATGTTTCCTCGCAATCTTATTCATCAGCGTCATGATCAAAAGGTTTTGATCTACTGCAAGATTGGTTTCTCCATAAATAGGTGCCAACTCAAATTGATTTGGAGCTACTTCGTTATGTCGTGTTTTTAAAGGAATTCCGTACTTGTATGCTTCAAATTCCAATTCCTTCATAAACGCAGCTACACGTGGAGGAATCGCTCCGAAATAATGGTCTTCTAACTGCTGATTTTTAGCACTTTCGTGACCCATCAATGTCCTGCCGGTCAAACTTAAATCAGGACGTGCTTCACATAATGATTGATCTACAAGAAAATATTCTTGTTCCCAACCTAAATATGAGTAGACTTTTTTTACATGGGGATCAAATAGTTTACATACGTCTAAAGCTGCTTTATCAATTGCTGATAGTGCTTTTAACAAGGGCGTTTTGTAATCCAGGGCTTCGCCTGTGTAAGAAATAAATACGGTTGGAATACACAAAGTGTCGTCAACGATAAATGCTGGTGATGATGGATCCCATGCAGTGTAACCTCGAGCTTCAAATGTATTACGAATCCCACCACTCGGGAAACTTGAAGCATCGGGCTCTTGTTGAGCTAGTAATTTTCCGGAAAAACTTTCAATAATATCACTGCCGGGACCATTTGTATAGTCTATAAAAGAGTCATGTTTCTCGGCAGTCCCGTCCGTAAGTGGTTGAAACCAGTGGGAATAATGGGTGACGCCCATTTCTATCGCCCACATTTTCATACCTGCGGCAACATGATCTGCAATCTCGCGTGGAAGAATAACACCTTCATCTATGGCTTGTGTAACAACTTTCAATGTATCTTTTGATAGATAACGAGCCATTTTAGCTCTGTTGAAAACAAACATACCATAATATTCTGAAGGTTGTTTACCCTGAGATTCTACTTCTATTGGAGTTCTTTTGCTGGCTTCCTCAACAGCCTTAAATCGTAATGATGACATTTTAATGGATTTTATTATACAAAGATACGTCGATTGTAACAAAATTACGCTGTTCAAAGCGTTTTTTTAAAGGGTATCTTCTATTAATACTTTTAATTTGTATAGGTATGAATGCTTTGCTGGGCTGATGGTAAATAATTCAAGCCATACCAACAGATCTGCAAAAAGATGAATGCTACAATCAGCATTATCATCGCATTTTCATTTGATGAACGTTTGTTCAACCGATAATGAATATATATAAGGTAACTTAACCATGTTATTGCTGCCCACGTTTCTTTTGGATCCCAACTCCAGTAATGGCCCCAGGCAATTTTAGCCCATATAGCACCCATAAGCATGCCAATTGTCAAAAAGGCGATTCCTACATAAACCAGATTGTCGGACATATCCATAATTTTTTGATGGTCAGATATCTTATCTTCTTTTGCAAGATAGTAAATGGCAATCAATGTAACGGCTCCAAAAACAGCGTAAGAAAACATGTAAACAATAACATGTGGAGTAAACCAGGGACTTTGTAGCGCTGGCATCAATGCTTTATTGTGAATGTCTGGGTTTGCAATGTTGATGATAATAAATACACATGATAAGATAGTGCTGAACGATAAAATCCATTTATAATGCCATCTTAAATAAACAATAAGGCCTACCAATGGCAAGAATAATGAATACCATAATCGCGTCTCGCCCATTGTTCTAAGTGGAGGACGTTCCAGCGAAATCCATAATCCGATGATAAAAAACATAAACACAATCAACCCGACTACAGTAAGCATTGTCGGTGCGGTTCTTTTATCACTTTTCAGTGCCAATGCAGCTCCAATTCCCCAAAAGATGAGTGCTGCTATTGCAAAATATATAAATGTATCCCAAGTCATTATTCTCTTTTTTTAGGTCCTGCAACAAATAGAAAAATGGCACCTCCCAATAACATAAATATACCAATGTAAACGGCCCACTGCCATGGATCATGCACTAACTCAAATATACTTATATCGGAATATTTCCCTTTTGTTGTATCATAACTTAACTGATAAATCTTCCAGCCTTCAACAGTCATTGGCTTGTTCACTTCAATTGATTGCCTCTTGGTGTCTCCATTTTTAGTGAAGACTGTCACTTCCGATTGGTAACGCTTTACATCTAACTTTGGCATTACTGCACTTGTATTCTCATCTATGTATAAAACATTATTTGGAAACAAGAAACTTCCACAACTCACCCAGCCTTGAACTGGATTGGATTGATCTTTTCCGGTAACTCTTATAAAAAGGACGGAAGTTGCGCCTTCTTTATAAAATTCAAACACACCTATATTTTGCGAATCTTTTAATATGGCTGCGCTTGGATAATATTGTAGGATCTCGATAGTTTTATCGACTAATGTAAACTTTGTATTTTTCTCATCGTAATGATAAATCTCGGGTTTTTTAACTGGCAACATCTTTCCTGTCCTATTGTCTATTAATGCAAGGGTAGGAGGGTACTCTTCAATTATAAATGTATCCAGTTGTATTGCTATGGGAAGTTCTACTATCTCATTGTTGTTATTTAAAGCTCGCCATTCAACATTGCCTTCTGATACACGCATATTCAATTTTTGCAAATCGGCGCTTCCTAAAATTCCGGCAAGAAATGCAATAAAAAGTCCTGCATGATTCAAATAAAATCCAATGTCTCGCCATGTCTGTTTTCTTTGTGTGCGTCTTAAGATTGTAAATCCTAAAATTGTCAACAAATAAAAACTGAGCAATATAAATATCCAAGATGTGGTGGTCTGGTATAATCCAAATAAATTAAAGACATCTTGAGGTAGTTCATTCACCATCGACGAATCAGAAAACTGTGGAATGATTCCCATAATAATGGTAAATACTAACAATACACATATTGCTGAAATAGTGCTATATCCGCTGGATAACCAGCGGATAATCTTGCTTTGCTTCAGTAAAAAGTATAGTACAACAATACTTATTATAAATATCGCTCCTATAATTTTGTTAATAGGAAATCCGAATGAAACCGGATCTATATTACCTAAAACTTGCTGGAGAACAAATCCTGTTAATGCAATTCCTGATGCAACTATTAAACCTTCAGAATATCCCCAGGGGTGCTCCCAAATCTTTCTTTTTATTTCGTTCATTTATTTTGTTAATCCGCTATATAACCTATTGTTCGTCTTGGCTGTAGCAAGCCATTCGGGTACAATAGTTTCCATAAATTGTTTTTTATCGGCTCTCTCTTTTTCTATGTCTAATCCAATATATTTTTGTGCTTTGTCTTTAGTTGAAATATCTGGCATGGGCACTTCATCGGTAAATCCAAGTTTTGCTAATACATTTGCTATTTCATAACGGGCTTTGTGCGCACGATCTAGACTGTGAGACATAATACGTTGATATTCTATCGGCGAATGGAACGAGGATCCATGTGATGCTACGGCATAATCCCAGCGCCATTGCGATTGTCTGATCAAATCAAGTGCATTCTTCATCTGAGCTTCACTCGCGCCTTTATCCCATGCAAATTTTGCTTCTATATGTGCAATTGAAAGTTCTTTTTCAACAAGATTTCTTATTTCATTTCCTTTACGTTGACGCTCATAAACAGAATTACGCAGGTCTTCTTCCGATTCGCGGTGACAAACTTGACAAGTTGTGTTTATGTTCGCTAAAGGACTGGTAATATGGTGACTGCTATATTTGACACCTCCTTCTGATATATATGGCATATGACAGTCGGCACAAGAGAGACCGCGTTGGGCATGAATTCCTGTACTGAATAGCTCAAAATCCGGGTGTTGCGCCTTAATAATAGGGGCACGACTCAATTTATGGGTGTAATCGAAAAACTGAATACTGTCATAATATTGCTCTGATCCTTCAACAGTTGTTCCATTATGCCAGGGGAACGTGAGATAATTGTCACCTTTATTGAAATAGTATTCTACGTGACATTGGGCACACACCAATGAACGCATTTCTTGAGGGGTGGCGTCTGCTACATTTTTGCCCATACTTTGATATGCTTCAATAAGACCGGGACGTGATATTTGCAAATTCATTGTCTCTGGTTCGTGACAATCGGCACATCCAATGGGATTCACAATTTCTTCACCTAATGATGCCCAGGTTCCTTTATAAAACTCGGCGACTCCCAATGAATCCATCATTCGTGGTACATCGGGACTTTTACATGTCCAACATGTGGTTGGTTGGGGACCTTGATCAGGTGTCATCGGTGAACCGGTTCGTAATGTATTACGGATATCTTCAATCGCATACATGTGACCTCGGGGTGTGGAATAATCTTTCGAAAATGCATAGCCGGCCCAAAGAATTACCATTTCGGGACGTTCAGACAGTACATCTTTCATCTGACTTCCATTGAATTCACTCTCAAAAGTGGTGTCAGCAGTAAGTTTCCACGATTCGTATTCTCTTGGATAATTGATTCCGAAAAGTTCACTTTTAGGTTCAATATCCTTAATCTCAATCTTCTTATTGTTCATTACGCTTGTGATTTCAGCACGACGTTTGGTTATTGATGCAGCAAGCATACCCAAAAGAAAAACAGCACCTAATGTTACTAAAAACATTAGCCAACCAACCCAGGGTTTCATCTTCTTTATTTCGTTCTTCGGATCCATAGCAGGTACAAATTTATAGTTATTTTTTCTTATATTATTTATTTGATAATTATTTGGTTAAATTTTCAAGCCATTTTGGGACATTTGTTTCGGGCATTGGTACTAATTGATTTGATGTAGCTGATAACGAACGACTCCTCGTGTGGGGTACATCGCGGTGACAGTCCCAACAAGCATTGCCTTTCAATTCTTTAGTGTCCTTAAATCCCATTCGTCCGGTTTTGACAAATTCCTGATTTAATTGTGTGTGACACCGGATGCAATTGTCCATAATTACTTCTGAACTGGCGTCTAAGGCAATAATTGATTGTGGCTCTGCTCGTAAAGTAAAAATAGCGGCATGACGCAGACCGTCTTTTGCCTTGAAATAATACTTGTTTACAATATTGTTGTGTGGTACGTGGCAGTCGTTGCAGGTGGCATCGCGACCGTGTGAACTGTGAAACCAAGTCGAATAATAGGGGCCCATAATGTGACAATTTACACATACTTCTGGCTTGTCCGAAAGATAACTGTAAGAACGCGAGACGGTAAAAGCGTATATAAACAATCCTACGAATGCACCAGCTATAATGATGGCTGGAATTTTCCAACCGCCCTTGGGTAATATTTCTTTTATGAAATTTCGTATTTTGCTCATGATCGTTTTAAGTATAAAAAGGTGTTAATACAAATATACAAAAAACAATTCAAATAATCAAGTGTTTTGTACAAATAATTTCATGAAAAACTAACTAATTTTCAATATAATATGCTTTTTTTAGGACGATTATGAATAGAACAAATACAACTTATTAGTCATAAAATTGTATTTGCTCCGTTCGTCATAACCTCTACATAATCTAACCATGCTTTTCAATCCTCTCAATACGAATTGGAGGAGGATATATTTAAATTGAAAGGGTGGACTTTATCCGCTTAATTGTTCTCGGTCTTCTGAGGCAATTTAGCAAGCAATGTCTGATTAAATCGCACTTTCTGACCTACTTCCACAAGTATCTCACTTCCTATGGGTACAAAAATATCCATACGTGAACCGAACTTTATAAATCCTAACTCATCTCCAATTTTTACTGAATCACCTTCTTGTAAATAGGTTACAATTCTGCGAGCATAAGCACCGGCTATCTGCTTTGTTAATATTTTATAACCTTCAGGGGTTTCTATAACTACTGAGGTGTGTTCGTTTTCGGTACTTGACTTGGGTAAAAACGCACGATGAAAATTACCTTCTTGATGTGACAAATGGGTGATTTTACCGCTCACTGGTACCCAATTGCAATGTGAGTCAAAAAATGTCATATACACAGAAATTTGAATGCATTCTTTATGAATGAACTTATTCTCAAATATATGCTCAATAACTACAACTTTTCCATCATTTGGAGAACAAACATATCCTTTTTCTTCGCCACGATACTTCCTTTCTGGATTGGCATAAAAGGAAATCATGGTTTGCGCTACAAATAAATATGGTAATAGCGCAATAAACTTTACTGCTGCTGATCCAAAATAAAGGATTAGCGCATACAATAGTGTCATAATAATCATTGTAAGCGTTACCTGAACCTTACCCTCTTTGTGAATCTGCATACTTAAATTTGTGATTTTTTTGATGAGCGTTTATTTTGCGCTCAAGTTGAACAATATCTGTCTTTTTACCTTCTTCAGGTCTAATCTTTTCTGTATTTTCCGAATCAATATATTTTTCCCAAACATCTTTGTCCAAATAGGGTACAATGGCTGGAACTACAGCTTCTACACGTTCGTAGAAAAAAGTGTTTTCTTTAATTTCTTTTTTTATGATGATCTCGTTTTTATCTATCATTAATACCAAATTGAGAAGTATACTCAAGATTACCATCATCGTTCCCATTGCGATTATTGCACCAAATAGTCGATTCACAAAATTGAGATTTATCGCTTTTAATACACCTTGAACAATGTTTCCTAAAAAAAAGATTAACAACGAAATGGCTAAAAAAGCTATGATGTATGAAAGGACACTTGCCGATGAAAATTCCATTGAAAAGGTACTCATAATCCAAGGTTGGATGATTTTTGCTAGTTCACCTCCAAAAACAGCTGATATTATTACAATCGCAAGTCCTGCAAGTTGCATAATCAACCCTTTTCTGATACCACTGATCATGGCAAGAATCAACGCAATACTAACTGTAAGATCAAACCAATTCATATAGTATCTATGATAACTTTTTCAGCAGATATGGATTCATTGAGAAAAAGAGAAGCTAACTGCTCAAATTTCAGAGATGAATCTGTTGTGAAATATTTTCGTTCTCCGGTTTTTGAACAACGTTTCTCCATTTCGGGATGCCTGTTCAAATAATCTTGCAGACTCTTGGCTACGTACTTTCCCTGGGGGATAACACTTACTCCTTCGGGGGTGAATTTCTTGATTTTATCCATTAGAAGGGGATAGTGTGTACACCCTAATAATAGTGTGTCTATTTCAGGGTCTTGATGTAGGATGTTTTCTATGTGTTGTCTTACAAAATAATCAGCGCCGGGCTTGTCAAATTCACGATTCTCTACCAGCGGTACCCACATAGGACATGCTTCTCCGTTTACTACTATGTTTGGATAGAGCTTCGTTATTTCTATGTTGTAAGATTCGGATTGTATAGTGCCTTCCGTGCCTAAAACTCCTACATGATTAGTTCGAGTGAATTCTGATGTGCATTCTGCAATCGGACGAATAACACCCAAAACTCTTCTGTCGGGTGCAATCGAAGGTAAATCATTTTGTTGAATGGTTCTCAATGCTTTTGCTGATGCAGTATTACATGCCAGAATAACTAAAGGACAGCCTTTTGAAAAGAACCATTTAACTGCCTGAAGCGTGAATTCATAAACAAGTTCGAATGATCTGTTTCCATAGGGGGCACGAGCATTGTCACCTAAATATAAATAATCGTATTCCGGCATAAGTGCTTTAATTTCCGAAAGGATCGTAAGCCCACCATAGCCGGAATCAAAAACACCAATTGATCCGTTGAGTTCTTTCACTATTACTTGTTGAACAGGATATTCTAATTGATTTGTAGTTTGGCTTTCACAAAAGGAGTGGCATCTATTGCATATGGTGATATAAATAGAATAGCAGGGTTCGATTTGTCATAAATAACTGTATATTGCTGTTCTAAACCTACTTCTTTAATTGCATCTCCTACTTTCTTATTGATTGGATCAAGCATCTTTTTCTCCTGAAGTTCAATATCATTTTGAGCAAGTTCCATAAACTGGTTCATTTTCTTTTCAAGCTCTGTCAATTCTTGCATCCTCCGAAGTTTAATGTTCTCTGCAAGTGTGGATTGATAAGTAATGAAGTCTGAATATTTCTTGTTATATTCATCCTGTAATACTTTCAACTCTTCTTTATAATTCTCACTTAACTTTTTAAGCGCCTCTGTAGCAACTGCTTTTTCAGGCATTGCCTGGATTATTTCAGTCGTATTAACATAAGCCACAGTATTATTAGTTTGTTGAGCAAATATGGTAGCATTCAACATGAGAATAAATACGCTTAGTGTAAAAATAATTTTCTTAGTCATAATTTCTCTGTTTAAGTAACCTGTATATTTAATTATAAACCGTTGACTCTTGTAATTTCTCTTGTGTTTTGGTAGCACCTGCTTTTATTGCAAGTGCTACCTAATCAGGCAGAGAATTACAATTTACAATGTCAACTGGTTTAATTTGTTTTTATAATGATTTCTTAACTTCAATTTCTTCAAAGGCTTCGATAATATCGCCGATCTTTATATCATTGAAGTTGTGAATTGTTATACCGCACTCATATCCTACTGATACTTCTTTGATATCATCTTTGAAACGTTTCAGTGATTCCAATTCGCCGGTAAAGATAACAATTCCTTCTCGAATTAAACGAATTTTACTGGTACGTTTTATTTTTCCATCTCTAACCATACATCCGGCAACTGTTCCAACCTTACTAACCTTGAACACATCCAAGACTTCAACATTAGCTTTTATCTCTTCTTTAATTTCAGGAGATAACATACCTTCCATAGCTGCAGTTACTTCTTCAATGGCATCATAGATGATTGAGTATAGTCGAATGTCAACGCCTTGTTTCTCTGCTTCTCTGCGTGCTTGAAGAGATGGACGTACCTGGAATCCAATGATAATTGCATTTGATGCAGATGCCAGGGTGATATCTGATTCTGAAATCTGACCAACGGCTTTATGAATCACATTAACCTGAATCTCTGGAGTGGACAACTGAATCAATGAATCTGATAATGCTTCTACCGAACCATCAACGTCTCCTTTCACAATTAGGTTCAATTCCTGGAAATTACCTATGGCAATGCGCCTACCAATATCGTCGAGAGTAAGCATCTTCTGAGTACGCAATGATTGTTCGCGTTGTAATTGTTCCCTGCGACTGGCAATTGAACGTGCTTCTTGTTCATTATCTAGTACATTGAATGTGTCTCCTGCCTGAGGTGCACCATTTAAACCAAGAATCAATGCTGGTTCTGATGGTTTGGCTTCATCAATTCGTTGATTACGTTCATTGAACATAGCCTTTATCTTTCCAAATGAAGCTCCGGCAATAACAATATCTCCTTGTTTAAGGGTTCCGTTCTCAACAAGTACAGTAGCTACATATCCGCGACCTTTATCAAGCGATGACTCAATAATTGAGCCGGATGCACGCTTTTTAGGATTTGCTTTCAATTCGAGCATGTCTGCTTCAAGAAGAACTTTTTCAAGTAGTTCCTTAATGCCGATTCCTTTCTTTGCTGAAATTTCTTGCGACTGATATTTTCCTCCCCAATCTTCTACAAGGTAGTTCATCTTGGCGAGCTCTTCTTTTATCTTTTCAGTGTTAGCACCGGGCTTGTCTATCTTATTTATAGCGAAAACCATTGGAACTCCGGCTGCCGAAGCATGACTGATCGCCTCTACAGTTTGAGGCATCACATTGTCGTCTGCTGCAATAATAATGATAACTACGTCAGTAACTTTTGCTCCACGAGCACGCATGGCTGTAAATGCTTCGTGACCGGGTGTGTCAAGGAATGTGATCTGACGACCGTCTTCGAGCTTAACATTGTATGCTCCAATATGTTGTGTAATGCCACCTGCCTCACCGGCAATAACATTCGCATTTCGAATGGAATCAAGTAATGATGTTTTACCATGATCCACGTGACCCATCACGGTAACAATTGGTGGACGTGAAATTAAATCTTCTGGTTTATCTTCTTCTATAGTTATGGCTTCAACTACTTCAGCACTAACAAATTGTGTCTTAAAACCATACTCTTCCGCTACTATATTGATAGTTTCAGCATCCATTCTTTGGTTGATCGCAACCATAACACCCAAGCTCATGCTTGTCGCAATTACATTTGTAATTGGTACATTCATCATGTTCGCCAAGTCGTTAGCGGTCACAAATTCAGTAAGCTGCAATATCTTGCTTTCTTTCTCACGTTGTTTTATTTCCTGCTGTTGTTTTTCGGCAACAGCATCACGTTTTTCGCGACGATATTTTGCACCACCTTTTCCTCCTCGTTTTTCAGTTAATCGAGCAAGTGTTTCTTTAATCTGCTTTTGAACATCTTCATCGCTAACGGCAGCCTTTATAGGCTTTTTCAACACTTTCTTTGTTCCACGAGTAGCGTTGTTAAAAGTGGCGGGCTTGTCTAAATTAACTTTACCTTTCCGAATGCGTGTACGTTTTTTCTTTGAGGCATCGTCTGCTTCAGATTCATTTGAATTTGGTTTGCGGGCTTTCTTCTGCTCTTCAATAGTTTCTTTTTTTAAAAGTTTAACCTTCTCTTCCTTCAACCGTTTACTGTCAAGCTCTTTCTGTTCACGTTCTAAACGTTCTTGTTTTCTTTGCGCTTTTGATTTACGTGGCGGACGGGTTTTATCATTTATTGAATCTAAATCAATTGTACCCTTGACAACGATATTGGATTCCAACTTTTCTTTATGAATTCTGAAAACTTTGTTTTCCTGAGTTTTTTCCTGAGTACCTTTTACCTCCATTGTCTCCTCTTTAGATTCAACAATCTTAGGTTGAGGCTTTTCTTCCTGTTTAACAGGGTTTTGCTTTTCCGCAACCGGTTTTTTTACCTCCATTATAGTTTCTTCGTGAACCTTTTTTTCGTGAACCTTCTCTTCTTGAACTTTTTCTTCATGAACAACTACTTCATGAATCTTTTCTTCATGAGCAACCGTTTCATGAATCTTTTCTTCATGAGCAACCGTTTCATGAACTGTTTTTTCTATTTTAACAGGTTCTACAATTTCAACAACTTGATCAATAATCGGTTGTTCTTCCTTGATAGGTTCTACTGCAGGTTGTTCCTTCTTTTCTTCAATTAGCTCAGGCTCTTTTTTTACAGCCTTCTTTTTATTAAGACTATCTAAATCAATACTGCCAACAACATTGAATTTCGGTTTCATTTCTTTTGGAACTTCAGTTTTAATAGAAGACTTATCTTGCTTCTTGTTCTGACTTTCAGGAAGCTCATAACCTTCTATTGCAACAGTCTCGCGTCTTTCTTCTTTTTGTTGATGAAGTTTTTCACGTGATTGTTCAACTTCTTGTTTTATATTCTTATCCTTACCAAATTCAGCAATAAGCAAATCATATTGCGAATCCTCTATTTTAGTATTGGGATTTGCTTCAATGTTTGAACCGTGTTTCTGTAGAAATTCAACTAAGGTGTTGATTCCTACATTCAAGTTAATGGAAGCTTTAATTAGTCTAATGGGCATATATATCTTGTACTTTTCTCTCTTTTAATATTTAAACAGTTTTATATTATTATCTGTATTCTTTATTTTTATTTGATGGGATTAATTTAAATTCTCATCATCAAACTCATCATCAACATCGTTGTCGTTATTATCATCTTCTTCATCAAATTCGGCATGAAGAATTGCTAAAACTTCGTCAACAGTTGCCTCTTCTAAATCGGCTCTGAGGATAATGTCTTCACGATTCATTGCTAATACATTCTTAGCTGTAGAACATCCGATGCTTTTAAGTTGGTCAATTACCCAACCATCAATTTCATCGCGGAACTCATCAAGATAAATATCTTCTTCGTCCATTCCTTGAATATCGCGGAACACCTCAATATTATAGCCTGTTAGCATTGATGCCAATTTAATGTTGGCTCCACCTTTACCAATAGCAAGTGATACCTGATCTGGATTAAGAAGTACTTCTGCTCTGTGATCAGCCTCATTTGCACTGATAGAGTTGATTTTGGCAGGACTCAACGCACGTTGGATATAAAGTGTTGTATTTGCTGTATAATTAATTACGTCAATATTTTCGTTGCGTAGTTCACGAACAATTCCATGTATTCTGAATCCTTTCATTCCCACACAAGCACCAACCGGGTCTATACGATCGTCATATGCTTCAACAGCAACTTTAGCACGCTCACCTGGAATACGGGCAATACCTTTGATGGTAATCAATCCGTCAGCTATTTCGGGAATTTCTTGTTCAAACAATCGTTCTAAAAAAACGGGTGATGTACGTGAAAGAATGATCTTTGGATTGTTGTTCTTGTTCTCAACGCGGGCAACTACTGCACGAACATGATCTCCTTTACGGAAAAAGTCGCTTGGAATTTGTTCCTGACGTGGAAGAATCAGTTCGTTTTGTTCGTCATCTAACATTAATAGCTCCTTTTTCCAAACCTGATATACCTCACCTGAAACAATCTGACCAATTCGTTCTTTATATTTGTTATATAAGTTGTCCTTTTCTAACTCCAAAATTCTGGAAGCTAATGTTTGACGCAAAGTAAGTATTGTTCGACGTCCAAAATGTTCAAGCGAAACTTCATCTGTTACATCTTCGCCAACCTCAAAGTCGTCATCAATCTTTCTGGCTTCACTCAAAGTGATTTCCATATTTGGATCTTTCAACTGATCGTCTTCCACTACAGTTCGGTTACGCCAAATTTCAAGATCACCCTTGTCAGGATTGATAATGATGTTGTAATTCTCATCCGTACCCGTAGATTTAGCAATTACATTGCGGAAAGATTCCTCAAGTACGCTAATCATTGTGGTTTTATCTATATTTTTCAGTTCGTTAAACTCTGAAAATGTATCAATCAGACTGATAGTCTCTTTCTTTTTGCCCATTATATTATTTGAAACTTATATTATAAATTGTCTGTTTTACTTCATTATACGCAAAAGTAAGGTCATATAGAACTTCTTTTTTACGTTTTCCGCCTACAGGAATCTCTTTTCTGGTAATAGTAACTGTGAAACCGTCTTCGTTCGCATCTTTTAATGTCCCACGAAACTTTTCCCCCTTTTTTGTTATCAATTCAACTTCCTTGTCGATATGATTCTTATATTGGCGAAGGGTCTTAAAAGGAGAAGTTAGACCGGCTGAAGTAACCGTGAGCTCAAAATCTTCCTGATCCCTATTCAATTTTGATTCTAAATACTTGCTTAAAGTTACACAATCGTCAATGTTTACACCTTTATCACCAGCTATTTCTACCGTAATTATATTACCTGGTAATACAGTTACATCTGTCAGAAATAGCTCTGGCAAAGGTTCTAGAAACGCTTCTGCATATTCTTTGATCAAGTTTTTTTCAATCATTCATTACCGTAAATCAATAAAAAAGGAAGCTTTTCCTTGCTTCCCCTCTTGACTTTACGATACAAAGATATAAAATTCAAATGGTTTATCAAAATGTTTTGCTTTTTTTATATGTATTGCAAATTAAGAAATCTCAATTTTCAATTTTAAAAAATGCAATACACGAATGAATACATGTTCTAATTGCTAAATGAATTCGTTAAATATTCATAACTCTTTCATGGATAACATAATAATTT
Organism: Bacteroidales bacterium UBA5287; assembly: GCA_002411345.1. Lineage (GTDB taxonomy): Bacteria > Bacteroidota > Bacteroidia > Bacteroidales > Dysgonomonadaceae > UBA5287. The sequence goes on along the minus strand of DHSL01000030.1, from coordinate 107,240 downwards.
CTGACTTTTTACATATTCTTTGTTTCTTTTAGAGATATAAGGATGCAAAATAAATCGTAGGCGGATTGTAAAAAACTTTGCCTGGTTTGTTGCATCTTTAGTTGTTCGTTTAGTAAATCTGTTTGAAGTATATAACCTTTCTCAAATTCAACTATTGATGTTTCTGAGTTTTGTTGACTTAATTCCCAGTTTTCACGACTCAAATGATAACTCTTTTTTCTGACTTCAAGAAGAGAAAACTTATTAATCTTCTCTTTCTCCTTACTGTTCTGTATATCACGCAAATACTCAACGTCCATTTGACGTTGCAGTCGTAAACGACTAACTTCATTGGAGGTTCTGAATGATTGAGTAACTGGGAGACTTATCGATAGCCCTATAAAACTATTTCCTCTCCAATATTTGTTGTTGAAAAGAGAAAAGTCGTTGTAGTAATAGTTGGAACCGTAATAACCATTTATAGAAAGAGTAGGGGCATATTTCATTAATGTGGATTTCAGACGAAGATCCGTCAAGCTTACTACCTCTTTTTGTCGTATTTCCTCAAGATTATTCAATATTGTTGTTTTAAAAACGCTTTGCTCCATCTTTTTTAATAAATCTTGAATCCCTTCTTGCAAAGTAAGTAATGCTATATTGTTGGGTGTTACATCTTTGCCTAAAAGATAGAGTAACTTCGCTTTTCGCTCCTTTACAATATTTTCTGCTTCCAGATAACTGTTGATTGATTCGTTATAGGATCTATGTATATTATTTTTCTCTGTAAGTGTAATTTTCTCCTTTAGATATAGTTGGTTAGCAACATTAAACATACTTGCATAATATATTGTATCCTTAATCATCATTAACTTCTGCTCTTCTGCAATTACACATTCAGCATAAGCTAAAGCTATATCCTCTCTTAATTTTTCTTCTGAAATCTGAACGTCATACTCCTGGATTTTAAGTTGTTGCTTCTGTTGTGCAACACTATTCCATTTCTCAGGATTAAACAAATCATAGTTGAGATTCACTCCTGCTGAAGAATTCCAATTAGTGTTAAATTGTAAGTACATCATCTCTTTATCTGGTTTTGAAGAGTCAAATATATGTGCTGGGACAGGTGTTGCAGGGATTATAAGATTCCGTCTTAAATTTCCTGAAATATAGATTTCGGGAATTTGTTGTAAACGACTTTCTTTAATTTGAAGGGTAGCTTCTTCCAACTTCATCTTTTCAATATTCAAAGAAGGAGAGTGTTTTAGTGCATAACTAACAGCTTCCTCAAGTGTTAACGATTCGGAATTTAGCTTTTTTTGTGCTACTTCTATTGCTGATTCTTGTGCGGCAACGGTAGATGAAAAAAGAATGATCAATATCCAAAATATTTTTTGCATAGGTAAAATTTTTTAACGAAATACAGACGAAGGTTCTACTTTTCTAAGTTTCCTGATTGAAAAATAGGAACTACCTGCAGAAATAATTACTGTTGTAAGTAATAGAAAAGCAAGAAGGGTGGGTGTCAAACTGATAATTAACCCCGCATTAGCCATTCCTATTTTTGAAACGATAAGCAGTAAAAGTGATATGAAATAGCCGATCAGAGCATATATGATTGATTGAGTAACCACTAGACGTGTAATATAACTGCTCGAAGCTCCAATGGCTTTAAGAGTGCCATAGTCTTTTATCCTGTCGTAAGTTACAGAATACATTGTTAAACCGACTATGAAAAAACCACTGATGATTCCAAAAAGGACCAATGTGGCAAAACTCATGCCCATATTGTTTGCTGTCATTACATTAATGATACTGGCTGTTCTTAGTTCTTTGGCGGACCACGCCTTCAAGTCCGGAGCAATACTGTTTATTTGAGAGACTACTGATTCAATTTTAGTTGGATCTTTTACTGTAAGGATAATCCCGCTTACAAGTGAGGAAGATAGTCCTGAATAATATCGGGCTTTATCAGAAGTTGTATAAATGTATGGAGTATTAAAACCTTTTGCATCACGAGTGATAAGACCTACTGTCGCTGATTTTCCGTTAATTTCAAATCTAGTCCCGGGTTGAATATCATAACGAAGTGTCTTGTTATCATAATAATCTGTTGATACTATCTCTGGTTCAGCTAAGTCTTGCAAAGAACCGGAATAAATTAAATCAGAGCTGGGACCTGCTGCCATTGCTGGATAATCGCTGCCGATAATCATCGCGGGTGCATCTTTACCATTGGGAAATTTCACAGATACATTAGTCATGATAAAACCGTGAGTTTCATCAACGCCTTCAATACTGCGTAACTGATTAACCCATCGTACGTCAAAAGGTGAAACCTGATTTGCATTCTCTGTCTGGCGCTTGACAACAAAAACCTGTGCGTATTTTGGGTTTGCATTACCTACAATACCTCCTATTATATCGGCTAAATAAAAAAACATTCCTAATTCAATACCTATTAGATAAATACTGATTATAATAGCAGTTAGTATGCCCATGCTTTTGGATTTTTCGAAGCGGACAAATTTATAGGCAGTTGACAACATGATTTATTTATTTAGTTGAATGATGCATTCTATTTTCGATTCAATGAAAAGTGTTTTGTAAATTTCATTCAGCGACACCTCAATCTCACGGATGCGACGATCTTCAAGGTCTGTTCCGCTGTCTGAAAAAAGCGATTTCTTTTTCAAATCAGGAGATATAAATACTAATTCACCAGTTGCGGCTGCAACAGAATCTCCAGGGAAGTTGATCTTACATAGTTGTCCAACTTTTAACCGGTCTGCAAAGAGTTCGTCAATTTCAGCTTTCACTATAAGAGGTTTGTTGGGTGATAAACGCCCATATTGTTGATAAATACTTACAGATTCTCCGGTCTTTGGTGTCAAATCCAATAGAATGCCATCTATAGGTGCGCGAAATATCATTTTGTCAAGGTCGTTTATCCGAGATGACCGTTGAATATTCATTTCGCTCAACTGAGACTGTTGTATCTTGTAGTCATTCTCAATTTTTTTTAGCTTTTCAATTCCTAAATTAAATTCATTCTGCAATGTCCTTACATTTTCTCCAGTTGTGGCTCCCACTTTTAGTAGTTGCTCTGCGTCATTTAGTAGTCGCTGCCGCTCTTTGTGAGCTAACTTTTCTTGCTCCAATAAAAGTAGAGATGACTCAACGGCTAACTTTTGTGAAGAAAGTCGTGAATCTACTTCTTTAACTGATAGCTCTTCGTCTGAGTTTTCAAGCATAAGAATAATATTTCCTGCACTCACGCTATCGCCGGCCTTAAAATAAACTTCTTTAACAATGCCCGATGATGGAGCTGCTAAATCGATTATACCTCCTTGAGGCAAAATCTTTCCAATCCCTACAACATTTTCCACCGTGAATTCATTTGTTGGTTGTGAGGAATGTTCTTTCTTATTGCTACAACCAATTAAAATCAAAATGATTGCAATTGATAATATTTTTGTTTTCATCAGTTTTGATTAACCTTTATTGTTGTTTTAAAATTCGTTTTCTATACTTGTTTCACTGATTTTTCCTTCAGATAAATATATGGTTCTATCTGCAAATTTCTTTAATCTAACATCGTGGGTGACTACAATCACTGCTCGATTATCTAAAGAAAGTTTGCTTAACATATCCATCACTATTTTAGCACTTTTGTGATCTAAAGAGGCTGTAGGTTCATCACACAGAATTAGTTGGGGATTTGTAATTAACGAACGGGCTATAGCTATACGCTGCTGCTGGCCTCCACTAAGATTCCGGGGAAGATTATATATTCGATCCTCCATACCAAAGGTGTTGATTAATTCCATTGCTCTTTTTTTTGCTTCTTTCCTGCTGACACCCAATAACAAGAGGGGGTGCATAACATTTTCCAAAGCGTTCAATGGTGCAAGCAAATTGAATCCTTGAAATACAAATCCAATATGTTCAAGCCGTAATCGAGCAAGTTCTTTTTCAGGAAGATCATTCACACAAGTATCTCCAACCCAAACTTTACCTGTGGTAGGATAAATTACTGACCCTAATAGTGATAACAATGTGGTTTTACCTGAGCCTGATGGACCAACCAGTAGGGTAATCTCTCCCTTCTTTATTTCTGTAGATGTGGGTTGCAATGCAACAATTATAGAATCACCTGTTTTGTATTCCTTACCCGCTTCAATAAGTCTTGCTGCAATTTCCATAAAAACCTATATATAATAGCTGTAAAATAAAATATTTAATAAATCTTAATCGTTTTCATCTGTAAATACCTCAATGTGACACTAAATAAGTCTAATTTTTTAATATTATATTGTTGAATGTTGTTTTATTTTAACAAATAAAAAGTGTAACTTTTCTTTGAAGATTCAGTTTTTTATCAGAAAACAGAATTCATTATTAAATAAGAAAACGATATCATAAAACCATTATTAAAATACATTCAGGCTTCCTATATTAGTAATTGTATCAACTAAAGTAATGAAAACCAATGCTTTTGAAGGATGTTTAATCAATAATATGCCGTATTTGTATTCTTGAATATCTATTAAGAATAAACTACACTCCAGTTTGATTTTTTTAGTTGATTTGTGTCAAGCTTGTATTTCTTAATATAGTTATTCTTTGCACTTTGCCAATCAGTCGATTCAAGATATTCAGCATCGTAGATATAGATATAAACATAACCTCCGGCATTGTCAAGTACTTGTTCCCAACAAGATAGTTGAAAGCCAATTCTTACTTTCATTTTTTCACCGGGTTTTATTTTCAAATCGGTTGCGTATGTAGGATTTGTGGGATCAAAATTGAAAAAATTTTCTTTTAATGTGCTAACATAATAGATTGTTTTGTCTGAATTATTAGTTAAGTAAATGGAGTTATGACATTCGTCAAATCCACCGCTATTGGCGCAAGATGACATTAAAAAGAATAATGTTATCATTATCGAAGATGCAAAAAGTGCTTTAATTTTCATAATTGTATCCGTTTTTGGTATAATAAAAATCATATTACTAATGCTTTGTAAACTATATCATTCACAAATTAATGTAAAGGTAATACATCAAATTGTTTTTGCAAAAATATTTTATAAATTATGTAAATCATAAATTGTTTGGTAATCAGATTAATAAGATATTGTTATGTTAAAATAGAAAATTTAGTGTAAAAATTACAGAAATTGTATAATTTTGTTTACCTTTGAAATCGTTAAATATATAAATCCATTAAATTTTTATGTGCCTATGAATTAAATAAACTATTAAAATCAATTTTGTTTTGTGAATGAAAAATAATAACTCATTAAATTTAAATAAATGAAAATGTATGAATAATGTTAATTTTCCAGATGAAAAATCTAAATGGAATTTAAAAGACAGATTATCTTTTAGATTCTTCGAGATTGCGCCTAAAATCGTAATTCTTATTTCAATTTTATGCATTTCTATACCGATTTATGCTGATAAATCTAGTGTGGAAGTGAATGATGTGCTTAGTATCCAGCAAGCTAAAAGAACAATTACAGGAGTTGTTCTTGATCCTGATAATAATCCTCTCCCGGGTGTGACTGTTCAGTTAGCAGGACAGGCAGGAGGTGTTATTACCGACATTGATGGTCGTTATTCTATTGAAGCTGCACCGGAAAATGAATTGACTTTTCGGTTTGTTGGTATGAGAACTTTAACCGTAGTTGTTGGAAATACAACAACACACAATGTTACAATGCAAGAAGACGTTGAATTACTTGATGAAGTAACGGTTACAGCTTTCTCTACTCAAAAGAAAGAAAGTATCGTGTCGTCTATTGAAACAATTGACCCAAAAGAACTTAGAGTTCCTTCAAGTAACCTTACTTCAGCTTTAGCTGGACGTCTTGCAGGTGTGATTTCTTACCAGAGAAGTGGTGAACCGGGAGCAGATAATGCACAATTCTTCGTTCGTGGTGTTACAACTTTTGGATATGCAAGTAGTCCTCTTATTCTTATGGATGGATTCGAAGTGAGTGCAAATGACTTGGCACGTGTCGACCCAGATAACATTGCTTCATTCTCTGTGTTAAAAGATGCTACATCAGCAGCTTTGTACGGATCTAAGGGAGCTAACGGTGTAATCATGGTTACTACAAAAAAAGGTCAGGCTGGTAAACCTCATATCTCATTCAGAGGTGAGGGACGATTTACTTCGCCTACAAAGATTCAACAAACTGTGGATGGTGTTACATATATGAATCTGTATAATCAGGCTCAGTTCAATGATAATCCTCTCTTGGAACCATATTATAGCCCACAAAAGATTGATAATACAAAGAACAATCTCAATGAATATGCATTCCCAAATATCAACTGGTATGACGAAATGTTTAAATCGGGTTCGTTCAACCAACATTATAATCTTAACATTACAGGTGGTGGAACGGTTGTTAAATATTATTTATCACTTTCTTATGATAAGGATAAAGGTATTTTAAAAGATAACCGTCTGAACAATTTCAAAAATAATATTGATATCGACCGATTTAATATGCTTTCAAATATTACAATCGATTTAACTCCAACAACAAAATTGGATATCAATATGAATTCAATGTTTGAAAATTATACCGGACCAGTAGATGATACAAATACTATTTTTTCCAGTGTAATGAATTCAAACCCGGTTGAGTTTCCAAAATTCTATCTTCCGGACGAAGAAAGAGCTTATGTGAAACATACTCTTTTCGGATCAGATGCTACAGGAACTATGTCAAATCCCTTTGCAAGAATGGTACGTGGTTATAAAGATGGTTCAACAGGAAGAATAACTTCTCAGTTCTCACTCGATCAGAATTTAGATTCTTTTACAGAAGGACTTATGGCAAGAGCAAAAGTCTCTATTAAAAGCGATAATTATGCTGAAAACAAAAGAAGCTATGATCCATATCTTTATAATATAAAGAGTTACGATGAATTTACTGATACGTATGTATTACAGGAAGTTCACAGAGGAACTGATGCACTTGGAAATCCGGAACCTTGGAAAAGTGGATCTTTCAGAATGTATCTTGAAGGTGGTCTTACATATTCACGCAGATTTGATGATAAACATGACGTTAGTGGATTGTTGATTTATACTCAAGAAGAAATTAAAGATACAAGTGGTAACGGAGGAACAATTCAACGTACATTGCCACAACGCTTACAGGGTCTTAGAGGACGTGTGAATTACGGCTTTATGGATAAATATCTTGCGGAAGTGAGTTTGACTTATACTGGTTCAGAAAAATTTGCTCAGGATCACAGATGGGGTTTATTCCCTGCTATGGGATTGGGTTATCTTATATCAAACGAACCTTATTGGGAATCATTATCTGATATGTTCCCAATGTTTAAATTGAAATACTCATTAGGACAAGTAGGTAACGACCAAATCGCAGGACCTCAAGATCGATTCTTTTTCTTATCTGATATCGATCCGGGATCATGGGGATATTCTTGGGGTAAAAACTTTAATTCAAGCTATGGAGGTTTTTCTATAAACAGATATGCAAATCCGCAGATCACATGGGAAATAGCTGTAAAACAGAATGTTGGTTTCGAATTGGATATCTTAAAGAACAGAGCTCTTAAATTGATTCTTGAATATTTTACAGAAAACAGAAAGCAAATTTATCAAGCTAGAGCAAATCTTCCTGAAACAATGGGACTCACAAGTAATGTTTATGGTAACGTGGGCGAAGTTAGTAGTGCAGGATGGGACGGCTCACTCGATTTAAACCACTCTTTTAATAAAGATACTTGGGTAACTGGACGTTTTAATTTTACTTATGCTCATAATGAAGTTATTCAAAATGAGGAACCTGAATACAGATGGAAATATCTAAGTAATATTGGTTGGCCAATCAATACTTGGAAAGGATACATCGCTGAAAGATTGTTTATTGATGAAGCAGACGTTGCGAATTCTCCCGCACAACAACTGGGTGGAACGGTTCAAGCTGGTGATATCAAATATAAAGATATCAATAATGATGGTCGAATCAATTCAGACGATCAAGTACATATTGGTTATCCTGTTATTCCGGAAATCACTTATGGATTCGGTCTGTCAGGAGGATATAAAAACTTTGATGTTTCATTCTTTATGCAGGGACAAGACAGAGTGTCTTTCTTCATCAATCCAAATAGTATTGCACCATTTGCTAACAGAAGAAACGCATTGCAATATATAGCTGATGATCACTGGAATCCAAATAATCCTGTAGCTCAGGCATTTTGGCCAAGATTGTCTGCTGCTTACAATGCTAATAACAATGTGTCAAACTCAACATGGTGGATGAGAGATGGACGCTTTCTTAGAATGAAAACAGCAGAAGTTGGCTTTACTATGCCTGAAAATTGGTTTGGTAATATGTCAATTAATTCTGCAAGATTGTATTTATCCGGACAGAATTTATTCCAAATATCCGATTTTAAATTATGGGATGTTGAAATGGGAGGAGAAGGATTCAATTACCCATTGCAAACAGTTTATAGTATTGGATTAAATGTATCCTTTTAATTAATTTGATAAAATTAGAATATATATGAAATCAAAAATATTTCTTATTTGTTTTTTGGGTATAGCACTACTCTTTTCACGTTGTGATTATCTCGAAATTGTTCCGGATAATACAGTGGAAGTTGGTAGCTTGTTTGAAAACAGAGATAAAGCACTGAATGCTTTATCAACCTGCTATCGATATATGCCAAATTATGAGAAACTACACTATTCAATGTCACTAGCTGGTGATGAATGGGTGGGACGATTAGACGCATCTGTTGCAGAAGATAGAGGTCAAACACGCGGAGAGAAAATAATGAGAGGATGGAACAATTCAAATGATCCTATTTTCAATTATTGGGCCGGAGGTGGCGGCGTAAACAGTTTGTACGAAGGAATTCGTGTTTGTAATATATTTTTAGAAAATATTGAAAACGTTCCTGATTTAACTCCTCGAGAAAGAGAGGATTGGATTGCACAGGTTAAAGTGCTTAAGGCTTATTATCATTATTATCTAACTCGTCTTTACGGACCTATTGTTATTGTAGATAAGAATCTTGAGGCTTATTCACCTGTTGAAGAAGTGCGTCAGGAAAGACAACCTGTTGATTCTTGTTTCAATTATGCTGTTGGATTAATTGATGGAGTATTGAAAGAAGGTGATTTGGCTATTGCAAGAGATGTGTCTTATTTAGGTCAAGTAGATCAACAAATTGCAAAAGCTCTTAAAGCGGAAATCCTGTTGACAAAAGCAAGTCCTTTGTTTAATGGTAACAGTGAGTATTTCAGTAACTTCAAAGGTAAAAATGGAGAATTATTATTCTCAATGGAATATGATGCTGAAAAATGGAAAGATGCTTTAGATGCTATTAAAGAAGCAATTGATATTGCTGAAGCTAATGGTAAAAAATTGTATACATATGATGGGACTCCTAAATTTTGGGATGTTGCTAATTTTAAAGAATCAGAAATCATACAATATGCATATAACGAACGTTTTTCAATTGTAGAACCTTGGAACGATGAAGTTGTTTGGGGATACTCTGGTTTGGATTTTACAGGTCAGGGAGGTTTTGCTCACGCAACTAATATGCGTAGTGTTGCTTCTCCAACAACCCCTGAATATGCTTGGCAATGGTTGGGTGCTGATTTCAGAATGCTTGAAATGTATTATACAAAAAATGGTGTTCCAATTGAGGAAGATAAAACCTTCGACTATGATAATCGTTTACAGCTGACTACAATCCCTGATGATAATTATCATCAAGGATATATGCAAGCAGGTGAAACTACTGTGAAACTTAGTTTGAACAGAGAACCGCGTTTTTATGCATGGCTTGCTGTAGATAGAGGTGTTTGGAGAACACATGATGTCGCAAACGACCTGAAAATGAGATATAATGAATTTCCTGGAGGTAGAGGAGCACAACACACAACTGACTTTTATTGGACAGGAATTGGTGTTAAAAAATTCGTACATCCTGAATCAGGTACTGGACACTGGGCACGTGTCGTTAAATTCCCGTATCCAATAATTCGTATGGCTGACTTATATTTAATGTACGCTGAAGCTTATAACGAATATTATGGACCAAATCAAGAAGTTTACGATGCATTGAATAAAGTACGTGCAAGAGGTGGCTTGAGAGCAATTGAAGATGTTTATAGTGATGCTTCAATCGTTAAAAATGTTGGAAAACATTTAACTAAAGAAGGATTACGCGAAATAATTCACAAGGAACGTTCAATTGAATTGAGTTTCGAAGGGAAAAAATATTTCGATGTATTGCGTTGGAAAGAAGCAAACAGATACTTTACAAGTCCTATGAAGGGATGGAATACAACTGGATCAGATCCTGGACAATATTATATTTTGATGACATTGCAGAATCGTGTATGGCAAACGCCACGTGATTATCTGATGCCTATACCTTTGTGGGATTTAAATAGAAATCCTAATTTGGTTCAAAATCCGGGATGGTAATTAACTTATTAATTGAAAAAAATATGAAGAAATTATATTATATTTTCACACTTATAACAATTGGTATACTTGTTTTCTTTACTAACTGCGATAACAAGGAAGAAGGTGATACTATCCCACCGGCACAAATAACCAATGTTTCGTTTACACCTCAAAATGGTGGAGGATATTTCACATTTTCTATTCCTGAAGATGAAGATTTCCTTTATGTAAGAGGTGAATATGTTATTGATAATGGAAAAACAATTTCTAAAACTAGTAGTGTTTATTCAGATACTTTATTTATTGAAGGTTTGGGAACTGTAAAAGAATATCCGGTTAAATTATATTCTGTTGACAGAGAAAACAATCATTCTAAACCTTTGATAATGAATATAACACCATTAGCACCAACAACTTCTGCTATCTTGGAAACAGTTAATGTTCAACCAGGTTTTTCATCATTAGTAATTGACTGGTTAAATAATGAAGAAGAAACAGTAACTGTGCATGTTAACGTAAAACTGAATGAAACAGATGTAACAAAAATCTATTCATCTAATCTTGTAAAAGACAGGTTTACAATTGATGGCTTAAAGGGAGTTCCATATAATGTTTCGGTAAAAATCCGCGACTCTTATGATAACGAAACTGAAGTTAAAGGTTTTGGAGAAGTAACCCCACTAATTGATGCACCATTATCTAAAAAACAATGGGCTTTCTTACGTGATCAATTATTATATGGAAATAAATGGAACAATGATAGTATTGCTGATCCATTTAAACAAAAACCTTATGTGCAGTATCAATCAACATTCAGAAAAGATAGTTTCATGAATGCTCCTATGTCACACGTTGAAGGACGTATTGAAAAATTCTGGGACAATGAATATGATTATGAACCAGTACAAAACTTGAATTATTTCAATACCGGTCAAGTAGGTTATCCTTTCTCTTATTATATCGATCTGGGACGCGAAGTTAAGGCTAGTAGATTTAAAATATGGCAACGTAATGCTTGGGGTATGTTATACACAGGCGAAAACGTTGAAATTTGGGAGATGTGGGTAAGTGATGATAAAGATGCTTCAGATGGTGTATTCGATGGTTGGGAATATGTTGGAAGATACAAACTTGTAAAACCATCATCAGTAATTGACGCAAATAATGCGGCTAGAGCAGGACACGAATATTTGCTTTATCCTGAGAATCCTCGATTCACAAAACCTTTCCGTTATTTAAGATACAAGGCAATAAAACAATTTGGAGGAGGAAACTCTGGTTGTACTTCCGAAATTACAATATACGGAACAGAAGCTGATGGATCAATCATTGAAGATCCAACTGTGTTGACAGGGGCTAAACCTGGTTGGGATTGAGATTTAACAGATAATTTTTAAAAATATAAGAATATGAAAATAAAACATATAATCGGATCATTAATGATTGTCTTTCTCTTTCTCTATGGATGCGAGGGTATGGACGATAATTATAAACAATATGTAGGTGAATATAATTATTCCGGTAAAATTGATAGTCTTCGTGTTTATCCTGGATACGAACGTGTGGTTTTAGCATGGGATAATCCTAAAGATCAGAAATCAAAATCAATAAGAATACTTTACGGACCTGATAGTACAGAAGTACTTTATCCAAGTATGGTTGATTCTGTTTCAATAGAAGGACTTGATGCAGGTACTGGTTATGAATTCATCGTTTATACAATGGATAGTCATAACAATTTATCTGTTCCTACTTCTATAACAGCATTTCCTATATCAAAGAACTTCGTAGATAATCTTACCCCTCCGTCTTTGGTGGTGGATGTGGTTAATAACGAGCAGGTTCTTAGTGTGATCGGTACTTCTAATGTCTTGATGACTTTCTCTGGATTAATTAATATTACCATAAGTAATGCAAATGGTGTAGTTTCTTCAAAGAACCTTAATTTAAAAGATAAGGTTATTACTACTGACCCGAATACTGGAGCAAAAAAGATTAATGCTTTAAATAATCTTACAATTCCGGTTAAAGATTTGGGTCTTTCTCTCATTCCTCCTGGAGAATATACATTTAATTTCACTGTCTCTGTTTGGCCTTTGATGGGTAATCAAGTTTCTATCGATGAGGTTGAACTAGATAATCAAATCACAACCACAGTTACTCCTATCATTATCAATATTACAAAAATGGGTGGTGTTGTAAGTGATAAATTCAATACTACAGGTGATGAAGGTATTGCTAAATTAACAGATGGTAATTATGATAGTAAATATTTAACCGGAAACAGAGAAACATGGGTTAAATTCAAGACCAATGCTCCGTCTATTGTTACCAGATATAAACTCGTTTCTGGTAATGATGTTCCCGAAAGAGATCCATTAAATTGGAAACTTGAAGGTTCTAACGATGATAGCAACTGGACAGTGCTTGATACACGTAGTGGAATTAAATTCCCATTAAGGAAACAACTACTGACATTTGAATTTAATAACAATACATCGTATCAATATTACAGAATGACAATTCAAAATAATGGAAGTAATTTATTCCAATTGGCAGAGTGGGAACTCTGGGGTCCAAGGTTGAATTAATTATATTAAGATCATGGTTATAATTTAATTTGAATTTCAGAGATGCACTTTATGTTCATTCATAAGTGTATCTCTGATTTTCTTTTCTATAAGATTGTATTACTGAAAATTCCATAAAACCATTCACTGCTTTTCTTTATATGAAATCTAATAACATTCGTAATATCAGTAAGATAATATGAGATTTAAAAATATACTATATTTTATTTTAATTAGCACATTAATTGGATTCATTAGTTGTGCTAAAGATGATGTCATCAATGACAAGCCATCGCCGGATGATAATCCAAAAGAAAAAATTGATAGTCCTAAAAGTGTTGTGGTTAATTCTAATAATATTTCAATGCCGGGAAGTGGAACAATCACTGTCCAATATTCCGACTCTCCGACTGGTTATGGTGTCGAAAAAATAATAGATAATAATCCTGATACAAAATTCTTGATAGAAAGCAATAAAGTCTGGATTGTTTGGAAAGCTGATGAGGCATTTATTGCTACTGGTTATTTAATTACTTCTGCTGATGGTGCTTCAGAAAATGATCCTAAATCATGGACTTTGTATGCATCAAATGATAACTCTTCATGGAAAACATTAGCATCAAGTGCAAATTCATCTTTTTCTGGTCGAAAACAAAAAAAGGAGATTGCATTCAAGAATGAAACGGCTTATCAATATTATAAATTATCTGTTACTACAAATAATGGAGGAACAAAGATTGAAATAGCGGATTGGGGATTGACAAAAAAGAAAGTCGAACCAAAATCTTTAAGAATCATTTCGAATAACTTATCAATGCCGGTAATGGGAGTGATTTCGGTACAATACAACGACTCTCCTGCAACTGAAGATATTGATAAGATTGTCGATAATAACGCTGATACAAAATATACAGCTAATTATAACAAGGTTTGGATAGTATGGAAAGGTAATTCCGCGGTAAATGTCGAAGAATATCACTTGACGTCTTCTTCTGGTGATCAAAAATATGATCCTAAATCATGGACTTTATCTGCATCAAATGACAGTGTAACATGGACAATATTGGATACAAAAAATGACTTTGTGTTTACTGAACGAAAATCGAAAAAGAAATTTTCAATAAATGACAAAACGCCTTATTTGTATTTCAAATTAGATATAACGGCCAATAATGGAGGAGATCTAACGCAGATGGCTGAATGGGGACTGAAAAAAACCATCTCAATGGAGGATTTAATGCGTTTTGCATCAGGGTTTTCTGCTTCATCGCAGACGACAATGGGCAAACATTATGAAAATCGACATATAACTACTGATTCTGATATAACTTGGTTGTTGGATCCAAATAATGAGCCTCCTGCACCGGGAAGTTTAAATAACAGTGCGGAATGGAAAGAGTTGCCTGTTGCACTTTATCCTTTTGGAGAACCTGTACCGGCAGACATAAATCAGCACGATATTGGAGATTGTGGTGGTATTGCTGCTCTTGCTTCTATGGCATATTTATATCCGGATTTTATTAAGTCAATCATAAAAGATAATGGCGATAAAACCTATACTATAGATATGTTTGATCCTCAGGGAAAAGCAGTCAAACTAACGGTTTCATCAACTTTTCTTGTAAGAAAAGATAACAAGAGAATAGCTGCTGTATCAAGTAAAAGCGACAAGGCTTGTTGGAGCACAATACTCGAAAAAGCAATAATGAAATATAATGTTATTTATAAAGTAAATCCAGATATTGGAGGAATTGGTAGTGAACATGTGCCTCCTCTGTTTACTGGGGATGGCGGGAGCTTTGCTTTTTCTCCGGGTGTTTTAAACAACGAACAACTAAAAAGAGCTGTCGAAGCTTCATTAGATGAGGGAAAACTTGTGATTGGAGGATTCAATCAGGCAGTTCAATTTGGTAATACAAAAACAGTTACTGGTCACGCTTTTACGTTTATGTACTCAACTGATTCAAGTGCTTTGTTTACAATGAGAAATCCTTGGGGATTCAATCCAAATACTGACGGAAAAGATGATGGGGTTCTTCATATACCTGATAACGGATATATTCCGCCTCTTATAGATCTTAGAATAGTCAATCCGGGTAAGGCTATCAATATGAAAAAAGATATTGAACCCTATATTCCGCCGGTTTTCTCTTCTGTGACTCATGAATTAAGGGTAAATCCTGCTTTAATGGCTTCAGGAATGTAAAAAAACGATTTATATGATAAATTAATAGCTCATAATATTTTAGTTATTATGGGCTATTTCTATTTTTTATAAAGATTGTTAATGCCATGTAAAACTATTTAATCGCATGTTTGTTAATAATAAAGTAATTTATATCATCATGAAACAAATATATTAGATGTCGATGCAACCTTTTTCACATATTTTCATCTAATATAAATAATATAATTTAATATGAAAAGATTAGTAATTCTGCTTTCACTTATTCTTTGTTATTCTATAATTATTGCTCAAAATAATTCCAATATGTCTTATACAATGGAATGGGAAAAAGTAACAGCTCTCGAAAAACAGTCGTTACCTCAATCAGCAGCAAATGCTGTGGATAAAATATTGCAAAAAGCAATTGCCGACAAAAATAGTCCGCAAGTTGTAAAAGCGCTCATTCACAAAGGTAAATACGATATAAAAATTGACTCTCAAAATGATTCGGCTTTGTTTAACAACTTAAACGAAATGTTGGCAATGAGCACCGATGTTGTGGAAAAAGCCGTACTTAATTCTATGCTGGGTGAACTTTATATGATGTATTATCAAAATGATCAGTTTGTAATTAATCAACGAACAGCACTTGAAGGATTTATACCTGAGGATATGAAAGAATGGCCTCGCAATCTTTTATATGACAAGGTTGTGGAACATTTAAATGCTTCATTGAATTCAAGAGATGAGTTGGAGAAGACAGATGTGGACAAATATGAAGAAGTTGTTATTATGGGAGGAGATTCTCGTAGATTCTACCCCACAATGTACGATTTTCTGGCAAAACGTGCTATTGATACATACGCATATATTATAACTGATGAAGATTTAAGTGTTTCCCTGGCAAAGAAGAACATTCCTGAGGAAAAGCTTTTTTCGTCAGTCGAGGAGTTTATTACACTGAATTTCAATGCAAAACCTAAAGATTATAATCTTTGGGCATTAGAAACCTTTAAGAAATTGATGATATCCCTTTCAGAACGAAAGATGGAGAAATCACTCGTGTTGACTGAGTTGGATAAACTTAATTATCTTGGTAGATTAAATAATGCCTATAATACCTATGCGGAACCATCCATAGAAAAGCTTTATCATCAGTGGGAGAACAATGAATTCAGTGTGGAGATTGTAAATAAAATAGTTGATTTGAATAACAGATCTATTGCTCGTTTAGACGGGGCCGGAAAAGAAGCCAAGATTAAGGAAAATTATGATCTTTTGAATAAAACAATCAATGCGTTTCCGGATTACGAACATACTGCTATTCTTGAAAATAGTTTATCGAGAATCATACAACCGGAATTATTAGTTTCAGGAAAGAATTCATTCCCTATAAAAGGGAAAAAAGAGCTCACTGTTAAATATAAGAACCTAAACACTCTCAAAGTACAGTTGTACAAAATGGAATCGTCACTGGTTTTTGCTATGATGCAAATGGGGACAAATGATTATAACCAATCCAAACAAACTTTTGTAAAAGAATTTCAGATTACGTTGCCTGATAAGCCAGAATATTTATCTGCGGAAACAACGTTTGAAATACCCATTGAAAAACCTGGCAGCTATGTATTGAAATTATCCGCTGATAAACCATTTACACAACAAGAGAATATTGATTTTTATTTTGTTGTTACTGATTTAGCCGTTTTTAGTCGTATTGTTGCTCAAAACAAATATGAGTTTTTTGTGGTTGATAGAATTACCGGCGAGCCCGTTCCCGGAGCCAATATCGAGATTTATAAGTTACCGGGTTCATGGCGCAACTCAAAGCTCACATTGGAACAAACAATTCCCGTAAATAAACAAGGTTTAGCAGTTTATAATAAAGATATTGATAATAAAGATGTTTTTTATCATGCTGTTTTGAAGAACGATAATGGTTCATTATTAAGTAATTTGCCAAATACTTTTTATCAATTTAATGATAATATTACAGATGAAACAACTGAAGAGGTGACTATTTTCACCGATAGGAGTTTATATCGACCTGGACAGATAGTTTATTTTAAAGCGATAGTTATACAAAACAATAAACAGAAAAAAAATCTTGTTCCTAATAAGTCGATAGATTTATCCCTTTTTGATGTTAACGGTCAGGAACTCACCAAGCAGACGCTCACTACAAATGAGTATGGCTCTGTAACTGGTGAATTTGTGTTACCACAAGGACTGCTTACTGGTGGGTTTTCAATCAGAACAGCTAATGGTTCCGTGTTTTTCAATGTGGAAGAATACAAACGCCCGACCTTTGATGTTACCTTTGATAAAATAGATCAGACCTATAAGTTTGGAGAAGAAATCAAACTCAAAGGAAAAGCTGTTAGTTATTCTGGAGTTAAACTGCAACAAGCGACTGTAAGCTATCGCATAACACGTCAACAAATGTGGTGGCGATTCTGGGGTGGTAATCCCGAACATTTTGCTCAAGGTGTTGCTGCAACCGACCAGAATGGAACCTTTGAAATCAAGTTTACACCCGAAAAAACTAATGCCGCCAACTTCGGTCGCACTGCTTATACCTTTACAATTGAAGCAACTATAACCGATGTGAATGGTGAGTCGCAAGTAGGCAGATACACTGTTAATGTTGGTGATATTTCCATGATGCTGGAAGTGGAACTGCCGGATGGAGAAACGATTGAAAAATCAACTATGAAGCCGCTTGGCATATCTGCTAAAAATCTTGATGGAAACGATATTGAGGCAAAGGGTATGTATAGGGTGTTTTCACTTTTAGAAAATGATTCTATAAACAAGGATGTGCTTAATGGTGATTTTGTAACAGGAGAACAAGTTGGGTTAAGCCAAAGCTTGGCAAAGCTTCCTTCCGGAAAATATCGTATAAAACTTGAATCGCAGGATGATAGGAACAATCGTATTGAATCGGAAAAAGATTTTATTCTATTCTCTTTCGCTGATAAAAAACCTCCGGTAAAAACTAATAACTGGGTGGTTATAAAGAATAAAAATTATAGCAAATCAACACCTGCTGAAATGATTTTTGGGGCTTCTGAAAAGATAAATCTCTTGTATGAGGTATGGCAGGAAAATAACTTACTGGAAAGAAAATGGATTTCTTTGAATAATGAAAATAAACGATTTACTTTCCAAAATAAAGCTGAGTACAAAAAATCTATTCGTGTAATTTTTACTTATGTGAAAGAGGAAAATTTCTATACGAATGCTATCGATTTGAATCATGAAAAAATGGATAAGAAACTGGATGTGAAACTTTCTGTTTTTAGAGATAAAATTCGACCTGGCTCGGCAGAAGAATGGATGGTTACAGTTAACGATGCAGAAAATAAACCTGCTATGGCAGAGGTTTTGGCATCTATGTATGATTATTCACTCGAGAAATTATTCCCAACACAAGATTGGGATCTTAATCTTCTGAATTTTAAACCTTATAGCTATTTTAACAATTTCATATGCGATGTTTCTTTTTATGATTCGAAGACTTTCGGGCGTTTTGAATTTCCATATAAACATGTTGAGTCGTTTATGTTTGATCGTTTCAATTGGTTTGGTTTCTATTTAAATGGTAACCTGCTGTCGAGAAATGTTACTGTTGTTGCATTTGGAGCGCAAAAAAAGGAAATGATGGTAGGTAGAGTTGCAGGAAATATTAAATTTGAATATGCTCAAGACATACAATTGGGAGATGGACTTATAGAGAGTAAGATGATTAAGGGAGTGTCAACACCGGAATCCGCACCGTCTGAAGCGAATGAAAGTCAGTTGCCCCAAATCCGTGGAAATTTTAATGAGACGGCTTTCTTTTTCCCGCAACTGCGTACCAACGAGCAAGGGGAGACACAAATTGCTTTTACTGTACCGGAAAGCAATACCAAATGGCGTTTTCGCGTTTTAGCCCACGACAAGGATTTAAACACTGGAAAAGCTGAGGCTTTCACTGTTTCACAAAAAGAGTTGATGGTAACTCCAAATATACCACGCTTTTTAAGGCATGGCGACAGGACTTCAATATCTACCAAGATATCAAATCTTTCTGAAGGTGCTTTATCCGGCAAAGTGAAATTGGAGTTCTTTGATCCCGTTTCAGAACAGTTGATTGAAAATATAGTAATTGAAAATCAGAATCAGGAATTTTCATTAGATAAAGATGCTTCTTCAAATGCTGCATGGTCATTTGATGTACCCAAAAATATTGATATTCTTGGGGTTAGAATTGTGGCGCAAACGGAATCGTTCAGTGACGGGGAACAACACGCGCTCTCAGTTTTGCCTAATAAAGTGCTTGTCACAGAAAGTGTGCGCATGGACCTAAATGGCAATCAATCAAAAGAATATAAGATGGATCGCTTGATCAAAAATTCTGCTTCGTCTTCTGCTCAGAACTACCGACTTACACTGGAATTCACTTCCAATGCCGCATGGTACGCTGTTCAAGCATTACCTGTATTGAGTAATCCCGATAATGATAATTCTGTTAGCTGGTTCGCATCGTTCTATGCTAATAGTTTGGGTTATCATATTTCTGAAGCTTATCCGCAAGTGTCTGCCATGATTGAAGCATGGAAAAAACAGGGAGGGAACAAAGAAACATTCCTTTCTAATCTGGAAAAGAATCAGGAACTGAAGAATGTGTTGCTGGAAGAAACTCCATGGGTGATGGAGGCAAAAGATGAATCGGACCAGAAAGAACGACTCTCTTTGTTGTTTGATCTGAATCGTTCACAAAATCTGACGTCAGTCGCCATAGACAAGTTGCAGGAATTGCAAACGGAAAGCGGTGGGTGGAGTTGGTTCAAAAACTTCAGACCGAGTGTAAGTATTACACAGTATATTCTTTACGGTTTTTCACAACTCAATGATTTGGGTGTCAAAGGTTATTCCGACAAAATATGGGATATGCAGGCAAAAGGCATCGCTTATATCGATGAACAAGCGCTGGAGAGGTTTGAACTACTGAAGAAATGGAATAAGGATTGGAAAAATATCAAAACTATTCCTATTACTGATCTGGAATATCTGTATGTCCGCTCTGCATATAAACAATATGCGCTGAATACTGATTTGATGGGAATGGTTGATTTCTACACTACAAAAGTTGAGGAAAACTGGACTAAGTACGGTCTGTACGAACGTTCACTGATATCGGTGTTGATGAATAGGAACAAGCAGACATCTCTGGAACAGGCTATATTGAAATCTTTTCGTGAACATGCTACAGTAAATGAAGAAATGGGTATGTTCTGGGCAAATAATCAAAGTCACGTGTTTATGTCGCAATCTGCTGTTTCGGTGCATACTTTTATAATGAATGCCTTCCTGAAAGGTGGGGCAAACAAAAATGAAATGGATAATATGAAACGCTGGTTGCTAAAACAAAAACAGACGCAAAACTGGGAATCAACACATGCAACAATGGACGCGATTTATGCTTTGTTAAGTACAGGAAGCGACTGGTTCTCGATAAGTGGAGAGACTTCAATCAAACTTGGTAATCAAGTTGTTGAACCGGAAAACAAAGAGCTAGGTACTGGCTATTTCAAAGAGGCATGGTTGCGCTCTGAAATAAAACCTGAAATGGGTAATGTGTCGGTTAATCATAAAGGAAATGCTCCTGCTTGGGGCGCTCTCTATCTGCAATACTTTGAAGATGCTGATAAGGTTTCTAAGGTAGATGGATCACTGGATGTTGAGAAACTTTTGTTCATCGAAAAGATTGATGAGTCGGGAAGGTCACTTGTGCCTGTCACTGAAAATACTCCAATGAGGGTGGGGGATAAAGTGGTTGTGCGACTAACGATTAGGACGGATCGGGACATAGAGTTTGTACATCTCAAGGATATGAGGGCGGCTGCTTTTGAACCGGTTGAGCAGATATCTACAACACGCTGGCAGGGTGGAACAATTTATTATATGACGTCAAAAGATGCTTCAACAAATTTCTATTTTGATAACTTGCCACGGGGGACTTATGTGTTTGAATATGGGGTGTACGTGAATAGAACAGGAAATTATTCTAATGGAATAACTACTATTCAATGTATGTATGCTCCTGAGTTTACATCTCACACTGAGGGAATTAGAATTAATGTTAAAGATTAGTGTTTTTTTAAACTTATTCTTTAAATTTGTGTCTCATAAACTAAAAGTGTGTCTTTAATAATGCAAAAACAAAATAAAACAATGAAGAAAGTTAGTTTGATGCTGTTATTCAGTATGTTATTGTGTGGCGCTGTAGTGGCTCAAAATAAAGCAAATATGAGGTTTGTAAAAACAACATACGATTTTGGAAGAATTCAAGAACAAATTGGAGAGGTGGCTACAATCTTTGAATTTACAAATACGGGCAAAACACCACTGATAATTAACAGAGTACAAGCTTCTTGCGGATGTACAACGCCTTCATATTCTAAAGAACCTGTACTCCCTGGAAAAAAAGGACAGATAACTGCAAAATATTCTACGACGGGACGACCGGGAACGTTTAATAAAACAATTTCTGTTTATACAAATGTACCTGATACTATTTATGTACTGACAATCAAAGGGAATGTGATCCCTAAAAAATAGATAATGTTTCTCCCTAAATTATCAAATGATTAGTTAATTTGAAATTTCCTCCTCTGTCGCCCTTGTGTGATGGAGGAGGTTCTGTTTTAACTAAATAGCACAATGTGACAAGCGTAGGTGCATAAATATATTCAATTAAACCTGCCGTGGTATGGTAATTTCATCTTCTTTTGGTTGAAAATCTTGTGCGAATAATGTACCTTTGCTATGTGTGTAGATTATAATTAAATTATGGAACATCCGGAAAACGATCCAAAATATCAAGGCTTAAATGTGAATAAAGGGGTAGCGCAACCGCCAAGCGTAAATCCATATTTGTTGCAGAATAAACGGGCAAAGAGAAAGAACTATACGGCGGATGAATATCTTCAGGGAATAATAGAAGGGGATATTACACTTCTTAGCCAGGCTGTGACAATGGTGGAAAGCGCAAACCCGCATCATCAGGAAATGGCACAGGCTATCATAGAGAAATGTTTACCTTTCTCTGGGAATTCTATTCGTGTGGGAATAACGGGTGTACCAGGGGCTGGAAAAAGTACGTCTATCGATGCTTTTGGAATGCACTTACTGGAAAATGGACATAAATTGGCTGTTCTGGCAATCGACCCGTCGAGCGAACGTTCAAAAGGGAGTATCCTGGGCGACAAAACGCGTATGGAAAAGTTGTCGGTGGCTAAAAATGCATTTATTCGACCTTCTCCATCTGCTGGTTCTTTGGGTGGAGTGGCACGCAAAACAAGGGAGACTATAATCTTATGTGAAGCGGCTGGGTTCGATTCTATCTTTATAGAAACGGTTGGGGTTGGACAGTCAGAAACGGCGGTGCATTCGATGGTCGACTTCTTCTTGCTGATTCAACTGGCTGGTACAGGCGACGAGCTGCAGGGTATTAAAAGGGGAATCATGGAAATGGCAGACGGGATTGTAATCAATAAAGCGGATGGTGATAATATTGAAAAAGCAAAAATAGCACAGGGGCATTTTAAAAATGCACTGCACCTTTATCCGCTGCCTGACTCGGGATGGACACCGGAAGTGATGACTTATTCTGGGTTTTATAAACTTGGTATAGCAGAAATATGGAATATGATCTATCGCTATGTCGATTTCGTTAAGGCAAATGGATATTTCGAACATAGAAGAAATGAACAGTCTAAATACTGGATGTATGAGAGTATTAATGAGCGACTAAAGAATAATTTTTACTCGAATCCTGTGATTGAAGAATTGATGCCTCAACTTGAACAAGAGGTGCTTTCTGCTCAAAAAAGCTCGTTCGTAGCTGCTAAAGAGGCTTTGGATACATATAAAAAGCTTATTAAATGAAAAAAAGTTCAGTTATTTTTTAAAGTATAACTGAACTTTTTTTATCTTTGCAAACCATAACCGAATGGCGTATTCTTCTAACGGTTAGGAATCCTGCTTCTCACGCAGGCAATAGCGGTTCGATTCCGCTATACGCTACAAAAGCGGATATTTATATCCGCTTTTTTTGTGACTTGTTGCTTATTCTTCGTCGTCGACTTCTTCCATGTTATGGAAAACATTCTGAACGTCGTCGTCTTCTTCAAATTTTTCTAATAGCTTCTCAATCGATGCGCGTTGCTCGGGTGTCAAAGACTTGGTTTCGTGAGGTATGCGTTCAAACTCGGCTGAATGTATCTCAAAGTTGTTCTCTTCAAGATAGCTTTGTATATCTGAATATGATTTGAATTCACCGTAAAGTATGATGTCTTCTTCATCTTCTACAACTTCGTCAACACCATAATCAATCAACTCTAACTCAAGGTCTTCTAAAGATACACCTTCTTTGGAAGCTATCTTGAATACGCATTTGTGATCAAACAAAAACTCAAGACTACCGGAGGTGCCTAAAGAACCACCATGTTTGTTGAAATAACTCCTTACATTTGCAACAGTACGGGTTGGGTTGTCAGTTGCTGTTTCTACTACAATGGCTATTCCGTAGGGACCATAGCCTTCATAAATCATTTCTTTGTAATCGGTATAATCTTTGTCAGTTGCTTTTTTTATGGCGCGATCAACATTGTCTTTCGGCATGTTCTCTTTCTTCGACTGCTGAATCAATACACGAAGACGGGGATTGGTTTCAGGATCGGGTCCGCCACTTTTTGTAGCAATTGTGATTTCTTTTCCTAGTTTAGTGAAAACGCGGGCCATATTACCCCAACGTTTCATTTTTCTTGCTTTACGGTATTCAAATGCTCTTCCCATAATAGTGTGATTCTTTTCTAATCCTCTATAATTACAATAATAAATTTATTTAATCTCTTTATTAACGCCCTAAAAAAGGACGTTTTGACTCAAATCAATAAAAAGTGAACTCTCAACAAATGATCGTATCACTTCTAATTATCGAAGCTTAGCGCCTAATTCTTTTTCAAGATTGCTGGATATCTTTTGTATTACAGTGTCTATTTGCTTGTCTGTCAATGTCTTCTCGCTGTCTTGAAGTACAAAGTTTACTGCATATGACTTTTTGCCTTCGGGTAATTTATTTCCTTCATATACATCAAAAAGCGACATCTCTCTTAATAACTTCTTCTCGGTTTTATATGTAACGCGCTCAATATCTGCAAATGTTATGTTCTTGTCGACTAACAATGCTAAGTCGCGACTTACAGATGGAAACTTCGAAATCTCGGTGTATTGTACTGAATGATCTTCGCTTTCCTTGAGCATTAATTCCCAATTTATTTCGGCAAAATAAACTTCTGCTTCAATGTCAAATGTCTTCAATATCTTTTTTGAAACAATGCCAAGACTTCCCAATTCTTTCTTGAATGTGCGTACTTTTAAACCGACTTCATAGGTTTTACTTTGAAATGGTTCATAGATGAGCTGATTCTTCGTGAGACCTAATCGGGCAAATATATTCTCAAGGTAGGCTTTTAATTCAAAGAATGAACTGTTCTCTTCTTCTGTTAACCAAGTTTTGTTCGTACGATTACCGCTTATCCATAATCCAAAATGACTCTCTTCGGAAAACTCGGAAAGGATTTTACCTTCTTTTTTCTTGTCTGCATCAAAATAATAACAGTTGCCAAATTCATAGAATCGGGTATCTGTATTTTTTCGATTGCGGTTATATTGAATACTCTCTAATCCTCCAAACAGCAATGTTTGACGCATCACGCCAAGGTCGTTGCTTAACGGATTTAACAATGATACATTATTTTTTAATGGATATTCTTCGGATGATTCGTAATATGATTTCTTTGTCAATGAGTTGTTCATGATTTCATTGAACCCATTGGCTGTCAGCTGCTCGGATATAAGAGTTTGCAACTTTTGCTTTTTGTCGGTAGATGTCTGGTACGACAAATTAGACTTAAGTGAATCGCTTATTTCTATATTGTTGTAACCGTAAATACGAAGAATGTCTTCTATCACATCAACATCTCGTGTCACATCTACTCGATAAGTGGGAATACGAAGCGTGAGCCCTGTCTCTGATTCATTCTCAATCTCAATCTCAAGACTTTCAAGGATGCTCCTTACTGTATCTTTTGGAATCTCTTTTCCTATCAAAGAGTTCAACTTTTCGTATGTAAGTTCCACTTCTGGTCTCTTAATCTTTTCGGGATAGATATCTCTGATTTCTCCTTCAATAGTACCGCCGGCAAGTTCTTTAATTAACATCGCCGCACGTTTCATCACAAATGTTGTGATGTTCGGATTGGTGCCTCGCTCAAATCTGAATGAGGAATCTGTATTGAGACCATGTCGCCTGGCTGTCTTGCGAACCCATGTTGGATTGAAACAGGCCGCTTCCAAAAATATATCTGTGGTTTCTTCAGTAACACCGGATTTTAAACCGCCAAATACTCCGGCAATACACATGCCTTCTTCTGTGTTACAGATAATTAAATCTTGGTCTGATAGTGTGCGCTCTACTTCATCTAAGGTGATGAATTTTGTACCGTCAGTTAGTGTTTTTACTATTACTTTGTTTCCGGTAATGTATTTTGCATCAAATGAATGCATGGGTAATCCTGTCTCGTGAAGTATGAAATTGGTGATGTCGACTACATTGTTAATCGGACGGAGACCAATAACGGTTAGCTTGTCTTTTAACCAATCGGGACTTTCCTTGATTTCTACTCCGCGAATAGTGAGACCGGTATATCGTAAACAGGCTTCTGTGTTTTCAACAGAAACATCAATGCCGCCTTCTTGCTTATCTAACTTAAATCCTTCTACCGAGGGCTTTGTAAGTTTATAAGGTAGGTTGTTCTGCTTTAAATATGCGGCTAAATCACGGGCAACTCCAAAATGGGATGTGGCATCAACACGGTTGGGAGTGATGTCTACTTCTAATACGTAGTCACTCTTTATGTTGTAATATTCTTTCGCGGGTGTCCCAACCTTTGCATCGGATGGCAGTACAATGATACCGTCATGCGACGTACCAATGCCAATTTCATCTTCCGCACAAATCATACCAAAGGATTCTTCACCACGAATTTTTGAACGTTTTATTTTAAACTCTTTGTCTTCGAAATAGAGAGTTGTACCAACTACAGCAACTACTACCTTTTGACCGGCTGCTACATTGGGTGCACCGCAGACTATTTTCAAGGGTTCGGGTTCACCAATATTTACTGTGGTTATATGAAGATGATCAGAATTGGGATGTTCAACGCATGTTAATACTTCACCAATAACTAATCCTTCTAATCCTCCTTTAATGGTTTGAATTTCATCAACACTCCCGGTTTCCAATCCAATGGAAGTGAGCGCATCTGCAGTTTCCTGAGGTGACAAATCAAATTCTAGATACTCTTTAAGCCAATTATATGAAATGTTCATTCTGAATTATTTTGAAATATTCGGGATACTATTCCTGAAATAGAAAGCAAAATTACAAAAAATCACTGGATATAGGAAAAATGACTGCCAAAAAAGCGCGTAATATATTAAATTCATGCTTTATAAAAAATGGTTGCCCCGCAAAACCAAAAAAATTTTTTTTTTCTCATCATTAAAAGGTAGAAAACCTTTTTTTGTCTCTTTATAAGAGAACGTAAACCAAATGAGGTAATAACTGAAAATAGTTTCTATTTACTTAAATTAACATTGATTGTGACAAAATAGTGATGTTTAACTAATTATTAGCTAATGGTCAGAATCTAAGTCTGTACCTTTAGATGTTTAATATTTTTTCATTTATTAACTTAAAAACTATATTTATTATGGAAAAAAACAGATTTACAATCTTAAGTATGGTTATTGCGTTTTTATTTACTGCATGCAATAACCAAGACTATGAGTTTCAATTAATAGAAACTAATGAAAATTTCACATTAGATGTTAAGATGTTGTCCTTTACTTCGCAAGAACAGTTAAATTCTTTTGTACGGCAGGATTTTTTCAATAATGTGGATTTTGGCTTAACTACACGTGTTAATGACAATACGTTTGAATTTCCACAGACTTTAAATCAATGTATGATGAATACAAAGAAGCTATGAATGTAGCTGAAAGTTATTATGAAAGAGAAGGCGGATACGAGGAGTTTAAAGAAAAATATCCAAACTTCTACTACCCCGAAGAAGGCAAAGATTTTTCTGCATATTTACCTGTAAGTAATGTTAATTTGGCTAAATTTATTACACCTGAAGGAAATGTTATGATAGGAAATAAAGTTTATAATATGTGCGATATTAATTCCTATTCCCAGTTAGACTCATTAGGGTTAACTCTTCAACTTGACGATACACCTTTCTATCTTGCTACAAGAGCTACTAAAACTTTTACAAATTATATTCCAATGCAATACAATACTAATAAAAATAGAAGAATGGAGGTGAATTTCAATCGATATTTTAGTGATGGAGCTTCAGGTATTTTTGAAGTACGTATTAGTTTCAGACTGAAGAACTTTTTAGGTATTTGGTATAATGCTAGTGGAACAACAAATTGTAAAGTTATATATGAACAACCTGGAGTTGGAAGCTACATTATTAATAAACTAGGGGAGACAGGTTTTTCTCCTCATGTATATGCTGGACGACGTCATATAAATCCTTCAATACCTCTCTTTGGAACTGCAGAGTTAAATTATGAAAGCATACCGGAAAATGATTATTTAATGTATTTGAATGATTCAGGGGAATAATAATATATAAGTTTAATATTTTTAAAATTTGAATTAAAATGAAAAAAATCGTAATAGTCTTTTTAGTAACCTTTTTTACATTAAATATTATGGCACAGGGAACAAAACCTGTTCAATTGCACACAGAACTGGGATATGGGATAGAATTTCAGGATAATAGTTATCAATCGTTCCAAATATATGTAACTCCACAATATCATTTTAATAAAAATATCTGGGTTGGCGGAGGTGTAGGTTTAATGTCACTCATTCGGAATTTAGATTTATCTCCTGAAGAATCTAATAAATTAACATTAATTCCTGTTTATGCTGCCTCAGGATATAATTTTGATATTGTTGGTAATGATATCGTTCCGTTTGTTAATTTAAAAGCAGGATATGGATTTATGTCAAAAAAATATCAATTTACAAACGAATTTGTCAAGGATCCTGAAGAACCCATAAAAATGGTCGATTTCAAACATACGGGAGGACTATATTTTTCTCCCTCGATAGGTGCGGATTTCCGTTTGAACAATAAAAACGCAGTTACGCTTTCGCTTTCGTACATTTTAAGACAAACTAAAGTGTCTTATGACGAACGTGAACTAAGCAATGATTATAATTCGGGAATGGCAATTATGATAGGTTATCGTTTTTGATTAATTGATTCTTTTAATTTTTGTTCAACTTGATACCAAAAAAAACCGTGTGGATTATAATTCACACGGTTTTATATTTTAAACTTCTCTATAAAAGACTTTATTTTTATTAATATCCTCTTATAGCTTTGATACCGGGTAACACTTTGCCTTCGATCATCTCAAGCAATGCACCTCCACCGGTAGAAACATACGAAACTTCATCTGCTAAACCAAACTTGTTTACACATGCTACAGAATCACCTCCTCCAACAAGTGAGAAAGCTCCTTTTTGGGTCGCATCTACAATGGCTTCACCTACCTTACGTGATCCGACTTCAAAGTTCTCGAATTCAAAAACACCAACTGGTCCATTCCAAAGAATGGTCTTTGAATTCTTGATTACTTCAGCAAAAGTCTTTTCTGATTCGGGACCGATGTCAAGACCTTCCCAACCATCAGGAATTTCATTCACTGGACAAAAATCAGTCTTTGCATCGTTGCTGAAACTGTCGGCAATTTTTGCGTCTGTTGCTAATACAAGGTTTACTCCTTTTTCTTTAGCAAGTTCAACAATTGAATTCGCTAAATCTAACTTGTCTTCTTCAACAATTGAGTTACCGATTTTTCCGCCTTTTGCTTTCACAAATGTGTATGTCATCCCACCTGCAAGAATAAGGTTGTCTACTTTGTCCAACAAGTTTTTAATGATTTCTATCTTGGTTGAGACTTTTGAACCTCCCATTATAGCTGTAAACGGATGCTCTGTTTCGTTCATCACTTTCTCAACTGCTGTGATTTCATTCTGAAGCAAATAACCAAATGTTTTATGGTCGGCATCAAAAGAGTCTGCAATCAATGCTGTTGATGCATGGGCACGGTGGGCTGTCCCAAATGCATCGTTCACATAAACGTCTGCATATGAAGCAAGTTTCTTAGTGAATTCTTTTTGAGATTCTTTGATTGCTTTTTTCGCTGCTGCAACTTCTGCTTCTGGTGCATCTTTAGCTAATCCTCGTGGTTTTCCTTCTTCTTCTGCATAGAAACGAAGATTTTCAAGTAATAATGCTTGTCCGGCTTGTAATGCTGCCGCTTTTTGAGCTGCTTCTTCTCCAACACAATCGTTGGCAAAATCAACATCTACTCCAAGTAATTCGGAAACTCTTGAAAGTATATGCTTTAATGAAAATGTTTCATCAACACCTTTTGGCCTGCCAAGATGTGAACCTATAATTACACTGCCTCCTTCACTTAGAATTTTTTTCAACGTGGGAACAGCAGCACGAATTCGGGTATCGTCTGTAATGTTGAAATCTCCATCGAGTGGAACATTAAAGTCCACACGTACAAATGCTTTTTTACCGGCAAAATTAAATGAATCCATTGTTTGCATAATGATATGTATTTTTTGTAGTGTTAATAAACTTTTTTAATTGGTGTTTACAAAAAAACCTTGCAAAGATAACAAAAAGTGCCCTTTTTGCCAATAAGATAGATGTTTTTATTCTTCAATGATTTGGATTTCGTAAGTTACAGGAATACCTTGCTTAAATGTCGCAATAACACCACAATATTCGTCAAACGATAGCTGACAGGCACGTTCAAGTTTATTTCTTGGTAAATCTTTCCCGGTGAAGATATATATAACTTTTAGTGATGTGTAATACTTTGGGTCTTCATCTTTCATTTCTGCATCAATTCGGATATCAAGACCTTTTAATTCTATTCGCATTTTACGAACAATATTTACAATGTCTAATCCTGTACATCCTGCTGCTGCAACAAGTAATAACTTCTTTGGCCTCGGACCTGCGTCATCACCACCTGATTCTTTTGAAAGATCTGTTGTTATTATGTGACCGTCCAACTCTGTGTCAAAAATATTGTTTTTGCGCCAAATGGTCTTTGTTGAATGTGTTGCCATAATCTTGTTTTAATTATAATTATATTGATTAATTGATTTAACAACAGTTTAATTGGAATAATGTTCTTTTAAATACAGGTATAACCACCATCTACAGGTAGGTTAACACCATTTACATAACTTGAATTTTGATCGGCAAGATAAAGTATAGTGGTGTCTAATTCGCCCTCGTTCCCATAACGACCTAATGGGTCTTCGCGACTTACAAATTCTTGAAATTCCTTTGTTTTAAGAATATCTCTCGTAAGCTCGGTTTCAAAATATCCTGGACAAATGCAGTTAACTGTGATTCCGTATTTGCCCCATTCGGCTGCAAGTGCTCGGGTTAAATTCACAACTCCACCTTTCGCCGCATGATAAGGAGCACAGGGTGATTGCATGTTTCCAACTAATCCATAAATTGATGCAATATTTATGATACGCCCATATCCTGCTTTGATCATAAATTTACCCACTTCTCTCGAACAACGGAAAACACCTAATAAATCAACATTGATTTCTCTTAGAAGTTCTTCGTCTGAGACTTCCTCTGTAGAACAAATCATTCCTGTTCCGGCATTGTTGACCAAAATGTCAATTTTTCCGAATGTGTCAATGGCTCTTGTAACTGCGCTTTGAACTTGTTCTAAATTGGTGATATCACATTTCACAGGAAGACATTCTACCTTGAATTCGTCTTTAATTTCTTTGGCAATACTAATTAATCTGTCTTCTCTTCTTGCAACTAACACAATGTTTGCGCCTTTGCTTGCTAATGCTCTCGACATCTGAAGACCTAAACCGGAAGATGCACCGGTTATAAAGGCGACTTGTCCTGTAAAATCAAAGTAATTTTTCATTTCTTTAGCTTTTTATATGTTTAAATTAACTGCATGGATTCAATTATAATGATACATCTTAATCGATAAAATTCATACTATAAAGATAGCTTAATCTTTTTAAAATTAATAAAGTTCTATAATATAAATATGGTATAATCCTTTCATTTTGCTACTTTTACAAAAAATAATATAGTATGACTGATAATTGCAATAGCGTTTTGCTCATTTATACTGGGGGAACTATCGGAATGATAGAAAATACTCAAACAGGAGGTCTTGAACCTTTTAATTTTGATCATTTAACGCACAATATGTCTGAACTTTCACGTTTGAACTTTAATATTCAAACCTATCTTTTTAATCCTCCTCTCGATTCATCAGAAATTTCACCTGATAAGTGGAAAGAAATGGTTCATGTTATAGAAGAGAATTTTAATAGTTTTGATGGTTTCGTAATATTGCATGGTACTGATACAATGGCATATACTGCTTCTGCTTTGAGCTTTATGTTCAGTAATTTAACCAAACCTGTGATATTGACAGGCTCTCAACTGCCCATAGGAAAATTACGAACCGATGGCAAAGAGAATCTTATTACTGCATTGGAAATTGCGGCAAGTAAAGATGATGAGGGCTTACCAATAGTTCCTGAGGTTTGTATTTATTTTCAGAATATATTATTACGTGGAAACCGAACGACGAAAGTGAATGCTGAAAACTTTAGCGCTTTCAGTAGCCCAAATTATAAAGTATTGGCAGAAACAGGTGTTGATATAAAATATGATTACGATGGGATATTAAAACCAAATCAGGAATTACCAACTCGCTTTTCTTATAATCTTGATAATCATGTGGTGGTTTTACGCCTTTTTCCTGGAATTACAAGAGAAACGGTTTCTGCTATTTTGTCAATTCCTTCTCTCAAAGGGGTCGTTTTGGAAACTTATGGCTCTGGTAACGCATTATTGGATGATTGGTTTGTTGAGGAATTGGAATATGCCGATAATCATAATTTGGTGATAGTGAATATTACGCAATGCCTTTATGGGAGTGTTGTCATGCATAGATATGAAACGGGTCAAAATCTGGAGAAACATGGTGTTGTAAGTGGGTATGATATGACTACTGAAGCTGCTTTAGCTAAAATGATGTTTCTTTTTGGTATGGGGTATTTGCCAAATGAAGTGGGTAAGCTTATGCCAAAATCATTAAGAGGTGAATTAACAAATCGATGACGTCCTTTTTTAATGATTAATGTCTAAATTGTAATTAGTTTAATCAATTACAAATTGTATGTTTAATGTTTTTTAGCATAAAAGACTAAGTCGCAAGATGTTTGTAAGTTATATTTAACACTTGTGTTGTTAATCTTATAAAATAAATTCATTTACAGATATTGATAAGAGTAGATGCGAATAATTATATAAGATATTTATAATGTATTTTAAGTTTATATACTTTTGTGGGATTCATAATTTTATACTAACTTCGTCAATCCAAAACATTAAACTAATTTTTTTCATACAAAAATTCAATAAGATTATTTATGGCAAAGAAAAAAACTTATTTGACCTGCGATGGTAATCAAGCTGCTGCTCATATAGCATATATGTTTACTGAAGTAGCATCTATTTACCCAATCACACCTTCAACTACTATGGCAGAATATGTAGATGAATGGGCTGCCGCTGGACGTAAGAACATTTTCGGACAACCTGTCTTGGTTCAGGAAATGCAATCAGAAGCCGGTGCTGCAGGAGCTGTTCATGGCTCGTTACAAGCAGGTGCTCTAACAACAACATTTACGGCATCACAAGGTTTACTCCTGATGTTGCCCAATATGTATAAGATGGCAGGAGAATTACTACCTGCAGTATTTCATGTTTCTGCTCGCGCCATTGCCTCGCAAGCATTGTCAATTTTTGGCGATCAACAAGACGTTATGGCTGCTAGACCAACAGGTTTTGCATTGTTTGCAACTGGATCCGTACAAGAAGTGATGGATTTGGCTGCCGTTGCACATTTATGTGCTATTGAAAGTAGGGTTCCTTTCTTACATTTTTTTGATGGATTCCGTACTTCTCACGAAATACAGAAAATTGAGGCTTTGAGCACTGAAGAGATTGCTCCTCTTTTAAATCAAGAGGCTTTAGCTGCTTTCAGAAAAAGAGCTTTAACACCCGATGCACCTGTAACTAGAGGCACAGCACAAAATGATGATGTGTATTTTCAAGGGCGTGAAGCGGCAAATCCATTTTATGATGCAGTTCCGGGTATCGTTGAAAAATATCTGGGTAAATTGGCAGAAATAACAGGACGTAAATATGGCTTGTTTGACTATTATGGCGATCCTGAGGCTGATAGAGTTATTATTGCAATGGGATCTGTCACAGAAACCATTCGTGAAGCAGTAGATTATCTTACTTCAAAGGGAGAAAAAGTTGGAGTTGTTGCTGTTCATCTTTATCGTCCATTCAAAGCAGAGGCATTCCTTTCAGTTATTCCAAAAACAGCTAAACGAATTGCTGTGTTGGATAGAACAAAAGAACCGGGAGCTCTTGGCCAACCTTTATATCTCGATACAAAAGATTGTTTCTATGGAAAAGAGAACGCTCCGGAAATCGTGGGTGGTATTTATGGACTTTCATCTAAAGATACAACTCCTGGACAAATTCTTTCTGTTTATGAAAACTTGTCAATGGCATTGCCAAAAAATGATTTTACTATAGGTATTGTAGATGATGTTACATTCAAGTCTCTTCCTGTTAAAGAGGAAGTTGCAATGGATGAAACTACTTATGAAGCTAAATTTTATGGTTTAGGTTCAGATGGTACAGTTGGTGCAAATAAAAACTCTATCAAAATTATTGGAGATAATACTGATAAATATGTTCAGGCATATTTTGCTTATGACTCTAAAAAATCAGGAGGATTCACAAGTTCACACCTTCGCTTTGGTAACACACCTATACGATCAACATATTTGGTGAACACACCTAACTTCGTGGCATGCCATGTTCCTGCTTATTTACATTTATATGATGTGACTCGTGGCTTGAAAGATGGTGGAACATTTCTGCTCAACTCTCTATGGAGTAAAGAAGAAGTAGGAAATCATTTGCCTGACCATATTAAAAAATATTTTGCACAAAAAAATATCAACTTCTATATTATTAATGCAACTAAGATTGCTTCAGAGATTGGATTGGGTAATAGAACCAATACTATTTTGCAGTCGGCATTCTTTAAAATATCTAATGTGATCCCTTACGAATTGGCGGTTGAACAAATGAAGAAATTCATTGTGAAATCTTACGGTAAGAAAGGTGAAGATGTTGTTAAGATGAATTACGCTGCCGTAGATCGTGGAGGTGATGTTGAGAAAGTTGATGTACCTGCGGAATGGGCTGATATCGTTGTTGCAGCTGATGTTAAAGACGATGCTCCTGAATTTATTCAGAAAGTCGTACGACCAATAAATGCTCAACGAGGATATGATCTTCCTGTGTCTGTATTTAAAGGACGTGAAGATGGAACTTGGGATAACGGAACAACAAAATATGAGAAACGAGGAGTGGCTGCACTTGTTCCGGAATGGGATGCTGAAAACTGTATTCAGTGTAACCAATGTGCTTATGTTTGTCCTCACGCAACAATTCGTCCGTTTGTTCTTGATCAAGATGAACAGAATGGTTTAGGTGAAGGGATTGATATTCTAAAAGCACAAGGAAAACAATTCGAAGGAATGGGATTCCGTATTCAGGTTAATGTGCTTGATTGCTTGGGTTGCGGAAATTGTGCCGATGTTTGTCCAGGTAAAAAGACCGGTAAAGCTCTTGTTATGAAACCAATTGAATCTCAATTTGAAAACCAAAACAATTGGGACTATATGGTTGATAAAGTAACAAGTAAAGCTCATCTTGTTGATGTAAAACTTAATGTAAAGAATTCTCAGTTTGCACAGCCATTATTTGAATTCTCAGGAGCTTGCTCTGGTTGCGGTGAAACACCTTATATCAAATTGGTTACACAATTATATGGTGATCACATGATTATTGCAAACGCAACTGGTTGTTCTTCTATATATGGTGCTTCAGCTCCTGCAACACCTTATACCACAAACCCTGAAGGTAAAGGACCGGCATGGGCAAACTCACTGTTCGAAGACAATGCTGAATTTGGTTTCGGATATATACTTGCTCATAAATCAATGCGTAACCGCATACAGACACTGATGGAGAATGCGATTCAATCTGATCAGTTTACTGAAGAGCAAAAAACAATATTCCAGGAATGGATTGATAGCATGACCGATAGTGATAAGTCTAAAGATGCATCTAACAAAGTAAAAGAAACTTTGAAAGACGTGGAAAATGAGATCGCTAAAGAAATAATGTCACTTGAGAAATTTCTGACAAAGAAATCAATCTGGATATTTGGTGGCGATGGTTGGGCTTATGATATTGGTTACGGTGGCTTGGATCACGTATTGGCAATGGGCGAAGATATAAATGTATTGGTACTCGATACAGAAGTGTATTCAAATACCGGAGGTCAATCTTCAAAATCAACGCCAACAGCTGCTGTGGCTAAATTTGCTGCTGCAGGTAAACGCATTCGTAAAAAAGATCTTGGTATGATTGCAACAACTTACGGATATGTTTATGTGGCTCAAGTAGCAATGGGGGCAAACCAAGGCCAGTTCTTGAAAGCACTTAAGGAAGCGGAATCTTACAACGGACCATCTCTGATTATTGCTTATTCTCCATGTATCAGTCATGGTATTAAAGGTGGAATGGGAAAAGCTCAGGCAGAAGAAAAAGATGCTGTTGAATGTGGATATTGGCATTTGTGGCGCTACGACCCAAGATTAGAGGAAGAAGGAAAGAATCCATTTATCTTGGATAGCAAAGAACCACAATGGGATAAGTTTAACGATTTCTTACATCACGAAGTTCGTTACACTTCGCTTGAAAAAGCATTCCCCGATCAAGCGGCTGAATTATTCAAAGCAGCTAAGGAAAATGCGCAGTGGAGATATAGGTCTTATAAAAGACTAGTTGATGCCGACTTTTTTGCTCATGCAACTTCTGAAAATTAAAGATTATTGATATAACCAAAAAAGAAAAGTTACACATTTTCTAATATATTTGATAAGCGACCACGAAAAGTGGTCGCTTATGTTTTACAACCATATCAATAAACGATATGACAGATAAATAAAAATCGTATCTTTGCATATAAATATTAAATTAGGTATGAAGATTCAAATCATTAATGGTCCAAACCTAAACCTGCTTGGAGTCAGAGAACCAGCAGTTTATGGGAAAAGCTCTTTCAACGATTATTTAGAGCGATTACACCAAATATATTCTGATATTGAACTTGAGTATTATCAATCTAATGTGGAAGGTGAATTGATTAACAAGATTCAAGAATGTGGATTTGACTTTGATGGAATTGTTCTAAATGCCGGTGGATACACACATACTTCAGTAGCTATTCGTGATGCAATTAAGGCAGTTACCACACCAGTTATTGAGGTACATATATCAAATGTTCACGCACGTGAAGAATTCCGTCACAAATCAATGCTGTCAGCCGTTTGCGAAGGTGTGATTGCAGGGTTTGGAATGGATTCCTACCGTCTTGCAATTGATGCGATTAAATACAAGTATTTAAGTAATAAGTAAAATTAAAAACAAATTAAACAATATGCATAACCATACAAAAATTGTTGCTACTATTTCAGATAAACGATGTGATGTTCCCTTTCTTCAACAACTTTTTGATGTCGGAATGGATGTTGTCAGAATGAACTCTGCTCATTTAAATGAAGAGGGATTTCTGAAGATTATAAATAATGTGCGAGCTGTATCAAACAGAATAGCATTATTAATCGATACAAAAGGTCCGGAAATACGAACTTCAATAACTGAAAATCCTATTGAACTACATATTGGCGACCAGATTCTGGTAAAAGGGGGAATAGAAAATTTATCTTCTAATAAGTGCATTTATGTATCGTACAATAATATTGTACTCGATATGAAAGTAGGTGAAAGTATATTGATCGATGATGGCGAAGTTGAACTGAAAGTGATAGAGGTTCAACCTGATCATTTACTTTGCATTGTTCAGAACGAAGGTGTTGTAGGTAGTAGAAAAAGTGTTAATATCCCGGGGGTTAGAATCAATCTCCCTTCACTTACTGAAAAAGATAAAAAAAACATATTGTTTGCAATTGATAACAATATCGATTTCATCGCTCATTCTTTTGTGAGATCAAAAGAAGATGTATTGGCTGTGCAGGAAATCTTGGATGAACATAACAGCTCAATAAAAATCATTGCGAAGATAGAAAATCAGGAAGGGGTGGATAATGCAGACGAAATTCTGGATCATGCTTATGGTATAATGATTGCAAGAGGCGACTTGGGAATTGAAGTTCCACAAGAAAAGATTCCGGGAATTCAAAGACAACTAATTCGCACAGCTGTTCATCATAAGAAACCAGTCATAGTCGCTACCCAAATGCTGCACTCAATGATCGAAAATCCGCGTCCAACAAGAGCAGAAATAACAGATATTGCAAATGCGATTTTTTATAGAACTGATGCAATGATGCTCAGTGGCGAAACAGCTTATGGTAAATATCCTGTTGAAGCTGTTCAAACTATGACAAATGTCTCATTGGAAGCTGAAAAAACTAAGATGTCTGAAAATGATATCAGAGTACCTTTTAATCAGGATGACGAATTTGAAGTGACTTCCTTTCTTGCAAAACAAGCTGTTAAGTCGGCTGCAAAATTAAATGTAAAAGCAATTGTGACGGATAGTCACACAGGAAGAACAGCCAGAGTATTAGCGGCTTATAGAGGAGGTGTTCCTGTTTTTGCAATTACTACAACAGAGCGATTGGCGCGCGAACTGTCTCTTTCATACGGGATTACGGCTGAATATATTCCTGGAAGAGGAATAGAGAACACAAAAGAAAGCAGAAGGGCATACTTTATGTACGCAATAAAGAGCTTGATTAAAAAAGGATTAATCGAACCTACAGACAGAGTGGCATATTTAGGTGGAAGTTTCGGTGAAACCGGTGGCACAACTTATCTTGATATCTCTGAAGCTTGGAAAATTATTGAGGCAAAAGAAAAATATAATCTACCGGATTATACATTATAAAAGTAAATATAAATGAATGAATCGTTAGAAAATTATCTTCTGACACATATCGACCCGGAACCGGAATTACTGAAAGAACTTGTAAGGGATGCTAACGTAAATCTTCTGCATCCACGAATGATTTCAGGACATTTGCAAGGAAGATTATTGAAAATGCTTGTTCAAATGATAAATCCACTTCATGTACTTGAAGTGGGAACTTATACAGGATATTCTGCAATCTGTATGGCTGAGGGATTAATCCGCGAACAGGCATTGATTCATACGATTGAAAAGGATGACGAAATGGAGACATTTATTCGCAAATATCTTAATCAGTCGGAACAAAAAGAAAAGATTCGGTTGTATATGGGAGATGCTTGCGATATAATTCCTAAATTTGATGATGATTTCTTTGATCTGGCGTTCATTGATGCAGATAAACGAATTTATTGGAAACATTATGAACTTACTTTACCTAAAGTTCGCAAAGGGGGATTCATAATTGCTGATAACACTCTGTGGAATGGGAAGGTGACACAAAAAGTGGACAGCAACGACTGGCAGACGAAAGGAATTATCGAGTTTAACGACAAACTAAAAGAAGACATTAGAGTTGAAAAAGTCATGCTTCCCTTGAGGGATGGATTAACTTTTATCAGAAAGAAATAATATGGAATCAAATAGACAACAAAAAATAAATAGGCTGATTCAAAAAGAATTAAGCGAAATGTTTCTTTTAGAAACAAAGAAAATGCAGGGTACATTAATTTCTGTAACCGCTGTACGTGTATCTCCGGATCTAGGGATTGCACATGCTTACCTGAGTATTTTCCCCTCAGAAAAGGGAAATGAATTATTGCAGAATATAAATGAGAACGTAAAAGAAATACGATACAATTTGGGAAAAAGGGTTGGAAAACAACTTCGTGTAATTCCTGAATTGACATTTCACATGGATGACTCACTTGATTATATAGAAAATATCGACCGATTGTTGAACAATTAAACTATTAACTTTGAACTTCCCGCTTTTTATTGCCAAAAGATATTTGTTTTCTAAGAAATCGCATAATGCAATCAATGTGATTTCTTTTATATCTGTATGCGGAATTGCTGTGGCTACCATGGCAATGATTTGCATGCTCTCAGTTTTTAATGGGTTTGGTGGTTTGGTCGAAGGGATGTTTAATTCATTTGACCCGCAACTCAAAATAACGGTAAAACAGGGCAAGGTGTTTAATTATCATACACCGGAATTCGATAAAGCATTGAGTGTAGAGGGGGTAAATATCGTGTCTGAGACACTCGAAGATAATGCTTTATATAAATTTGGCGATAATCAGGTTGCTGTATTGCTAAAAGGGGTGTCCGAAGAGTTTAAACTGATTACTGATATGGATAAGTTGCTGCTGGATGGAAAATTCCTCTTGAACGAAGATGTGGTAAATTATACCATTCTTGGCTCGGGAATAGCAATGAGTTTAGCAGCTAGTCCTGATTTTGTCGATCCTATAGAAATCTATGTCCCAAAACGAAATTCATCCGTGAATATGGTAAATCCGGCATCTGCATTTACAATCGATTATGCATTTGTATCTGGTGTATTCAGTGTCAATCAACCGGAGTATGACGAACAAATGGCAATCATTCCTATCGCCTTGGCTCGTAAACTTTTTAGATATGACAACAACGAAGTGTCTGCTCTCGAATTATCACTGAAAGAGGGGGCTTCAGTAGAAAAAGTGGAGAAGAATATTCAAGATATTTTGGGCGATTCATATTTGGTCGAAAATAGGTTTGAACAACAAAAAGAGTCATTTAGAATGTTGCAAATCGAAAAATGGGTGACGTTCCTGATATTCGGACTCATATTGCTTATCGCTGTGTTTAATGTGATTGGCTCACTGACTATGTTGATAGTTGAAAAGAAAGAAGATATGATGAGCCTGCGAAATATGGGTGCTTCAGATAAACAGTTAACACAAATTTTTAAGTACGAAGGATGGCTGATTTGTTTAACGGGCATCGTTGTAGGCATTATACTGGGACTTATTATTTGTTTGTTGCAACAACATTTTGGACTTCTTAAATTAGGAAGCGATCCAAGTGTTTACATTATTGATTCGTACCCTGTAATAGTCAAGTTTACAGATATATTAATCGTCTTTTTTGTTGTTACAGTCGTTAGCTTTTTAACAGTTTTATATCCGATAAATAATTTAAAAAAGAAACTTAAAAACATATAGATTATGAAGATTGCTGTAGTAGGAACAGGTTATGTAGGACTCGTGTCGGGAGCATGTTTTTCCGAAATGGGAACTGATGTAACATGTGTTGACATTGATATTGATAAGATAGAAAAACTTAAAAAAGGAATCG
Organism: Bacteroidales bacterium UBA5287; assembly: GCA_002411345.1. GTDB lineage: Bacteria > Bacteroidota > Bacteroidia > Bacteroidales > Dysgonomonadaceae > UBA5287. Next base: position 66,376 of record DHSL01000030.1, on the reverse strand, counting down.
TACCTATATATGAACCGGGTTTAAAATCAATAGTTCAAAGGAATCATGAAGCGGATAGACTTCATTTCACCACTGATCTTGCCTCGGTATTGAATGATATGAATATCGTATTCATAGCAGTGGGTACACCATCGGATGAGGATGGAAATGCTAATCTGTCTTATGTAAAAACAGTGGCAAAAACAATTGCTGATAATTTGACAAATCCAATATTGGTTGTCACTAAAAGCACGGTTCCTGTCGGTACGTCTTACATGATTAAAGATCTTATCAGAAAAAGATTGGATGAACGGGGACTTACAGATCTGCAATTTGATGTCGCGTCAAATCCTGAATTCCTTAAAGAAGGGGCTGCAGTTGAGGACTTTATGAGCCCGGACAGAGTAGTCGTAGGGGTGGAGTCTGAACAGGCCGAAGAATTAATGACGCGTCTGTATCGTCCTTTCTTGCTAAATAATTTCAGGGTGATATTTATGGATATTCTTTCTTCTGAAATGACAAAATATGCGTCGAATGCTATGTTGGCTACAAGAATCAGTTTCATGAATGATATAGCAAACTTATGCGAACTTTTGGGCGCTGACGTAAATATGGTACGACGAGGAATGGGTACTGATTCACGAATCGGAAAAAACTTTCTGTATCCTGGATGTGGATACGGTGGTAGTTGCTTCCCTAAAGATATTCGTGCCATAATTAAAATGGGCGAAGATGTGGGCTACGAAATGAATGTGTTGAAATCGGTTGAGAATGTTAACAATAAACAGAAAACTATACTTTTCTATAAGTTTAATAAATATTTTGATGGCGACATAAAAGGTAAAACTGTAGCTGTGTGGGGATTGTCTTTTAAACCGGAAACGGACGATATGCGCGATGCTCCATCGTTGACACTCATTAGCAGCTTGCAGGAAGCTGGAGTGAACGTGAGGGCTTATGATCCGGCTGCAATGAAAGAGGCAAAAGAAAAATATCTGGGAGATTCAATTTATTACGCTACGGATATTTATGATGCTGCTAATAATGCTGATGCAATCATCGTCCCAACAGAATGGAAAGAATTTCGTATGCCAAACTGGGATGTATTACATAAAATAATGAATAACTTCTTAATTGTAGATGGAAGAAATATCTATAATAGCGAAGAGGTGAATTCAAATGGATTCGATTACAGAGGAGTGGGTAAGTAAAATCAATGAGATAAAATAAAAAAGGTCTGTTACTAAAGAATGTAACAGACCTTTTTTTATACTTTGATAGGATTATAAATCCTCGGGTTTCAAACGCATAAAACGAAGCATTTTCATCAACCATTTTGGAAGGGGCTTCTCTGCATCACGCTTGATTAAGTTTAAACTTAATCCTAACTTCTTCATAATGGGGATTTTGTGGGTCTCTACAAATTCAATTAATGTCCCGTCAGGATCTTCAATGTAGGTAAACTGACCGGCTGCAGCTCCCATATCAAACGAGTCGCCTTGTTTATATCTTGAACGGGTATCTACTGTAAATGGAAAACCAATTGATTCACACTTCTTTTGTAAAGCATCAAGGTTACGGACATCAAAACAAACTTGAATAAATCCTGGATCACCCCAGTAGCGTCCTTCATAGATCTTCCGAGGTGTACGGTCTAATGCTTGTACTAATTCTACATAGGATTTACCTAAGAGCTCGCTGAATCCTCCTTTTCTTGGCTTACTGTGAGTGAGCAATAAACGACGGAATTGACCGCTGCCGGAAGAAAGGACTTTTAAATCGTCAAATGAACCGGTTACATCAGAAACTACTTCGTCATATCCTAAAATATCTCTGTAGATAGGTAGTATTTTATTTATATCGGAAGTGCCAATCATAACTCCGCCAATACCTGAAGTGGAACGGTTTTCTTCGCGATAGACACTTGGCTCATGAATAATTTGAAAGATGTTTCCGTATGGATCTTTCATGTAGAATGTCTTCTCACCATCAATGTTTTGAGCGATTTTACCGAGTAATAAAGTGCCTTTCTTATTCTTTAAATATTCGTATGCTTTTTCAACATCGCGACTTTTAATCTTAGCGACAAAAATTCCTAAATCGCCTGCCTGAATCTCAAATCCTACTGGTTGTGGTTTACGCTCTGAATATTGCCATACTTCAAATCCTCCACCTCCTTGCATATTAATTGCTATACAGGCGTGTCTTTTTTGAGGTTGATTTCCTGTGTAAGGCAGCATCAATTCGGCAACTGTGTCGTCTTCAAGGATACGGATATCCATATTGAAAACATCAATATAATATTTCCACGCTTCTGTAAAGTTCTCAACACCAATGCCTACCTGTTGGATACCACTGATTACATAGTTCTCTTTCATTATTCTAAATAAATAGTGTTTATTATTAAGTTGATTTTATGCTTCTTGCAATTTTTCGAGCTAAACCTGGAAGAAATCGCTTGATATAAACCATTGCTAATTCAAATCCACCGACAAATACTTCGGGCTTTTGCTTTTTAATGGCTCTGACAATTATTTTTGCGGCTTTTTCTGAACTGATACCGTTATTTTGTCCGTCATCCATTTGTGCATGCTTGGTTCCATCGGCTTCTAAAGCATTGAATGAGATATTCGTTTTGACTCTTCCGGGACATACCATTACTACACGGATATTCTGATTGTAATATTCCGCGTGAATGGTCTCAAAGAAACCATAAAGTGCAAATTTAGAAGATGCATAAGCGGAGCGGAGTGGAAAACCAAACTTACCCGATATGCTGGATGTGACGGCAATTGTACCTCCTCCGTTCTCAATGATTTTCGGTAATATGCGTTTCGTAATTATTACCGGGGCAACAAAATTAACATCCATAATTTTCTTGTCCACATCAAGTGATGTATCCAGAGCTTTACTGCGTTGACTGATGCCTGCATTTAAAAATAACACATCAATAGTGCCATAAAGCGATAACGCCTTGTCTGCAAGTGCATTCAAGTTTTCAAGATCGGATAAATCGTAAGGTAATATTTCACATTTGGCACCTAAAATAATACATTTCTGTTGTACTGAACGTAATTTGTCTGCACGAGTGGCAGTAAGAATCAGATTTGAGTTAGATTGTGCCAACAGATAAGCGGACGCTTCACCTATCCCGGAAGAAGCGCCCGTTATCCATATTGTCTTATTTGAAATTTCCTGCATTATATGCTCAGCTAATCAGGTCGTTCCACAACTGTTCCCTGAAATCTGAAATATTGTGAGGCTCGCAGTCTTTTGCACTGCTCACTTCCTGAGTTGTATAAATCATTTGTTCTACAAATCGAGGTGCACGGGTGGCACCCTCACCAATATTTACCATAACACTATCACCATTCTTTATCTTTCCTTGTTTCAATGCAAGAAAGAAACCGGCTACACAAACGGCAGATGCTGGTCCTGGAATGACTTTTTGCTCGTATGCAATAAGTTTTCCTACTGATACCAACTTCTTTTCATTCATGCGCACAAATGATCCATTCGACCTTTTGACAAGTTTAGCAATGATGGGATAAGAAGCGGGATTCCCGGTCGCAAGGGTGGGTACCATTGTCTGTGGATTGTCCAAAATAGGGTAGTCTTTTTCCCAGCCTTCTGGAAATCCTGCGGCTTCTGCTTTTTCCCATGCCTGAACCATCGGATCACAACCATCGGATTGTACTAAAATGAATCGAGGTAGATGCAAATCGGGACGAACTTCACTTAATTCCCTGATACCCTTATCGATGGCTAATGGACCTGTTCCGCCGCTGACTGCCTGAATATATACATCAGGCAACTTGCCAATTTGTCTGAGCCATTCAAAAACCATGGTTTTCTTGGCTTCAATACGTATTGGATCGGTATTGCCACTGGAAATAAGAACGTTATGCTCTTTGGCATATTCGTTGGCAACGGACTTGGCTTTTGCATAATCACCCATGACTTTGAATACTCGCTGACCATAGGAATTAATGAATGCTTGTGATGTAATAAGACTGTCTTCGGGCATGAATACAGAACAGTTTACACCGGCTTTTGATAAATATTTAGCGTATGCAGTAGCAGTATTACCTGTCGAGGCTATGCAATATTGTTTAACCCGTCTTTCTTTGAAAATGCTTGCGGCCAATGAGGCTGCAACATCCTTAAAAGTGCCTGTGCCGCCATTCAGATCATTCCGATAAGCGAACACTTCAATGTCCAGGTTGTATTTGTTTTTTGCATACTCTTCCAGAAAAGACCACTTTTCTACAGGTGAAGCTCCTTCATAAAAAGATACAATATTCCTCCTCATATAAAGCGGAAGGAAATCGAAGTACATCCAAAAACTTGTCGCCGGACCTTTGAAAATCTTTTCCAATTTCCGATAGTCTGAACCATACCAAATCTCAGAATAAGTACTTCCGCAGTTTGGACATTTCTGATTCTGCTTTAACCACTTTCCAAACGTCGGGGTAGTTGTACCGCAATTGACGCACTTTAAGTGGTATTTTTTTCTTCTCATTATTGTTCTCTTACGAATGGGATTCTTCATCTTTTAATCAATTCTCATTGTTTTCATTTCGGTGCCTTTGTATTTACCGGCTTCCAAATTAACTTTAACTTTCTTAAATACTTCAATTGTCTCATCTACTTCTTTTTGTGTATGTGCTGAAGTAGGGATAAGACGAAGCATTAATACATTTTTAGGAACAACTGGATAAACAACCATAGAACAGAATACATTGTAGGTCTCACGTAAGTCAAATACGATATTTGTACCTTCAATCACTGATCCACTCAGGTAAACAGGGGTTACTGGGGATTCTGTGTTTCCTATATCGAAACCGTTTTTGCGTAATTCGTCCTGCAATTTATGAACTACTTTCCAAAGATTTTCTTTGTGCTCTGGTTCATTCTGAAGCATGTCTAGTCTTTTCATCGCTCCTTCAACCATTGGCAGAGGAAGTGATTTTGCGTAAATCTGTGAACGCATATTTGATTTCAGTGAATCAATAATGACTTTTTTCGTAGCAACAAATGCACCAATACCTGCCATCGACTTTGCAAATGTGGAAAAATAGATATCTACATCGTCCATAACTCCGAAATGTTCACTTGTCCCGGCACCGGTAGCACCCATAGTACCAAATCCATGAGCATCGTCAATAAGGAGACGGAAATTGAACTTTTCTTTCAATTTCACAATTCCTGGTAAATTACCTAATCCACCCGACATGCCAAAAACACCTTCGGTTACTACTAAGATTCCGCCGTTGTTTTCTTCTGCTTGTTTTGTTGCAAAACGAAGCATCTTTTCACAGCGTTCCATATCATTGTGTGGGAAAACATAACTTTTTCCACCTTTTGCCTTGTGTAAAAAGATTCCGTCCATAATGCAGGCATGGCTTTCTGAATCGTAAACGATTACATCATTTCTGGAACATAATGAATCCAGAATAGAAACCATTCCCTGATAACCGTAGTTAAGTAAATATGCTGCTTCTTTCTTTTCGAATTTTGCTAGCCTGTTTTCTAGTTCTTTGTGATATTTTGTTTGGCCGGACATCATACGAGCTCCCATAGGTGCCGCAAGTCCCCATTTTGCAGTGGCTTCTGCATCTGCTTTACGAACGTCAGGATGATTTGCTAAACCTAAGTAGTTGTTCAAACTCCAGGTAATAACTTCTTTACCACGGAATCTCATTCTTGGCCCGATTTCACCTTCAAGTTCAGGAAACATCAAATATCCTTCTAATTTACTCTGGTATTGTTCAAGCGGTCCTTTGGCATTTGTAAGCCTGTCAAAAATATCTACCATAATACACTTCTTTGTAATTTGTTAATAATGACTTTTATGGAAAAAGTTACCAACTTTTCCAACCGCAAATTTAGTCAAAGTATTGCTATTAATAAAATTTTAATCTGGAATATTGTTCTTATGGCACGATGTGGTAAAAGATTAAACGATAATCTTTTCTATGACTTAATAATGACATTTGTCTATTAGGCTTCTAAAAATATACACGGATTCCATACGCACAACAAATAAATGTTGTGCATGCAAATATTAAATGTTCTGATTTTTTATGTAACTGAAAAACGGAGTAAAAACTAATTGTTTTAGTGCTTGATTTCCTTAAATTCTACATCTTCGGCTTCGCTGATCTCGAAACTTTTTTTCTGATAAGAAATAATCCGGTCTTCTTGTGTTTCAATGCCGGGTGTCTCATCACCTTGTGCTTGATAGCTATGTTGGGATTGATGATCGTCTTGTCTGTATGTACTTGAGGAACGACGACGGAATGGTCTTCCCAAAAACCACAGGAACATCATTACTAAAAATAGAAAGAAAAGTAGTTTAAACATAAATTATACTCAATAGGTTTGAAATATAAAGATAAAAGGAAAAATTGAAAGTTTGGTGGGCTATTTGGAATATTTAACGGTTTGCTTCTCAAATAATGATGAAATAATCGAAATGATGATATATGCTACTATTCCCCAGGAGAGACCTGAAATGCCTTGCCAAATAAAGAGACCGAGCATCAAAAATACTATTACTAATTGCTTTATATTTCCTCTAAATGTTCTATTCTTGATCTTAAGCGAGAACATGGGGATTTCTGAAACTAATAGTATCGAGAACAATAGGATACTTGCTAATGTTAAATACAAAAACCAGACATTGCTGGAGGCAAGTTGTTGCATTCCAAAACAATAGGATATCCAAAACAATGCGTTGGCGGGGGTGGGGAGTCCAATAAAGGAGGTCGTTTGACGTTCGTCGATATTGAATTTACCTAATCGCATGGCGGAAAATACTGCTGTGAGATATGCTAAATATGGTATGTAATCGGCTATGGGTGATAAAAAATCGGGATATGATGAATATTGACGAAGTAAAGTGAATATGGCCGTAGCAGGTGCTACACCAAAACTTATTACGTCGGCTAATGAATCTAATTCAACACCTAATCGGGATGATACATGAAGAAGGCGTGCCACAAATCCATCGAAAAAATCGAATGCGGCTGCCATAATAACCCAAAATACTACCCACTGAAATTTACCTTCAAAAGCCATGACGATAGCAATGCAACCTGAGAAAAGGTTCATCATCGTAATGGCATTTGGTATATGTTTTTTCATTTACTCAATTTTATAACGTTATACAAAAGTACGATTATTTTCGTTAAATGAATGACTTAATGATCAAAGCATCTTAAATTTGTCGGTAATGAACTTAATTACATAAGAAATTATTAACTTTGCAATCCAAAATAATAAATGTGGAGAAAGTAAAACAACCCAATATTCAGATTAAGAATAAACGTGCGACTTTCGATTATGAACTGATTGAAACGTTTACGGCAGGACTTGTACTCACGGGAACAGAAATAAAATCTGTGCGACTGGGAAAAGCAAGTCTCGTGGATACTTATTGTCTGTTTGAGCGGAACGAATTGTGGGTGCGAAACATGAATATTTCTGAGTATTTTTACGGGACCTACAATAATCATAATGCTCGCCGAGACCGCAAGCTATTGCTTAATAAAACAGAATTGCGCAAAATAATGCGCCTTACTAAAGAAACAGGTTTTACAATTGTTCCTACAAGACTTTTTATTAGCGATAAAGGGTTGGCAAAACTAAATATTGCTGTTGCTAAAGGTAAAAAACAATACGATAAACGCCAGGCTCTGAAAGAAAAAGAGGACAAAAGAGATATGGCGAGAATGTTTAAAAAGTAACTACAATTTCAATGAATTTTTTTAAAGAGGTTATCAATCCCAGTCTTAAGAAGTCGGGACATACCGCAATCTGGCTGCTGAAGATTATACTGCCTATTTCCTTGGCTGTTAGATTTCTGGGTTATTTTGGTGTGCTTAATTTTATAGCGGGATTCCTTGATCCTGTATTTGGTTATATGGGATTACCGGGAAGTACTGCTATTGTGTTCATTACTAGTATATTCCTGCCTTTGTATGCGCCAATCGCCATTATTACTTCAATGGAGATAACGCTGCGTGAACTGACTATCTTGGCTTTGATGTGCCAAATAACACATAACCTGCCTGTTGAATGTGCTGTGCAGGCAAAAACAGGTACTTCGTTCTGGGCTGTATTTGTACTGCGATTAATTACAAGTCTCACAGTCGGAGTGGTACTGAATTTGATTTTACCTCTTGAAATGGGAATGCCAATGTTTAATCGTACTGCCGCAGTTGAAATTGTGTCGATTGGGGGTGTTTTCATGGCTTGGCTGAAAAGCTCGCTTAACATCGCATTGGTGATAATTTTTATTGTGACTTCGTTAAATATTTTGTACATTGTACTTGAAAAATATGATCTTATAAGTAAACTCTCAAAATGGATTGAACCTATTCTCAAATTCTTCGGACTACCAACTAGCACGGGTTTCCTATGGCTGATTGGTTATATCGTGGGATTAGCATATGGCGGTGCGTTAATGGCCGACCAAATGGAGGAAGGAAAGGTGTCGAAACCTGAAGCGGATTTGTTGAACTACCATTTGGCGGTTTCGCATTCTGTGATTGAGGATAATCTGTTGTTCGTGGCTCTTGGGGTATCAATCTGGTGGATATTAGGTACACGATTGGTGGGATCATGGGCTGTTGTTTGGATTAGAAGGGGGTACCTCAAATTGAGGGGAAGAAGTATCACTCCTGTTGTAAGTCTGCAAACTGAAAAAGTAAGGAAATAATGAACATAGAAGAGGTATTAAAATCGCGCATTCTCATTCTGGATGGGGCAATGGGAACAATGATCCAGCGCTATAAGTTAACGGAATCCGATTTTCGTGGCGATCGTTTCAAAGATGCTGATACCCAACTGAAAGGGTGTAATGATTTGTTATCTATTACACGTCCTGATATCATCAGTTCTATTCATAGGCAATATCTTGAGGCGGGGGCAGATATCATTGAGACTAACACGTTTAATACTAATGCTATATCCATGCAGGATTATCATTTGAGTGATCATGTTGTGGAAATGAACCTTGCTTCGGTAAAACTGGCACGGACGCTGGCTGATGAGTTCACTGCAAAAACTCCGGATAAACCGCGGTTCGTGGCGGGATCAATCGGACCTACAAACAGGACGGCTTCAATGAGTCCTGATGTTGAGAATCCTATGTTCAGGGCTGCTACTTTTGATGATTTCAAAACTGGATATGTTGAACAGATTACTGCTCTCGTAAAGGGGGGAGTGGATCTGTTATTGATGGAAACGATATTTGATACGCTAAATGTCAAAGCTGCGATATTCGCGGCTGAAGAGGTTGCAAAAACTACGGGTATCAATACTCCAATAGTTTTATCGGTTACTATTACGGATAATGCGGGACGGACTCTCTCCGGACAGACTTTAGAGGCGTTCCTGGCTTCTGTTAATCATGCAAATCCGCTGGCAATAGGCTTGAACTGTTCTTTTGGGGCTAAAGATATGAAGCCGTACCTGAAAGAACTGGGACGATTATCTCCATTTTATGTTAGTGCTTATCCTAATGCTGGATTGCCTAATCAGTTGGGTGAGTATGATGAGACTCCCCAAAAAATGGCGATTGATATTGCGGAATATATAAATGAGGGCTTGGTTAACATTATTGGTGGATGTTGTGGTACTACACCTGAACATATTGCTAAATATAATGAACTGGTGATTGGGAAAACACCGCATAAACCTGCTCCTAAATCTAATTATCTACACTTGTCAGGGCTTGAGGAACTGGTGGTTACACCTGAAATAAACTTTGTAAATATTGGAGAACGTTGCAATGTTGCAGGGTCACGTAAGTTCCTGAGATTGATAAAGGAGAAGAAATATGAAGAGGCGCTTCATATAGCGCGTAAACAAGTTGAGGATGGGGCGCAAGTGCTCGATATAAATATGGACGATGGTCTGCTGGATGGGAAGGAGGAAATGACAAACTTCCTGAACATGCTTGCTTCTGATCCTGATGTGGCACGGGTTCCAATAATGATCGATTCTTCAAAATGGGAGGTGCTCGAAGCGGGACTGAAATGTGTGCAGGGTAAATCTATCGTAAACTCTATTTCACTGAAAAATGGGGAAAAAGAGTTTCTTGAACATGCAAAATTGGTGCGCAATTATGGCGCTGCGGTAATAGTGATGGCTTTCGATGAACAGGGACAAGCGGCAAGCTTGGATCGGCGAATCGAAATTTGTGGGAGAGCATACAGATTACTGGTTGATAATGGATTCAATCCGCAAGATATTATCTTTGATCCTAATATCCTGGCAATAGCTACGGGTATGGAGGAGCACCGCAACTATGCTGTCGATTTTATAGATTCTGTAAAATGGATAAAAGAAAATTGCCCGGGAGCTAAAATAAGCGGGGGGGTAAGCAATCTTTCTTTCTCTTTTAGAGGAAACGATTCAATTCGTGAAGCTATGCATTCGGTTTTCTTATATCATGCAATCAACGCGGGAATGGATATGGGTATAGTAAATCCTTCTCAATCTGTCATATATGAGGATATCGCTGAGGATGTAAAAACGATTATAGAAGATGTTATTCTTAATAGACGGGAGGATGCTGCTGAACGTCTTATGGAATATGCTCAAAAGGTAAAGAATGAACTGACACCTGAATCGGAACAGGAAAAGGCGCAGGAATGGCGTAAAATGCCTTTGAGAGAGCGACTTAGCTATGCTTTGGTAAAGGGCATTAGCGATTACATGGAAGTGGACCTGCAAGAGGCTTTGAAAATCTATCCGAGGGCGGTAGATATTATAGATAAACCATTAATGGATGGAATGAACAGGGTGGGAGAATTATTCGGCTCTGGAAAAATGTTTCTTCCTCAGGTTGTAAAAGCGGCTCGTACAATGAAAAAGGCTGTCTCAGTTCTGCAACCGGTACTGGAGGCAGAAAAATCGTCTTCCGGCGATTCTCAAAAGGCTGGAAAAGTACTATTGGCTACGGTCAAAGGGGATGTTCATGACATAGGAAAAAACATTGTTTCTATTGTATTGTCATGCAATAACTATGAGATTGTTGATCTTGGGGTTATGGTTCCTCCTGAAAAGATACTACAGGCGATTCGAGAAGAACAGCCTGATATAGTGGGACTTAGTGGGTTGATCACTCCTTCGTTGGAAGAAATGGCTTTCATGGCTGAAGAGATGGAGAAAGCTGGCTTTCAAATCCCGCTGCTTATAGGTGGGGCGACTACTTCAAAACTTCATACGGCTCTTAAAATTGACCCGAAATATAATAATGGTCCGGTTGTGTATGTAAAGGATGCTTCACAAAGTCCTGCTGCTGTGGCTAATTTGCTGAATGTCAATACACGCGAGGATTATGTCGAAAAGCTGGAACAGGACTATGAGGTTCTAAGACAGTCTCACTCTGATAAGAAATCGATTTTAGTAAGCTTGGACGAAGCTCGCTCTAATAGATTACAACTGGACTGGTCTGGTTTTAAGGCTTATGAACCAAAATCGATCGGGCGACAAGTGCTTGATGATATAAAGATTGAAGAGATAATTCCTTATATTGATTGGAAATTCTTCTTCCATAGCTGGGATATGTCTGCCAAATTTCACACTGTCACCAAAATAGATAATTGCGAACATTGTCGGACTCAATGGATGGCTTCTTTTCGCGAAGATGAACGCGAACGTGCAAAAGAGGCGGCTGATTTATATGATAATGCTCGTGAATTGTTGCAGATGTTAATTGATAGGAATGCTCAATATATAAAGGCTGTTTTTGGTATCTATCCTGCTTATAGTAACGACGATACAATAAATATCGACGGAAAGTCTTTCCCTATGTTGCGACAACAGAAAAAGAGCGACAAAGAGGCGTATTTATGTCTAAGCGATTTTGTGGCTCCTCAATCTGCTGGCATCAAGGATTATATTGGTGCTTTTGCGGTTACGGCGGGTGTCGGCTCGGAAGAGTTGCTTCAAAAATTCGCCGATGAGGGTGATGAATACTCGGCTTTACTGCTGAAATCGTTACTCGACCGTCTTGCGGAAGCGGCGACTGAATGGTTGCATACTAAGATTAGAAAGGAGCATTGGGGTTATGCTTCAAATGAGGATCTGACAATAGATCAGATGTTTGCTGTTAAATATCTAGGTATTCGCCCGGCTGTGGGTTATCCTTCTATTCCGGATCAATCGGTAAATTTTGCTTTGCATGAAATGCTCAATTCTAACGAAATAGGTATTTCGCTTACCGAAAATGGTGTGATGTACCCTAATGCTTCGGTTAGCGGATTATTGTTCGCTCATCCCGATTCAAAGTATTTTGCTATTGGAGAGATATCAGAGGAACAGCTGGTTGATTATGCAAATCGTAAAAATGTTGATGCTTCTGCTGTTAGGAAGTTTCTAATAAGCAATCTTGCTTAGTTTTAATAGGATCCATGCACACTATTGTTATTCTAATTCAATGGTGATCATGGATCCATTATATTCTACGACTTTACCTGATAAATCAAAAACTAAAGCTTTGGGACTTTGATTATGGACGTAAATGATATTGAATTTTCTTTTTTTCAACATGCCAGTAAACTCGCCTGTTCTTTTCCTAATTACTAATGTCTTGTCTGAGTCGTTGTAATAGATGGGAATAAGTGTGTACTTTCCTTTTTCGTAATTATAGTTTGTTCCTTCATCTTCATACAAAGTAAAGGTGCCGTCCTTCCCGGCATAGACATATAATGTGATGGGATCTGCTTGTTTTTCACTACTAAACTCAATTTCCGGACCGAAGGGAATAATGCTGCCTGCACGTACAAAAAGTGGCATACATTCATAAGGAGCATCCATTATCTTCGATTGATTACCAGTAAAATACGCACCTGAATATAAATCATACCAACCTTCACTTGTAGGGAAATATACACTTCTGCTTCGAGCACCATATTCATAAACGGGACAAACCATAATCGAACTACCAAACATATATTGATCGCTGATATCTTTTACAATTTTATCTTCTGGAAAATCCATAATCAATGCGCGCATAATAGTGTAATCATCTAAAAATGTCTTACCTGCTAACGAATAAATATATGGCATCAAACGATAACGTAATTTGTCGTAATAGAGCATTGATTGATACGCGGGATGGTCTTCAGGTGCTATATTGTAAATCTCGCGATATGGAAACTGACCGTGAGAACGGAACAGTGGGACAAAAGCTCCAAACTGATACCAGCGGGTATTTAATTCACGCCACTCTTTCAAATCTTCATTTTCAATTCCTGTCGTATCATAATAACGTTGTGCATTTTCATATCTCTTTTCTACACAAAAACCGCCGATATCCATCGTCCAATAAGGAATCCCGGAAAGTGAGAAATTTAATCCTGCGGATATTTGGGCTTTCATATCTTCCCATCTTGTACCTATGTCACCACTCCAGACTGCGGTCGAATAGTGTTGAATACCGGCAAATCCGGATCGGGTGAGCAGGAATACTCGATTATTGGGATCTTTTCCACGCTGCCCCTTATAAATTCCTTCGGCATTCATTAAGGCATAGGCATTAAAATATTTTGTCGAGGGTCCTAAGGAGGTGGGACCGCATAATGCTTTTCGATATTCAATAGTTGTGTTGTCTTGAATATTTGGCTCGGAAGCATCCATCCACCATGCATCAAATCCTTTCGAATAGAGTTTATTCTCCATCTGTTCCCAAAATAACTTACGTGCTCCTTCGGCATAGGCATCGTAAAATGAACCGATATATCCTTGATAGATCCAGTCGCGAATACTGTCTTCGACGGCTTTCTTATACATCCAGCCTTTTTCAGCAAACTGTTTGTAATGCTGGGTGGTGATATAGAATTTTGGCCAGACGGATATCATGATCTTTGCATTCATGGAATGAACGGAATCGACCATCCCTTTGGGGTCTGGAAATCGTACACTGTCAAAATCGTGACTTCCCCATGCGTCTACCGGCCAATATGACCAATCTTGTACAATATTGTCGATGGGTATGTGTCGCTTTCTAAATTCTGCTAGATTATCTAATAATTCATGTTGTGTCTTATATCGTTCACGACTCTGCCAGAATCCCATAGCCCATTTTGGCATAATCTGTGATTTTCCGGTTACTGTTCTATAACCGCTTATTACTTCATCTAAATTATTACCGTAAATGAAATAATAGTTTATGCCATTTCCCATTTCACTCCATAACTGCAGCTTGCCTTGTTCTTCTTCAGAAACGGGACTTAACGATTTCAGAGAGATATAGGATATATCGCCGTCTGGTTTCCACTCTACTCTGATAGGGACTTTCTTGCCTGCTGTTAAGGTATAGGAAAACTTGTAATCATTTGGATTCCATGCTGTGCGCCATCGTTGTTTAACGACTTGCTCGTTATTTAGATAAACGGTTGTATAGCCGGCATAATGGAGCTTAAAATGATAGAGTCCGCTCATCTTGGGCTCAATCTGTCCTTCCCAAATAACTGTTGATCCATACAGCGGAAAGTGGCTTGGAAAATTCTTTATTAAATCCAGATTCTCGTAATCAAGCAAAGCTTCTTTTCTTTCAATGGCTTTTCCATCACTCCCTGAGTAATTAGCTGTCAATCCTCCTTCTTTTCCATATTTGTCATATAGCTTGAACTGATCAATTTGGCCATAATCCCTGGGATCGCCGAATCTGCTCAATGAATAATTATCCCAAAGGATACCATAATTTCTGTTTGAAACGACAAATGGTATAGATACTTTTGTGTTGTATTGAAATAGGGATTCATTCTTATCTTTATAATTAAACTCGTCTGATTGATGCTGACCCAAACCATAAAACGCTTCATCAACAGGCGACTCAAATATCTGTTGAATAGTAAATCCTATTGTGCTTTCTACTTCAATGGGGGTAAATGATTTTCCGCCTCCTTTATTTTCTCTTAGAATTGATTTTCCGCTTTTATCTGAAAAATCTAACTCTCCGGTTGTTTTGTTCACTTTTATATTTAACTTCTTTGTCGATATTACAATATTTGCTGTGTCCTCGGCGACATTGAATTCTGGAGATGGTTTACTTTCCATAACGGCGATAAGACTTTTCTCCTTCGAAAAGTCTGCTTCTGGTGTTGCGGTTACATGAATTATATTGTCATTAATAACTTTTAAGCGGAGATTGAATTCTTCGGTTTTGTCTGTCTTGTTTATCTTAACGATAATGCCATTCTTTGTCTTTTGATATGAAGATGTTGAACAACTGCCTGAAATGATAAAAAGAGAGAGAATGATTGGTATAATGATATGTTTCATTTATTATAAGGTAAGTGTTTATTAATATTGGTAATTAGTCCGTTAATTACTGATCGCAAAATTACCTGTAATAAAGAATTAATTCCAATAATGGAAAGTTTCATTGGTAGTTCAGCTAACAGTATAATAACAAAGATAAGTTTTTTTTATGACATAACAAAGTAATTGATCATTAAACTTTGGACTGTCTTGTGGGGTGTGTTCTTGGGTGAATTATTTATTAAAATGCTTTAATCATTGAATCAATTATCCCGTATCTTTGTATGTGTATTTTTAAATTCCTTTTTTTAGTACCTTTGCATACAAAATAACTAAATTTTATGAGAAGTTTTGGAAGTGACAATAATTCAGGTGTTCATCCACGAATTATACAGGCTTTAATTGAAGCTAATTCAGATCATACAATCGCGTATGGCGATGATCAGTGGACGGCTAAAGGGGTAAAAGCAATACAAAACCTGTTGGGAGAAAATGATATTATACCTCTTTTTGTGTTCAACGGGACGGGCGCGAATGTGGTGGCTCTTTCAGCTTGTACTTTGCCTTTTCACTCAATTATTTGTGCAACTACGGCTCATATCGCTGTAGATGAATGTGGTTCTCCTACAAAATTTACCGGTGCAGCATTAAAAGAGGTGGTGACTACCGATGGTAAACTAACACCGGACTTGGTCCGTTCTCAATTACATGGATTCGGATTTGAACATCATTCGCAACCAAAAGTAATCGCTATTTCACAAACTACAGAACTTGGCACGGTTTACTCGCCTCAAGAAATAAAGGATCTTGCTGATCTGGCTCATGAGCATGATATGTATCTTTTTATGGATGGTACAAGAATATCAAACGCATGTGCTTCTCTAAATGTGTCAATGAGAGAGTTGACAGTCGATTGTGGCGTGGATATTTTTACGCTGGGTGGTACAAAAAATGGTTTGATGATGGGCGAAGCAATCGTTCCGCTTAGAAAAGAACTGGCTGCAAACTTGAAATATTATCGCAAGCAAACTACTCAGCTATATTCAAAAATGAGATTCGTTTCAGCGCAATTCATTCCGTATTTAAACGAAAATATTTGGCTTGATAATGCGCGTCATTCAAATGATGCGGCGAAAAGACTTGCTACGGAAATGAGTAAGATAAAGGGCGTTGAAATCACTCAAAAAGTGGAATCTAATGCGCTGTTTTTCATTTTGCCTAAAGCAATCACTGATAAATTACGTGAACGGTATTTCTTTTATGATTGGGATGAATCTAGAAATGAAATGAGATTGGTTTGTTCATGGGATACGTCACAAGATGACATTAGTAAATTTATCAATTATTTAAATGTACTCACCACTTAATAATTAATATATATGTTTGATTTCTTAGACCAATCTCCATGGTTACTTCCCATAATGATATTTTTTGGGAGAATTTGTGATGTGTCGTTAGGTACTTTGCGAATTATTTTTGTATCAAAAGGACAAAAATTAAAGGCTCCTCTGATAGGTTTTTTCGAAGTTTTTATTTGGGTTGTTATCATATCTCAAATTTTAGCGCGTGCAAATGATTTGGTTTCTTATTTATCTTACGCGGCTGGTTATGCAACAGGTAATTACATTGGTATATTACTCGAAGAACGAATTGCTTATGGTATCGTGCTTTGTAGGGTTTATACAAGAAAAAATGGAACTGAATTGGTGCAGATGCTCAAAAATGCTGGGCACGGGGCGACAATGGTACACGGTACGGGCTCTGTTGATAAAGTAGATATTATTGAGACTGTTATTGAACGTAAAGATATGAAGGTTATATCAAAATATCTTACAGATTTTGATCAGGATATCTTTTATGTGATTGAAGATGTGAGAACAAAGAAGAATGGTATATTTAATAAACGGCAAAATATATTATCTCGTTGGAGACCAGGGAAATAATAGGGAGTATATAATCAGAATTTATCGGTCATTGTATCTACCGAACCGTTCCAGGAGCAACCAAGGCAATACAATACTGAGGTGTCAAATCCATCCAATGTTTCATTTTCATGAACTGGATGGATTTGTTTGTCTTTAGATACTGTTACTACTAAACGTTCTCCGGCACTATTTAATATATAGAAACGCCTGATTTTACACTGGGGACAAAGTAGATTATCCATTGGATTATATTTTATATTGGTTATTTCTCAAGTTGTTTTGCTTCTTGCCAATAAAACTCCATCTCTTCCAAGGGTGTGTCTCTTAGGTTTTTACCTTGCTTTTTTAACATTTGCTCCATATAGTTGAAACGGGTGGTGAATTTCCTGTTTGTTCGTTCTAGTGCATTGTCGGGATTAACTTTGTATAATCTTGCTGCATTGATAATGCTGAATAAAAGATCTCCAAACTCGCCTTCCATCTTATTGACATCCATATGGTCTATCTCGACTTTCAACTCTCCTAACTCTTCTTTTACCTTATCCCAAACATCGGCACGTTCATTCCAGTCGAATCCGGCATTGCGGGCTTTGTCCTGAATCCTGTATGCTTTTACCATCGAAGGAAGTGACACGGGTACACCGTCAAGCACGGTTTTATTACCTCCTTTTTCTTTTAACTTGATCATCTCCCAGTTCTTTTCTACTACCTTGGCTGTCTTGGCTTCAGTTTCACCAAAGACATGGGGGTGACGGAAAATAAGCTTTTCACAGATTGTATTGCAGACATCTGCTACGTCAAATTCTTGCTTTTCTTCGCCAATCTTTGAATAGAAAACTATATGAAGGAGCAAATCGCCTAATTCTTTCTTGATGGATTCGGAATCGTCATCCAGAATGGCATCGCATAATTCATAGGTCTCTTCTATTGTATTGGCTCTCAAACTTTCGTTTGTTTGAACATGATCCCAGGGACATTTTTCCCTCAACTCATCCATAATATCGAGCAAACGCCCGAAAGCTTTCATCTTTTCTTCTTTTGTATGCATAAAATAATTGACGGCACTTCAATAATGCTGTGTCTATAATGGTTTATTTCTTATAATTATTCAATCCTGATTGTAGAAAATCTAAATATAAATCTACATTTTCATCGTATGCGTATGATGAACTGATGGGGTTGCCTTCATTATCTAATGCGATATAGTAGGGTTGTGCGTTGGCACCAAACTTGTGACGTTGAAGATAACTCCATTTGTCTCCAATGGTTTTCAACTTCGTGATTTTACCGTTCTCTTCTACTTCAATAATCTCGGGAAGCTTGGTCTTATCGTCTACCATCAATGTGATCAAAATATAATCGTTGTCGAGCATGTCTTTTACACGGGGATCGGTCCAAACGGAGGCTTCCATTTTACGACAGTTGACACATCCGTATCCGGAAAAGTCTATCAATACGGGCTTGCCGACTTGCTTGGCGTATGTCATACCTGACTCGTAATCAAGATATTTGGCATGAACGGAACCGTCATACAAATTGAAATCTTGTGTGTACATGGGTGGGGCAAATGCACTGATCGACTTAAGCGGGGCACCCCACAAGCCGGGTATCAAATAAATTGCAAAAGCAAATGATATGATTGATAAGAAAAGACGGGTAACGCTAACATGCTTGAGATCTGAATCTCCTGGGAACTTGAGCTTACCAATTAGGTAAAGTCCTAACAGCGCAAAAATAACTACCCATATAGAGACAAACACTTCTCGGTCTAGTATCCCCCAGCCATAGGCAAGGTCGGCTACGGATAGGAACTTGAATGCTAAAGCAAGCTCCAAAAAGCCTAAAACTACTTTAACTGTATTGAGCCAACCTCCAGATTTGGGAAGGTTTTGTAACCAGGCGGGGAATATAGCAAACAGGGTAAAGGGAATTGCTAATGCTAATGCAAAACCTAACATTCCAATAGTCGGGGCTAATATACTGCTGGTGGTTGCTGCTTCTACTAACAGGGTTCCGATAATTGGTCCGGTACAGGAGAATGATACAAGAACCAACGTAAATGCCATGAAAAATATACTGATCAAACCGGATGTGTCATCGGCTTTTTGATCCATTTTGTTGGTCCACGATGAGGGTAACACCATCTCAAATCCACCAAAGAATGAAATAGCAAACACTACTAACAATGCAAAGAACAATAGATTGAAAAATGCACTGGTGGCTAATTTGTTCATAGCACTGGCACCGAAGATCAACGTGATGGCTAATCCTAAAACTACGTAAATAACAATGATGGCTAAACCATACATCGAGGCTTGAGAAACGGCTTTCTTCTTATTCGTTTTGCTCTTTTTGAGGAAAAAGCTGATCGTCATGGGTATCATGGGCCAAACACAAGGGGTGACTAAGGCGACGAGTCCTCCTAAAAAACCCATTACAAAAATCCATAATAACGACTTATTAGCTGTGGTACCTTCTGCTCCAAAACTTTTCAGCTCTTCTATAACTGGCTTCCAAAGAAGATTTTTATCTATATCCCCGGAAATAACGGGTGCTTGTTCTTCCGCGGAAAGGGTGTCTATGGCCAATGGGGTGACTGATGCGGCTAATGGCGCGGCGACGACTGACGAGGACTCGGTCGTGACTTGGGCAACAGTCGTGGGTAAATTTGATGATGAAAAAGTGAAGTCAACGGGTAGGGGGGGAGTGCAACTTTTATCGTCACAGGCTTGGGCACGAACATCGCCGGTAAGTTTAAAGGCTTTTTTATCGGTGACCTTAAACGCTTGGACAAACTTGGCTGAGTTGTCGAATGTGCCGATATTCATCTCGAATACTTTGTCGTACGAAACAACGGCTTCTTTTCCTTCTGCATGAAACGCTCCTGTTGGGGTGGCACCAACTATCTCGTCAATAGTTAATGATGTGGGATAGGGCCCTCCATCAGGAATGTTTGTGTCATACAAATGCCAGCCTCGTTTAATGGTCGCGTCGGCGACTAATTGAATCTCGCCATTTCCTTTGTCTTCTATACTGAATTTCCAGGTTACTTCATTCTGAGCTAAAGCAATAGTGGACAAACCAAGTAGAAATACTAAAATGAATAGTAGCTTTTTCTTTTTCATATTATTACCTAATATGTGTATCATTAATTATAAGTCACAAAGATAATAAACTGAATCTATTTTTTGAATTTTACCTTTAACATACTATTTATTTTTATGATCAATTGATTACAGCTATTATATGAAAGTTATTAACAGCTTTTTTTATTTTTGTCAATAATAATTCAGATTTACAAAGTATCTTTACAGATATTTTACGAAATTAAATGATGGAAACGAAGAAGCAAAATAAAAATTCAAAGGTTGTAGAAAAGACGATAATGGTGCCTGATTTGGGAAAATTACCTCCTCAGGCAAGAGAATTGGAAGAGGCGGTTCTTGGTGCATTAATGCTCGAAGTGGACGCGTATTCGGTTATCAGCGATATTCTAAAACCGGAAAGCTTTTATGATCCTACACATCAATTAATTTATGGGGCAATTCAGGGATTGGCAATGCAACAAAAACCTATCGACGTGCTTACTGTTGTTGAGGAACTGAAACGACGGGGGGAACTTGATCAGGCGGGAGGGGCTATTTATGTCGCTGAATTATCTGAAAAAGTGGCTTCGGCTGCGCATATTGAATATCATTCAAGAATTATTGCACAAAAATATCTGGCCAGACAGCTAATAACCTTTTCTTCTAGTGTCACACAGCAGGCTTTTGATGAGACGGTCGATGTGGATGATTTAATGCAGGAGACGGAAGGACGACTGTTTGAAATCTCGCAAAAGAACGTGAAAAAAGATGTGGTGCAAATCAATCCGGTCATAAAGGAGGCAATGGATAATCTGCAGAAAGCGGCTAATCGTACGGATGGTATGAGTGGACTGGCGTCGGGTTTTCATGAGCTGGATAAGATGACCTCGGGATGGCAAAACTCGGACTTTGTGATCTTGGCGGCACGACCGGCGATGGGAAAAACGGCTTTCGTGTTGTCAATGGCTAAAAATATTGCGGTGGATTATCAACAACCGGTGGCGGTGTTCTCTCTTGAGATGTCTAATGTTCAGCTGGTTAACCGTCTTATAATGAACGTGTCGAGAATACCGGGTGATAAAATTAAAAATGGTCAACTGGTGCCGGAAGAATGGGAATTGCTTGATGCAAAAATTAAACAGCTGTACGATGCGCCTATATACGTTGATGACACGCCGAGCCTTTCGGTTTTTGAATTAAGAACAAAAGCAAGACGATTGGTGAGGGAACATAATGTGAGAGTGATCATTATCGACTATTTGCAGTTGATGAACGCAAGCGGAATGAGCTTTGGTAGCCGCGAACAGGAGGTGAGTACAATTTCAAGGTCGCTAAAGGGATTGGCAAAAGAACTGAACATCCCAATAATTGCTTTGTCTCAGTTGAACCGTGGTGTGGAAAATAGACAGGCGGGGTCGAGCGAGGGAAAAAGACCGCAGTTGTCTGACCTTCGTGAGTCGGGGGCAATCGAGCAGGATGCGGATATTGTTTGCTTTATTCACCGACCTGAATATTATAAAATTCTGGAAGATGAAAATGGAAATTCTTTACAGGGCCTGGCGGAAATTATTATTGCAAAACATAGAAATGGACCTACGGGGTTTGTACGACTCAAATTTGAAAGTGAATATGCTTTATTCCTGAATATGAATGATGGGGTTGTTGGAAACAAAAATTATATCGAGGTGAGATCAAAAGCGGGAACACATCAACAAAATGCTAACCCGCCAATGAATGATTCTGGAAACGACTTCCTGCAAGAAGTAAAAGATCCTCTCCCTTTTTAAAATACTATATAATGAAAAGAAAATATGTTGAAATAAGTCTGATTGTATTATTTACTATTTTTGGAGTCTCTGCTTGTAATAGAGTGAAAAGGGATGCAAAGAAGTCGGCAAAATATACGAATCAGTCAATCGAACAGGCACAAGAACTGGATTTCGAAAAAGCTCAAGAATTGTATTACAAAGCGGAAAAGATAAAACAAAAGTATTCGGATAGGGAAAAAAAGAGGGTAAAGTTCAACGATTTGTATAGGAAATACAGGGATCAGGACTGGTCGCTGGAAAAAAACGACTAACGGAATAGTTTAGACTCTTTTAGTTTTGTTAGTTTGGGTATCAAGGTCAAATTAAAATATTATTGTACTTTTGTAGTCTGAATGAAATATGATAAATAGATAAATCAGATAATATGCAAAATATAAAATCCCTTCAAAAAATCGTTGCATTTTTTTTAATGATCATTTTGACCACAACGATATACGCTCAAAATGTGCCATATGAAATGGTGACACAGAATGGTGAGGTTTTTTATAAGTATAAAGTTCAACCTGGTGAAGGTGTATTCGCTGTTTCTCGGACTTTCTCAGTCTCGGTGGCGGAAATATTGAGGGTTAATCCTGAAGCTAACAAGGGACTGAAAAATGGACAGGTGCTGTTAATACCGGTGCCTAAAGATATGATTGCACAATCTGTGTCGTCAACACCATCTCTTAACAATGGAAATGGTGAACAAATACCGGATCAAAACTTGATGTTCAAACATACGGTACAAAAAGGGGAAACGGTGTATGCTATCGCACAAATGTATAATACAACAACGGAAGAGATTTATCAAAATAATCCTTCTGCAAAAGAGGGGTTGACGGAAGGACAGGTGCTGAATATTCCACAAAGACAGGCAATTAGCGTTGTTAAAGAGGAGAATTATAGATATCATACGATCCTTCCAAAAGAGACTCTTTATTCTGTTTCAAAAACTTATTCGCTTAAACCTGAGGATATTATCACGGCTAATCCTGGATTGTCGGCTTCTACATTCCAAATAGGAAAAACAATCAGAATTCCTTTCTTCGAAACTTTCGAAAAATTTACGCCTTATCAGGAACAGACTACGGATATTATACATAAGGTTCTAAAAGGGGAGACTTTATATAGTATTTCAAAATCTTATGGGGTGTCGGTTCAAGATCTGGAACAAAAAAATCCAATGGTGTCAAATGGATTGAAGACGAACATGGAACTTATCATTCCTGTAAAATCTGTGTTGCTTGATGATAGTGTTTCGGCAAAAATAGAAAATGCTAACTTATTGCTTTCGGGAACAAAACAGTCGCCTAAAACTCAAGTAATGAGGGTGGGGTTGTTAATGCCGTTCCTGGATAAGACGAATAATCAGAATCTAAGAATTCAAGAGTTTTACGAGGGTTTCCTTTTGGCGGTACAAAAAATGAAGGAACAGGGGGCAAACATCGATCTTTATGTGTTCGATATTGGCGCTGGTAAAGATACTCAAAAATTGGAAAGCTTACTGGGTACTATGGAAATGCAGGGACTGAATCTGATTGTTGGGGGAATCACAGATGAGCAAATAAAAGTGCTTTCTGACTTCTCAAAAGAACGGAACATAAAATATGTGATCCCTATTTCTAATAATGAAAAGGAAACGCTGAATAATGGACAAATATTCCAAATAAACACGCTTCAGGATAATCTGTATGCTAAAGCTTCGGGAATATTTTTAGATACTTTCAACAGGGCTAACATCGTGTTTGTTAATGATAATACAAGTCGGGATAACAAAATGGCGTTTGTTAAAACACTGCAGAATGATTTGAAGAAGAAAAATATTAAATATCAGTCAATTGATATGTCGGCAAGATTGGATAGTACGCTGGTTCCGCTGCTTGCTGCTAACAAGGAGAATGTGATCATTCCTACTTCTGATACTTCTGCGGCACTGGTTTCTTTGATGAAATCGCTGACGACGCTACAGGAATCGAATCCTGATTATACTACTCGCTTATTTGGATATCCTGTATGGCAGACGTTTGATCAAAAAATTAAAGATGATTATCATAAGTTTGGTACTTATATTTATACGTCTTTCTTCGTGGATGAAAATGATCAGGCTGTGAAAGATTTTAATAGTGATTTCAAAAAATGGTATCAAAGGGATCTGATTAATCTTTATCCAAGATTTGGTATGCATGGTTATGATATTGGTATGTATTTCCTCACGGCATTGTATAATAACGGTATTAATTTTGATCAGAATATTAATAGGATTAACGTGAAACCGTTACAGTTTGCTTTTTACTTCGAAAGGGTGAACAACTGGGGTGGATTCAGAAATACGGGTATTTATCTGATTCACTATGATACAAATAATATGATTTATAAAATCGATAAGAGTAAATGAAATATCGCCTGCTTTTAGCTTTGTTGTTAATCTTTAGTGTTTTACAGGTTAAAGCACAACGGGATTTTAAACCGGAACTGTATGTTGGGGTAGGCGGAGGGGCGCTTTCTTCAAGCGTCGATTTTGCTCCGCAAAAGGTGTTCCAGGATATGAACCTTGGGTATTTTGGGGGTGTCGCCGCAAAATATATCGCTCAGAAAAATATGGGTATAGTGGCTGAACTTAATTATACGCAACGGGGGTGGAAAGAGAAATTCAGAGATAACCCGGAATTTGCTTATACAAGGACGCTGAATTATGTTGAAATACCTTTCATGACGCATGTTTATGCGGGGAAAAAAAATATGAGGTTCATTTTTAATGCGGGACCACAAATTGGGGTGCTGATAAATGATAATCAAATTATGAGCAATGGACTTGCTGATAATCTGGGGGAAAACAAAAATACTATGCAATATATGCCGATAGACTCGCTAAAACGGTTCGACTACGGACTGGTGGGGGGATTGGGACTGGAACTGAAAACAAATGCGGGTGTCTTCGATCTGGAGGGTAGGTACTATTTTGGATTAAACGATTTATTCCCTAATCGAAGGGGCGACTACTTTGCGCGTTCGGCTCACAGAATCATTGAGGCTAAACTGACTTATTATATAAAGTTGAAATAATATATTGTGTCTGTGTCGTCCTGATTTTTTCCATGGTCTCACGTTCCTCTTACATACCTCCGACATACCTCCGAGGATGCTCCGAGGAT
>DHSL01000030.1:0-40978 GCA_002411345.1 Bacteroidales bacterium UBA5287 | reverse complement strand
AGGATGGTCCGAGTCACCTCCGATATACCTCCGACTATGGTCTCACGCTAATATTATTTTCATTAAATAGTGATTTAACTATTATTTAACTCTGCTCTTGCTCTCATATCATTCTATTATCACTCTCACTTAACTCTGCTCTAGCACTTGTATCACTCTGCTCTCGTTCTCGTTTTACTATACTTTCCTTGCTTTTACTACTCATAGTCAACTCTTTATTATATATCTTCTAAGTATAAATAATGTTAAACGTGCAAAATAATCAGTACTTTGTATTGCATAATACATTGTTAAGATGTATATTTGTACCGTAATATAATTCAAACACGAAGATGAATATAGAGAATACACAAAGTCAAATGCGGAAAGGGGTGCTGGAATATTGTATCCTTTCTGTAATCAAACGGGGGGAAGCATATCCGGGGGATATCATTGACGAGATGAAAAGCTCTGGACTGCAATTGCTCGAAGGGACTTTATACCCGTTACTCAACCGTTTGAAAAATGCTGAAATCCTGGCATATAGATGGGTGGAAAGTACATCGGGACCACCACGTAAGTATTTTAGGTTAACGGATAAAGGGAGAGTGTTTTATTCTTTACTGGAGGTTACATGGAACGAATTGTCTAATGGAGTGGAGGCTGTTACCAACAAAACGAATCAAGATAGTAATAACGTTGCAAAATA
The DNA here is from genome assembly GCA_002411345.1 of Bacteroidales bacterium UBA5287. Classification (GTDB taxonomy): domain Bacteria; phylum Bacteroidota; class Bacteroidia; order Bacteroidales; family Dysgonomonadaceae; genus UBA5287. Next base: position 40,290 of record DHSL01000030.1, on the reverse strand, counting down.
ACATAATCTTATGAAAAAGGTCATAAATATTAATTTTCAAGGTCAGGTGATAGCAATTGAAGAAACTGCTTACGAAATGCTTAAACGCTATATCGAAAACCTTAAGAACTATTTTTCACGTGAAGAGGGAGGGGACGAAATTGTAAATGATATAGAAAACCGTATTGCTGAGTTGTTCGGCAATAGGTTGAGACATGGCATTAATGTGATTACGGACGAGGATGTGGATACCATTACTTCTAGTATCGGGAAACCGGAGGACTTCGATTCGGATTTTGAGGAGACTCAAAAAGAAAATTTCTCTTCTGAATCGAAACAGTCTATGTCTCCACCTATCGATGAACAAACAAATCAACAGGAAGGAAAATCGTTGTATCGCGATAGTAATGATAAGATGATCGCGGGGGTCTGCAGCGGACTGGCTAACTATTTTAAAATTGACCCGGTGTGGATGCGACTGATTTTTGTGGTGTTTTTTAGTGTTCTCTTTTTTGTATATATCTTGCTGTGGATCATATTGAAACCAGTGGCACTGGAATCAAATATAGCTAAAAGATTGTACCGAAATCCTAATGATAAAATAATAGCGGGTGTTTGCGGAGGAATTGCGGCTTACTTCAAAATAGATTCATGGATACCGCGACTGATTTTGGCTGTTCCTCTATTGTTTAGCCTTATCGGTGTGGCTTCTTTGTTCCCGTTGAACTTTATTTTTGGAGACATTGACATTAAATGGGGGTACAACTGGTCAATAATGCTTATTTACATCGTCCTGTGGATGATTGTTCCACAGGCTACTACGGTTAAACAGAAAGTGGAAATGATGGGCGAAAAGGATTACATCAAATCTATACGTGAAACGGTAAGCGATAATGTGGCGAGCGTGAAAAGTAAAGAGGAATCAAACATGGGTGCGGCTTCTTCTCAGTCAATAAACACTGTTGGTAATACTGAAAAAGATGCTTCAAATTCTAATCGGATGAATGTGGGAAACTTGCCGCCTGAACCGCCAAAATATAGTACGACAAGAACGACAAAAACTTCACCTTCTAATGAACGGTCGGGGTGCTTGAACGCTATACTGGTTTTCTTTAAAATTATTTTGGGCTTTGCTGCTACTATAATTTGTATCGTAATGATCGCTGTAGCTGCGGGATTGATATTCGCTAATGTGGAACTGGCTCCGATCAAATCTCTGTTTATAAATCAGGGTTATGAATCATCTCTAATGTGGATGTTCGTAATATTGGCTTTCGCTCTTCCTGTAGTGGCAATGGTTATTTGGTTGATCAGAAGGGCTGGCAACTATAAGGCTTACCCGGTTTTGGGATGGATTACCCTGGTGTTGTGGATCGTTGGAATTGTTGCGGGGGGAATGCTTGCAACGCGTGTCGCTGGGAAGTATAAAGAGGTTAGCTATACTGAAAAAAATATTCATTTGTCACCTTTTAAAGGGGATAAACTTTATGTGGACAGAATGAATTATTCGGGAGATTTCTACTCTTTTAATGCTGGGTTTGGCTCTGATAGTGAAATAGATGACTTACCTTACTATTCGCTGAACCAGGATTCTCTGCTGTTCCATGATATTAATATTCAGTTAACTAAAAGCCGTGACTCTTTATTTCATGTTGCTCTTATAGGTGCAAGCACGGAAAGGGATTTGAAGGTGGCAAAGGATAATACTCAGGATTTTAGATATGAAATTCAACAGAATGATTCTGTTTTGTTACTGCCTGAATTCTTCTCTACACCAATTAAACAGGGTTTCAGATTGCAGTCAATGATTGTGGAAATAGCTGTTCCTGAGGGAAAGAAAATTGAGATTGATGATTCTCTTGATGATTATGATAGGGGTATAAGACCGGATAAGCTGGTTAAGAAACTCAGAAAATCTCATAGGGACCTGGATTTCCAATATTGGGATTCTAACAAGGAATATATTATGCAACAGGGTGAACTGAAATCGGAAACGGATACGGAAACGGATACGGAATCGAAATCTGATACGGATACGGTTAAGCATCTGAGAAATGATGATGTGACTCCTGCACGCATCAAAAGAATAACAAATACTGACTCGACTCAAATCTCAAAAAATGATGCTGCTATTGAAACTGTAAGCGTGGCATTGTAATTTATATCACTGTTTATATAATCACTGTTTTTAATTAAAAGGCAATCGGTAATTCTGGTTGCCTTCTTTTTATGACGTCCGAAAGATTAATTGATAAACAATAATGCTCTAAATGCCTTCTTTTATAGCATCAGAATTCTAATGCAGCTTTAATCCCGACTCTTCTGAAGTTCTGTTTGTGAAAAGAGGCGAAAACGGCTAAATTAAATACGCGGTTGCCTATGCCATAACCTAATTCTGTGTAGGACTTGATGCGTGGAGTGTATAGCTGACTAATATATAGTCGCTCACCAATTACACCTTTTGAAATGTGGGGAATTGATCTTAATAGCAAAAAAGGTGTTTCGTACATGAAATGGCCTTGTAAATAGGATTCGGATGCATTATAAAATTCACGGGGTAACAAATTAAATCCTCCACCAAGTCCGTCATCCCAATTTGTGGGGAAGTTGTTCTTGGCAAAGAACGAAAAGTCGGCAAAGTACTCTGTTTGCTGATTGGTGAAAAGACCGGCGCCTACATGATACTGAAATGATTTCATTAAGCCTGTCTCAATATTCTGACTGACATCTAATTCAAATTTATTGTAGACGGATGAGCTGCCTAATATATTCTTGAAACTGTGGGCTATGTCGAATCTGAAAGTGGGATAGGACGAACGGACATATATTTTTTGTCGGTCTTCAAATCTGTAATATTGTTGAGGAGTCCATTCTAATCGTATCGAAGGTACAAAAGTTCGTCTTGTTCCAAACATATTGTTGATGTCTTTATCGGATTCATCAATTGGAGCTGATAGAAGTTTTGAGGAGTTACTCTTGCCTCTTCTGATATGATAATCTATCCCGGCTCCAAAGATTATTCCGTTTACTAATTCTATGTCATTGAACAACTTAAAATAATAGTCTTTGTAAAAGTCGACAGAGATATCCGAAAAGGTTAAACCTTCACTCTGTAAACTTTTTTGTATCTTGTCTACAAATAATGAACTGTATGATGGGTTTCCAATTCCAGCAGCAAAATATACACTTCCAAGCTTGGCGGGATTGTAATTCCAACGTGTGGTAATATCACAAAATAACTCTTTGCGACGGAACAGATATCCTACATAGGCGTCCATATTTATCGTTTGGTCCCATTTTAATCCAATGTCAAACCCAAGTTCTTGACGGTAGGTGACTCCATCAATAGAACTATATCCAATTAATAAGGGATTTAATAAACCTGAATATGTAATCCTGGTGGATTTATAATCATAGTTTGAACTCAATGCAATACGTTGAGCTAATTGCTTGGCTTTGTTGATGGTGGTCGTGTCACCATTCTGCCTTTTTCTGACTGCCTCGTCTTTCTTTAATTCGTAATTCTTTAATATATCATTTTCGACGGCTTGCAAAGGAATAGGACGTTTGGATTTCCAAAATGTTGAATCGTCATAAACAGGAACGGAATCTAAACGTACTTTGTATTGGTCGCTTAAATTTAATGATTGATCTTTATCTTTTGTCTGTCTTAAATTTGCTTCTGAATAACTGATAATAGCTAAATGTCTGCTCCCTACAACATTCCCTAGAAAATTAGAGCTGTGGAATATTATAATGTTCTCTGGAAGATATCGAGAAATCATACTGTTGCCCATAGTCATCTCGAAAGAAAAATCAGATATCAAATCTATACCTTCTCCTGTAAACTGGGTTACTCTCCATGAACCGCTTTCTATAACAAATGTGCCTTTAATCAATTTTGTGTTTTTATATATCGGTGAATATTCAAATGTGTAATATGTTGTATCATTTTGACAATAACTGTTGGTTAACTTGTAAGTGTAATATCTTGAAGTGCTAAAACGTAATGGCATAAAGAAACTGTCTTCATTACTGGTTTCACCATATATATTGATATGCAAAAAGTTGAACGGAATCATATTGATATCTCCTTTTTTGGTTAATGTACCGGTAACGTATTTTATATCTTGTACATAACTTTTTGGATAGTCATATTTCAACTTGCTTATTGTCTCAATTAAAACTTCGTCTGAATTTGGATCATGCAAAATGAAGTTGGGTATCAGATGGGTGTATTTATATAGTGAATTCTTTTTAATGGTCTGGATATAGCTTCGCATATACACATCGGCTTTGTATTTTTCAACTAATCCGTTGTATCTTTCTGCTCCTTGCATCGCCTTTTTCAAAATGCTATCTCCGGAAAGTGAATATTGGGCAAGCATTGGCGTGGTATACAGAACTGTTAAAATGACTATAGTCCACAGGATTTTCATATTTATAGATACAAACTTACATATTTTTTTAAAAAGTCCCTCTCAATAGATGACCATAACTTGTAATTAATTGTTTTATTAGTGGTTGATTTGACCGTTTTATTCAAAAAACTTGAAGGGAAGTTGTAATATAAAGTTTTATTACTTAATTTTGTGTTTAAGAACATGGTTTTATAACAGTTCGTCTATAATGGCAAAATCCCGCATTGAATTATCAAAATATCTGGCTGACGTTTGGCAGTTGCTAAGTGAAAGTGAGCGTAATTTGTTGGCATCTGACGTTTATAAAGAGAACTTCAAAAATGGAGATATTATCTATTTAGAAGATGATGAGCCGAAAGATCTCATGTGCTTACTTGAAGGCAAAGTGAAAATATTCAAAAACGGTATTGGAGGAAGAACTCAAATCATTAGGATGATTCGCCCGGTACAGTATTTTGGATATCGAGCATACTTTGCTAAAGAAAAATATGTTACGTCTGCTTCATCAGTTGAAAAAAGTACGGTGTGTTTCATTCCAATGAAAACAGTAGAAGAGATCGCTCGTAAAAATGGTGATTTTGCACTCTTTTTCGTTAATCTACTATCCGTGGACTTGGGAATCGCTGATGAACGTGTTGTCAGCTTGACTCAAAAACATATTAGAGGCAGACTTGCAGAATCACTAATATTTCTCAAAGAAAGTTATGGATTAGAAGAGGATGGTGCAACTATCAATATTTATTTGGCAAGAGAGGATTTAGCAAACCTGTCTAATATGACGACCTCAAACGCAATTCGTACACTTTCGATCTTTACTAACGAACGTATTATAGCAATGGATGGTCGGAAAATAAAGATCATTGATGAAGATAGGTTAAGAAAAATAAGTCGTATTGGTTAATCGATAGATTTGTGAAAATAAGTTTTGTATACCATAAATTACAATAAAATCGACATTAATTACAACAAAATAAGAAACTTTCCGTAAATTTGCATCCTAAATCGATTTTAAATAAAAAATGAAGTTCAGAAATATCTACTTATTGTTGCTTGTTTTGTTAGTCAGTGGCTGTAATGAGTATAATAAAATACTGAAAAGTACAGATCGAGATTTGAAATATACCTATGCAAAGAATTATTTTGACAAAGGTAAGTTTGATAGATCAAGTACATTGCTGGAGGAATTAGTACCATTTTTTAAAGGTACGGGCAAAGCTGAAGAATCGTTGTATCTACTTGCACAGAGTTATTATAATCAAAAAGATTATGTTTCTGCTACGCAAATATTTTCGACCTATTATAACACATATCCAAAAGGTGAATATGCAGAACCTGCACTTTTCTATTCTGCATATGGAATGTATCTCGATTCTCCTGATCCAAAGCTGGATCAATCAAAAACATATAAAGCTATTGCAGAATTTCAGAATTATATTGAAACTTATCCTCAAAGCGATAGAGCTGAAATGGCAAAGAATTATTTGTTTGAATTACAAGAGAAGTTGGCATACAAAGAATTACTTGCAGCAGAATTATACTTGAATTTAGGAAATTATATGGGGAACAATTATGAATCTTCTGTTATAACAGCACGAGAGGCAATGAAGAATTATCCATTCTCAAAGTATACAGAGGAATATCAGATTACAATTCTGCGTGCACGTTATGAATTTGCACAACGTAGTAAAAGAGAGATTCAACCAGAGCGTTTCAGAATGGTAGTTGATGAGTATTATAATTATAAAAACTCTTTTCCTGAAGGAAAATATATAAAGGAAGCAGATAAATATTATAAGGAAGCACAACAGATGATTGAAAATCTTCCTTCGGCTTAAAAGTAAAAATGGATTATTAACACTAACACATAATAGGTAAATTTAAAATGGAGTATAAAAAAATTACTATTGCTAATAGTACTGAGACTCACGATATAATGAAGATGTCTGAGTCGGTAGGAAATGTATATGAAATGGTTAGTATAATTTCAAAAAGAGCAAATCAAATAACTTCAGATATGAAGTCTGATCTTGATACAAAATTGCAGGAATTCGCTTCTTATAATGATAATTTAGAGGAAGTTTTTGAAAATCACGAGCAGATTGAGATTTCGCGTTTTTATGAGAAATTGCCTAAACCATCGCTGTTAGCAACACAAGAATGGTTGGATGGTGAAATTTATTATCGTAATCCTGCTAAAGAAAAAGAACAATTTTAAGATAATGTTTCAAAGGATTCAGACCGTTTATTTGTTTCTTGTTTGTGTTTGCATGGGTGTAAGCATATTTTCCCCACTTGCAATTATGGAGTGTAACGGAAGTACAGTAGAGCTAAATGCTTTTAGCTTTTATAAAGGTGTAGATATAGCATTCGAAACAATTGTCCTTTTTGTTATTGGACTTATAAGTTCTTTGATTTCTCTTATAGCTATTTTTCTCTTTAAGAACAGAAAAAAACAAATAAGAATTACTATTTGGAATATAATAATAATGATTGTTTTTATTGTTTATTTGCTTTATCTAAGCTTTATGAAGGGAGATGTTGTTGGAATATTTACTAAATTTAGTTGGGGTGCTTTGTTACCTTTAATTGCAATAATATTTGCTATTATTTCGATAAAACGTATAAAGAAAGATGAGGAACTAGTTAGATCATTGGAACGATTAAGGTGATTATTAGATAATTTAAGATTTAATTAACGCGATGAATGAATAGACATTTATCGCGTTAATTTTTTAATAGATGAAACATGTTCTAATCCATTAGAAAGACCATTCTTTAGAGGTCTTTGCATTCTTTATTTGTAAATCTGAAGATGGTTTAGGAACAGTTGTTTTTGTCTCTATTGGTTGTGATGTAGAATTAGCAATTCCTTTGCCTTTGTAATAAGTTAAGACATTTGGCATAATTTTCTCTATTTGAGCAATACGTTTATCATCTGCTGGGTGTGTGCTTAGGAATTCAGGGATACTGCTACTTTGAGAACTTTGGGCCATTCTTGTCCAAAAAGGAACAGCTGTATTTGGATCGTAACCAGCCATTGCCATGAAGACTAAACCTAATTCATCAGCTTCATATTCTTGTTTGCGTGCGTAAGGCATCATAACTCCGAATTGAGCTCCCAGACCAAAAACAGTTTGCCCAAGTTGACTTGAGGCTGTTCCTCCAATAATACTTCCCGCAATGGCTCCGCCATATTGTGTTAACATCTGCTGACTGATTCGCTCGCTGGAATGTTTTGCAATGACGTGTGCGATTTCATGTCCTACAACCACGGCCAAAGCGTCTTCGCTGGCGGTAACTGGCAGTAATCCGGTATAGATAACCACTTTTCCTCCTGGCATGGCAAATGCATTGACGCTTTCATCTTTTACCAAATTAAATTCCCACGCAAAGTTTTGAAGTTCTGATTCGTACCCGTTATTTTTAAGAAAAGTTTCCACCGCTTGTGAAATTCGTGTACCTACTCGTAACACCATTTCCGAGTTCTTGGTACCCCTTTCAACAGGAGCTGTACGCATATAATCCTGATACTGTTGTAAACTCAATGCAATAACTTCTTGATCAGAAACTAGTTGGAGTTGTCGTCTTCCTGTGAGCGGAACGCTACCGCATGCTTGAAAAATTAGTATTGAAAGCATTACCAAGCATGAGTATTTGGTTAATTTCAATGCTTTTCTCTCTCTTTCCATATAAGTTTAGTTTATTATTGGTTTGTTTATTTAAATATTATACTCAAAAGTATATAATATATTCTATTTGTTAAACACTTTTTTCAAAAAGTAGTTTATAAATAATATTAGTATTTTATAAATTAACCGATTGTTGATTTCATTATGAATCAAACAAAGATATTAGTTATGAATCAGGCTAAGATGAAAGAATTGTACTTTTCTTTTTCACTATGTTTTTGTAAATGTGGTCGATTTTCACTACTTTTGAGAGTTTTTTAACCTTGGGCAGATAATGTTATTTTGTCCAATTTGCTGTATTTCAAATTCACAATATGTCTTCAAACGATATAAACGACGATTTAAAAGATAAAGAGGAAGTAAATGAGGAAGATATGTCGGAGGATATAGATCTTTCGGCACATGCTAATATGCCTCAAAAGGTAGCAGAGGATGCTCCGCTAAGTCTTCCTAAGATGTACCAGGATTGGTTTCTGGATTATGCTTCATACGTAATCTTGGAACGAGCTGTGCCTCATATTGGCGATGGACTGAAACCTGTTCAACGACGCATTCTCCACTCAATGAAGCGTATAGATGATGGTCGCTATAACAAGGTTGCTAATATTATTGGTAATACCATGCAGTTCCATCCACATGGAGATGCTTCGATAGGGGATGCATTGGTTCAACTGGGTCAGAAAGATTTGGTTGTCGATTGTCAGGGAAACTGGGGAAACGTGCTGACTGGTGATGGCGCTGCCGCACCACGATATATTGAGGCACGTTTGTCGAAGTTTGCACTTGAAGTCCTGTTTAATCCCAAAACGACAGAATGGAAACCATCATATGACGGACGAAATAAAGAACCGATTACATTACCGGTAAAGTTTCCGTTATTACTTGCTCAAGGAGCAGAGGGAATTGCCGTTGGGTTATCATCCAAAATATTACCACACAATTTCAATGAAATATGTGATGGAGCAATAGCCTATTTAGAGGGAAAGGATTTCACGTTGTATCCGGATTTCTTGACTGGAGGTTTAATAGATATTGAAAAGTATAACGATGGTGAAAGAGGTGGTTCTGTAAAGGTTCGATCATCAATTGAGAAGTTAGACAGCAAAACTTTGATAATAAACAGTGTACCTTTTGGCAGGACAACAACATCGTTGGTTGAATCAATACTTAAAGCAAACGATAAAGGAAAGATAAAGATTAAAAAAGTTGACGACATTACAGCTCAGAATGTTGAAATTCATGTACAGTTGGCCCCGGGGACGTCGTCAGATAAAACTATCGATGCATTATATGCATTCACGGATTGTGAGATCAGCATATATCCAAACTGTTGTGTTATTGACGACAATAAACCTCACTTTCTGACTGTTAAGGATGTTCTTCGTACGTCTGTTAATAACACAAAAGACTTACTTCAGTTAGAGCTTGAGATTGAGCGAAATGAAAAGCAGGAAGCCTTGTTGTTTGCATCGCTGGAAAAGATTTTCATAGAAGAGCGAATATATAAAGATGCTGATTTTGAAAATGCCAAGAGTATGGATATTGCTATAAAGCATATTGACAAACGCCTTGAGCCATTCAAACCAAACTTTATACGCGAGATTAATAGGGAAGATATTCTTAGGTTGATGGAAATCAAGATGGCCCGTATTCTGAAGTTCAATTCTGACAAAGCGGAAGAATTAATTGCCAGGTATCTTGAAGAGATCGATGAGGTAAATCATCATTTGGATACTTTGGTTGATTACACAATATCTTGGTATGTAATGTTGAAGGAAAAGTACGGAAAGCAATTCCCTCGCAAGACCGAGATACGCAGTTTTGAGAATATTGAAGCCGCTAAAGTTGTAGAAGCCAACGAAAGGCTTTATATAAACCGTGAAGAAGGATTTATTGGTACAGGAATGAAAAAGGATGAGTTTATCTGTAACTGTTCCGATATTGATGATATCATTGTGTTCTTTAAGGATGGAAAATATAAAGTAGTGAAAGTAAGTGAGAAAATGTTTGTCGGCAAAAATATACTTTATGCCGGAGTTTTCAAGCGCAACGATAAGCGAACAATCTATAATGTGGTTTATAGAGATGGACGACTTTCGCCACATTATATAAAACGATTTGCTGTAACAGGAGTAACACGAGATAAGGAATATGATTTAACCCGTGGAAATCCTGGGTCAAGGATTGCTTACTTTAGTGTGAATCCAAATGGTGAAGCTGAGACAATTAAAGTGATGTTGAAACCAAAACCCCGTCTGCGTATTTTGCAGTTCGAGAAAGATTTCAGTGAGATCGCAATCAAAGGACGTCAATCGATGGGTAATTTGCTTACCAAGGCAGAGGTACATCGAATTCTACTCAAGCACAAGGGACTTTCTACATTAGGAGGGCGCAAAGTTTGGTTTGATCCTGATGTCTTGCGACTCAATTATGATGAGCGCGGAGAGTATTTGGGTGAATTCCAGGGAGATGACAAGATATTGGTTGTCAACAAGAACGGAGATTTTTATACATGCAGCTTCGATATCAGCAATCACTTTTCGGCCGATTACTCTCGTATTGAAAAATATGATGAAGATAAGGTATGGACCGCAGCACTTTTTGATGCTGATCAAAACTTTGCTTACTTAAAGCGCTTTACATTAGAAGCATCTGATAAACCATCGAACTTTATGGGTGGAAATCCAGATTCGCGACTTTATTTACTTACAGATGTTGTATATCCGCGTGTAAAAGCTATCTTTGGAGGCAATGATGATTTCCGTGAGCCAATAGAAATAGATGCAGAAGAGTTTATTGCAGTCAAGAGTTTTAAAGCGAAAGGCAAGCGAATATCCAATTTCGATGTTGCAAATGTTGAAGAATTAGAGCCTATTCGTTTTCCAGAAGAAAAAGATGAAGAGCTAAACATCTCAACTAAAGTAGAAATAGATAGTGAAGATGACGATGAATCGGGTGACTCATCCAATATATCACAATCAGATTTATTAGATGAGATAACCGGTCAGATGAAATTATTTGAAGACTGATAAAACAATATATAATGCAGAAATGGTGTATATTCATTCTACTGTTATTCTTTGCAATAAACTGTTTATCGCAAGAAAGTAAAGACGATGTGGTTTCGCAATTGGTTAACCGATCCACATTGATCGGATTAGGGAAAGCAAATATAACAGACACGTATTTGTCGCCTTTGGAATATAGTGGAACGAGTATATCATTGTTGAGCGAGAATTTGAAAGCGACCCATTACTTTGATGGGGCGTTGTTATTACAACAACAGTTTGAGATTCAGATAGCCCAGACAAAGAATCCTGCAAAGTCGGCCTCTGCATATTATGGCGATGTGGTTTACGGTTTGAACGGTTATTATCCGATTATTGAAACCACCAATTTCAGGTTATTAGGAGGAGGAGGTTGGGATTTATCTGTCGGCGGTATTTACAATGAACGCAACACGAATAATTCGGGTTCTATAAAGCTATCTACGAATCTGAATGTCAATGCGATGGCATTATATAATTTGAGAAAGTTTACATTCAGATGGCAGTTAGGAACCCCATTTATGGGTATGTTCTTTTCGCCAGAGTATGGTCATTCCTATTACGAGATATTCTCATTAGGAAACAGTAAAGGAGTCGTTAACTTTGCTTCTTTTCACAATCAAATTGCCTTGCGTAACTATTTTACAGTAGATTATCCATTAAGTAAAATAACGTTGCGTGTAGGTTATCTTGGAGATTATTATAAAACAGATATAAACTCATTGATCACCAACATTAATTCACATCAGTTGATGGTAGGTCTAGTGTTTGAATCAGAGAATTTGAGCGGCAGGAAAGTTAGTCGTTCGAGAAGTGTTTATTATTAATTTGTTGAGATGTTATTGAGATGAACTATAACTTTGATGAAATCATAGATCGCAGAAACACCCATGCAGTAAAATTGGAAGTGTTGAAAGAACAATATGGTAGTGACGATTTGATTCCGCTATGGGTTGCTGACATGGATTTTCTGTCACCCCCGGCAATAACTAAAGCGTTGAGAGAAAGAGTCGATCATGGTGTTTTTGGATATACAAGTGCAAGCAAAGAATATTACAATTCCATAATAAGTTGGTTGAATCGCAGGCACCAATGGTCCGTCGCAAAAGATATGATTACATTTGTACCTGGTGTAGTTAAAGGGATAGCATTTGTATTAGACGAATTTACCGAAAAGGGAGATGAGGTGATTATTCAGACTCCTGTTTACCATATGTTTAGGTTGGTGACGAGAGGGCTAGGGCGAACCCTGGTTGATAATCCATTAATCTATGAAGACGGTAATTACAAGATGGATTTTGCAGGTCTCAGAAAAATTGCTGAACAAGGCACCGCTAAAGTTTTGATATTGTGTAATCCCCACAATCCAGGAGGAAGAGTTTGGACCAAAGAAGAATTAGCAGAATTAGCAGAGATTTGTTATGACAATCATATTCTGGTGATATCCGATGAAATACATTGTGATTTAGCGTTAAACGGATTCAAACATGTGCCATTTAGTACTGTTTCAGAAAAAGCCAGGCAGAACAATATCACTTTAATGGCCCCAAGCAAGACATTCAATATAGCAGGTATAGTAAGTTCGTTTTCCGTAATTGAAAATGAGTCAATCAGGAATCGATTCCTCAATTATTTGTCCCCTCGCGAATTGAATTCAGGAACCATCTTTGCTTACACAGCCACAGAGGCCGCTTATAACGATAGTGAAGATTGGTTGGAAGAATTATTAGAGTACATTCAAGGGAACATTGATTTTGTTGCCGATTATATAGTTAAAAACATACCACAAATTCAAGTAATAAAGCCCCAATCCTCTTTTTTAGTCTGGCTTGATTGTCGTACACTAAATATGACCGCGAAAGAACTTGACACATTATTTGTAGAAAAAGCTAAGTTAGTATTAAATAATGGTGCGATGTTTGGTGAAAACGGTTCCGGATTTATGCGATTAAATGTCGGCGTATCCCGTTCAGTACTTGAAAAATCGTTGTCCAATCTTGATAAAGCGATATCCAGTATTTGATAAAGCGAAAAGCAGTATTTAAAAGAGCGATATCCAATCTTGAAAAAGCGGTGAGCAACCTAGACTAAGCGATGTTCAACCTTAAAAATGCAATCAAAGCATAAACTATTTTAATGATGCATTGTTGAATAAAAGATATGTTGTACTTTTATACCCAAATATATAATAACAGAAAATGAAAATTGAAACTAACAAGTACGTCACATTAGAATATGATCTTAATGTAGGCGAAGGTGAAGAACTTGAACTGATGGAGCGTGCCACAAAAGAAAAGCCTCTTGAATTTATTTATGGAACAAATTCCATGTTAGAGGCATTTGAGCGCAACATTGGTGGTTTAGAAGAAGGCGAAGAATTCACATTTACTCTCACACCCGAGCAAGGATATGGTGAATATGACGATGAAAAGATAATTGATCTACCGATAAATATATTTGAGATTGACGGAAAAGTCGACAAAGAAATGCTTTTTGAAGGCAATATGTTACCAATGATGGATACCATGGGCAATCAGATTATGGGCTCCGTTGTATCTGTATCAGACAGTGCTGTAACAATGGATTTTAATCATCCATTAGCAGGCGAAGTAATGCATTTCAAGGGATCAGTTTTGGGAGTACGCGAAGCATCAATCGAAGAGATAGCTGCACTATTCTCAGCTGCCAGCGGCGGTTGCGGTTGTGGCTCAGATGAATGCGGTTGTGGCAGTGGTGATGACGAAAGTGGCTGTGGAAGTGGTGAAGGAGGATGCGGCTGCGGTAGTGGTGGATGCAAGTAATAACAATCACAAATAAAATATTAACTTTAAAGGCAAAGACTTATCTTTGCCTTTATTTATAAATATAAGATATGAATACTTTCGGCAATTTATACAGGTTAACATCATTTGGCGAATCGCATGGAGAGGCTGTTGGTGGAGTTATTGATGGTTGTCCATCCGGTTTGGAGATCGATTTAGCGTTCATTCAAGAAGAGTTAGACCGTCGTCGTCCCGGTCAATCACGAATTACCACCCCCAGGAAAGAGTCAGACACCGTTCAGTTTTTATCCGGTATTTTTGAAGGCAAATCGACCGGCACTCCCATAGGTTTTGTTATTAGAAACGAAAATCAACATTCATCAGATTACGATAATTTGAAGGAAGTCTATCGTCCCTCCCATGCCGATTACACCTACACACAAAAATACGGGATACGAGATCACCGTGGAGGCGGTCGCTCATCCGCGCGAGAAACCATTTCTCGTGTTGTTGGCGGTGCAATAGCAAAGCTCTATCTTAAAAGATCAGAAATAGAAGTAGTTGCATACACTTCTGAAGTCGGTCCCATTAAATTAGGCAAAGACTATAAGAAATACGATTTATCGTTGATAGAATCCACTCCAGTCCGTTGTCCCGACTCATTGAAAGCCCAGGAAATGATTGAGCTTATTCAGGAGGTTAAATCCAAGGGCGACACTATTGGTGGCGTTATTACCTGTATTATCAAAGGTGTGCCCGTAGGATTAGGTGAACCCGTGTTTGGAAAGCTCCATGCCGCATTAGGATCGTCCATGTTAAGTATCAATGCCGTAAAAGGATTTGAATATGGGATGGGTTTTGATGTAGACCATCGTGGTTCAGAAATTAACGACTCTTTTTTTGATGATAACGGAAAGATAAGTACCCGAACCAATTATTCCGGAGGTATACAAGCAGGCATTTCAAACGGTCAAGATATTTATTTCAGGGTAGCATTCAAGCCCGTCTCCACTATATTAATGGAGCAACAAACTGTTGATATTCATGGCAAAGATGCCACAATTAAAGCAAGAGGTCGTCACGATGCATGTGTGCTTCCGCGTGCTGTACCTATTGTAGAAGCCATGGCAGCGATGACAATAATGGATTATATATTATTAGCAAAAGCCCAAAAGTAAGTTCTCGTTATATATTAGTAATTTCCTGTTTTGTATTGATGAGTCTATTTTGAAATATCCATCATTTCTATTTGATAATTAAACCTCATCACTTTTTAACAGTCTATCTGACAAAGGACATTCAAAAAAAGACGATTATGAAAAAGTTATTTTTAGCATTTGCAGTTTTAATTGTATCTATATCGGCATTTGCCCAGAATTATATTGCTTTTGAGAACTCAATAAACAGATATTCCAGAAGTTATAACGATAATCAGATTGTGGTTTTATATCAAAATCATTATGGTATACCACAAACAATCCTGTTTCAACTTTTTGATGGATACGGACGAAATTGGGGCAATGTGACATTAGGTCTTGAGATAAGTTACCTTTTTGGAATTCCCGTTTTTGATGTATTAGAAATTTATGATGGAGGATACAATGGTCGTGGTTGGGGAGCTGTAGCAAAGCGATATGGTATTAAACCGGGATCTCGGGAGTTTCATCGAATGAAGTCCATGATGAGTAAGAAAAGCAAATATTGGAAAGATGTTTACAAAGACTACTCAAGGAATCATGATCCCAGGATTGCGCGTAGGAATCGTATAATATTTGATAATAACTTATATATTTATGGACCATCTTCGAAAGAGCTGAAAAAGATTTATAAGGAAGAGAAGAAAATTGTACGAGAATTAGATAAACGTGATAAGAAGATCCAAAAACAATACGAAAAGAATAAAAAGAAATAAATGAACAGATATTGATTTAAGACATAATCAACAGTTATATAAAATATTTAAGAGAGGGCAACAATACGTTAGCCCTCTCTTATTATAGTTAAGCATTGTTAATATTTTTCTAAAGGATAAGATGCGGTTTAGTGAGACCATGGTGAGAGGATGGTGGGAGCATCATGAGAGGTAGAAGGCAGTACCGTATTGTTAAAAATATACAATTAACCCTGTCTGGTTTCTCTAAAATTGCGGAGCAGAAAGTAGGTAAATAGTAAGAAGAGTAAATACTATTCAAAATTACCATTTTGGGACCTTAACGGAAATAGAAACCATGTAAGAAAATTGAATAAATATCTTTCTAACGCATCAATAAGAAAATCCAAGCATTGTTAATCCATTTTTGATATCCTGTTGTTTCATAAAAAGATTCCAGAGCAGTGCCGATCGATAATTTTCTATCATCACAATTATTGGTCCCTGATCAATTGCCAGATAAGAGTCCGCAACCCACTTGTTGCTTAAGTTAAAAGCATCTTTAAATCCATAATCCCCCCAAAGTTTGTCACCCAGCACATAATAATAAAAATTCAATGCACGCATGCTTTCAGTCGGCGTATAAGGAAAAGAAGCCAATGCAGCAGTAGGTGTAATTGTGCCATTATCATTAGTAGGAGATGAAGCAGTGTAACCACCAGGAATATCGCTAGCAGAAAGTCCCCAGCAATCCTTGCTGTATCCAACGAAATGGTTTGGGTTATTAACGCAATAATTATAATTAATTTTTGAATGCGCCATGTTTTGCTCCCAATATGAAGCATATTGATCTGATAAGTTTCTTGGATCCAACCCTAAGAAAGAATAATGAGCGAAAAACAGTGGACCTCCGAGATTTTCACCTAGAGGAAGTTTAATATCATAGTATTTATTACCATTTTTGATAGCTCCATTTTTAGCCCATCCCTCCGTATAAACATTTTTTGAAATAGGAAAAGTAGGAGATGAAGCAGCCAGGACATAAGCAATTAATCCCTCGTTCCAACCCGTGATATGCATGTTCATATCCCAGTTGTAGTTTGGCGACCAATGCCAATAAAGAACATTTTCATTATTTTTTTGGAACCAGTTCCATTCTACCTCCTCCCAAAGTTTTTGAATATTGGAACACATTATCTGTTCATCATTATTACCAGTATCAAAATAAGACTGGATAGTTAAAAGACCCTGAATTAAAAATGCGGTTTCAATTAGGTCAGCCCCATCATCTTTTGTACTGAAAGGCAACACTTTTCCTGTAGAGCCATTCATCCAGTGCGGGAAAGCTCCATGAAATCTATCCGCGTTATTAGAAAGAAAATTCACAATTTTGTTAAGTCGTTCAAATCCTTGTTGTCTTGTAATAAACCCCCTTTCAATACCAACTATCACAGCCATTATTCCAAATCCTGAGCCCCCCATTGTGACTGTTTCTCCTGATGATAGTCGCTCGCGAGCCAACCCGGAAACCGGATGTCCATAATCCCAAAAGTATTTGAACGTTTGTTTTTGAACCAAAGTCAATAATTCCTCATTCGCGATTTCAGGAAATTTATAAGTCGAATCTAATTGTGTTGTAAATTCAGCAGAAAAATTGGGATTCACATACCCTCCCAGATTATCCCCCTGATTAATATTGAAACTATATTTAGTTAATTCTTTAGGTAACACATTTACATTAATGATCAATGTTTTATTATCCGATGACCCGGCAATATTGTAATTCTGTCCGATTTCACCAGAGAAAGAAACCATAGATTTATTAAATTTAGCAATATCAAAAGCGTTACTAAATTTAATTTCCACTATTGGTTTTTGTGTTATACTAATATCCGTTACTGTAGAGTTGTTGAACCATTGTCGTCCATTTATTCTGACCTCATTAATTGTCAGTTTAGGAGGTTTTACAATAGGTTCAGTGCCATTTTCTTTGCAAGAAGCAAAGAAAAACAGTAAGACCATCAAAGAATAGCAAACATTTTTCATGTTGAAAACATAGTGAATTATAAAACAGAAAGGGTTGTGTTTGACAACCCTTTCTGAAAAGATCCCATATTATTTTTTCCCTGTAAACAAAGCATTTACTTCAGTCGCGCTTAATGCAGTACCATACATTCTGAATTGATCTAAGCTGCCTTTCCATGTAGAAGCCAGCCAATTATCCGATTTATCATCTGCATTTCCTTGAGGCCCACACCCAATTCTCATAGAATTGATTTTATCATTAACCAGTCCCAGTGCACCGTGACCAGTCCATGTTTTTGTTCCAATTGGTGCACCATCCTTATAGAAAGTTAGTCCCGATGTTTTTTCATCATAAACAAAAGCGCAGTGATGCCATTGGTTATCCAATAATCCCTGAATACTTCCATCTCCTTCCCAGGTAAGCCATGTATCTGTTTTACTGGCCGTTCCATTATCAGCAAGTCCAGTAACCAGCAACATTTTAACTGCACATTTTGCGTTATCCCCTTCAAACATAAGGAACATACTTCCACTAGACCAGTGGTAATCAGCAGGAGCCGGAAAGCTGAAAATATATTCCGGTCCATTTGTCAGCGCATTATTTTTAGTTTGTCCATTATGTTTTTGCCAGAAAGAGATTGTAAAGCTCGATGCAGTTTTAGCAAAATCATTTGGTTTAGCATACGACAAAAAATTGCCAACCCCACCTTGAATTCCTTTACCTGAAATTCCATCAGTAGCTGTTGTAGTGTTTGCTGTCGGGAAATTAGCCCTTATGCTGTCGACTGCATTCATCAGTACATCAGTTGTTGTTCCGTTAAAAGCAGTATAGAATTTTAAAGGTCCACCTGCCGGGTTTGAATCTTCCGGATAATCGCCCAATTCAGGTCGGTTAAAATCTTGGCATCCGATTAAGAAAGCGAATGCAATCAATAAAGGTATTATTTTGAATATATTTTTCATAATTTAAATATATTAATTAGTTACTATTACCAGTTAGGATTTTGCGTTAATTTTCCTTGAGACTTATCAATGATAGCCTGTGGGATGGGATAATATTGACATTTAGCCGTATAACCTGCACCTCCCAATACATTTTGTGCATCACCCCAGCGAACCAGATCAAAGAATCTTTCATATTCCATAGCAAATTCAGCTCTTCTTTCCTTTTTGATAGCTGTTCTTAAATCAGCCTTATTGGTTGTAGTTATAGCGGGAAGAACATTTGCAGCACCCCTAGCTCTTGCTCTAATCATTTCCAGGTATTTCAAAGCATTAGTTGTATCTCCGGTTTCATTAGCCGCTTCTGCAGCCATCAGTAATACATCCGCATAACGAAGAATTCTTATATTGAGCCAGTTAGCATATTTTATTCCCGTAGCGCTTCTTCTTGCAGGATCCGAATAAACTTTTCTGTTCCAGTACGGCTGAATAGTACCCAGGGCAGCCGGAACTGTTAATCCATAGCCATCCGATCCACCAGAGTAAAGTATTGTAGTAGTTTTACGTGGGTCTCCCGGTTCGTATGAATCTACCAGCGCCTGACTTGGCACATTCCATCCCCATCCCAAGTCCCAGTCGCCGCTACCACGTACACCTTGCGCACCATTGCAGTTGTTACTGTAAGATATGTTTCCGTTTGAATTGACATACATTTGCACTTCAAGAATTGATTCGCTTGAATTTTCACCTTTTTCAGTAAAGAATTTCTCATACGAATCCAATAAAGAATAAACCCCCGAGTTAATTACCAGATTACATTTAGCGAGTGCGCCCGCCCAGTCATTTCTATAAAGTTTAGTTTTTGCCCACAAGGTGTTTGCAGCACCACTTGTAGCCCTTCCAGCATACGTACTTATCCAAGTCGAAGGCAGATATTGTGAAGCAAAATCCAAGTCGCTATCAATAAGAGCATAAATATCAGCGACGCTAGATTTTTGAATATTAGCATCCCCAATATTGAATATTTTGAAATCAATTTTTGGCACTTCGCCATACGTTCTCACCAAATCAAAATACGCAAATGCTCTAAAAAATTTTGCTTCAGCCTGATTAATCATATCCCCTTCGGATGTTAATTTCAGTGAGTCAATATCATATAGAACATCATTACAAGCATAAATAAGTGCATAATGATCATTCCAGTAACCCAAGTTCAGCCATCCATCAGATTTATCATATTTAAAGAAATCAGCCATTTGTTCGTAATTAGCACCATCAGTAGGCGTACTTCCTTTTATAGCATCATCGCTTCTCATTACATGCATAAAAACCATTGGTAGTCCGCTTACACCCTCCAATCTAAAATCGCCATACAAGCCAAAAACTTTTCCTTCCACACCGCCGACTGTTAGATCCCCTTCAGTAGCAGTACCCAGTGGTTTTCGATCCAGAAAATCAGAGCAGCCTGCCAAAATTAATATGGGCAAACACAGTATTATAATTAAATTAATCTTTTTCATAAGTAATGCGTTGTTTGTTAAAATGTAATATTAAATCCTAACGAAGTTATTGCCGGAATTGGGTATCCCCCGTTATCAATACCAAAAGAAATAGCTGATCCGCCCGCTTCAGGAGTAAATCCGGAATTATGTTTCCATGTAACCAGATTTTGACCACTCAAATAAAAACGCAGCGAGGTGATATTTAATTTAGATATTGCATTTTTTGGAACAGAATATCCCAGCTGTACATTTCGAAGTCTAATATAGCTACCATCTTCAATCATATAATTTGATGGCAAGTTATTGATTGCATCATTACCAACTCTTGGTTCCCAATTTGAAGAACCCGCCTCTGTCCACCTATCCATGCGTGCCTGTCGATAATTGAATACCGAATAAGTAGAGCCATTACCCCATGCTCGCCATACTTCATTTCCATACACACCTTGTAGATCAACCGCGAAGTCAAAGTTTTTGTAGTTTATGCTTCCTGAAATTCCATAAGTAAGATCAGGAGTAGGATTTCCGATCTTAGTACGATCATCTGAAGTAATTTTTCCGTCAGGTACACCATCAGGTCCTGAAATATCTTTAAATTTCAAGTCGCCAGGTCCATATTCGCCAAGCGTATTCACAGGGCTTGCCAGTTTATCTGCAAAAGATTGATAAATACCATCCACAACATACCCATAAAAATATCCAATAGGATATCCAGCTTCAGTTATTGAATTTCCCGAATAATATTTATATCCATCTTTCCAAACGCTTAATACTTTATTGTTCATGGTAGTTAAATTTCCGGTAATAGAATATCCGAAGTCCTCATTAACTTTTTCGTTCCACGATGCTAAAAACTCTAGTCCAGAGCTTTTCACTGACCCAGCATTCATATAGAAATTATTAGCACCGTCATTAACCATTGTCAATAAATCTTTTGTTCTCTTTTCGTAGTAGTTAGCTTCGAAATGAAGTTTATTTTTCAATACATCCATTTCGACCCCACCTTCATAAGCATCAACTGTTTCCCATTTCAGGTTTGGATTATTTTTATAAGCCAGCACATAAGCAGGAACCAGATTTTCGCCAAATACAGCTGTAGAACCCTCGGTATAATTTGGATAATAAGGATAATGAACCCCGGTATATTGGTTACCTAGTTGACCAATAGACGCTTTTACCTTTAAGTTGCTGAAAAAGGTTTGATTTTTCATAAAATCTTCTTCCGTAACATACCAAGCCCCACCTAAAGCCCAGAAATTCTGGAATCGATGACTAGGTGATATTTCCGAAGATCCATCACGTCTAAAAGATGCACTCACATTATATTTATTTTTATAATTATATAATGCTCTGAATAAAGTAGAAAGTGTTGACCTTTCCCATTGTGCCGAACTGTTTTTTTGTGATTCCGGATCCCCATAAGGATATACATTCAGATACCACCATCTCTTATCATAAGGAATTGGATTTCCACCCGCATATTGAGTAATACTTCCGTTTATCTGATTAAAATCTTCAAAATACGTAGTAAAACCCCCGAGTAAAGTTAATCCATGATAACCGAATTGATTTTTGTATGTCAGCAAATAATCTTGTTGATATTTTGTATAAGCGTTACGATATTGGCTTACACCTGATTTAGTATTCCAGTTTACCACCTGACTAGATTCAGCATTATAAACTTTAAATAAAGGCGTATAACCTCTTCCGTCGTTAAATCCCAGATCTGCAAAATAGCTCATTTTAAAAGTAAAGTTTTTCAAGAAGATATATTCCAGAAAAGCATTACCCACAAATCTATATTCATTAGCAATCTGTGTGAATTTATTACCCTCGACAAACATCAAAGGATTACCAATTTGAGGTCCTCCAATTTGATCAGGCAATTTATTATAAACTTTATTTTCTGAATTGAATGGTTCCACGATAGGAGTTGCATTTAATGCCGAAATAAAATCATGCATTTGCGGCAAGCTTGCTTTAGAGCCATTTACTCCAACTCCCAATTTCAAATATTTTGAAATATTTAATTCATCATTTATTGAAATTGTGAACTTATTGTAATTTTCATTCTTAATCAGGCCATTTTCATCAATGTAACCTAAGCCAAGGTAAAACTTATTCTTTTCGGTTCCGCTAGTGATACTTATGTTGTTATAATACACTATTGCGTTTCTGTTTGCAATTTGATCAATCCAGTTTGTGTTGCCATTAAACAGTGAATATTCCGTATAAGGAGAAGCCCCCTGATTAGCCCTTTGTTCATCATACAAAGTGGTAAACCCGTTTCTATTAGTCATTTGTGGAGTTCCTACAATATTTTTCACTCCAATAGATGAACTTAGATTTACAGTAACCTTTCCCTGTTGTCCTTTTTTAGTCGTAACGATAATAACCCCGTTAGCCCCTCTTACCCCGAATATAGCCAGTGAAGAAGGATCTTTCAGCACTTCCATAGATTCAATATCCGCAGGGTTTACAAAGTTGATGTTATCATTAAAAATTCCATCAACGATATATAACGGTTTTGTTTGATTAATACTAACAGTACCACGAATACGAATATCCGGTTCTGAACCCGGTTGTCCACTATTTACCACACTTAATCCACTGACTTTACCTTGCAGTGAAGACACCGGATTTGTATTAGGTTTACCTGCAAGGTCTTTTGCAGACACTTTTACAATAGATCCAGTGATGTCTCTTTTAGCCGCTGTTCCATATCCAATTACAACTACTTCATCCAGAAGTTTTGTATCCTCCTCAAGGGAAATTGTCATTTGTGTTTCTTCAGCATTTACCTCTTTTGAAGTATATCCCACATACGAAATATGCAACGTTGCTCCTTTAGGCACAGATAAATTAAAGACCCCGCCTATATTTGTAACCGTACCATTGTTTGTCCCTTTTTCAAGGACAGCAACGCCAATCAGGGCCTCATTTGTTTTGCTATCAACAACAGTTCCTTTAACGGAAATTTGTTGTGCAAATAACGCACTAGAACTGATCAGTGGCAAAATTAATAGAAGAATAATTTTGTTTTTCATAAACTCAATTTAATTTAATGATCAATTATTTTATAAATCCTAATTCATTTAATCCTTTTTCAATTTCTTTGTTACCCATAAACAATTTCCAGATTAATCCACTACGATAATTTTCAATCATTACAGCAATTGGTCCCTGGTCGATAGCAAGATAGCTTTTCACCACCTGTTGTCCTACGACCATGCTTGGATTATAAGCATCATAAAAGCCATATTTATCGAATAGTTGTTTTCCCTTTTCGAAATAAAGATATTTCAATACATCCATGCTTTCATTTGGAGTATAAACAATAGATGAAATAGCCGCAGTAGGTGAAACTGTGCCATTATCATCGTTAGTATCCGGATGATGAGATGAATATCCCACTATAGGATCATCAGAAGAAGTGAATCCCCACAGGTTTGCTCCATATCCAGTATGTTTTTTTGGATTATTAATAGCGTAAGCTCTGTGAATAAGCACATGAGCCTTGTTTCTCTCAAAGTAATCAGTATAACTATCTTTTAAGCCATTCGGATTTAAGCCCAGGAAGCTGTAATGTGTAAAAAATAGCGGTCCACCATAGTCCATTCCCAGGTCCAGTTTTATCCCAAAGTATGATTTTCCATTATAATAATACGGTGAATTTTTGAAGCAAGATTCATAAACTTTGCGATCAATTGGAAAAGTAGGAGAAGACGCTGCTAGTACATAAGTGATAAGAGTTTCGTCAAATCCTTTTATACGATGATTCATTTTCCATCCATAATTTTTTGACCAATGCCAGTAGAGTGAATCAGTACCCTGAGTATACCAATTCCATTCCACTGTCTCCCACAGATGAGTAATCTTGTCAGATAAAACACGCTCATTTTCATCGCCATTTTTGAAGTATTCACGAGCAGTAAGTAACCCTTGCATGAGTAATGCCGTTTCGACCAGATCCCCTCCGTCGTCAAATTGGCTGAAACTGAATGCTTTTCTGGTGTCAGCATTATACCAATGAGCCCATGCCCCATGAAATCTCTCAACACTATTAAGGAAGTTTATAATTTTATTAATAATGTCCAATCCTTTTTCTTTTGGAAAATAGTTCCTTTCAATTCCCGCAATAAGTGCCATAATTCCAAAACCTGTTCCCCCTGTTGTGACAATATCCCCATTTACATCATTACTACGTTCGCGAGCCATTCCTGTTGCCGGTTCTGCAAAATCAAAGAAATATCGGGTTGTATAACGTTGTGCCATGTCAAGTAAATCGTCATCTTTATAAGATTTACGATTTATTATTGTTTCGAATTTTGAAGCATCATTTGATTTAACGTTCATTCCTTTCGGGATAATTCTGTAAATTATTTTAGTTTCCTGAGGTATTTTATTGTCATAGAAATCCAGAAAATAATCTCGAAGAGTTTCACCCTGTTTTATAAACGATAGTTCTTTTCCAACCAAGCGATATATTTCATACGTAAATCCTTGTTTGTTGTTCCATGTAATTTCGGTATGCCCAGGATAACATTGCGATTTTATTTCTCCCGGCACAATAAATTTTTCTTGAGCTGACAAAACCCCCCATGTCAGCAAGAATAATCCTAAAGTGATAATTTTTTTCATTGTTTATTTTTGCCAATTAACAGTTACTGATTTTACATTTTCCGAGTCACTACCAATCATTATTTCAAACTCTCCGCTTTCCCAATCGTAATCCAGATTGTGATTATAATATTTTAAATCTTCAGTCGTGATATTAAAATTAACATTTTTGCTTTCTCCAACTTTAATCGTTATTTTTTGAAATCCTTTCAATTCTTTTACCGGTCTCGTATTCATTCCTGCCAAATCACGTATATATAGCTGTACGATTTCGGCACCATCATATTTTCCACTATTTGTTATAGTAATACTAGCATTTAATATTTGATTTCCCTGCAGATTTTTTGAATTAACTATTATATCACTGTATTTAAATGTAGTATAGCTCAGTCCATAGCCAAAGGGGAATAAAGGAGTGTTTGGTGAGTCTAAGTAAGCGCTTCGGAATTTTTCCCACACATTTTCGTCAGTCAGAGGTCTGCCAGTATTTTTATGATTATAATAAATTGGTATTTGTCCCACGTTTCTGGGGAAAGTGACTGGGAGTTTCCCTGAAGGATTTACTTTTCCGAAGAGGACATCAGAAATAGCATAACCAGCTTCACTCCCCGGGAACCATACATCAAGTATAGCATCAGCCAATTCCATTTCTTCATTTAAAATCAATGGTCTTCCATTGAACAGAACTAAAACAATAGGTTTTCCCGTTTTTTTCAATTCTTTTAAAAGATCCTTTTGCGATTGTCTTATTTCTATATTGACCAAAGAGCTTGCTTCTCCCGATGATTCAGCAGCTTCTCCAATTGCCGCTATAATAATATCAGCCTCTTTTGCTATATCAAACGCTTCTTTCAGAATTACATCTTTTGGTCTTTCATCTCTATAAGCTTTTTTCCCAAACATAGTTATACGGCTTTCAAATTCAGGATTATAATCAAAATTAGCCCCTTTTGCATACAAGAAATCGACCTGTTTACCATAGATCTCTTTTAATCCTTTAATTAGTGATACAGCCTGTGAATGTTTAGTAGCTACACTCCATGTCCCCGGCATGTTTTCCGGATTATCTGCAAGCGGTCCGATTACAGCGATTTTTCCCTTAGTAGAAAGTGGAAGCAGTTGATTATTGTTTTTAAGTAAAACCATTGACTGGCTTGCAATATTTCTTGCAATTGCTCTGTTTTCGTTTGAATAAATTTCTTTTTTAGCTCTTTCCGAGTCGCAGTATTTATAAGGATCATCAAATAATCCAAGCTTGTATTTTGCTTCAAGAATTCTTCGAACAGCCTGATCAATTTCTGAGTAAGTGATTTTCCCTTCTTCTATCGATTTTTTTAGAGTATTTAGAAAACCTTCGCTCACCATATCCATATCAACTCCAGCATGAAGAGCTAAAGCAGATACCTTTTGTAAGTCACCCATTCCATGATCAATCATCTCACTTACTCCGGTGTAATCGCTTACTACAAAGCCTTTAAATCCCCACTGATTACGTAGTACCTCAGTTTGAAGCCAACGGTTTCCCGTTGCAGGAATACCATCCACTTCATTGAAAGAAGCCATTACACTTCCGACGCCAGCATCAATAGCAGCTTTATAAGGTGGAAAATACTCATTATACATTTTTGTTTTGCTCATATCCACTGTGTTGTAATCGCGTCCAGCATCCGGTGCTCCGTATAAAGCAAAGTGTTTTACACAAGCCAGCATGGTGTTGTTTGCCGATAAATCATTCCCCTGATAGCCATTAACCATAGCTTTAGCTATTTGACTTCCCAGATAAGGATCTTCACCAACACCTTCCGAAATTCTTCCCCAGCGTGGGTCGCGACAAATGTCAACCATTGGAGAGAAAGTCCAGTTTATTCCATCTGCTGTAGCTTCTTGTGCGGAGACTCTTGCCAATTGTTCAATTAAATTCATATCCCATGAAGAAGCAAATCCAAGCGGTATAGGAAAAGTCGATTCATAACCGTGTATAACATCCATGCCAAAAAGTAAAGGTATTTTTAGTCGGCTTTCCTCCAATGCCACTTTTTGTGTTTCCCGGATTTTATCTACACCTTTAATGTTAAATAATCCTCCTACTTTACCTTCTTTGATTTTCTGTCCTATGTCAGAATTTTTTGCCTGTCCAGTAGTGAAATCACCTGCAGATGGTAAGTTTAACTGACCAATTTTTTCATCCAAAGTCATTTTCGACATTAGCTCATCAATAAATTTGTTCATCATTGAATCCGATTTAAAATGTATTGATTTAGTCGTTACGACCTTACCAGGCATCAGTTTAGCTTTTGCTTCATTTTGACTCATCTTTGATATTTTTTGTGCAAAAGCTGAATTGGTTGTCATTATCCCAACCACCATCAAAATGGTAAAAAATAAATAAAATTTACATGCTTTCATGCTCTTCTTGTATTTTTTTGTGCAAATTTGATGCTTAGATAATCCATTTCCAAATATTGAAACCCTATTAGAGTACTACAATAAAAAACACAAAAAAAGGGAGTACTATTTAAGGCCTACAAATAATACTTTGCGTTTATATAAAGTTGATAAAGAATAGATTAAAGTTTATATGTTTTTTAAAATGATTATCCTTTAAATGTATAAAAAAATATCAAATTTACTTGAATTCTATCATGAATTCACTGATATTCTTTTCAGATGGAATATTTATTTTTTTACGTATTCGGTAGCGAGCCACTTCCACTCCTTTACCAGAAACGTTCATTAAATGTGCAATATCTTTTGTTGATAAATTCAAACGAAAAAAAGCACAATATCGCATATCGTTGGATGTTAATTCAGGATATTTGATATGCAAATTTCGAAAGAAATTCTCATGAATAAGGTCAAAGTTTTTTTGAAAAATATCCCAATCGTCATCTGAAGATATATTTTGATCTAACAACCGAATCATTTTGTCATAATATTTATTCGGATATTGTTTTCCCAAGTGTTTTTTTAGTTCTGTTAATTCGTCTTTGACTTTTGTTAACACTTCATTTTTTCTGATAATGTTCATTGTAGACATTGCCAATTCCTTGCTTTTCAAGTTCAATTCAGTTTCCAACTTTTCAGCCTTTAAAGCAACTATTTCCTGTTCCCTTTTTTCTATTTCTTTTTTTCGAATACTTTTTTGTTCCTCTTGTATTTTCTGTTTTTTGATTTCAAAATTTCTTTTCACGTAAAAGTAAACCGTATAAGCTGTTATCATTAAAAGAACGAAATAAAGAATTTTACTAAATGTGTTCCAATAAAACGGAGCACTAACCTGGAATGAATAATCTTTTGTTGCAAGAACTTCGTTCCGGTTTGTAAGAGCTTGGACACTAAAAGTATATTTACCAGGTCTAAGATATGAATATTCTTTAATATTGTTTGTAGTCTTTTCGCTCCAGTTATTATTTAATCCCGTTAATTTATAAGAGAACATTATATCATTCAGGTGATAATATAGTGGAAAAGCCACATTAAACTTAATTCTGTTTTTTGTATAAGGAAAAGAAATTGTGTTATCATTTGAAGAATTAACAGGTAGAAACATTTTCTCTTCAGATTTTTTATCAGTTACCTTTACTTCCATTAGTAAAATATCTCGTTTAATATTAGCATTTGAGTTTTCTTTTCCATTAATTTCATAAAGTGCTAATCCATTTTCCAGAGTGAATAATGCTTGGTTATCAGAGACAGGTATTATCTTCTGAAAATTATCGACAGTCTGATTTTGAAATAATGAATATTGAACCCGATCAATGATTTTTACATTATTATCCTGGAGTTCAACTAAAGCTGCTTCATCATTCATTATAAACCAGTACATGGATGGTTTTTGATAACAAATAGAATAAGCACGTGAGAATTTTCCCAATGATTTATTTAGCTCTTCAAAAGGAACTATACTATTCTTTATGTCATCATAGACGTAAAATTGATTATTGTCACTAAAAACAACCCTGTTATTAATAGTGTAAGTATAGATAATTGTCGGGCTTTTGTTATCCAAAGATTTAATTTCCATTATTTTATCGATAGTACTAAAGTCCGGTTTAAGCTTTATCATAAATAATCCTTGATGCAAATGAGATGCCCAAATTCTTCCTTGATAATCTATGGCAATTGTTCTGATTGGATTAAGAAAGCCTTTGATAGTATTATGGAATTTCCATTCTCCATTTTCTTTAAAATACACACAAAGGTCTGAATAAGTCCCTTGTACAATTACTTCACGTCCATGAATGATTCCTTTTTCCATGCACATTCCTCCTTTTGCTAAAGCCACAACTTTTCGTTCGGGATAAATCTGATAAGTTTCTTCATTATTACCACAAAATAGTTGATTATCGATTTTGTTAAGTGTCCAAACCTGTCCTTTGATTTGTGAATCAACCTGCAAGTTTGCCAGTGAGTTTGATACAGGCGAAAAAACACCAGAATACAGACCTTGATTAGTAGCAAGATAAAGTCTATTATGTGGAAGAAGATTAAGTGAATAAACTGAACCTATAGAAGGTATAAAAGATTGAATAAACCTAATAGGCTTATTTAGGCGAACCATAGAAACCCCTTTATCCAAAGCCAACCATAGATTATTTTCTTTATCAGTAAGCATATCAAGTACAGTGTTGTTTTGCAAGTTATTAGTTGTGTTGATTGTCCATATTTTCTTAGCATTTTTATCAAATGCAACAGCTCCATTCAGAATTGTTCCAATTACAAGTAGTGAATCATGCGTTAATACAGCTTTGTTTATATTTGCATTACCCAAATAATCCAAATTCCCATCTATAAATTTCCGAAAGTTTTTTCCATTGAAAATAAATACACCATCAGACTGAGTTACAACATAAGCATTATATGCATTGAAAGGAACGACAGAAATTACCGCACTTTTAAATGGCACATCAGGTACTTTTGAAAAGCTTTTATTCATTAGATCAAAACGTGAAAATCCATTTTGTATAACATGTACATATAGTTGGTTGTTAAATGGTTGAAGGTATAGGAATGCCTCATCAAATGATTTTCCATCGATATTTTCTCCATCGAACATAAAAATACTTTTAAAAGATTGAAAAAGTATTTTTCCTTGAAACTCCATGATTTTCCATATCTCATCGTTTTGAAGCATATGTTTTTCCAGTAAGTTTGAGAGTGAAGTGTAATTAAACTGTCCGAATTGATTTTTTTCAAAGTACCCGAATTCTCTGAACGAACCAACATAGATCCGATCATTTTTGTCAATATAAAGAGATCGAACTATCTGTTTGCCAGGCAATTTATAAAGTGAAAAGTTAGAGCCATCAAACTGCAGAAGCCCAGCATTGTTTCCAAAGTACATGATACCTCTACTGTCCTGTGCAACTGCCCAATTTTGATTATCTGCAGCATAAACTTTTTTATTATACTGGTTTACAATAGGAGTAAACTCATTTGCTGCAATTTGCAGCGTACAAAATGATAAAGTCAACCAAATTATAATTTTTGAATAATTCATAGTACTGTGTTTCTTTATTTTAAGCTTTAACAAAGATATAAAACTTGAGTTCAGATACAAAGATGATTTATTATATTTTGGTTAACAAATTTCGGATAATGCTTTTAAAAGAAAAAGAAAAAACGATCAAATAGCTTTCTTAATATAAAACATTTGTTTATCTTTGCACCCTCAAATACAAAATGTCCAACTATTAAATAAAAAGACTAAATGGCAACAAAACTTCGTTTACAAAGAAGGGGTCGTAAAAATTACCCATTCTATCAGATCATCGTTGCAGATAGCAGGGCTCCACGAGATGGAAAGTATATTGAAAGGATAGGTTCATATAACCCGAACACTAATCCTGCTACAATCACTTTAGATTTCGACAGGGCTTTGTATTGGCTGCAAACAGGTGCTCAACCCACCGACACTGTACGTAATATTCTCTCAGACGAGGGTGTTTTAATGAAAAAGCATTTACTTGGAGGAGTATCTAAAGGCTCATTCGACATGGCTGAAGCTGAAAAAAGATTTGAAGCTTGGAAGAACAATAAGCAACAAGCGCTTCAATCATATCAAAGCAAAGAAGATGAGAAATCTCGTGCTGATGCAAAAGCTCGTTTAGAAGTTGAAAAAGAAGTAAATAAAGCGCGTGCAGACGAGTTAAATAAGAAAAAAGCAGAACTTGAAGCTGAGAAAGCTGCTGAATTAGCAGCAAAAAGAGCAGCTGAAGCTCCTGTTGCTGAGGAAGCCACTTCGGAAGAAGCTCCTGCGGCAGAAGAAGTTAAAGCTGACGAACCAAAAGCAGAATAACTTTTTTTTAACAAAATATTATCCCGGATACATTTTATAATGTACCGGGATTTTTTTTTGATATAGGTGTATTTTATACATTTTTTATTATAAACAGGGAATGAATCTTAAATAATATTGTATATTTGTAACTCATTCGAGCTTTAAATTTATGAAGAGAACCTGTTTATTTCTGATTTCTATGCTGTTGATCGCATCAAATGCGCTTTTTTCTCAACAAAAAACAGCAAAAGCACCAGTAGACTATGTGAACCCTTATATGGGTAACATCAGTCATCTTTTGGTACCTACTTATCCAACCGTTCACTTACCTAATAGTATGTTAAGAGTATATCCTGAAAGAGGAGATTATACATCAGATATGCTAAATGGTTTACCGTTAGTTGTTACCAGTCACCGTGGCAGTTCCGCCTTCAATCTGAGTCCCTTTCAAGGAAGCGAAAACGATATCAGGCCAGTTATTTCTTACAGTTATGATCAAGAAAAGATTAAGCCGTATGAATATTCAGTTTACCTTGACGAGCAGCAGATAAGTGTCAATTACGCTTTGTCCCATCAATCCGGAATTTATGAATTACAATTTGACCGTAATGACCCGGTTTATTTGATACTTAATTCAAGAAGAGGCAAGTTAGAGTGGGATGGAAAAGCCGTGTCAGGTTATCAGCAGTTGAATAATAACACAAAAGTGTTTTTATATCTTGAGCCGGAATTATTACCACATGACACTAAGACTAATAATGTTAACGGCAATAATATGCATGTTGTCCTGACATATTCCTCAAATACAAAAACGATTAAACTTAGATATGGAATTTCTTTTATTGACGCAGCCCAAGCAAAGAAGAATTTATATAGAGAAATTCCCGATTTTAATATAAGCAGAGTAACCGAACAAGGTAAAGCTATTTGGAACAAAGCATTAGGTAAGATTCAGATTGATGGAGGTTCGAATGACGATAAAGAAGTTTTTTACACCTCATTATACAGGACATTTGAGCGTCCCGTCTGCATTTCGGAAGACAGCAGATATTTCAGTGCCTTTGATGGTAAGATACATGAAGACAATGGTATACCATTTTACACTGATGATTGGATTTGGGATACCTATCGTGCCACACACCCATTAAGAGTATTGATTGAGCCAGAGATGGAAAGTGAAATTATCAATTCTTTTTTGCGCATGTCTGAGCAGATGTCCAACTTTTGGTGGCCAACATTTCCTGAAATCACCGGTGACAGTAGGCGTATGAATTCCAATCATGGAATAGCCACAGTAATTGATGCATATAGAAAAGGCGTAAAAAATATCAATCTCAAGAAAATATATCCTGCGACCAAAAATGCCATAATGGCGAAAACATTAGCCCCTTGGTCGTCCGCTCCATCGGGAGAGTTAGATGCATTTTATCACGAAAAAGGATATGTACCCGCATTAAAAGAAGGTGAATCAGAAACCATTCCAGAAGTTCATGGATTTGAAAAGCGTCAACCAGTTGCAGTAACCTTAGGCACTTCGTATGACGAATGGTGTCTTGCCCAAATAGCCAAAGAGTTAGGATATACAGAAGATTACAATTATTTTTTAAAGAAATCTTTCAACTACAGGAACCTCTATAATAAAGAAACGGGTTTTTTTCATCCAAAGGATAAAGACGGAAAGTTTATAGAACCGTTTGATTATAGTTTTCCTGGTGGAATGGGAGCTCGTGAATATTACGGAGAAAACAACGGTTGGGTTTATCGTTGGGATGTTCAGCATAATGTTGCGGACTTAATTTCTTTGATGGGAGGATGCAAAGGATTTGTAAATAATTTGGATCAGACCTTCCGTGAATCACTAGGTAGGAGTAAGTATGATTTTTATGCCAAGCTTCCCGATCACACTGGAAATGTAGGTCAATTTTCCATGGCAAATGAGCCCTCTCTTCATATTCCCTATTTATATAATTATGCTGGTCAGCCCTGGAAAACCCAGAAACGAATTCATAAATTAATAGATGAGTGGTTTAGGAATGATTTGATGGGCGTTCCCGGTGACGAAGATGGAGGCGGGATGTCGGCATTCGTAGTATTTTCTCAAATGGGATTTTATCCCGTTACCCCTGGAAGTCCCACCTATAATATTGGCTCACCATTTTTTAATAAAATTACATTGCAGCTTGGTAATGGCAAAACATTCAAAGTGATTGCTAAGAACTTCAGTGAAGAAAACAAGTATATCCAATCCGCCAAGTTGAATGGGAAAGTCTGGAATAAGCCATGGTTCAGTCACGATGATATCCGTCGTGGCGGCATATTAGAATTAACCATGGGAAAGAAGGCCAATACTCAATGGGGGAGTGCTCCTGAAGATGCACCACCATCAGAAAGTAAAGTATCAAAATAAAATATGTTTATTGTATTCATGAGAAAAAATCTATATACAACACTGTTTTTTTTATTAGTATCAGCGATGTCAATTGTTCAAGCTCAGACCAAGTTTATTCAGTATGTCAACCCGATGGTTGGAACCCATAGTATGGGACATACATTTCCCGGGGCATGTGCACCATTTGGTTTAGTTCAATTAAGTCCCGATACAGAAGAGATTCCCCATAATATCAAAGGTGTTTATCAGGCAGATGCTTATAAATATTGCGCAGGCTATCAATATGATGACACCACTATAGTAGGATTCAGTCATACCCATTTTAATGGAACCGGTCACTCCGATTTGGGAGATATTTTGATTATGCCTACAACCGGTGAATTGAATCTTGATATGGGAACCGAAGAAAATCCTGGAAGTGGTTATCGTTCGCGTTTTAGTCACGATAAAGAACTTGCAGAAGCCGGTTATTATTCCGTAGAGTTAGAAGATTACGATATACTTGCAGAGATGACCGCTTCTGAAAGAGTAGGCATTCATCGTTATACCTTTCCCAAAGGAACAGATATCGGGCATATCATATTAGATTTGAATTATGGGATTTATAATTATGATGGCAAAGTATTGATGGCCAATCTTAGAGTAGAAGATGAGTATACCCTAACCGGTTATCGCATCACCAAAGGTTGGTCTCGAATGAATTATATCCATTTTGCTGTTAAATTCTCCAAACCCATTAAAAACTATGGTTGTCGTAATAAAGAAAAAGTAGCCTATAATGGATTTTGGAGGAAGTTTGACATGACGAAGAATTTCCCAGAGATGTTTGGTAAGAACCTTACAGCATATTTCGATTTTGATTTTTCTGACGGTCGTCCACTCGAAATAAAAGTAGCATTATCACCTGTTGATTGTCTTGGTGCTATGAAGAATTTAGAGAGTGAGGCAGGAGGTAAATCATTCGATCAAATCAAGCAAGAAACTCAAAATAAGTGGGAGAAAGAATTAAGTTGTATTGAATTTGAAGCTGAAGAAGATACTAAGTTTGTGTTTTATACCGCATTATATCACACGTTGATTAATCCATCAGTATATCAAGATGTTGATGGAAGATACCGTGGAATTGACCATTCGATTCATCAAGCAGAAACAGGTCAGGTAAACTACACTGTTTTTTCTGTTTGGGACACATTTAGAGCACAGCATCCATTGATGAATGTCATCAAACCATCTCGGAGTACCCAGTTTGTGAATTCAATGCTCAATCACTATTGTCAAAGCGTTCACCATGCGCTGCCAGTATGGTCCCATATGGGTAACGAAAACTGGTGTATGATTGGATATCACTCTGTTTCAGTAGTGTCGGATGCAATTGCAAAAGGACTTGATATTGATAAGAATTTAGCCCTTGAAGCATGCGTGAATAGTGCGAATGTAGATTATTATGATGGGATTGGAGAATATAAAAAATATGGTTATGTACCTTTAGAAAGGAGTGGTTCATCAGCTTCAATAACCCTTGAGTATAGTTATGATGACTGGACTATTCAGCAATTAGCCCAACGTTTGAATAATGGTTCTGTAGAAAAAGAATTTGCCAGTAGAGCAATGAATTATCAAAATGTATTTGATCGCACATTAGGTTTTTCACGTCCAAAGTTAGAAGACGGTTCATTTAAGAAAGACTTTGATCTTTTAGATACACATGGTCAAGGATTTATAGAAGGTAATTCCTGGAATTATTCATTTTTTGTTCCCCATGATGTGAAAGGATTGATTACAGAAATGGGTGGTGAAAAGCAGTTTGTACGTAGATTAGATTCATTGTTTACGATGGAATTACCGTCCAAATATTTTGAAAATACAGAAGATATAAACGAAGAAGGATTGATGGGCAATTATGTACATGGAAATGAGCCCAGTCACCATGTAGCCTATCTTTATAAATGGACTAATGAACCATGGAAATCTGAAAGTCGTTTACATGAAATCATGGATAAGATGTATCAGAACAAGATTGATGGTCTTTCCGGTAATGATGATTGCGGTCAGATGTCCGCCTGGTATATTTTTTCTTCACTAGGCTTTTATCCTGTTTGTCCTGGAAGTGATCAGTACGTTATAGGTTCTCCAAATGCTAAACGAGCAGTTATTCAATTAGAAAACGGTAAAACATTTACTGTAACCGCTATGAATCTTTCTGATAAGAATGTATATATAAAATCAATGAAGCTAAACGGAAAACAATACAATAAAACATATATTACACATGCTGATATTGTTAATGGCGGTGATCTTATTTTTGAGATGAGCAATAAACCCAACAAGAAATCGTCAGCATACGAGAAACCTTATTCCTTTTCAAAACTTTAAACATTCAAAAATGAAGAAAATTATTTTATTTGCAATTACTGCTTTATTACTCACATCTTGTGGTTCAAAAAGTGATGTCGTTTCCGGTACCAAAAAATCAGCATGGAAAAAATTTAACTATCCTCAAATCAATTTTGTAAATAAAGCTGATGGAACAAATGGTTGGGAAGTTTATAATCGAATTATACCAAATCCCGATGAATATATCCAGAAGAATATCCTTGAAGTAGTTCAAACACTATATTGGAGTTCAGCTGACTCCATTCCCAATATTCAGAAAATCAACTATACTATTGAAGATGTTGACGGTATTTCCGCTAAAGGAGGAGGAGTACCCGAAATCAGTATTTTTTATAGTTCAAGATGGGTAGAAAAATCTGTAAAAGGCGGCGGTGATGATAAAGTATTGTTTGAGACTCGTGGTGTATTACTTCACGAACTTACCCATGGTTATCAGTTAGAACCTCAAGGTGTTGGTAATTACGGTTCCAACAAAACATTTTGGGCATTTATTGAAGGAATGGCAGATGCCGTAAGAGCTCACAATGGTGGTTTTCCGATGACAAATCGTAAGCCCGGCGGTAATTGGATGGACGGTTATCAAACCACCGGTTTTTTTCTCCAATGGCTTACAACAAAAGATGCTGATTTCTTAAGAAAA
This sequence comes from Bacteroidales bacterium UBA5287, assembly GCA_002411345.1. Classification (GTDB taxonomy): domain Bacteria; phylum Bacteroidota; class Bacteroidia; order Bacteroidales; family Dysgonomonadaceae; genus UBA5287. The sequence goes on along the minus strand of DHSL01000030.1, from coordinate 3,730 downwards.
TTCAATAAATCAACCCTCGAGGTAATTCCCTGGAGTTTTGATGGAGCAATAAAACATGTCCTTGGCAAAGAATACAGTATTGATGGACTGTGGAATGAGTATCAATCATTTTTGACTAGTAATAAAAAGTCATAATCGACTTTAAGTTAATACAGTAGATACAATCATGAATCAAAATGTTTTTCAAAAGGTTGTTAACAGATAGAATTAAATGTAAAATGAACTATTTATGAACATTTGTTATTGTTTTTAAACAAAAAATAGATACATTTGTAGTTCATAGAATTTAAATCGATTTTGAAAACAGTTAATCAAAAGATGAAATAACAGTTTAAAGAATATACTAAAAAATAATCTAGATTCTCAAATGAAAACTATTAATAAGTTTTAATCTTAGTAATTTATATTTATGGCATCAAAAATTTCAAGAAGACAATTTTTAGGAACCGGCGCTTTAGCTGCAGCCGGTTTGACCGTAGTACCTTCATCGGTATTAGGTAAAAGTATGGGACATACTGCACCCAGTGATAAATTAAATATTGCAGGTGTAGGTATTGGAGGTATGGGTTTTGCTAATTTGAAAAATTTAGAAAGCCAGAACATTGTAGGTTTAGCCGACGTAGATTGGAAATACAGTGATCACGTTTTCAAACATTTTCCAAAAGCAAAAAAGTATTACGATTATCGTAAAATGTATGATGAGATGGGTAAATCCATTGATGCAGTTGTAGTTGCTACTGCTGACCATACACACGCAATGATCACTGCTGATGCAATGACTATGGGCAAACATGTTTATGTTCAAAAACCCTTAACTCATAGTATTTACGAATCTCGTTTATTGACTAATCTGGCAAAAAAATATAATGTTGCTACTCAAATGGGTAACCAGGGTTCATCTGGTGCCGGAGTACGACAAGTATGTGATTGGATTTGGGATGGTCAGATTGGTGAAGTAACAAAAGTTGAAACATTTACTGACAGACCTATATGGCCTCAAGGTTTAAGTCGTCCTACTACTGCAGATCCAATTCCAAACACATTAAATTGGGATTTATTCTTAGGACCGGCTCCCGAACGTCCATTTAATAATATTTATCATCCTTGGAACTGGCGTGGCTGGTGGGATTTTGGTACAGGTGCACTTGGTGATATGGCTTGTCATATTCTTCATCCTGTTTTCAAAGGTCTGAAACTTGGCTATCCAACAAAAATTGAAGGAAGTTCTACAATGTTATTGACAGACTGCGCTCCTTCAGCTCAGATTGTTAAATATGTGTTCCCTGCACGTGACAATATGCCAAAAGTAGCTATGCCAGAAGTAGAAGTTGTTTGGTATGATGGAGGTTTACTGCCTCCACGTCCAGCTGGTGTTCCTGAAGGTAAAGATCTTAATGATTCAGGTGGTGGTGTTATTTTCCACGGTACAAAAGACACTTTGATTTGTGGATGCTATGGTGTTAATCCATGGTTAGTTTCCGGAAGAAAACCAAATTCACCAAAAACACAACGTGAAGTAACTTTATCTCACGAAATGGATTGGGTTCGCGCTTGTAAAGAAACTCCTGCTAATCGTGTTGCTCCAGCTTCTCCTTTCTCTGAAGCAGGTCCTTTCAACGAAATGGTTGTTTTAGGTGTTGCCGCTATAAGATTGCAAAGTCTTAATCAGGTATTGGAATGGGATGGTCCTAACATGCAATTTACAAATATCCCAGCTGACGCAAAAATTAAATCAATTATTGCTGATGGTTTCAAAATCACTGATGGACATCCTACATTTAACAAGACATGGTCTGATCCTGTTAATGCAATTGAATTTGCTCAAGAAATGATCAAACATAATTATCGTGAAGGTTGGAAATTAGTTTCTATGCCTTAATTAATAATTAATAAGGAAAGGGAAGATTATGTCTTCCCCTTCCTTTTTTCGTTAATATATTATAAGTTTAAAGAGTATGAAAAAAGTTTTTTTAGTAATTGGAATTTTGACAATGAGTGCTTTATTTTTAGCTTCTTGTAATTCTAACAAACAATCTAAAGGAGAAAGTGCAACCGATTCAACTGAAGTAGTTGCAGATACATTATCAGGATGGATTGAAATGTTTAATGGAAAAGATTTTACTGGTTGGAGAGGACACAATCGTACAGATGTTCCTAAAGCATGGACAATTGAAGACGGAGCTATCAAAATTAATGGTTCCGGAATGGGTGAAGCTGGTGCACAAGATGGTGGTGACATTATCTTTGATCGCAAATTTAAAGATTTTGAACTTACTTTTGAATGGAAAGTATCAGAAGGAGGAAACAGTGGTGTGTTTTACTTAGCTCAGGAAGTAGAAGGTAAACCCATCTATGAGTCTTCTCCAGAGTATCAGATTCTTGATAACGTTAAGCACCCAGATGCAAAATTGGGTAAAAATGGAAATCGTCAATCAGCTTCATTATATGATTTAGTTCCTGCTGTTCCTCAGAACTCAAAACCTGCAGGTGAATGGAATACCGGAGGAATTTTAGTTTATCAAGGAACCGTTGTTCACAGCCAAAATGGTGAAAATGTTGTTGAGTATCATTTATGGACTGACGATTGGAAAAACATGGTTGGCGGTAGTAAATTTAAAGATTGGCCAAATTTCTTAAATGCTGGTGGTGATGCACACGAAGGATACATTGGACTTCAAGACCATGGAAATGATGTATGGTTCAGAAATATCAAAATTAAAGTATTAGATTAATTATATAAATTAGAGGTATTATTCGGTTAGAGTAATACCTCTTTTTGTACTTAAATAGATGAAAAAACAATCATTATTAATGTTTATTGCACTGGTTTTTGGTGTAATGACGATGGTAGGTTGCAACCAAAATAATGCAACAAGTGAAGGTAATTCTGCCAAGGTAAAAAAGAATGTTTATATTCAATTATATTCAGTTCGTGATGATATAAAAGCAGATTTTAAATCCACTATACAAAAAGTTTCAGAAATTGGTTATAAAGGAATTGAGGCAGCAGGTTACGGAGATGGAAAATTTTACGGTCTGACTCCTGAAGAGTTTAAAAAAGAAATTGAAGCTACTGGAATGGAAGTTTTATCATCTCACACAGGAAGGCCCCTTGCAGATAATATATCTGAAACCAATTGGGATGAAGTTTGGAAATGGTGGGATACTGCAATTGCTGCTCACAAAGCTGCTGGTATGAAATATATTGCTGTTGCTTGGATTCCTACTCCCAAAACATTAGCTGATTTGAAGGCTTATTGCGACTATTTTAACCAGATAGGTGAAAAATGTAATGCAGCTGGAATTCGTTTTGGGTATCATAATCATAGTTTTGAATTTAGTGAAATTGAGGGACAAACTATGTATGATTATATGATTGCCAATACAGATCCTGAAAAAGTTTTCTTTGAAATGGATGTTTATTGGACAATGAGAGGTGCTAAAAGTCCAGTTGAGTATTTCAAAAAATATCCCGGAAGATTTGAAATACTTCATATAAAAGACGAGAAAGAACTTGGACAAAGTGGAATGGTTGGTTTTGACGCGATTTTCAGAAATGCTGAAACAGCAGGTATGAAATATATGGTAGTTGAAGTTGAAAGATATGATTATACTCCACTAGAAAGTGTAAAAATGAGTTATGATTATCTGATTGACAGTCCTTTTGTTAAAGCTGATTATTCAAAGTAAAGAGATTATTTCGAACTTTGACTAGTCCTAAATAACCGTT
>DHSL01000039.1 GCA_002411345.1 Bacteroidales bacterium UBA5287 | reverse complement strand
GTATAACATATCATATTAACAAGCAGTAACGATAATATTTAAAACAATAAACCCGCTAAATTATAGCGGGTTGTAATTATTTGTAGTCTTATATAGCATTGATTATAAGGCATTTACTTGCCTATACAAAACTTACTAAATATATTCCCCAATATCTCATCTGTCGAAATTTGCCCCGTAATCTCTCCCAAATAAAACATGCATTCGCGAATGTCCTGCGACAAAAAATCGCTGGAGATTTGCAAATCAAGTCCTTTTTCAACTCGCCTGATGGCTGCAAGGGCTCTCGTAAGTGCTTCGTAATGACGAAGATTGGTAACAACAACATCGTTTTCCCCAATTTGAGGTATCTGGGCGACTTTCAACAGATGGGTACGGAGTTCGCCAATGTTCTGACCGGACTTAGCAGATATATAAAGACGGTCGGCTATTAATTTTTGCAATAAATGCTTTTTTTCTTCGAGTTCTTCTGCCGATAGCTTATCGGATTTATTGAAAAGAAGCATCACTTTTTTATCTTTCAGCTTGGGAACAATAGAGGAAGCGGAGGCTTCAATCTGTGAGACAGTGGATGTTAAATCAATCATCCAAAGCACCAATGATGCTTGATTGATCTTCTGAAAAGTGCGCTCAATACCCAATGACTCAACAACATCGGATGTTTCACGAATACCGGCTGTGTCAATAAAACGGAAAGTGATTCCTTCAATATTCACGGTGTCTTCAATCACATCGCGTGTGGTTCCATGTATATCGGAAACAATGGCTTTTTCTTCGTTCAACAGCAAATTCAACAGAGTGGATTTTCCTACATTCGTCTCTCCTATTATGGCTACAGGAATGCCATTCTTAATCGCATTGCCTAACTGAAAGGAATTGACAAGTGCTGAAATCTCTTTTTCTATATCGACTGTCAACTCACTCAACTTCTCGCGATTGGCAAATTCTACATCTTCTTCTGAAAAATCTAACTCTAACTCAATAAGGGATACAAAATCTAAAAGTTTTACTCGTATGTCTCTTAACTTTGTGGCAAATCCTCCACGCATCTGATTCAACGCAATGCGATGGGTGTTCTTGGAATAGGATGAAATGAGATCGGCAACTGCTTCGGCTTGACTCAAATCCATCTTTCCGTTCTTAAATGCTCGTTGGGTGAATTCTCCTGGTTTGGCCATACGGGCGCCTTTGGAAAGCAACAATTCTACTATTTTCTGCTGAATAAAGACTGATCCATGACACGAAATCTCTACACTCTCTTCTCCTGTAAATGAGTGGGGTGCATGAAAAACTGCAACCATTACTTCATCCAATAACTCATTTTCATTGTAAATGCGACCGAAATGAACTGTATTGGCGGATTGATCCGCCAATCTTTTATCTGATGGGGATTTAAAAACTGCATCGGTAAATGCGATACTTCCATCACCGGATAAACGGATGACGGCTATTGCACCCATTCCGGGAGCGGTTGAAATTGCACAAATTATATCGTTCATAAAATATTAATATCTAAAACTGCTGCCTCCAAGAAATTCTCGTAATAGGGATGTGGGTGGTAATTCCCTGTCGGTTATGTAATTGAAATATCCCAAAAACTTAAGCAATCGATAGGCTTCGGAATATTCAGGTACTGTACGCGGAACCTGCATTAGAATGGGTTCGGCATGCCTGCGAAGAGCAGCTAATTCATACAACATGGCTGAATTGAACATCACATCTGCATTTTCTTGAAATGGAAATATCCACTTTTCTTCTCCGCGACGAACACTGTCCCAACGTGAAATGGTTTCTTGGGCGGAGTAATTACGATATCGGTAATCGCGCACAATACGTCGCAACAATCTGTTATCGGATGCGGGTATCCAATTATGACTATCAAGTGAAAGGGAGGTAAGTGCCGATACATAAACCATGAACTTATTTTCACGAGGGATCTTATTGGTAAGTAAAGGATTTAATGCATGAATACCTTCGACAATCAACACGGAATTTGACTCCATTTTCAATTTATTCCCTTTATATTCTCTCTTTCCGGTCGTGAAATTATAGGTTGGCATCTCAATTTCTTGGCCTTTAATGAGCTCAATGAGATGTTTTTCAAATAAATCGATATCCAAAGAATAGAGGGATTCATAATCTTTTTCACCATACTCATCCAACGGTGTTTTATCTCTGTCTACAAAATAGTTATCTAAAGAGATGCCTACGGGTTTCAGCATGTCTACATATAACTGAATCTCTAGTCGTTTTCTGAATGTGGTCTTACCAGATGAAGAAGGTCCTGAAATAAGTACGAGCTTCAACCCCTTTTCTACCCTTTCGGTAATCATTTCTGAAATATCTGATATTTGATTGGCTTGATATGCCTCGGCTACTTGAATAACTTCGGATATATGTCCATCAAGCTTGGCTTTGTTTAAATCGCCTACATTATCTAGATCACTTATTTTCAGAAATTTAATATGTTCTTTGTAAACATTCAAAAGTTTGTCTTGTCTTACAAAAGGTTCTAATTCAACAGGGTCTTCTCTTTTAGGGACACGCAACAGAAATCCTCCGTTGTATTCCATTACATCAAACATTGTGATATAACCAGTTGATGGGGTAAGACACCCATAATAATAATCTACATAATTGTCTAACTTGAAATAACGAGCATATAACAAGTCGGAGGTCTCAATCAACAAGGCTTTATCTTCCATTCCATTTTTATGAAACAACTTGGCTACTTTATCTTTCTCTTCCTCAATCGATTGAAATGGTAAATTGGCAACTACAATTTCATGCATCCTGTTACGGATTGCATCTAATTTTTCTGCAGTGACTTTTTCATTAGCTATGATCTGAAAATAATAGCCTTTTGCTACTGCGTGCTCAAGATATGTTTTGGCGTTTGGTAAAATATCATCTACTGCTTTTGAAAGTATAAAACATAGCGAACGGACGTAGGTACGCATCGCTGAAGAATTACTAATATCAACATATTCAACTCGCTTGGGTTGGTATACTCTATAGTTCAGTGATTCGGTTTTGTTGTTAACCTTGGCATTAGTAATAAGATAATCCATCTTAACACCAAAAACATCAATCAACTCTTCTAACCTTGAACCCATAGGAACATCTTTATATTCCTGTGTGTTTGTACAAAATATACGAACTGTTTCCATCATAATGTGTTATTATTTTAGGTTGCTAATTTACTCTATTTTTTGCAGAAAGCGGTAACTTTTATTTATCTTTGAGAAAATGTTATGAAGAAATGAACGACTGGAAGAAGAATCTCAATATTGTTTATTCTACAAATCCCGATTTTCACTATGAGAAAGAGGGGGAGCAAAACGCGGTGGAAACATTGCCAAAGGAAAAGCAATTGCTCAGAATTAGTCTGGATAAACGAAACAGAAAAGGTAAGGCGGTGACACTGATCACGGGGTTTGTTGGCTCTGAAAATGATTTGGAGGATCTTGGGAAACTGCTCAAAACAAAGTGCGGAGTTGGGGGTTCTGTCAAAGAGGGTGAAGTGATCATACAGGGTGATCACCGCGAAAAGGTGTTGGGTATTTTACAAAAAGAGGGATATGCAAAAAGCCGAATCATCTGATAATGAACTGCTACACATAATTAGGGCATCGGCTGGATCAGGGAAAACACACAGACTTACAGGCGATTACATCAGATTATTATTCTCTGCGGGCAACAACTATAAACATATCCTGGCGGTTACTTTCACGAATAAGGCGACGGACGAAATGAAGTCGCGTATTCTAAGCGAACTTTATAATCTGTCGGCGGGAAAGGATTCTGGATTCTTAAAAATGTTGATTTCTGAATTTCATCTGACTGAAGAAGTGGTGCGACTTCGTGCTTTTTCTATACTAAAAACAATTCTGCATGATTATTCTGCGTTTTCTATAACGACAATCGATAAGTTTTTCCAACAAGTGATGAGGGCTTTCACGCGGGAATTGGGGTTGATTGGGGGTTATAAAATTGAGGTGGATAACTCTTATTATCTACCGGAAATTATCGATAATATGATTTTCGACCTTGATAAACCGGAGAACAAGGGCCTGACTGCCTGGCTGTTGGATTTTATGCAGTCTAAAATACGTGAAGATAAGAGTTGGGTTATCAAAAAGGAAATAAGAACTTTAGCAAAGGAACTTTTTAAAGAGACTTACAAAACGCTTAGCGAAGAGGAATTTTCTGTCATTCAAGATAAAAATGCGCTTGAAGCTTACAAAAAAAACCTTATTCGCATTATGCAGCAATTCAAGAACGAACTGAAATCGATCGGGGAAGATGGGGTCGACTGCATGACGCGCGCTGGACTGACTTTCTCTGATTATAAGGGTGGCTCAAAATCAACATTTTCTCATTTCGCAAAATGGGCAAATGGGGATATGAAAGAGCCGACGGATACGTTCCTTAAACTTGAAGATTCTGTTACGAATTGGTACACAAAAACATCTAAACAAATATCGGCTATCGAAGGGTCTTATCACGATGGTCTTAATGATTGCGTAAAAAGGGCGATTTCTCTATTTGATAAACAGATGGTTTTTTATAATTCTGCAGAAAGTGTGTTGAATTATTATTTTACTTTAGGTATTTTGAGCGACATTGAACAGAGAATGGATGCATATAAAAAGGAAAATAATATTCAATTTTTGTCGGATACTACTGAACTGCTGAATAAAATTATCGCTGATAGCGATACTCCATTTGTATATGAAAAAATCGGTACGCGCATTCAGCATTACATGATCGATGAATTTCAGGATACTTCGGACATGCAATGGGCAAATTTTAAACCGCTTCTGCTCGAAAGTCTCGCTAACAACAACTTCAATATGATTGTGGGGGACGTGAAGCAAAGTATTTATCGTTTCAGAAACTCTAACTGGAAACTACTTGAGGAACAGATCGCTAAGGAGTTTTCAAATGAACAGCTGATCGAAGAGTCTCTGGATACTAACTGGCGTAGTGATGCTAACATCATCAATTTTAATAACGCGCTCTTCAGAATTGGTTCTGAAATTATGCAGAATGATTATAATAATGCGTTGGTTGATAATAATGTTGGTGAACTTAATGTTTTTAGCGACAAAATAAAAAACGCATACAGAGGTGTACGCCAACAGGTTAAGCCTAACAAACTTAACAATGAGGGAAAGGTCGAGATATCGTTTCTTGATACTTCGGACTCGGACAACAAATGGGAGGATCAGGTACTGGAACGATTGCCTCAACAGATTGAATCTCTGCAAGATCAAGGGTTTGCATTAAAAGATATCGCAATTATTGTAAGAAAGAACGATGAGGCGATTAAAATCGCTGAGACGTTATTGAAATATAAAGATGCGCATCCGGATTCGACTTATCGATATGATATTATCTCTAATGAGGCACTGGTAATTGGAAACGCACAGAGTGTTCGCTCTATCATCTCACTGTTAAGGCATTTTCAAAATCCAGCGGACGAGACAAAGAAAATGATTGCTCTTACGGAATTCTTTAAGTTCCATAAACACGCGACTCCGACTGAAGCGATCAAAGATTTTCAGGAGATAAATCTTGCTGATTTACCCCAGGAAATGGTTGGACAAATTGAATCTATTTCTCATCTGCCTTTATACGAAATGGTTGAGGCTTATTTCTCTTTATCGGCCAATGCGTTAGAGCAAAAAGAGAATGCTTATGTTCAATCTTTTTTGGATATTGTATTGAAATTCAGTACGGACTCATCTGCTGACATCAATGATTTTCTCGATTGGTGGGATGAAAAAGGTTATAAAAAAACTCTTTTCTCACCTGACAATCAAGATGCTATCCGACTTCTCACTATCCATAAATCTAAAGGATTGGGATTTGGTGTGGTTATCATGCCTTTTGTAAACTGGGAACTGGATCATAAATCAAGTCAGACTAATATTATTTGGTGCAAACCGACTGTTGCTCCTTTTAACGAATTACCCATCGTTCCCATAAAATATAGTCCTAAATTAAGTAAAACAATTTTTTCTAAAGAATACCTGGAGGAAAAATTATATACTTATATTGATAATCTGAACTTGTTGTATGTTGCTTTCACGCGACCAAAACATCAGTTGAAAGTGTTTGCACCTCAACCAAAACAGAATAAAGATGGATCAATAAAAATCAACACGGTTGGTGATTTATTGTGGGAAACAATCGCTTCAAAAAATATTCCTCTGGAAGACGAAATCTCCCTGAACAATTATTTCAACGATTCAACGTCCGTCGAGTCTAACCACCCTACTCTATCATCAATCACACCAGACGCAATAACCTCAACATCAACCACATCAGCTGTAAGCACACTGAACAACACAAATATAGTTGCTCTTTTCTCCTTAGGAAATAACGCAAAAAAGGAAATAAAAGAAGAAGTACAGGAAGAGACTAATCCATATATTATCAGCAAATGGCAATCGATCCCGTTTTCCAACCGACTGAAACTTCGACTGAATGCTGCGGATTTCTTTGCTGACAGCGGTCAACGGTCTTATGGTACAATGATGCACGAAATTGTAAGCACCATAAACACTTTAGAGGATATTGAATTGGCTGTGGATAAAAAAGTACTGAATGGAGAAATTGGAAAGGAAATGAAAGAGGAAATCATCAATATACTAAATGATTCATTGTCAATATCGGACGCGAAAGACTGGTATTCTGGAAATTACACGGTATTGAACGAAACAAAATTGCTGCATCCAAAATTTGGCTTTAGTCAACCGGACCGGGTAATGATTAATGATAATCAAGTGATTGTTGTTGACTATAAATTTGGCGAAGTTGAAGAATCACAATACATTCGTCAAGTACAACGGTACACAAAAACGATTAAAGAAATGGGATTTGATAACGTCTCTGGATATATTTTCTATGTTCGTGCTGGAAAAATTATTGAAGTGTAATATCGGTAATGGTCTCACTATAATTCTAAATCATAACGACCAAAATCACACCATTTTCTTACAACATTCCAACGCTCCTCCAACCTTTTTTCCAACATTTTCCAAACGCTTCTAAACAATTTTCACATAACACTAAAATTTGCGCTTTTTGATGAGTCTTTTACGAAAAATGATAGTGTAGAAACAAATTAATTTAATAAGTTTGTTCTTTAACTATTTTCTATAAAAATGCAAATAGATTCAGAACATATTTGCGCAATATCAAAAAGGACTATTGTCTAACTTTAGAAAACATTAATTTATACAAAAATATACTATGACTTCAAGAAGATACTTTATAAAAAAAGTAGCAATTGGATCGGCCGCTGTTTCAGTCGGAGGGGTTTTACCAAGTTTCAGCGCAAAAAGCTATAAAAATATCGTCGGTGCAAATGAGAAAATCAGGATGGGTGCAATTGGTGTAAACTCACGCGGAAATGCTTTGTCAGGTGGGTTTGCGCGAGAAAAAGGCTGTGAAATAGCGTATGTTTGCGACGTGGATAAACGCGCCATGGAAAAATGTATTGACAACGTAAAAAAGATTGCAGGAAATACACCTCAAGGTGAAAAGGATTTAAGAAAACTGCTCGAACAAAAAGATTTAGATGCTGTCATAATCGCTACCCCTGAACATTGGCATGCACCAGCTGCTTTAATGGCAATGAAAGCGGGCAAACACGTGTATCTCGAAAAACCTACAAGCCATAACCCTGCGGAAGATGAAATTCTTATGCAGGCTGTGAAAAAGTATAAAGTTGTTACAGCAACTGGCATGCAGCGCAGATCATGGCCAAATATAATCAACGCTATTCAGGAAATAAAAGAGGGCGTCATCGGAAAAGTTTATTTTGGTAAAGCTTGGTATGCGAACAACAGAGCTTCAATAGGAACAGGAAAAGTTACAGCGGTTCCCGAATGGCTCGACTGGGAACTGTGGCAAGGACCTGCCCCAAGAGTATCTGAATATAAGGATAATTATCTACATTATAACTGGCACTGGTTCCATAATTGGGGTACTGGCGAAGCTGGAAACAATGGGGTTCATTTTCTCGATATACTTAGATGGGGAATGGATCTGAAATTCCCAACGCATGTCGACTCTTCCGGAGGCAGATATCTTTATCAAGATGATTGGCAGTTCCCGGATACTCAAATAGTAAATCTTGAATTCGGTGGAAACGACCTAATCACCTGGGAAGGAAGAAGTTGCAATGGCCACAATATCGAAGACTCTTCGGTTGGATGTACATTTTATGGAGAGACGGGTACTTTAGTTATTGGTGGCGGAAACGCGTATAAAGTGTATGATCTTAAAAACAAACTGGTGAAAGACGTAACCAGTGATATGGGATTCAAAGCGGGCGATATCACAAATCCAACTCAACAACTGGACTCATACCATTTTTCCAACTTCCTGGATGGTATAAGAAAAGGTACTCCTTTAAATGCAGATATAAATGTTGGTTGTATCAGCACAACCTTGGCACACTTAGGAAATATTGCACAACGCACTAAAACTACATTCGAAACAAATCCTGTAAATGCTCACATTATCAATAATCGTGAAGCAAACAAACTGTGGAGCAGGAAATATCAAAAAGGCTGGGAAATGAAACTATAAATACATTACATTTTTTAAAACTCTCTTTTTTTCTTTCCGCTGGGGATTTGTTTGTTCATTGTACAAATTACCAGCGGATTTTTTTATATAGCATTATTCCTACTAAACCAATTCCAATCGACCTCAACCCACCAAACTAGAATCTATTTCGTCCATTCAAAACTATAATTTCTTACATCACAGAGTGGAATGTTATTCCAATTTATCAATTTGTATCCCAGAAATGATCAACTATTGAATTTTATTATTTCCTTGATTCTTAACTCTTCTTCTTTCATGTTCCAGTATTGATAAACTGTTGAAGAGGATCAACAAATGATTCGGCTAACAATAATTTTGCATCTTTATGTCAATCAATATGGCATTTGATACTTTTTTACCTAATTGTATTTTATTGCTCAATAAAATATATTTATCATGTATTAAACTCAATACTAATTTAAATCATATATAAAAGAAGAATAAGATGAAAAATTCATCTTATTCTTCTTAATTTAATACTTAGTATCCTGGGTTTTGAACAAGTCCTGGTTCTACTTTCAAACTGTTTTCATGGAAAGGCCATATGTAGTTATGGGATTTAAATGAACGGTCTTCTATCTTTAACGTTTCCTTGCGTCCATCTATTATCCTTGTATGTCCTTCTGCTGGTTTATTTAAAACATCCTCCGCAATTCTCCACCTAATTATATCATCATAACGTTGTCCTTCTGCTGCAAACTCCACTCGACGTTCATTACGGATTAATTCAAGCCACTGTTGTTGTGTATAAGAAGCGTATGCGGGAAGAGTAACATCTGCAAAATTCATATCCAATCCTCCTCTCCTTCTGACATCATTAATACATTTCTTTGCCAAATCATCAACTTGGTTCAACATTATCTTTGCTTCAGCATAAGTCAACAATACTTCTGCATAACGCAACAATGGAAAATCCATGTTTCCTCCACTTTTGAAAGCGTCAGTTTCATCTACGAATTTTTTAAACCAATAACCTGTTCTACTAGCTCTAAGTTTCTGATAAAACATTGGCGAATTTTCATTGTAGTGGAGTTACTAACTTTGCTGG
>DHSL01000052.1 GCA_002411345.1 Bacteroidales bacterium UBA5287 | reverse complement strand
TCTTTTGAGACAGCCTCTTTTTTTTGAAAGAATCCCTGCATTGATATATTTATAAAAATATTGTAAATTTGTACTTTATTTAAATTCATTCCTTATGAAGAATATAGTTATAAAGGACAAAGAGTTCGAATTGTTTATTGATTCTGAAATCATAGAAGCAAATATTAGACGAATAGCTGCTAAAATGAACAGTGATTTAAAAGATTTAAATCCAATGTTCATAGTAGTACTCAATGGATCGTTTATGTTTGCCGGTGAATTAATGAAATATGTTACTATCCCATCTGAAATAACTTTTGTTCGTTTGTCTTCATATCATGGCACATCTTCTACGGGAAAAATACATGAAGTGCTTGGCTTAAATGATAATATAGAAGGACGCACTGTTGTGATTGTCGAAGATATTGTCGATACGGGTAACACGATGAAATCGCTTCTAAGTCAATTAAATAAGAGGCGCACAAAAGAAATCATGATTTCAACATTACTATTTAAGCCGGATTCATTAATTCATGATATTAAATTAGATTACATAGCACTTGAGATTCCTGATGATTTTATTGTTGGGTATGGATTGGATTATGAAGGTTACGGAAGAAATCTAAGAGATATTTATAAATTAAAGAATAGTTGATGATTACAAATATAATTGTAATCAGATAAGATAATAACATTCCTTTACGTCTTTTTTTTATGTTTTCATGATCCTATTGGGCAGTTGAATAAAAAAAAGAGTATTTTTGACAGATTATCAGACTTTGGCAATTTAAATAAACCAAAATGGAAAGGCTAAAACTATTTTATATGGTTATGCTTGATTAATTTCCAATTAGTTTATAATAAACGTGCTTTTGTAAACTTCTAATATGTAAATGGCAAAGGGAATGAATTTAATGTCCCATAAATGGATAGACATTGTTTTTGAAGGTAAAAATAAAAGTTATGGCGCTTATCGGTTAAGAGAATCTTCTGGAAAGCGTCATTTGTGGGCTTTCTTTATCGTAGTTGTTCCTTTTTGTGTACTGATGATTTTGTTCTATTTTTATTCATCGTATCATAATCAGCAAAATTTAAAAGAGCTAATGACTCAAGTGACTGAATTATCAGAAATAGAACTTGCCGCTCCAGAAATACCAGAAGATATTTCACAACCAATATTGCCTCCACCGATTAATAATAAGATCAATCTTGAAAAAATACAGACAGAAGTTACTAAAAAAATATACTCTGATAACTTACCACAAATAGAGGATATAACTTCGGAAGTTATTGAAGGAGGACAAAATGGAACAGAAGATACAGTAATCAATCCGATTACGCAAAAAGAGAATGAAGTTGAAGTAGAAAGTGAATTATATATAAAAGTGGATGAGCTTCCACAGTTTCCGGGAAGTCAATATTCATTTATTCAATATCTCAACAAGACTTTAAAATATCCTATTTCGGCTGAAAATAAAGGGGTTGGGGGATTTGTTTTATGCAGTTTTATTGTAGAAACAGATGGTAGTATTTCACATGTTCAAGTAGTTGAGGGTGTCGATTCTCTTTTAGATGAGGAAGCTATTAGGGTAATAAAAGAGATGCCAAAATGGATTCCCGGAAAAAATAATGGGGTTGCTGTTCGCGTTCAAATATTTTTACCAATTGATTTTCGTATCAACTAACGAATTAATTTATTCAAACATAAACAAATTAGTATGATTTATAAAGCATCAGAACTTGAGGATTTAATTAACGAAGCTGTAAAAGCTATTTCCATGGATGGCTCACCTTCAAATTTATATAACCCGATTCATTATATTTTATCATTGGGAGGGAAAAGATTAAGGCCATTACTTACTCTAATGTCTGCTAATTTATATAAAGAAGATATGTCTCAGGTAATGCCTGTTGCTTTGGGAGTAGAAATATTTCACAATTTCAGTCTCTTACATGATGATCTTATGGATCGAGCTGATAGGCGTCGTGGTAAATTGACAGTACATAAAAAATGGAACGATAATGTTGCAATATTATCTGGTGATGCTATGCAAATTGTTGCTTATCAGTTTATTGCAAAAGCACCAAAGGATGTATTGTCAAATGTGTTGAATTTATTCTCAAGTACGGCTATTGAAGTCTGTGAAGGTCAGCAGTACGATATGGATTTCGAAAACAGACTGGATGTTACAGAGGCAGAGTATCTTGAAATGGTAAGACTTAAAACAGCTGTACTTATTGCTTGTTCATTAAAACTTGGTGCAATAGTTGTTGATGCCCCAGAAGATGATGCAAATCTTTTATACGATTTTGGAATAAAAATGGGGTTAGCGTATCAAATAAAAGATGATTTGTTGGATGTGTATGGAAACTCTCACGTTTTTGGTAAAAATATTGGTGGAGATATTCTCTGTAATAAGAAAACATTCTTGTTAATAAATGCATTAGAGAGGGCTAATCCAGCACAAAAAGAACAACTGGTAAAATGGATTAATGCCGTTGACTATGATCCAGAACAGAAGATTAACGTTGTTAAGAATATCTATGATGAATTGAATTTAAAACAAATATCCGCGAAAGCAATAGAGAGATACTACCTGGAGGGATTAGATTATTTATCTAAGGTTCAGGTTTCTGACGAAAGAAAAAAGGAGTTAATAACTATTTCAGAAACACTTACATATCGAGAGAAATAAGATATGCCTTATCGCAGAATACCAAATACAGATGCAGCTCGCATTAAAGCTCTGAAAACAGCAATTGAAAAATGTAGCAATACTGATTTCAGAGAGATGGCTATTTCTGCGAAGACATTAAGTGAGGCAAAGGCTACCCTCAGTAAGTTTGAAAGATTGTACGAGCTTTACCAGCAAGCTTTTAGCACTCAGGTGAAAGCAAATAAATCTTTTCAACATAAAGTAAAGAACTGCAGAATGTACTTATCTCATTTTATCCAAGTACTATATTTTTGCGTAATACGTTCAGAAATAAAATCAGAACATCTTGGATTATATGGATTGCAAGATAGTAATATGTTAGTTCCCGAACTTGCTTCCAACGAGCAATTGCTTGAGTGGGGCAGAAGAATTATTGATGGTGAAAATAGTAGAACCGTAAAAGGCGGTGTACCTATTTATAATCCATCAATAGCTAAGCTTAGTGTAATGTTTTCGATATTCAAAGAAGGTTATCAAGTACAGCAACAATATCAAAAAACCACAACTCATTATCTCGAAGAAATTTCAAACTACAGAGATGTGGTAGATAAAGTGATATATGAAATTTGGGAAGAAGTGGAGCAAGCCAATTTCGATTATCCGAACGAAGAGCGGATTAAAAATAATATCGAATACGGCATTGTATATTACAAAAGAAAAGGAGAAGATTTCTAATGAAATTAGTAGATACTCACGCACATTTATATGACGATCAGTTTGTTGATGATATTGAGCGTGTTATAGAACGAGCAAAAGAGGCAGGTATAGAAACCATTTTGTTGCCTAATATAGATGAAGAATCAGTTAAGCCACTAAAGCAACTTATGGATTCAGTTCCCAATTTTTTCATTCCAATGATGGGACTTCACCCAACCAGTGTGACGTCTGAGTGGGAAAATCAGCTTTCATATATATATGAAGAATTAAGGAATCGCAATTATATTGCAGTAGGTGAGATTGGTATAGATCTATATTGGGATCAATCATTAAAGAATGAACAGATAAGGGCATTCGAAACACAATTACAATGGAGTAAAGAAAACAATTTGCCAGTCGCCATTCATTCGCGAAATGCAATTATTGAGTGTGTTGAGTCAATTAATAGAGTAGGGCCATCATCATTAAGAGGTGTATTTCATAGTTTTGGTGGTTCAGTAGAAGAATTAGATTCTATATTAGCACTTGAAAACTTTTATGTCGGCATAAATGGTGTTGTGACTTACAAAAATTCAGGTCTGTCGAAAGTACTTCCACAATGTCCAAAAGAAAAGATAGTACTCGAGACCGATTCCCCGTATTTATCTCCCGTGCCGTATAGAGGTAAGCGTAATGAGTCGTCCTATCTCTCAAAGATAGTTAGTAAGTTAGCCGAGATATATGAAGTAAAGGACCAAGTTATTGCCGATATAACTACTAAAAATGCCAATGACCTTTTTGGGATAACTGATTGGAAAGAATTTAACTGAGGAAGGTTTTAATGTATGGTGTGTTTGATTTGGAGAATTATAGTTTGAGGACTTTAGGATATCGGAAATTTAGAGGTAGGAGCATTGGAAAAGAGGGAGACCATAGTGAGAGGATGGTGAGACCATGGTGAGAGGAGCAATTGAATAGTTTTTAACTTTGAAAAGATCAAAAACAATTTTAAGACAACCAATTTGTAATGTCATTATTAATTTTTTCTTGCTTTGATGCAATGAAAAATCAATTGAATTTGATTTTGACTAATAATTTCCTTATTTTTGTGCCCTGTTTTGAAACTCGGTTTCAAGATTTTATAATGGAGAGATGCTCGAGTGGTTGAAGAGGCACGCCTGGAAAGCGTGTATACGCCTAAAGCGTATCAGGGGTTCGAATCCCCTTCTCTCCGCAATGTGTGTTGCAAATCAATAAGTTGCGAAACTTACGCACAGTTTTACACACATTAATGTGTTGACTGTTTTTTGTAGTATTATACATTAAAGATTAAAAAGATGTAGAACCACTATAATTTCAATTCTCGTTTGGAAATTCTTTGATTGCCTTGAAATATAATTCATTTGTTTCGTCCTGATTTTTGTGGTTCTTCTTCAATTTAGTTGAATAGAATCTTCTCCATAATCATTTTCTTTTTAAGCAAGTCCAATCCTGCTCTTTCGTACATAACCCTTTTGACAACTTTCAGTTTATTTACGAATCCTTCCGTTATGCCATTTGTTACATTATATTTAATGGTGTTTTTAACAGCTTTAAAATCCATCTTGATTCCAGTAATAAATGATTTAAGCGTATTTACTTCAGTCTTCCAGAATTTCCTCATCCACTTGATTAACGCATCTGGATCACTACCTGCGATGAGTTCATAAAATGCAGTGGAGGCTTAATACATTTGGTTAAACCACGTGAATCTCGACAACAATTCAATAAGCTGCTCATCTTCAGGGTTTCTATTCTTTCTGAAAATAGACTGTCTCACAATGGATGATATCAATTTTATGGGAGTTAATTGAGATCTTGTTTCTATTTTCTTGATTATAGGACGATCTATTGACCGAATGGCAGAACTGTATTCGGTGGAATGGTCACGATTAACCAAACTGACTCGATTATTATTCTCCATCCACGAGCGAGAGCTGCTTTTTGCTCTATTGTCCAATAGATCTATTGGGTGCTTATGGCGTAAATCAATTACGATGGTTCCATACGATAGTCCTTTATATTGATTATTAGATGCTTAATTAATGTCGGATACTTATCTTACAATAATAATATTATCTACTATTTGCAACTGATTAACCAGAAAAGGGAAGATGTGAGTTTTCAACTAAATTGAAGAAGAACCACCTATTTTAGGACGAGACAGTTTGCAGTATTGCCGAAAATGTAATTTTTAAAATATTTTGTCATCTGTATCTGCCCCATTTATCGTCTTTTATATATTTTTAGTGCTTACTTTACTTTATCGAAAATGAACTTGCAGTTATTTGAGTCTGATCCTATTCCGTGTTTCCAAAACCAGGAGATGATAGGAGTGCCGTCTGTAATTTCCCAAGCAGACACATTTAGTATCTGATGAAAATTGTTTGGGTCTTCTATGAAATTGGTGAATTGGTAATCTTCTGATGGTCCATACTCAATCCACCACAAAAACTCTTCCTTTTGGGCGATAAGGCGGCTGCCATTCACTGGGGTACCCGATGTTCCAAGGTATTTACCGTCCATGGTCTGAATGGTGAATAAAGACATAGCTCTCCTGTTCATATTCAGAGCGCCCTTCTTGAACGTAATTTTGAACTGCTGTTTTTGGGAATTGCTCAGTTCAACTTTGCCCGCTTCATTAACGAAAAGGTGTGGCTGATTGGGTTTTTTACCGAGCATGGTTTTGATCGTATAGATTCCATCGCACATGTAAACAGTACCAGTATTCCGACTATTTTTTTCAGACTTAGCTCCAATAAGTCGTGACATCTCATTATTCCATAATACAACCTTGTCGCAAAGCATTTTTGCCTGTTCCTTTGTGCATTTAGCATTTGTTCCTTTGTCTCCGCCAATACCGAATCCCGCTATATCAGCTTTGGTTAATTGGCTTCCCCTTTTATTGCGGTTATAGTCGTAAGCCATTAGCTTTAAAATAAGTGTTGTCATCTCATCGTAGGTAAGCGTTCCTGCCGGGTTAAACTTCCCTCCGGGAATTATTCCCCAATAAGCCAACCGGTCCGAATAAAAATCTTTTGTATCGGTAAAAAATCCTTGTTCTTTAGATTGTACTACACCTTCCAATGAAAACTTGACTGCCCAATTGCCATATATGGTCTCCATAATATCTACAACAAGCAAACGTGCCATTTCGGCACGAGTTACGGGTTTTGTCCAGTCGTCGGACACACCGCTCCACTCGCCGGCATTACCTATATAAACTCCGTTGTACGAAAACCATTCTTTCGCCCAGGGTGAAGCAACAATATCCGGTGCATCCACTTTTACAAGCCTTTTTTTCCAGAGATAATATTCACCACCTTTGTACTTTATCTTTGCCCAATCACCTTCAATGTCAATAACTTCATAAACCTGTGATGTCAGCACCTCGCCAACTATATCACCGTCTGTTTTAGCCCTATAAGGTGTAGCGACATGGTCTTTTGTTGTATAAACCACTTTATACAACGTTGGTTTGGCCGGCTTTTGCCCCGCAGCGGGGACAAAAATAAGCACCATGCATACTAATAAAATCCCATTTAGAAATCGGTTTCCTACGTACCATTTCTTGCCGCTTTGCGGAATGTCCATTTGTTTTTCCATTTACTTTTACCTGTTTTTAAAAAGAGAAGTAATTCTCCTTGCAATTATTTAATTGTTCAAAATTTTACTGTTAGTTTATTAGCATTACCACCAACGGCTATATGTATGAAACGTTTGGTATTTCGAAGCACTTACCTTTCAGGTTTTAAATACTTTTGATTTGGGCTGAAACTCTCGATAACCAACTGATTGCCATATGTTATGTATTCGATGCTGACAACTGTTTTACTTGTGTTTTCGATTAATTTACTTTCAAGTTCAGAATCAACATCCTTATAGGCATGAGTATGAATAGGACTATGTTGTCCAAAATTATTTCTTTCCTATTCTTTAAATTGCTTATACAAATATTTTAAAAATTGAGAATCTTCCAGAACTTTGCTAGCATTAGCATTTAAAGGATAGTCTCCATTAAAATCTATTTTATGAGCTTTAAATTTTACCATTATTGACAGCAATACAACAATTGTATCATAGGTAATAGATGTTAGATATTTTAAAACAACAAAAACCTTTTTCTTTTTATTAAAGTGAATTTCTAAATTTGATATAAATTCAACATCATCAATAGGATTTTTAATAAATGAGAGATTTTCAGGTGCATGAATTTTAGAGAAATTCTTGAAAGGATCTTCATACTTTCTTTTATATTCTCGTTTTGGCTGACTAATCACAAGTTCTGATTTATTCTTATCCTTTATATGTTTTTTAAGCTTGTTGCCAACATATGTGTATACGCCAGATGATATGTGTTTAATTATTCTACGTTTATTACTCATACATTTCACGATATTTACCGATTATTTTTAACCCAATCCATTACATTTGCCGGAGCACGTTGAGCCAATAATTCGTTTTTCATAAAATCCATGTATGGAGCCACATGTTGAAAAAACTGATAATATCCTTTGCATAGATAGTTAAGACCTTGATTACCATATTTGTCTGTTATGAATCGGTTTTTAGGGCATTCGCCATTACAAGCAAACAAAAAATAACATTCTCTACATTGTTGCGGAAGTTTATCAAACTTATCGTTACCAAATTTAAGTTGTGTTTCGGAATACATCATTGATGCTAAAGGCTTAGTATAAATGTTTCCTAAGTTATATTCGGGGAATACGAAGTGGTCGCATGAATAAACATCCCCGTTAAATTCCATTACTCCTGCATGACCACAAGTCTTAGCCATTGTACAAATGCCAGGTTGTTCCCCAACCCAATTGGCCAAAATAGAATCAAACAATTGCACAAAAATTTTACCCACATCCTGTTTGATCCACTCATCAAAAATTGTACAAAGGAAATTTCCCCATTGCTCAGGCAAAACACTAAAAGGCGCCAATTTTGCCGTTGAGTCTTTTGCGGAAGCCAGTTTCATTGTTGTATCATCTGTTATTCGTTCCACAATAGGAGTAAATTGTAAATACTGGCAACCAATCTTTTTAAAAAACTCGTAGAATTCCAGCGGGTAGTCAGCATTGTAATCGTTTACCACAGCCATGCAATTAAATTCGACATCATGTTTTTTCAACAGTTCAATTCCGCGCAATACCTTTTGGAATGATGGTCTGCCCATACTGTCGCGTCGATATTCATCATGAAAATCTTGCGGACCATCAATTGAGATTCCTACCAAAAAATTATTCTCTTTGAAGAATTTGCACCACTCGTCAGTAAGCAGAGTTCCGTTTGTTTGTATAGAATTATCAATTTGCCTTCCTCGAGCATATTGTTTTTGCAGTTCGATTGCGCGTTTATAAAAACTTAATGGTCTCATTAGCGTCTCCCCGCCATGCCAAGTAAACATTATTTGCGACATTGTTTGAGATTCAATATACTCTTTTGTGAACCGTTTCTGTAGTTCGTCGCTCATTACATGATTCTTGTTTTGTGTGTATAAACCAGATTTTTCAAGATAATAGCAATACTCGCATCTGAGATTACAAAGTGCGCCAACAGGTTTGAGCATTACATATAATGGTTTTGAGAATGGGGCGAAAGTAGACATATCAATTTTATTTATGAAGCAAAAATAAACAATTAATGTCGTTTTTTGGTTTAATATTATCATTAAACACAAATAAATTAACGAAATGACTACAAAAGATAAATTATTACATTTTGGATTACTCATTTTAAGAGTAGGAATAGGAATATCGATTTTTTTCCACGGATTACCAAAATTAACCGGAGGAGTAGATACATGGACTGCGATTGGGAGTTCTTTGTCTGCATTTGGAATTGACTTTGCGCCCACTTTTTGGGGTTTATTAGCAGCACTTACTGAATCTGTTGGTGGAATATTATTTGCATTAGGATTATTTTTTCGATCTGCTACAGTATTTTTAGCTGGTATGATGGCAGTTGCTTTGGGCACACATTTAATGGCCGGCGACGGATTTATGATTTACGGTCATGCACTTGATCTGTTGATAGTTTTTGTTGCAACATTTTTTATAGGTGCTGGTAAATTATCCTTAGATAATCGTCTTCTCAAGAAAAAAGCATAATAGTAATTTATTAAAAAAATAACCACCTGTTCTGTTTTAATCTATTTCAGAACAGGTGGTTTTCAATTAGAATCTATTTTTATCGACTTATTTTAGTTGCTTATGAATCCAAGAATTCATTTGCTCTAACGCTATTGGAGAAAAAGTTTGTTCTATTTTAGGATATTCGGTTGGAGAGCCAGTTGTTGATTCCTGAAACAGGTGGTTAAGATTTGGTAATTCAATAGTTGTCAGCTTTTTATTTCCACTTTCATCGAAAGCTTTTCTTATTGCATTAAGATTCTCTTTAGGTGCTACCTGTGTATCTTTTGCACCATTGAGAGCTAAGACAGGAATTTTCAATTTAGTTAAAGTAGTATAGGGATCATATTTTATATAATATTTCATCCAAGGCGAAGTCATTTGTGCAACTGTTGTATAAATATAGCTATTGAGTTGCTCAGTTGATAAGCCCGGAGCAAAATTAGGATTTTCTTTAAAAGCCTTCTGTAAATAATTCTCTAAATCTGTTTTAAGTTTTTCCTTATCATTAGAGTTTAGAACAAGTTCATAAGAACCTTTATTAAACTTGAGCATCCTTTCTACAAGTTCATCAGACGCGCCATTAGCTTTTGCAACAGCCACAGTCTGCAGTCCCAATATTTTATCACCCCGAAGCCCCGGTCCTGCCAAAAGAATAATAAATGCCACATTCTTATTTTTGGCAGCGACCATTGGGGCAATGATTCCACCCTCGCTGTGGCCAATCAGCCCGATATTCTTTTTGTCAACCTGATTTCTTGTCATTAAATATGCAACGGCAGCTTCTGCATCATTCGCCAAATCGGCTGTGGTGGCTGGGTTGTAATCTCCTGTTGATGAACCTGTTCCGCGATCATCAAAACGTAAAACGCCAATTCCGTTGCTTGTTAAATAATCGGCAATCACCAAAAAAGGCTTGTGTCCCATTAACTCTTCATCTCTGTTCTGCGCTCCACTGCCCGAAATCAACACAACAACTGGTGTTTTCTCTGTTTTGTTAGGTAAAGTCAGTGTGCCGGCTAAAGTGTTGCCATCTTTTGTATTCTTAAAAGTAACCTCTTCAACATAATAGTTATAAGGTTTCTTTGGTTCTTGTGATCGTATAAGTGTTGTTATTTCTATTGCTTTTCTGTATAAATTTAATGGAAGTTTAGCTCCCATCTGTGTGAATTTGCCAATAATGCTATCACCGGAAAGAGTACCCTGGTATTCCATTCCAATCTGTTTCATCGATAACATCAAGATTGAATTTTTAAAACTTATTGTGCTTACTGGCAGCCCTTTTGCTCCTTGATCAGGACTATCCATTGTTCCTTTCAATCCATTTTCTGTTTGTTCAATATGAAATATCAGTCTAAGTTGAACTCCAGAAATGTTTAGCGCGCCATTCCAATCACCTTCTATACTTTGTGAAAAAATTTGGTTTTGAACAGTAAGAAGTAAAAGAGTTAAAAGTAAGAATGTCTTTTTCATAAAATAATAAATTAAGCATTTTATAAAAACGAAAAAAGGGTAAGCTTACTATATCGCGCCGCTACAACCAAATACCCTTGCTTCGGTCAAGACCTGGGGGATTCAATGGGAGCTGACCGTATAGGACTTACCCTCGGTGCAAAGATACAACAATTTTTTTCAAATGCAAAAACCATAAATTAGATTTTTCAAATAACAGACCTTTGCTTACCTTTGCATGAGTTTGGTAGTTGTAATTATAATATTAATCAAACATACTATTATTTAATTATTTACATATGGATATTGTAGAGAGATTTATAAAATATGCCCGAATTGGCACACAATCGGATGAGAATAATACTCAAACGCCATCAACAAATAAGCAGTTTCTTTTAGCAAAAGAAGTTGAGGCAGATTTAATAGAGCTTGGTTTAACTGAAGTATCTTTAGATAACAATTGCTATTTGATGGCAACATTACCTGCAAATACTGATAAACAAGTTCCGGTAATAGGTTTTATTGCTCATTTTGATACCAGTCCCGATATGAGTGGTGAAAATGTGAATCCTCGCATTATCAAAAACTATAAAGGAGAAGATATAGTTTTAAATGAGTCACTAAACATAGTTTCATCAATCAATGATTTTCCTGAATTGCTTAATTATATAGGTGAAGATATCATTGTTACCGATGGTAAAACCCTATTAGGAGCGGATGACAAAGCCGGTGTCGCGGAAATTGTAAATGCAGTTCAATATTTAATTGAACATCCTGAAATAAAACATGGTAAAATTCGTTTAGGTTTTACTCCAGACGAAGAAATTGGTCGTGGACCCGATAAATTTGATGTTAATAAGTTTGGTGCCGAGTGGGGTTATACTATGGATGGCGGTGAGCTTGGAGAATTGGAATATGAAAATTTCAATGCAGCATCAGCCAAAATTTCAATTAAAGGACGAAATGTCCATCCTGGATATGCTAAAAATAAGATGATTAATTCAATGCATATTGCAAACGAGTTGGTTAGCATGCTGCCGATAGAAGATCGACCTGAAACTACCGAAGGTTACGAAGGCTTTTATCACCTTACTTCAATGAATGGAACAGTCGAAGAAACATCCCTTTCTTATATCATTCGTGATCACGACTTTAAAAAGTTTGAAAAGAGAAAAGAAATGATCAGTGGTTTTGTAAATGAGTTGAATCAAAAATATGATAATCGTATAACGTTGGAAATCAGCGATCAATATTATAATATGCGTGAAAAAGTTGAACCCGTTAAGCATGTCATCGATTTCGCCTACCATGCCATCGAGGCTGTTGGTGTAACTCCTAAGGTTCAACCAATTAGAGGAGGAACAGATGGTGCTCGACTATCATTTATGGGATTACCTTGCCCAAATATCTTTGCGGGTGGGCTAAATTTCCACAGTAGAAATGAATTCTTGCCTGTTAATTCGCTTAAAAAGGCTTCAGAAGTGATTGTAAAGATTGTTCAGTTAGTTGAGCAAGAATCTACTTTCAGCACTTCGTTTGATTTATAATAACATAATATACACTTGTAATTCAATTAATAATATGAAAAAGACTCCATTTACCGACTTGCATATTTCTCTGGGTGCAAAAATGCATGAGTTTGCAGGTTACAACATGCCAATCGAATATTCAGGAATTATAGATGAACATCACACTGTAGTTGATTCAGTTGGTGTTTTCGATGTTTCGCACATGGGTGAGTTTTGGGTGAAAGGTCCCAAAGCACTTGATTTTTTGCAAAAAGTAGGTAGTAATGATGCGTCTGTTCTTACTTTAGGTAAAGCACAATACACCTGTTTTGTTAATGAACAAGGAGGTATAATTGATGATTTTATCGCTTATTATTATGAGGATGAAAAATATTTGTTGGTTGTAAATGCAGCAAATATAGAGAAAGATTGGGATTGGTGCGTAAAGCAGAATACAATGGGTGCAGAACTTGAAAATGCCTCTGATCATATGGCTCAATTGGCTATTCAAGGTCCTAAAGCACAAGAAACTTTGCAAAAGTTAACTGATATTGATCTTTCCATTATTCCTTATTATCATTTCACGACTGGAAAGATTGCCGGAGTGGATAATGTAATTATCTCAAATACTGGTTACACTGGTGCAGGTGGTTTTGAGCTGTATTTCTATCCTGAATTCGGATTGTCTATATGGGAAAAGATTTTTGAAACGGGTAAAGAATTTGGTATCAAACCTATTGGTCTTGGTGCTCGTGATACATTGCGTTTAGAAATGGGTTTTTGTTTATATGGAAATGATTTGAGCGATGAAACAACTCCGTTAGAGGCCGGTTTGGGTTGGATTACCAAATTTGTAGATAATAAGCCATTTATAGGTAGGGATGTCTTGGAAAAACAAAAAGTTGAGGGAGTTGAACATAAACTTTGCGGTTTTACCTTGATTGATAAAGGAATTCCTCGTCATGGTTATGAAATAGTTAATGAAAAGGATGAATTAATAGGAACTGTGACTTCTGGAACAATGTCTCCTGTCCTAAAAGTAGGTGTTGGATTGGGTTATGTGAAAAAAGAATATGTGAAAGTAGGCACAGAACTTTATATAAAAGTACGCAATAAGAATCTAAAAGCTGAGGTAACAAAACTCCCTTTTAGAAAGTAATATACATTATATATTTAAAGGAAGAATGCTTCAAAAATCTGGAGACTTCTTCCTTTTTTTACATTTGTTTACATGGCAGATAAACGAAAGTTGGTATTAAACCTATTCTTCTTAATAGGGTTGCTTTCTCTTGGAGTGATGATTTGGCAAATTGGTGTCGATGTCATTTGGGGAAATATTCGGAAAATTGGATGGCATTTTGGTACGATAATAGGTCTTTGGGGGTTGGTTTATCTTGTCAAATCATTTGCTTTTCATGTGGTAATCCGTGATGGTAGTCCTGAATCTAAGAGATTTTCGTTTCCGCTTACATTTAAACTAACAGTAAGTGGTTATGCCATAAATTATATCACACCATTCGGCCTTTTGGGAGGTGAGCCATATAAGATATTGGAAATGAAGCCGATATTGGGAATTCAAAAGGCTACATCTTCTGTATTGTTATATGCGATGATGCATTTTGTATCACACTTTATTTTCTGGATGATTTCTATTCCTCTACTACTGTTAATTGCGCCTAATCCTTCGATCCCTGTAAAAATAGTTTTGATTTTGGCGGCGATTGCTTCTATGGTGTTGATATACTGGTCTTTTACTGTATATACAAAAGGGATTGTGAACAAGGCAATTCGCTTTAGTATAAAATTGCCATATATTGGAAAACGTATGCGAGCTTACAAGCTATCTAATCAGGAGAAAATTGACCAAATGGACTTTTTGATTGCTGATTTATATAAAAACAGAAAGAAAGATTTTTTTGGTTCACTAACGTTGGAATTAATTTCAAGATATATCTTGTGTTTAGAAACAGTGGTTCTTATGTATGCCATAAATTCACCAGTGACATTCGGGCAAAGTGTTGTGGTTGAGTCAGTTCAGTCATTTATCACAAATATCTTATTTTTTATGCCTATGCAACTTGGATCGCGTGAAGGCGGATTTGCAATGGCTTTTACTATTCTGGGACTTATTGCAGGACAAGGTGTTTTAGTGAGCTTATGTTTTCGCATTCGTGAACTTTTCTGGACAATACTTGGTATTCTTCTTATCAAAGTGAAACCAATAAAATGAAATTTAGTCTATAAAGCTAAATATAAATCATTTTCTTTGTCATACCTCCATCTACAACAAAGTTTTGTCCGGTTATAAAACTATTCTCTTTGTTAAGTAGAAAAAGTACCATTCTCGCAATGTCTAATCCGTTGCCAACGCGACCAGCAGGATGCTGAGCGTGGTCTTCGGGTGATATCTTTTCTTGAATAGCGTTTGCTTTCTTTCTTGCAGCTGAAACATCAATCCAACCAGGACTTATGCTGTTTACTCTAACGTTGGGTCCCAAGCTTATAGCCATTGCATGGGTGAGTGCATAGATACCTCCTTTGCTTGCTGAATAGGATTCTGTATTGGGCTCCGACTGAAAAACGCGTGTTGAGGCCATGTTTACAATACTTCCGTGTGTCTCTTTTAAATTAGATACTGCATGTTTACAACATAAAAAAGTTCCGGTCAGATTTGTACCTAATGCCATATTCCACTCGTTTAAACTCAATTCTTCCATTGGTTTAAAAATTGTGCAAACAGCATTGTTAACAAGTCCATAAATTGGCCCAAAACGCTTTACAGCTGCACGTATACAGGATTTTACGCTGACTTCGTTTGAAACATCTGTAACAAAAAACTGACAGTATTTGTTGTTAAATACATGTTTTAACTCTTCCATCGCTTCTCCATCAATATCAAAAATAGAAACATTGTATCCATTTTCGATTAATTGACAGGTCACAATTCGCCCAATTCCTTGAGCTCCTCCGGTAACTATTACATGAGATCTTTCAGCTCTTTTCATATGATGACGATTTTATTCGGCTAAAGATACAAATTATTTACAATATAGATAATTAGATATACTTTTTCTGTATAAATATATGTGAACAGTTGGTTATAAATGAAAAATCGCATTTTTAATAAAAACATTGTTTGTACCTTTGATTAGTAAATATGAGACACTGAAATTTGATTGATAAATTGAATTATTTTAATGGAAAATAATTATAATGAAATTAAGATAAGAAGGATGTCGCTATGCGATGCTGTTGCAATTAGTGATATCTATAATTATTATGTTGAAAACACAGTTGTGACTTTTGAAACTATTGCTGTTTCTGAAACTGATATGCGAGAGAGAATCAAAGAAATAATTGATTCGGGAAATCCTGCATACGTGGTAGAGGTAGATGGAAAAATGGCGGGTTATTGTTATATGCATCTCTGGAAAGAGAGGGCTGCTTATTCATTTTCGAAAGAAGTGTCCATATATTTACATAAAGACATAAGGGGAAAAGGAATTGGAGGTTTGTTATATAATCATCTTCTAAAATCGGTCGATTCAAAAAATACACATGTCTTAATGGCAATAATCACTGTCCCTAATAATGTGAGTGTTAATTTACATGAGAAATTTGGATTCAAACAGGTTGGCTATATGAGACAGGTTGGATGGAAGTTTGGCGAATGGAGGGATGTGGGATATTGGGAATTAATTATCGACTAATAGTAACTAAATGAAAAAATCAATATATCATATTAGTGAAATGGATTGTGCGAGCGAAGAGAATTTGATAAGGATGAAATTACAGGACTATCCTGGAATAGCAAAACTTGAATTCGATTTGTTTGGGCGGACTTTGAAGGTTTATCACAACAGAAATACTGAAGAATTAACTCAACAATTAGTGTCTCTAAATCTGGGGGCAAAATTAATGGAAACGGTAGTTAATACTGATAATATTTTTGTAAGTGAAACTGAAGACTGGCAACAACGACGTTTACTTTGGGTTGTTTTAACTGTCAATTTTGGCTTCTTTTTAATCGAGATTATTGCAGGATTCTTTTCTGAGTCAATGGGTTTGTTTGCTGATAGTCTGGATATGTTGGCCGATGCGCTTGTTTATGGTATGAGTTTAATGGCTGTAGGTGCAGTAGTTTCAAGAAAAAAGAAAGTCGCACACATTAGCGGGTACTTGCAAATCTTGCTTGCTTTAATGGGTTTAATGGAAGTTGTAAGGCGATTTATTGGTTTTGAAACAGTTCCTGAATTTAAAACAATAATCATTGTGTCTCTTCTGGCATTAGTGGCTAATTCGTTCTGCTTGTGGTTGTTGCAGCGATCTAAAAGTGATGATGCTCATATTCGAGCAAGCGTTATTTTTTCTTCAAATGATGTAATCATTAATGTAGGAGTTATAGTTTCGGGCCTTTTTGTTTGGTGGCTTGATAGTGCAATTCCTGATTTAATTATAGGAACATTAGTATTCATGTTAGTGTTAAGAGGCGCAGCGCGTATTCTTAAATTAGCACAATAGTAGATATCATTTTTTTACATTGTTTTCCACTTTTAACTGTTAAGTTTACACAATTAGAGAGCAAAAGCGGTTTTTTATCTTATTTTTGTAACGTTAAAAAACGAATTATTGAAATAAATGAATAAAGTCTATCTGTTTGTTGTTGCTTTTTGTTTTGTGGCAGCACAACTCTTCGGACAGCAGATTCCCGCAACAGAAGTAAGAGCTGTTTGGTTAACAACAAATTATGGTTTGGATTGGCCAAAAAATAATACAAGTGTTGAAAGCCAAAAGCGCGAACTTATTCAGATCTTGGATAAATTACAGCAGTATAATTTTAACACTATATTCTTTCAAGTACGTTCTAGAGGTGAGGTAATGTATAAATCGAAGTACGAACCAATGTCATCTTTAATAGTTGGCAGTCAATCTGCAGGAAATATCTTTGACCCACTGGCATTTGCAATAGAAGAAAGTCACAAACGTGGATTAGAATGTCATGCTTGGCTTGTTACTTATCCATTAGGTGGCAATAAACAGGTAAGAAGCTTAGGCATTAAATCTGTTACTAAAAAAATCCCCGGCATTACCAAACAATATAAGAGTGAATGGTTTTTAGACCCTGGAAATCCCAAAACTGACGATTACTTGCTCTCATTGGTAAAAGAAATAGTTGATGGTTATGATGTTGATGGAATTCATTTTGACTATATTAGATATCCTGATTCTGGCAAATTCCCGGATGACGGGATGTATAGATTATATGGAAAAGGTAAGTCCAAAGAACAATGGCGAAGAGATAATATTACTAGGTTTTTAACAAAAGTGAATAGTTGGGTAAGAGAGGCAAAACCTTGGGTACAAGTTAGCTGCGCTCCTTTAGGACGTTATCGTTCTTTGAACGGAAATGGCAGAGGTTGGACGGCTTATGAAACAGTATATCAAGATGTTAGTAGTTGGATCCAAAATGGTGTTGTTGATGCGATTTATCCTATGATGTACTATGATGATCAACTCTTTTATCCATATGTTAGTGATTGGAAGAGCATAGCAAATGATCGAATCTTTGTACCTGGACTTGGTGCTTATCAAATGGTTGAACTGGGATGGTCTAAAACAGATATTCTTGAACAAATTGATTATTCACGGATACAAGAAACAAATGGACAGATTTATTTTAGGGCAGAGAATGTGCTGTCGAACACTAAAGGTATTCTTAACTCAATCCAAGAGTTATATAAGTATCCAGCAAAACTGCCGGCTATGACGTGGCTAAAAGATACCGTAACTGATGTGCCTTTCGACTTAACTGCTGAGAATGTTGAAGAAGCATTTCAATTGAAATGGAAAATTAAAAATCCTAAGGAACGCAAAACTTACACAATTTATCGATCTGAATCTGACAGTATTGACATAAATAATGGTAAGAATGTATTGGCTACAGGCTTGCGTAATTCAGAATTTATTTATCAACCACCAAAAGACGGAAATGCATATTATTATTTTATTTCAGCATCGGATTCTTATCACAACGAAAGCGAAATTTCTTACCCTGCATTTTTTTGGCACTCTGATACGATAAAATAGACTGTAGGTATCAATTAATTTTATCAACAAAGAATTTAAATAATAAGATTATCATATTCAAAACTCACGAAAAATCAATATATTTGTGATATGATTACCAATCAGAAGTTAAGAAAACAGGTTAAGGATGAATTCATGAATTACCTAACTCTGAATAAACATCGTAAAACCCCTGAACGTTTTGCAATCTTAGACCATATTTATTCTACTAAAGGGCATTTCGATATGGACTCTTTGTATAATTCTATGATCGATGCAAATTTCAGGGTGAGCCGTGCAACTCTATATAACACTATTCAATTATTACTTGATAGTGGATTGGTAGTAAGACATCAGTTTGGCGATAATACGGCTAAATATGAACGTACGTTTGGTAATGAAAACCATGCTCATCTTATTTGTACATCTTGCGGACAGGTTTGGGAAACCAAGAATAGCAATATCTTCACTCCTTCACAGCAGAAAAAGATAAAGAACTTTTCCATAAACCATTATAATATGTATATATATGGATTATGTAGTAAGTGCAATCATACTAATAAGTTGCATGTAAAAAAACTTGAACGCGAAAATGAATTGAAATTGGATATTGACAAAAAAGAAAAGATAGATATAATAGAACCACTAATATGAAAGTAGATGTAATCTTAGGCCTTCAATGGGGAGATGAGGGTAAAGGAAAAATTGTTGATGTATTAACTCCTCAATACAAAGGTGTTGCAAGATTTCAGGGAGGACCAAATGCTGGTCACACACTAGAATTCGATGGACAGAAATATGTTTTGAAATCTATTCCCTCGGGGATTTTTCAAGAAGGCAAATTTAATGTTATTGGAAATGGCGTAGTTTTAGATCCTGCATTGTTTAAACTTGAAGTTGAAACACTTGAAAAATCGGGTCATAAAGTGACGGACAGATTGTTTATTTCACGAAAGGCTCATTTAATTTTACCAACGCATAGATTAATAGATGCTGCTTCAGAACAATCGAAAGGTGAATCAAAAATTGGAACTACTGGTCGAGGAATAGGACCTGCCTACCAGGATAAAGTTGGTAGATATGGTGTTAGAGTAGGGGATATCTTCCATAATTTTGAACAGAAATATCAGGCTGCAATTAAAAGACATAAAGCGATTTTGGATAGTTATAATTATCAGTACGACTTAACTACTTTAGAAAAAGAATGGTTTGAAGGGATCGAAAAATTAAAAGAATTTACAATCATCGATAGTGAAATATTTATCAATGAACAATTAAATGAAGGAAACCGCATTTTGGCAGAAGGAGCTCAAGGCTCAATGCTGGATGTGGATTTTGGATCATATCCTTTTGTGACTTCATCTAACACAGTATGTGCTGGAGCATGTGTTGGTCTGGGAATCGCCCCTTCAAAGATTGAAGATGTGTTTGGTGTTTTCAAAGCTTATTGTACTAGAGTAGGAAGTGGTCCGTTTCCGTCTGAATTGTTTGACGATGATGGTCAACAAATGAGAGATAACGGAAATGAATTTGGCTCAGTGACAGGAAGACCTCGTCGTTGTGGATGGATCGATCTTGTGGCTTTAAGATATACTATCATGCTAAATGGTGTAACACAGTTGGTAATGATGAAAAGCGATGTTCTGGATACATTTGAAACAATAAAAGCATGCGTTGCATACGAAATAGAAGGTGAAGTAAGAGAAACCATGCCTTTCGAATTGGACGAAAACCTAAAACCTGTACTGATTGAGTTGCCGGGATGGAAAATGGATATGTCGAAGATGAAATCTGAAGATGAGTTCCCCGAAGAATTCAATGCATATCTGTCTTTTCTTGAAGAAGAATTAGGAGTTCCTATTAAAATAGTTTCAGTAGGACCCAATAGAAATCAGACTATAACTCGTTATTTGGCACAGTAATTGCATTACTATTAGAAAAGGAAACAAATAGGTTTCTAGGTTGATGGTTTTTAATTTATAAATATTGATATTTATGGCATTAGTATGGATTCTTTTTATTGGAATAGCAATTGCAAGTTACGCTGTATCTGCAATGTTGCAAAGTCGCTTTAAGAAATATTCTCGCATACCTATAAGGAATGGTATGACGGGAAAAGATGTGTCGGAAACAATGTTGCAGCAGAGTGGAATTTATAATGTAAATGTAGTCTCAACACGAGGCCACCTTACCGATCATTTCAATCCTTCAAATATGACTATCAATCTGAGCGAACCGGTTTACGGCTCAAATAGCGTTGCTGCTGCTGCAGTTGCAGCACACGAAACTGGACACGCCGTTCAGCATGCTACTCAATATGGTCCATTAAAATTACGCTCAGCCTTAGTTCCCGTAGTGTCGTTTGCAAATCAATGGGTAACATGGGTGTTACTTGCAGGAATATTATTAATAAACATATTCCCTAATCTAATTTGGTTTGGTATCGCACTATTTGCTTTTACTACGCTTTTTAGTTTTGTTACTTTACCTGTGGAAATTAATGCTTCAAACCGTGCTTTGGCTTGGTTGAGCGAAGCAGGAATCACGGACTCAAGTAACGAGGAACAGGCACGTGATGCATTGAAATGGGCGGCTTATACTTATGTGGTTGCGGCATTGGGATCATTGGCAACGTTGATTTACTATGTTATGATTGCACTAGGAAGAAGAGATTAATATTCTAAATTGACTAGTCCTAAATAACCGT
>DHSL01000020.1 GCA_002411345.1 Bacteroidales bacterium UBA5287 | reverse complement strand
ATAACCAAATTGAACGGTTTTTGTTATACCCGTAACGGTTACGGTGGTTACAAATATAAACAAAAATTTAAATATACACTTAATCATACTGATTACCATGCTAATAAATTTCTCCAGTTAATGGGGAGTACTTAAACAAATATAAAAATGTTAAATATAAACGTAATCTTGCTGATTAATTTGCTAATATATTTCTCCGTAAAAATAGAAGTACTATAGTGCTCGGTTATTACTGGCTAACACATCACTAAAAAAAACAAATTGTTGATAACTTTTTTATTTTGCCCGATTTTTAGGAATGAAAACGGAAAATTTGCGAAGCAATTATAATTTAATCGTGCTTTCAGCACTCCATTTTTGTCCCTCTTTTTGGTTCTGCGGAGCAGGACAGAAAAAAAGCCCTGCTATTTGCAGAGCTTTGGATTATTTCAATTCAAAAGGAACGACTTCTTTAAACTCTTTGAAAATATCTATCCTGTCAGGAATTTCTTTTCCGATAAGATTTCCTTTAAAATCAATGAGGTAACTTCTTTCATAACTCAATTGCATATCTTCATCTGATTTTACATTTTCTATTCTTGAATTATAAGAATATTTAGTTTCCCAAACCTTTATCTTATCCACCCCAAACTCATAGATTATTGTGGCTTGTCCTGTTTCTCCATAAATACTCGTAACGCTTTTTGATATTTACCGTTCACGTAATTTACTTTAGTTCCTACACCCTCTGCGCTAATTCCCTCTATGTCATACGTAATTAACGTGTCTTTTGCCACTTTACTAAAATCGGATTTGTTATTTACACTTTCCGTTTCTTGTTTAGGGGAAAAATTGCACGATACAATTACAAAAGATAAACAGACTATTATATACTTCATTATTTTCTTACGGTTTTAAAATTGGAAGCCCTTTTTTATCTTTTGGCCGCATTCGTTTCAAAACGGTATTGCCCAATTTTAATTTGTTTTTACTCAAAACTTTTATTTTAATAGTTCCTTCAATATAACTTCCTCCCTGCAATGCTTTTTCAATATCACTCAAAACAGGATTATTATTACACCTTATCTCTATTACACCATCATTAAGCATAGCCCATTCGCCTCGACATTCAATTTTTGACAAATCAAAAGTTTTTTTCAAAGAACAAGTATTATCCATATTCAATTCCAACAACACGTAAGTAGATAATGGATTTTTCCCGCCCTCTACTCCATCAAATGTACCGCACAAAGAAACAACATTAAATTGTTGGCTTTTACAAGATAGAGATAGTATTAAAATGGTTGAATATGTTATAATTTTTCTCATCTTTTATAATATATTCCTTGAAGTGTTCTTATATTGTAATTTGCAGGTAGTCCTCTAAATGTCGCCGCATTCCACGGATATGCTTGAATAAGAGCATCTCTCGTTGAATTGATATTTATAGGTATCAACCCTGTATTTGCCGAACCACCCACAGCATAAGGCATACTACCTGTTGCATCTTTTAACCCTTGTACCCACGCGGGCGTAATTGCACCGAATGAATTTGCAACAGAAGTAGAAGTTAAACCGGAAACAGAAGAAGGACTGTACCCAAATTGCGCTTTGTATGCAGCCGTTTCATCATATACATCTTGTAATAAACTCATTCCTGTATTTGAAAATGCGACATCACCCGTTTCAAACTGCCCTGCGTGTGTCATTTTGTGAACGAAATTAGCCGTAACGCCAAATTTTATATCAACAACATTTGTGCTTCCGCTTTGGCGTTTAATTTGTAAATATCAGATTGAAGTTTATCTCTTTGTTTTTCAACCTGTTGCTTTAATTTCCCCCATTCTTTTAGACTACCTTCTTCGATTTCCATTCCTGTAGGGTCGGTATATCTCACAGGGTTATTCGCACAATACGCATACGACGAAATGTTATATCAAACTCTTTGCCATTATATTTATAGGGTTGCGTTTCGCCAATAGTTGGTAAATTGCAATCCATCAGGCAAATTTAATGAATTGTACTGGATATCTACTATTTTTTTGTTGGTTCGTGTCGGGTAATCCTTTTTAGTTTTGCAGTGTGGGCGCTTTAACGTCCATTTTTACCGCTTTGCGGCACTTTTCGCCCCCTTTTCAAAGGGAGCGAGATAGAGCCACCTCACAAACCTGCCGATATATTTCTGTCAAAAAGGCGTTTATTAACTAAATGAATAGTTTATTTAAGTAAATTCAACATAGCTACTCAAAAAACAACCCCGCAAAAACGTGCTAATTTTCATTAACTACAAGTTGTGTATGGATTTGCACATTGCATTTCGGGTGGAAGCCAACCTACATAAAACTTATTATTTATTTTTGTTCTTACTTTTAACCATTTGCCATCAAAATCAAGCACCTCATACATATTGGGGTTATAAACTTTTTCAGTAATAATTATTTGCTTTCTATTAAATGGCGTTTTGTATAGAGAACAATGCAAATCACCGTAAGCAGCAGAATAAACCCCCAAATTAGTATTTTGAGAAATCCATCCTTTTGCTAAAATATGATCAGTCAGTCCGCTATATGCTATTATATAATACATACTATCTTGCTTTTGCAACAAGTCAAACATCACAAAATCTTCCTCTTCTATATTATTTTGAACATACTTTGTTATTTTTCCGTGCGGAATATCAAACACTGCCACTTTTCCTGCATATTCAATATTTAGAAACACAGTTAGAATATTAGTGTTCGTATGCCTAATTAATTGCAAAGTATCTGATTGTTGGACATTATGCTCTATAAGATTTGTCTTGTTCTTACTTCCACTTGCACAAGACATTGATACATATAACGTAATTAAACACATAATGCATGTTTTCATATTACCTCCTTGTTGTTTTCTGTGGAATATAAACATTATGGATTACCCCTGTTACACCCTGCAAAGGCATTAGTTGAAAGTCAGTTCGTGTTACTCGAACTGAACTTCTTGTAACTCCCTTCATTACACTATTAAAATCATTCCATTGTGAATCTAAAATCAGCAAACAACCTGTTGAATTTCGTGTTCCTAATCCACCATTTTTCCCTGTTGAATGAATATATATACCTGTTTTCCAAGGCGTCATATAATTCCATTCGCCTTTTGTGTCAGGGTTCGAGTTTGGCATTTCGTCCATTGTTCGCACTTTACCTGTACCATTTACAGCCCAATGAGAAGGTAATGCCCCTCCTTTGCCAGGGTTCATATAATCAAGTGAATATAGTCCCTCATCTATAGGTATGTATTTGTCAGGGTCAGAAGTCATTGTATAACCCGTGAAATTATAAATGTCGTCAGCACCACCAGTACCATATACCGTTACATCAGCATTCACAGCACCATCGCCGACAATATAATTTCTCCCATTCTGAGTAAATGACTGTTCTTGCCTTGAACCATTAAAAACTACGTGAGCTTGTCCTAAATAAGTACCCTTAATTTTGTTATCGTCCAAATCCTTTTGACTTGTGTAATCAGTCCAAGTTACAGTTTCGTTTTCTGCCTCATACCAGTCTCTACCATCAGGGTCAATATATCTTACTGGATTATTTCCACAATACGCATACGGCGAAATGTTATAATATCCCTCTGTCAATGGATCCATATTCATCCAACGCCCAATTGCAGCATCATAATGACGTGCTCCGTAATCGAAAAGATTTAATCCATACATGCCGTCAAACTCTTTGCCATTATATTTATAGGGTTGCGTTTCGATGTTTGTACTTTCACCAAACAATCCGCCAAATGGATAATAATGGTTCACCTGCTCTACCGTCCCGCTTTGATTTAATACAACGCGGTTATTACCTTGATGATCCCTTAAGTAGTAATGATAAACAGGCGTTGAACCTGAGAAAGTAATATAACCTTCTTTCGTTAAAATCTTACTTAATTCTCCATTTTCATAAATCATATTACCACAATAGTCTGTTTTAAAGGAAGAATAGATTTGTTCAGGTGTCAAAGTTATCATCTCACTGCTCATGGGAATGGTTATGCCCGCCACTGCCGTTTGATGGGTCACGCCTAACTTATTCCCGGCTGCATCGTATGTGTCATCGTTGTATTACCATTGGTAAATTGCAATCCATCAGGCAAATTTAATGAATTGTAACGGATATCCACTATTTTTTTGTTGTAATCTTTTTTCAGGTTACCGTTGGCATCGTAGGTGTACTCGGTAACATCGTTGGCTCCGTCCACAAATTGAAATGCGCCGTAATAAGTGGTGGTAAGTGTGGCCGAATCGGTAACTTTGGTGAGCTTGTTTCCGGTATAGGCATACGTGAGGTTATCAATTATGCCGAACACATTGGTTCCGTCGGCTTTTCCATGCCGTTCCAAATTTTCAATGTTTCCCATTTTATCGTACAGCGTTACTTTTTCATCGTACCGATTGGGATTGTCACTCAGTGATGTACCTTCGCCATAGGTGGCAGCCTTCAGGCGGTTTATTTCATCGTATTCAAATTTATATCCACGCTCCACGATTTCCGTTCCCGCTTTCCACTTCATGGCGCTGATATTGCCGTTATAAGCGGGGTATTGAGGCGAAACATTATTTACGGCAGTGTTGTAAGTAAGTGTTTGGCTGAATTTTGTGCCGGTAATTTGGGTGAGCCAATCGCGCACGTTATAATTGTATGTGGAGGTTTCCGTTGCCAGCTTCCTGGTCTTCAACCGACCTGCTTCATCGTAGGAGTTGGTTGCCAATGCAACAGCCGCAGCAGCGTTTAGTTTATGAGTAACGGAAAGAAGCCGTTCTACATGATCGTAAGCATAGGTATATACCTCTGTTTGCGCTGCTTTTCCCGTTGCTGAGTGCACATGCTGCCACTGTTTAACTTTTCCGGTGAAAGTATAGGCAAAATATTCGTCTTCAAAGCCCCCCAAATGGTTAGAGGTATGGCTTTGCACTACACGCCCCTGAAGATCATAATAAAGGGCTGAAACCACATACTTAGTTGCATCATTCACCTGATAGGTACAGGTACCCGTAAGTAAGCCTTTAGCACCACCCGTGTATTTAGCATCATAATAATTTACCGTCATTAAATCAACAGCAGGTAAAGCAAGGTTTACGGTAAATCCGGCTAATGTACCGGTACCCGTGTAGTCGGTTTGTGCTCCTATTCTCCCCATGTCTGCATAATATTTTTGTCCCAAAGTTTTTTTGCAAAGTCCCTGAATTCTGTTGGTCCGTCAATAAAAGCTTTGTCAAATTTATAGTCGCCACCAATAAACTCCTTATCTGAAACTTGCACTTTGTTTTGTCCTCTCACTGCGAATTTCTGTTGTCCTTGATACATGATTATTTTCATGTCGTATGGACTTACATCACCATGGCAAACTGTTTTATACATTAACCAGACTTCTGATATACCATCATTATTTAAGTCCGTTACTTGAAATGTGTTTTTTATAAAATTCGCTTCCATGTCAACTGGACACTCTTTTATAAAGTCGTATACCTTCCAAGTCAGATTGGCACTGTCCTTATCCACAATGAAGTGGTAAGCGTAAAGTGCAGCATCTCTGAAATCGTCTGAAGGTGCAGCCTTGCTTATTGTCTCTCCCGTTTCAGTTGAAATTACAATATTGTCTCCCAACTTATCTGTCCAACTAACTGCAGTTTTAATATTACCCTGATACTTTACTCCGTTTGGTAGATTGATTGTGTCAAGGGTGGTTGTATTAATTTGTCCTTGTCCAAAAGCCGCCATTGAACACAAAAATGTCAATAAGTAAATGGCAATTTTCATATGTCAATTATATTATATTCATTAAACAGGTTCAATTTAAAATTGTTAGAAGCATATTGTGTGTATGTTTTCAATCTAAAGTTTACCGCTGCAAGTTAAGTTAAATTATTGATACATGCTCTAATTTTGCCATGATTGCAAAATATGTTTTTATTTCTTCACCTAATTTACTGTAAATCTTTTCAGTACAAATTATCCATTATTTTTAATCAATTTTGATTTTGTTGATTAAAAATCATATATTTGCATTGTTTTTCATTCACTATTTATATAATACTTATTTTATGAATGATATATCACGCAATAATTGGGAGGCAATGACCGATGATCGCATCCTCAAGCAAATCGGGGTGTTTGTTAAACATCACCGTATGCAACAAAATAAAACTCAGGCTGTGCTTGCTGAAGATGCCGGTATAAGTCGCTCCACACTTAGTTTGCTGGAAAGAGGCGAAACGGTAACAGTTGCAACACTCATCCGGGTATTGCGGGTGTTGGACCAATTACAAATCATGGATGTTTTTGTAATTACTCAACATCAAAGCCCGTTAGCTTTGGCTAAAGCCGAGAAGAAGAAAAGACAACGGGTTGCACTCCCCAAAAAAAAGAAAACTGATAATGAGAATATTGATTGGTAAATTTGATAAATGATGAATACTGCAATCATACATATATGGGGTAAGATGGCAGGAGCAGTTGCCTGGGATGAAAAATCAGGTGTGGCTTCTTTTGAATATGATCCTACGTTTAAAAGTCTGGGATGGGAACTATCGCCATTAAAGATACCGTTGTCCACGGTACAACAAATTTATTCTTTTCCCGAATTACGTAAAGAAAACGGTTCTTCTTTCGATACTTTTAAAGGATTGCCCGGATTGCTCGCAGACTTGTTGCCCGACCGCTATGGGAATGAATTGATCAATTTGTGGTTGGCACAGCAAGGACGACCGGAAAACAGCATGAACCCGGTAGAAATGCTTTGCTTTATAGGTAAACGGGGAATGGGAGCATTGGAAATTGAACCGGCCATTTTAAAACAAAATGTGAATACTTTTTCGGTAGAGATAGATAGCTTGGTAGAAATTGCAGGCAAGTTACTTTCAAAAAAAGAGGCTTTCATAACCAATTTAAAATCCGATGAAGAAAAGGCTATGCGGGAAATACTGAAAATCGGAACATCAGCCGGTGGCGCACGCCCCAAAGCTGTGATTGCCTACAATGAAAAAACAGGTGAAGTCCGTTCAGGACAGACGCGAGCCCCAGAAGGGTTTGAACACTGGCTGCTTAAACTTGACGGGGTAAGTGAAGTGCAATTGGGTGCAACTCATGGATATGGTCGTGTTGAATACGCTTACTACCTGATGGCGTTGGATTGCGGAATTGAAATGATGCCTTGTCGGTTATTGGAAGAGAACGGTCGCGCACATTTTATGACTCGACGCTTCGACAGGGAAGGAAGCTATACAAAACACCACATACAGACTTTTTGTGCCTTGAAGCATTTTGATTATAATAGGGTAAACAGTTACAGTTATGAACAATTATTCCAGACGATGAGGGAACTGAAGCTGACGTATGTCGAAGCTGAACAGATGTTCCGACGCATGGTGTTTAATGTAATAGCCCGTAACTGTGATGATCATACAAAAAACTTTTCTTTTATCCTTAAACAAGGTGATCGGTGGAAATTAGCTCCGGCATACGACCTCTGTCACGCTTATCGCCCCGGAAGCGAATGGGTAAGCCGTCATGCTCTAAGCATTAATGGGAAAAGAGAAAACTTTACACGGGAAGACCTCATCGAAGTTGGGCGTTCTATCCGCAATAAAAAGACTGTCGAAATAATTGACCAAATTACCGATACGGTACACAACTGGCATTATTATGCCGATAAGGCTGGTGTAGACAATGACAAAAAAACAGTAATTGAGAAAACGCTTTTATCTTTGTAACTCTTTGTCGGGGAGATACAAGGAAAGCTACAAAAAAGGGTAGTCCACAGGAGTACTTGAGACTATAACAGACTCTCATCTATAATTGCTAATGATGGATTCGAAGAGTCTTCTAAACTGTTGACAGGCACTGTAAGATTATTATTGTGCAAATAGATAATTGGCTCAATTGTTTCCAAATCACATACAAATTTATATGTTTTAGCACGACCTTCTCTTTTATTATATTTAACAAAGTAAACACCATCATTAAACAAAAATATAAACCTTAAGTACAACTTGTCTTCTGAAACACATCTAACAAAAGTGGCATATTTATTTTTATTTTCGGTTTTGTTAGTAAATTCAATAGCATCATATATATCAAGTTCCTTTACTTCCAATTTGATTCAAAAATGATCCAGTATGGTCAAAAACAAATAAATTGCTGCCTGATCGTATAAAATAATACTTATCATCGTATAATAGAAATTCATCTACCCTACCAATAATCGAATTTTCAGTTAATTCTAAATTTACTTTTTCTGCTTTAGATAAATCAAGGTTCTCAACGTTTGAAAAATCAATGAATATTTCTTTTACATTATTTTTTGTTTCATTTTTACATGATGTGATAATGAAACTGAAAAGAATAATACATAAACTTACTAATTTTCTCATGTCGATTAAATCATTTTTCATTTCTTAGTCGATAGTTAATTAATTATTAAACAAAGAACAACAAAAATAAATCAAAACAAACAAATAAAATGTTAAATTTATACTTACATTTTTTCTTACTTGCTCCTCTCACCATGTTCTCACCATGCTCCGAGTCACCTCCGAGAGACCTCCGAGGATGCTCCGAGGATGCTCCGAGGATGGTCCGATGATGCTCCGTGTATGCTCCGTGTATGCTCCGATGATGCTCCGACTCACCTCCGACAATCTTTTTGAAAATACTGCATCTAAGAACTTCATTAATTTTACTTCTCTTAACAGTAAAAATGTGACATGAATAAGTTATATTTGTTGAAAAATAGGTGATATGACTTCATTAAACGAAAAAGAGATCCGGGAATGGAAATTGCTGAGTAGCGAATATTTATACAAACGACCATGGCTGACGGCAAGGATGGACCGACTGGAAATGCCGGATAACACAATTGTTCCTGAATATTATGTCTTGGAATATCCTGATTGGGTTAATATTATTGCTATAACAAAAAAAGGGGAGTTCGTGTTTGTTAAACAGTATCGACACGGGATCGGTAAAATTTGTATGGAAATTTGTGCGGGTGTGTGCGAAGATTCTGACAAATCTCCACTGGATGCGGCAAAAAGAGAGCTGCTTGAAGAAACGGGATATGGAAATGGATCATGGAAAGAATTGATGAGATTATCACCAAATGCAAGTGCTACAAACAATATGTCGTACTGCTTTATTGCTGAGGGTGTGGAAAAAATAAGTGATCAATCACTGGATGTGTCTGAAGATATTTCGGT
Organism: Bacteroidales bacterium UBA5287; assembly: GCA_002411345.1. GTDB lineage: Bacteria > Bacteroidota > Bacteroidia > Bacteroidales > Dysgonomonadaceae > UBA5287. The sequence continues at coordinate 53,793 of DHSL01000020.1, read as the reverse complement.
TTACCTGCTGTCACTAAACGAGGTGAAAGAGCTGTTGAGTAATGGAGATATTGTACAAGCGACAATGGCAGCGCCTTTGTGGAAATATATGAACATGATAAACAACCGATAGCAGGGGCATTGTGATTATTTTATTTACCTTTGTACCTTAATTTACGGTCTATGATAACTATTGTTTTAATCATTTTCACTTGTATTATTTCTATCAAAGCATTCAAAGATGATGGCTTGATGGAGAAATGGATTTTCTATCCCCCGGCTCTAAAACATGGGGAATGGCAACGGCTTTTTACTTACGGATTTCTGCATGCGGATTTTACTCACCTGATATTCAATATGTTCACTCTGTACTTTTTTGGTGTGGATATTGAAAAGTATTGTATCGCGACATTGGGTGAGCTAACGGGCTCAGTGGCTTATATCGTACTGTATTTCAGTGCGCTGTTTGTATCTATCTTCCCTACTTATCTGAAAGAACGGGATAACGACTATTATCATGGACTGGGGGCTTCGGGGGCGGTGTCGGCAATAATTTTTGCTTATGTGCTTATCAACCCTATGAATTTTATGGGGGTAATGTTCATACCGGTATGGCTGCCTGCTTTCCTTTTTGCAATAATTTTTGTGATGATATCGGTTTATCTGAGCAAAAACCATTCGGGGGGAATAAATCACTCTGCGCACATTGCTGGTGGTATTTACGGTATTGTGTTTATGATTGTCGCGTTTGGCGCACTTGAACATGTGAATCTATTGGCTGATTTTATTGATCAAATTCATGTTAATTCAATTCGTGATTTGATTCGATTTGGTTTTTAATTTAATGATTATGAATAGTCCTTCGCTATATTTAATCCCTGTGACTTTGGGAGATACGGCAATAAATAGAGTTCTGCCGACTTACAACACTGAGATAATTACTGATCTGCGTTTTTTTATTGTTGAAAATGTTCGCTCTGCACGTAGATTTATGAAGAAATGTAACCCGGCGATAAATATTGATGGGCTTACGTTTTTTGAACTGAACGAGAACTCTGATCGCAAGAATCTTGAACGAATGCTTACTCCAATGATGGAGGGAAACAGCATGGGGATAATATCTGACGCGGGATGTCCGGCGGTAGCGGACCCGGGAGCGGATGTGGTTGCTATAGCTCAACGTTTGGGATATAAAGTGATCCCGCTGGTGGGACCGTCTTCGATTTTGATGGCGGTGATGGCATCGGGATTCAATGGACAGAGCTTTGCTTTCAATGGGTATCTGCCTATCGATGGGAATGAGAGGGTGAAAAAACTGAAACATCTGGAGTCAAGGGCTTACAATGAGGATCAAACGCAATTGTTTATCGAAACACCTTACCGAAATAATAAAATGGCTGAGGATATTTTACAGCATTGCCGACCGTCAACACGCTTGTGCATTGCAATGAATATTTCGTGTGAGGATGAATTTATTGTTTCTAAAAGCGTGAAGGCGTGGAAAAACAACTTGCCGGATTTGCACAAAAAACCGTGCATTTTCTTGATTTATAAAGGTTAATATGTAATGAAGATTCTACAAAATATACAACTGCTGCCATATAACTCGTTTCGTACTAAGGCTGTCGCAAAATTGTTCGCTGCTCCGGAAACGACTGCGGAGCTATCGGATATTCTTAATTCTTATAATGATAATGAGATTCTGATCATAGGAAAAGGGAATGATCTTTTCTTTACTAAGGATTTTGAGGGACTGGTGATTAAACCGGAAATAAAGGGGATTCGGGTGCTGAACGAAACGACGGATCATGTTGATATCGAGGCGGGGGCAGCGGAGGACTGGGATGAATTTGTACAGTTCTGCGTGGAAAAAGGGTTTTCGGGAATCGAAAACTTATCGCTGATTCCGGGAACGGTGGGGGCTTCGCCTGTACAGAACATTGGGGCTTACGGGGCGGAAGTGGGTAACGTGATTTCTGTTGTGCATACGCTGGATAAAGAAACAGGGGCTCCAAAAATATTTAATAACGCTGAATGTGGGTTTGGTTATCGAAACAGCGTTTTCAAACGGACTTGCAAATATGTGATTACTTCGGTTGTGTTTAGACTGGAAAAATCGTTTAAGTATATCGAAAAATATGCGGATCTGAATCATGAACTGCAAAATAATCCAACGCCTGATCTTGATCAGGTGAGAGAGGCGGTAATTCGTATCCGACAACGAAAACTGCCGGACACGGCAACGTTACCTAACGCGGGTAGCTTCTTTAAAAATCCGGTTCTCTCGGAGGATGAGAAACTAGCTTTGCTGAGAATTCTGCCGGAGGCGCCAATGTTTGTGGTTGGTGATCAAAAATATAAGACGTCGGCTGCTTACTTAATTGATAAAGCGGGCCTTAAGGGTAAAAGAGAGGGTATGGTGGGGATATTTGAAGGGCATTCTTTGGTTATCGTGAACTACGGTACGGAGAATGGTCTGGATATCGTACGTTTCATGAACGGGGTGCAAAAGTCTGTATATGACTTGTTTGGTGTTCGTCTTGAACCTGAAGTGTGGATTTATTAATGGTTAATTAATTGGGAATATAATGTCATCATTCATTATCGAAGGCGGACATCGCTTAAAGGGGGATATTACTCCTCAGGGTGCAAAAAATGAGGCGCTACAGGTTATTTGCGCGACGTTACTTACTGCCGAAGAGGTTGTAATAGAGAACGTTCCGGATATCCTGGACGTTAACAATCTGATTTTACTGCTTAAAGATATGGGGGTTGAGGTGAAGAATCTACAACCGGGAACATGGTCGTTTAAAGCGGAACATATAGATTTAACATATACAAAAACAGAGGGATTCATACAAAAAAACGCGGCTCTAAGGGGGTCTATCATGCTGATAGGGCCACTTTTAGCACGATTTGGCTCGGCTGCGGTTTCTAAACCGGGGGGCGACAAAATTGGACGGCGTCGACTGGATACGCACTTTAATGGTATCATGAAACTGGGGGCTGAAATGTCTTACGATGGGGCAAACGGGTTGTATTGCCTCTCTGCGGAGCATCTTAAGGGACAGTTTATATTACTGGATGAGGCGTCGGTAACGGGAACGGCTAACTTACTGATGGCTGCGGTTTTTGCTGAGGGGGAGACAATAATATATAACGCTGCTTGTGAACCGTATGTGGAACAACTGAGCAGAATGCTGGTTCGCATGGGGGCGCGAATAGAGGGTATAGCTTCTAACCGACTGATTGTGCATGGGGTGACAAAATTGTCGGGATGCCGACATAGATTGCTGCCGGACATGATCGAGGTGGGTAGCTTCATCGGCATGGCTGCAATGACGGGGTCTGAACTGACTATCAAAAATGTGTCGGTACAAAACTTGGGTATCATTCCGGAAAGCTTTAGGCGACTGGGTATTACTATAGAACAAAATAACGATGATTTGTTTATTCCTCAACAGGAGGGTTATACTATCGAATCGTTCATGGATGGGTCTATTCTGACTGTCGCTGATGCTCCTTGGCCGGGACTGACACCTGACTTACTGAGTGTTATGCTTGTGGTGGCGACGAAAGCGAATGGGTGTGTACTGATTCATCAAAAGATGTTCGAGAGTCGCTTGTTCTTCGTGGACAAACTGATTGATATGGGGGCTCAGATTATTCTGTGCGACCCGCACCGGGCTACGGTTATTGGCTTGGGTGATAGATTCAAACTACGCGCAACGGTTATGACGTCTCCGGATATTCGTGCTGGAATTTCGCTGCTTATCGCTGCAATGAGCGCGGATGGAACAAGCACAATACATAATATCGACCAGATTGATCGGGGATATCAGGATATAGATATTCGACTTAATCGACTGGGGGCTAACATAAAACGTATTAAATAGGTTACAATGGTTTAACGAAAATTGTTTTGATAAATTATTTGCTTTTTCGATAAGTCTTTCATTACTTTGCAATCTTGTTTATGGTTTTAGTTTTTTTATGAACTGATCACAATTTGAACCGAATACAAAATAATTAAATATGCCTACCAATACAGTCATTACTGACTTAAAACAAGTAACTATCCGCTTTTCTGGAGATTCGGGGGACGGGATGCAATTGTCCGGAACTTTATTCTCTACTTTATCGGCCATTTTCGGTAATAACATTTCTACTTTCCCCGATTACCCGGCGGAGATTCGTGCACCGCAAGGAACACTTCATGGTGTCTCGGGATTCCAGGTGCGAATAGGTTCGCAGGGTATTTATAACTCGGGTGATAAGGCGGATGTGCTGGTTGCTATGAATCCGGCTGCTCTGAAAGTGAATATCGATAACCTCAAAAAGGATTCTATCGTTATTTATGACTCGGATTCTTTTGAATCAAAAGATCTGGAGAAAGCGCTGTTCATCACTGATGATCCTTTCAAAGAACTGAATCTATCAACTGTTCAGGCTATCCCGGTAGCAATAACCAGCTTGACAAAGAGCTCTTTACAGGGAATGGGAATGGACAACAAGGAGATGATACGAAGCAAAAACATGTTTGCTTTGGGTATCGTTTGCTGGTTGTTCAATCGTCCGCTGGAGATCGCTGATCAACTACTGGAACAGAAATTTGCGAAGAAACCGAATCTGGTGCAGGCAAATATAAAGGCGCTTACGGATGGATATAACTATGCGAGCAACATTCACATGACGGCATCGACGTACAGAATTGAGACGGCAGAAAACAATAAGGGTTTCTATACGGATGTGAATGGTAATCTGGCAACGGTTTATGGCTTGATTGCTGCTGCTGAGAAATCGGGATTGCAGCTGTTCTTAGGTTCGTATCCTATCACACCGGCTACGGATATTCTACATGAGCTCTCTAAACGTAAGGACTTTGGAGTAAAGGCTTTACAAATGGAGGATGAGATAGCTGGTATATCTACAGCTATCGGGGCGAGCTTCGCTGGGGCTCTTGCGGTTACGTCGACTTCGGGTCCGGGACTCGCACTGAAAAGTGAGGCGCTGAACTTGGCGGTGATGACCGAACTGCCACTGGTGGTTATAGATGTGCAAAGGGCGGGACCTTCTACGGGTATGCCGACAAAAAGTGAGCAGACGGACCTAAATCAGGCGCTTTATGGCAGAAGTGGCGAAAGCCCGATAGTTGTCATTGCGGCAACTTCACCTACAAACTGTTTCGACAGCGCCTACTGGGCTTCAAAAATAGCACTGGAACACATGACTCCGGTAGTCCTGTTGACTGATGGGTATATCGCTAACGGATCGGCTGCATGGAAAATCCCTGACATGGATGAGTATCCTGATATTAAACCGAACTATGTTCAGGTAAATTATAAAGGGGCCCCGGAAGAATGGAGTCCTTACTTTAGGGATGAAGAATCGATGGTTCGCTATTGGGCGGTACCGGGAACACCAAAATATATGCACCGCATCGGTGGACTGGAGAAAGATGCTAAGACGGGTATCCTTTCAACAGATCCTGATAATCACCAATTTATGGTTGATTCACGAAAAGAAAAGATTGACAGGATCGCTAACGACTTGCCTTTGTTAGAGGTGCTGGGCGACAAAGATGCGGATACTTTAATCGTTGGCTGGGGTGGCACTTATGGTCACTTACTGGAGGCTATGATGAAAATCAGAGGGGAAGGTAAAAAGATTGCTTTTGCTCATTTCAACTTTATTTCTCCGCTTCCTGCAAACACAGAAGAGGTGTTGAGAAGATATAAGAAAATCGTTGTGGCTGAACAAAACATGGGTCAGTTTGCTGCTTATTTGAAGAGCATTTATGACGGCTTGAACATCTTTAAATTTAATAGAGTGAAGGGACAACCGTTCATCGTAAGCCGACTGGTAGAAGAATTCATTAAAATCATTGACAAGTAAACATGGAACAAGATATAACTATTCAAGAGCGTCAACCGAAAGATTATAAAAGCATTAACGCTGTTCGCTGGTGCCCTGGTTGTGGAGATCATGCCATATTGAACTGTTTGTACAAGGCAATGGCGGAACTGAATATTGAACAGGAAAATACTGTTCTTATTTCGGGAATTGGGTGTTCTTCCAGACTGGTTTATTATATGAACACTTATGGAATGCATACTATTCATGGACGACCAATAGCAATTGCGACAGGGGTTAAAGTTGCTAATCCGAATTTGTCGGTATGGGTGGCTACAGGCGACGGGGATTCGTTGTCTATCGGGGGTAATCATTTTATTCATGCTATACGACGCAACGTAAATATCAACATAATATTGTTTAACAACAAGATTTATGGGCTGACTAAAGGTCAGTATTCTCCGACTTCCGACAGGGGGTTCGTATCAAAATCGTCTCCTTACGGAACAGTGGAAGATCCGTTTCACCCGGCTGAGCTTTGCTTTGGAGCAAGGGGTACTTTCTTCGCTCGTTCAATAGATGTGGATCTAAAGAACCAGACTGATTTGATGGTTGAATCGGCAAAACATAAAGGGACTTCGGTATTGGAAGTTCTTCAGAATTGTGTGATATTCAACAATGGAATATATAAGAAGTACTCGGAAAAAGAGTTCCGTGACGACAAGACAATCTTTTTGAAACATGGCGAGAAAATGATTTTCGGAAAGGATAATAACAAAGGGCTTGTACTGGATGGATGGAACTTGAAAGCGGTCACAATTGGCGAAGATGGGTATTCAATGGATGATGTGCTTGTTCATGATGCTGCATCATTGGATAACACTTTGCAAATGAAACTCGCGCTTATGGGTACGGATTCGGATGATTTACCCTTGGCTTTAGGGGTGATCAGAAATGTTACTGCTCCTGTTTATGACGAAGAGGTCGAAAAACAGATTACAGAGGTTCAAGAGAAACTGCCTAAAAAGTCTTTTACTGAATTCCTTATGAGCTCCTCAAATCTTTGGGAGAAGAAGTAATTCAATGATATAATATCACAAAATAAGAGATAGAAGATTAAAGAGACTGAGATATATCATCAAAGTAAACAAGATAGAATATTAAAGAAACCGGGAGCAATACTCTCGGTTTCTTTGTTTAATACTCGCACTTATCAACTCTATTAAACACAGAAAATATCAAGCTAACTTTCTACGCTCCAACTCCTTCTTAATCAATAGGAGCTCACGACTGGATTGTCCTTTAACAGAGGTGTTTTCTTCTGCTCTTCTAAAAAGGTATGGCATCATAGTTTTCACTTCTCCATAAGGAACATATTTGACTACATTGTATCCCTTTTCGGCTAAATTAAAAGTGAGATTATCACTCATTCCGTACAGTTGAGCAAAATATATCTGGGGACAATTCCTTGGCAAATCATGCTGGTCAATTAACGTGGCTAACAATTGGGAACTTTCTTCGTTATGGGTGGCGACCATAAAATCGATTGTGTCTGCATTGTCGACAAGATAATTAATTATTGCATCGAAGTCTCTATCGGTAGCTGCTTTATCGGGTTGTATGGGTGAAGGGTAATTCATAGCTGCAGCACGCTCTCTTTCTTTTTCCATATATGCGCCTCGTACAATCTTTAATCCGAATTTAAAACCTCCATCTAACGCCATTTGATGGTGCTTTATCAATCGGTCGATACTGTCGTGCCTGTACATTTGATATGTATTCTGAACAATGGCTTTCTTAGTGTTGTACTTTGCCATCATCTCCATCACTAAATCGTCGAGCATTGGTTGAATCCATGTTTCTTCGGCATCGATAAGAATGGGTACATCTAATTCATAGCCTAATTTAAAGATGGAGTCTACCCTATCTAACACTCGTTGATATTCGCACGCTTCTTCTTCTGTCAACACCTCATCCGCACTTACTTTGACCAACAGATCGAAACGACCGATACCTGTAATTTTGAATGCGCTGAACGGGACATGGTCATGTGAATGTGCAAAACGGATAGTACGCTGGATCTCGAGACAAGTGGCATCGAAAATATCATCAACTTCTTCTCCTTCAAGGGCATAGTCTAAAATAGACCCGACGTTTCGTTCGCTTAGCTTATGCAGGGTGTTTGCACAATCTTCAATTGATGTACCGCCGACAAATATTTTGTAGATTGTCCTTTTGATAAAGCCCTTAACAGGTAAATAGATGGTGAAAGCAAAATTAAGAAGTCGTTTTCCCAACTTTACCAAACTACTGTTGTTCATTACTTTAAACCATAGATAAGTTTGTTTAAGGTCCTTATCAGATTTATCTTTGAAAGCAATTTCTGAATTGCTGAAATCAATAATTGAATTCTTATTAGATTGCATTTATACTTTTATTAGATTCGATATCGCAAAAATAAGAATAATTGCAATTAAACAACTATTTTAACAGAACTTTTTAATTCAGAATCATCATTTTAAGAACAATATAATCATAATAAATTGTCTTCAAAGTTGAAAGGGAATATCGAATGTATTGACAGACTTTTTGTTTATATTTGTCAAATAAAAATAATTAAAGAACACATTAAATATAATTATCTATGCCAACAGGTTTTTACAAACTTCCGGAAATCAAGAACGAACCCGTAAAGAGCTACGCTCCGGGCTCTCCAGAAAGAAAGGCTTTAAAGCTAAAGATCAACGAATTAAACAACGGGGGATTGGACATTCCTATGATCATTGGAGGAAAGGAAATACGTACTAACATTTTAAATGACATTCGCCCTCCTCATAATCACCAACATCTCCTGGGTCATTATCATCAAGGGGATAAATCGCACGTACAAATGGCAATTGATGCGGCTTTGAAAGCTAAACCTGCATGGGAAAACATGAGCTGGGAAAGCCGGGCGGCTATCTTTCTGAAAGCTGCTGATCTGATTGCTGGGCCTTATCGGTATGAATTTAATGCGGCGACAATGATCAGCCAGTCAAAGAATGCTTATCAATCGGAGATTGATGCGGTTTGCGAGTTGGTGGACTTTTATCGCTTCAACGTTAAGAATATGTGCGGGATTTATGGTATGCAGCCTAATTCATCGCCTGGTATATGGAACAGAACGGTTTGGCGACCGTTGGAAGGATTTATATTTGCTCTCACTCCGTTCAACTTTACGTCTATTGCGGGTAACTTGCCGGGTGCTCCTGCATTGATGGGAAATACTGTGGTGTGGAAGCCTTCAAAAACAGCTGTCTATTCGGCTAGCTTGGTAATGAAAGTGTTGAAAGAGGCGGGGTTACCTGATGGTGTAATCAATCTTGTTTACTGTTCTGGACCGGATGCAGCGGATGTAATATTTAATGATCGACATTTTGCTGGTTTACATTTTACAGGGTCGACAGCGGTGTTTAACGGAATGTGGAAAACGATTGCTGCTAACATAGATAAATATCGTTCTTACCCACGAATTGTTGGTGAGACGGGTGGAAAAGATTATGTTATTGCGGACTCTACGGCTGATGCTAAGCAAGTGGCTACTGCTCTCGTTCGTGGTTCTTTTGAATATCAGGGACAGAAATGTTCTGCTGCTTCACGGGCGTTTATTCCATCAAACTTATGGGGAGAGGTTAAAAGGTATATGGAATCCGACTTGAAATCCATCAAGACAGGGGTAGTAGAAGATTTTAGCAACTTTGTGAATGCTGTAATTGATGGGGCTTCTTTCGACAAACTGTCAAAAGTTATTGACGATGCAAAAACATCACCGGATGCGGAAATCGCTATTGGGGGAACATACGACAAATCAAAAGGTTACTTTATCCACCCGACTGTTATTCGTGCTAAGACATCGGACTACATAACAATGAAGGAAGAGCTCTTTGGTCCCATACTTTCTGTTTATGTGTACGAACCGGAAAAACTCGACGAGACAATGGATATATTGGATAACTCTACTGATTATGCATTGACGGGGGCAATTTTCTCTTCTGACCGGGCGACTATTGAGCGCATGACAAAACGCTTGACTCATACTGCGGGGAATTTCTATATCAACGACAAACCGACGGGGGCTGTGGTTGACCAACAACCCTTTGGCGGGGGACGTGGTTCGGGCACTAACGATAAAGCTGGTTCTGTTTTCAATCTATTGCGGTGGATTTCTCCGCAATGTATTAAAGAAACGTTTGTGCCGGCTGCTAATTATATGTATCCAAATTTTGAAGAAGAATAATAAATCATTACCGGAATAAAGAATAAAAGATAGAGTATTCAATGATTACCGGTATAAACAATGATTACTGAAATAAAGTATGATCGACAGAATAATTAACAATAATGCAGACATGATGTCTGCATTATTATATTTGTTAAATATTCATTTCGCAAAAACAATCTATCTTTGCGAATGTTTACGAACTTAGAACAGACAAGTGACATGAAGAAAATTAATGTAGCCATTGACGGTGTATCGTCTTCGGGAAAAAGTACAATGGCTAAGGCCTTGGCCAAAGCTGTAGGTTATACATACATAGATAGTGGTGCAATGTATAGGGCGGTTTCTCTCTTTGCTATTCGAAATGGATGGATGAGTGATACGGCAATCAATGAAGGAGAACTGCAACAGCATATTTCTGAAATAGATATATCGTTTAAAATCAATGACGAGGGTTTGCAAGATACGTATCTCAACGGCGAAAACGTAGAGAAACAAATACGTACGTTAAATGTGTCAAACGGGGCTAGTCGCGTTAGCACACTCGGGTTTGTACGCAAGGAACTGGTACGGTTACAGCAGAATATGGGCAAGGACAAAGGTGTTATCATGGATGGTCGCGACATCGGGACAGTGGTGTTTCCGGATGCCGAATTGAAACTGTTTGTCACAGCCTCTCCCGAAATACGGGCCCAACGTCGTTTTGATGAATTGAAAGCGAAAGGTATTGAGACATCGACTCTTGAGGATGTATTGGCTAATGTTAAAGAGCGTGACGAGCGAGACACCACCCGCGCGGAAAGCCCTCTCCGTAAAGCGGATGATGCAATTGTTCTTGACAATTCAAATATTGGAATTGAAGAGCAATTTCAATGGGCATTATCTCTATTAAAAAACAAAATCAATGAAACTGAATAAAGTAGAAATTGACGCTGGATCAGGTTGCTGTTTTGGGGTTGCCAGAGCAATCAACACAGCGGAAGAAGAGTTAAAGAAAGGTGGTATCTTGTATTGCCTTGGCGATATCGTTCACAATAATGTTGAGGTTGAACGACTGGCTAATATGGGGTTAATAACTATCGATCACGAACAATTGAAGACATTGAAAAATGTTCGTGTTTTACTGCGTGCACATGGCGAACCACCTAGCACTTACCAGATTGCGAAAGAAAACAACATTGAAATCATTGATGCATCGTGCCCTGTTGTACTGGGTCTGCAGAAAAAGATAAAAAAGCAATATACTGCTTCCGATGCCGACGATTATCAGATTGTGATATTTGGCAAGAAAGGGCATGCGGAAGTAAATGGGTTAATAGGTCAGACTGATGGGAAAGCTATTGTCATAGAGAAAAAAGAGGAAATAGACTCTCTTGACTTATCTAAAAATACTCGCCTTTTCTCTCAAACTACTAAACCGCTTGAAGGGTATAAAGAGGTTGGAGAAATCATGCGAAGCAAGATGAAGGATGGCGCGTCATTCGAATTTTTCGACACCATTTGTCGTCAAGTATCAAACCGTGTTCCAAACATTAAACAATTTGCCGCTAAACATGATTTGATCATCTTTATCGCAGGAGAGAAAAGCTCAAACGGTAAGGTACTTTTTGCGGAATGTAAAGAAACAAATCCAAATTCTTATCTCATAAACAGTCCCGACGATATAGATACTTCTTTGTTAAAAGAAAATCTCAGTATAGGTATATGCGGTGCTACATCCACCCCGGGTTGGCAGATGGAGGCGGCCGCAAAAAAGATCGAGGATTATTATAACAATAACAATTGATTAAAGGGTATTTAAAATGCAAGGTGTCAGGTAAACTGGCACCTTTTTTTATGCCATAACTTTTTGTGTACCATCTCAAAAAAAGCTACCTTTGCGACTTAAAGATTTTTTATTATTCAACAATTTGATATATATAACTATGGACAATATTAAATGCATTGGTGTATTGACTTCTGGGGGTGATGCTCCGGGTATGAATGCAGCAATCCGCGCTGTTACCCGTGCTGCTATTTATAACGGTATGACAGTAAAAGGCATATATCGCGGTTACAAAGGATTGATCACAGACGAGATTGAAGAATTCAGAACAAACAGTGTAAGTAATATTATTCAACAAGGTGGTACCATCTTAAAAACGGCACGCAGTGAAGAATTCATGAAGATTGAAGGTCGACAGTTGGCTTACGATAACATGCAGAAACATGGCATTGACGCACTGGTGGTTATTGGAGGTGACGGTTCTCTTACAGGTGCCAACATATTTGCTAATGAATTCAATATTCCTATAGTTGGTCTTCCCGGAACTATCGATAACGATTTGAACGGAACTGACACAACAATTGGATATGATACTGCTCTTAACACTATCATGCAATCAGTAGATAAGATCCGTGATACGGCGACTTCACATGAACGTTTGTTTTTTATTGAAGTTATGGGGCGCAATTGTGGTTTTCTCGCATTGAACAGCGCAATAGCCTCTGGAGCTGAAGCTGCAATCATTCCGGAAATAAGTATCGAAAAGGACCAGTTGGGAGACCTGATTGAACAGGGATTCCGCAAATCAAAAAATAGTAGTATGGTACTTGTTACGGAAAGCGAAATCACCGGAGGTGCTATGAAATTAGCTGAACGTGTAAAACAGCAATATCCACAGTACGATGTTCGCGTTTCTATCCTTGGCCACCTTCAACGTGGAGGATCTCCAACTGCACAAGACAGAATATTGGCTAGCCGAATGGGGATCGCTGCTATTCAAGCACTACTTGAAAATCAAAGAAATGTGATGATTGGTATTCATGAAAACGAGATCGATTATGTTCCATTTAAAAGAGCAATTAAACGAGATCGTGAAATAAGTGAAGAACTGTTGGAAGTGTTAAGGATATCATCTATTTAACCCCTGTTTTTTATTTTATCTGAATAAAAATAAGTAAATTTGTATTTTAAATCATCAAAATAATCTATAAGATGGAAATTTCTCACATTGAACACATCGGCATTGCCGTTAAAAGTATTGAAGAAAGTCTCAAATATTATGAAGGCGTTCTTGGTCTAAAATGTTACAATATCGAAACAGTTGAAGACCAAAAAGTAAAGACAGCATTTTTGAAAGTAGGCGAAGTAAAACTTGAACTTTTGGAACCAACAAGTGACGATAGTCCGGTTGCAAAACACATAGAAAAAAGGGGTGAAGGTATTCATCACATCGCATATTGCGTGGAAAGTGGTGTAACAGAAGCATTAGAAGAACTGGAAAGCAAAGGGGTTCGCTTGATCGACTCTAAACCTCGTGGAGGTGCTGAAGGATTGAATATTGCATTTCTTCATCCAAAATCTACAGCATCTGTTCTTACCGAACTTTGCGAACAACCTGCCAAATAAGCAGACATCAGAACTCAAGACATTAATCATCAATAATATATAACAAAACATAATTTTTATGAGCAACCAACTCAGCAGAGTAAAAGAGCTTATCCAACTACGTGAAAAAGCTCGACTTGGCGGCGGTGAAAAAAGAATTGAATCGCAGCACAAAAAAGGAAAGTACACAGCACGTGAACGTATCGCCATGCTTCTTGATGAAGGAAGTTTTGAAGAATTCGATATGTTCGTAGAGCACCGTTCACACAACTTCGGTATGGAAAAAACAAAATTCCTTACTGATGGTGTTGTAACTGGCTACGGAACAATCGATGGCCGTTTGGTTTATGTGTTTGCACAAGATTTCACTGTTTTCGGTGGATCACTATCAGAAATGCAAGCTAAAAAGATTTGCAAAGTAATGGATCAGGCCATGAAAATGGGCGCTCCACTTATTGGTATCAATGACTCAGGTGGTGCACGTATTCAAGAAGGTATTAATGCATTAGCTGGTTACGCCGAAATATTCCAACGCAACATTCTTGCTTCGGGAGTAATACCTCAGATTTCAGGTATTTTTGGCCCTTGTGCTGGTGGAGCAGTATATTCACCTGCACTTACCGACTTTAACATTATGACCGAAGGAACTTCATATATGTTCCTAACAGGACCAAAAGTTGTTAAGACTGTTTTGGGTGAAGATGTTTCTCAAGAAGATTTGGGAGGAGCATCCGTTCATACTACTAAATCTGGCGTTGCACATTTTTCAGCTCCTACAGAAGAAGAAGGTATTCAGTTGATCAAACAACTGTTGAGCTTCATGCCTCAAAACAACATGGAAGTGACTCCTCTAAAAGAGTCTAACGATCCAATCGATAGACTTGAAGACGGATTAAATGAAATTATTCCCGACAATGCCAGCAAGCCATACGATATGTATGAAGTTATCGGTGCAATAGTTGACAATGGTGAATTCCTTGAAGTTCATGCTGACTTTGCTAAAAACATAATTGTTGGTTTTGCTCGTTTCAATGGAATGTCTGTTGGTGTAGTTGCTAATCAACCTAAATATCTCGCAGGAGTTTTGGATATCAATGCATCTCGCAAAGCTGCTCGCTTTGTAAGATTCTGCGATGCTTTCAATATTCCAATAGTAACATTAGTAGACGTTCCTGGTTTCTTACCCGGTACATCACAGGAATATGGCGGTGTGATCACTCACGGAGCAAAATTGCTTTATGCATATGGCGAAGCAACCGTTCCAAAAGTTACAGTTACATTGCGTAAATCTTATGGTGGTGCACACATTGTGATGAGCTGCAAACAACTTCGCGGTGATATCAACTACGCATGGCCTTCAGCAGAAATCGCAGTTATGGGTGCGGATGGAGCTATCGAAGTCTTATTCACCAAAGAAATCAAAGATGTTACCGATCCTCAGAAACAGGCTGAATTTGTTGATGCAAAGAAGAAAGAATACAACGATCTTTTCTGCAATCCATACGAAGCTGGAAGATATGGTTTCATAGATGACGTTATAGAACCACGCAATACTCGTTTCCGTGTTATCCGCGCATTACAACAATTGCGCTCAAAGCGATTGGAGAATCCTGCTAAGAAACACGATAACTTACCTTTATAATTTTTAAGAATATGGGTTTATTTAAGAAGAAGAAAAAGGAAGTTGAAGCTCCGGTAGCGGTAAAGACAGAAACTGTTGCGCCCGCTAAAGGAGTTGAGGATGAGGTGCATGCTGCAATTGCAGCAGCTCTTTTTGAACTGAATCAAAACGTTCACGATGAAGAATATTCATTCTTGACATTTAGTGACGAAGATACCAGATACAGTCCCTGGAGTTCAAAATTATTTGCAATGACTCGCTTACCTCGTAAGTAGGTCAATAAATCAAACTAATATAACGTAATTTGTAATAAATATTTCAATGAAAGAATTTACATATAAAATCAATGGCAAAGAGTATAAAGTTGCAATTGAACAAGAAAACGAAAACAACATTGAGCTGAAGGTTAATGGAAAACCTTATACTGTTGAAGTGGAAAATAAACCAGCTCCCAAATTAGCTCCGGTAAAAAAATCAGCTGCAGCAAGCAAGGGAGCAGCCACCTCTGCTTCAACAGCCGCAGCACCTCCAACAGCTTCAAGTCCTAAGAAAGCTGTTAAATCTCCACTACCTGGCACTATAATTGACATTAAAGTTGAAGTAGGTGACTCAGTTAAAAAAGGCCAAACGGTTATTATTCTTGAAGCTATGAAAATGGAAAACAATGTCAACGCATCTTGCGATGGTGTTGTAACAAAAATATTAGTAAACAAAAGTGATACTGTTGGCGAAGGGGATAATTTAATAGAAATCGGATAAATCAGAAAATAACTTAACTATGGAATTTGCAGATTTATTCCCTGCGTTGGCAGGTATGACGTGGAAACACCTCGTTATGATTTTTGTGGGTATCACCCTAATTTATTTGGCAATCTCAAAAAAATATGAGCCGACACTACTCCTGCCAATGGGATTTGGAGCAATCTTGGTGAATATTCCATTTACTTCGGCGTTGACTCAAATTGATCAGGCGACAGGAACGGAAGTAATTGGAGCACTTAACGTGTTTTTTGATGCTGGTATAGCAACGGAAGTATTCCCGTTACTAATATTCGTGGCTATCGGAGCTATGATTGATTTCTCTCCACTGTTCCGTAATCCTACTCTGTTACTATTTGGTGCAGCAGCCCAGTTCGGTATTTTCCTTACTATGGTTCTTGCAACTCTAATGGGTTTTGATTTACGTGAAGCAGCTTCAATCGGTATTATCGGTGCTGCTGACGGTCCGACATCAATCATTGTCGCTTCTCGATTTGCGCCCCAACTATTAGGACCCATTTCTGTAGCGGCATACTCTTATATGGCTCTTGTTCCAATTATTCAACGTCCAATTGTTAAATTGACAACAACAAAGAGTGAGCGTCGTATTCACATGCGCATGGATGCCAATAAAAAAATATCCAATGTTGCATTGATTCTTTTCCCAATTTCAGTTACTGTATTGGCTGGTTTAATTGCCCCTTCATCATTAGCATTGATCGGGTTCTTGATGTTTGGTAACTTGATTCGCACTTGCGGCGTTTTGAATTCTCTTTCAAAATCAGCACAAAACGAATTATCAAACCTGGTGACCTTATTATTAGGTATCACAATTGCCAGTACAATGACAGCAGAACGTTTTGTACAATGGGAAACGCTTATGATTATTTGTCTTGGACTTATCGCTTTTATTTTCGACACGTTCGGTGGCGTTATATTTGCGAAATTCCTCAATTTGTTCCGTAAAGAGGGTAACAAGTTCAATCCAATGGTTGGTGCTTGTGGTATTTCGGCTTTCCCAATGTCTGCTCGTGTTATTCACCAGTTGGGACAGGAAGAAGATCCTACGAACTACTTACTTATGCCGGCAATTAGTGCAAACGTGAGCGGTCAGATTGGATCGGTTATTGCCGGAGGTCTTATATTAACATTAGTTCCTTTGTGGGGATAAAAAGAAAGGAGTAAAATTATGACGCAGTTAGAAACGATTTTTGCAGCATTAGAAATAGCAGGTATATCATTGATAATGATCTTCCTGTTCATGTCACTCTTTTTCTTGATGATCAAGGGGATAGACAAATTATTTCCAGGTGATAATGAAGAGTAAAATTAATTATACCGAATAGATAGGTAAAGCATTAATAATTTCAATTAAAAAAAACCGACAGTTGGTTCAACCTTCTGTCGGTTTTTATTTATTTAAGTTCTATTTTCAATACCCAATCTTTCTGACCAATTGAAGGCGGTGTAAAAGCCTGAACACCCGACCTAAATCGCCCAATACGCTTTGTTCTCCCTGTCACCGGGTTAAACCAATATACACTTTTAATCCCTTTTCTTAATTTATCCAGATCGACCTTAATTTCTTTTGGTTGAGGCAAATATATTAAAGCATAAGTACTATTCTGATTTCGTGTGGCAACTATTCTGTCAGTATAATCACTCCCCAAATCCGACAATACAAGCGAACTATCTTCCACCCTATTAAAATCTTTAAGAGAAACCATTAAATCTTTCAAATGATGAATTTGCCTTGCTGCTTTAGCATTCAAAGCTTTTTCCCATCCGATTATTGTGTCACCTACCCAAATTGGTGCATTTCGGGTAGTATCAGTAAATTGCCATATTTGATGATGACCATAAACAGCTCCACATCCTCCTGCAAACACACCTCTGTAAATTCGAGCGCGCACATCGTAATCATTAAAATAACCGCGATCTTTACGTGTCCATTTGTTATCCCATGGATTTACAGGATGATCTTCGTAGCATGGTTCCAAATCCATGACCGGACGTTGGGGCTTTTTCTTTAAATCGTTTGCTATTGTAACCCATGGTTCAATTGTCCTACTCCCATGACTGCTTTGCAATGCATTCATGTCAAGCCACTCCTCGTCATTCAAATAAACAGATGTCTCGGGCCAACTCGGATGATAAGTAATGAAAACATCTTTATTATATACATCTTCAATTGCTTTGGCCATGGCTCTCCAAACGGGACGATCGTCATATTTCTTTCCGTTTTTTTCATAAATAACTGATCTGTCTCCTCCTAATATCCATATGATGTTCCAATTGTTTTTATATCTTTCTGCCAGTTTATGGGCATAAGTGTATGCCTTTTCTTTGTTGGTGAACAAAATGGGACCATAACCGCCGTTATGCGCAACTTTATCACCCCATGTTGGTAATAAACCAATATAAATATTCCTTTTTGCTGCTTCCTTAACAACAAAATCAACATGATCCCAATAATCGTAATCATTCTCAACCTTATAATTACTGCCTGTTGTAACATCCCATTCAAGAGTTTCGAGATTAATAAACGGTTTGTCGCCATAATAATTAGGTTGATTTATCCCATTCTGTTCAGCAAGTGCAACTGCCATTACGACATTAAAGCCCTGTTTTTGGCGGGTATTTAAATAACAAACTGATTCATTGCGATTTAACCTGTGAAACAATTCCCAAGCGGTATCTCCCAACCAAAAGAAAGGCTTTCCTGTTTTTTGTGTAACTAGATAAGTTCCTGTTTCATCAACATCAATCTGCGCTTTGATTATATTTAAACTTAGTATAATGCAGAAAAACAACAAATATATTCTTTTCATGATTTGAATTTAATAAGATTATTGGCAGATATTGTTAAGTTCTAAGATCTTTTCCCCACATGAGTTTATCTCGAAGTGTTTCAAAAAAAGTGTGATTGTTTCGTTTGATAACTTTCAGAGTATAATTAGCCTTAAAGACTTCTAACATTGTTCTTTCATTAAATATATGAGAATGTCCATCCATTGAAACTAAGTAGTGGCGACTTCTACTTTCAACTTGTAATTTAATCCTTGAATCGTTCTCCACAACCAACGGTCGTGTTGTTAAACTATGAGGAGCTACTGCAGAAATAATGATCCCCGATGAAGTAGGCATAAGAATTGATCCACCAATGCTAAGGGAATATGCCGTAGAACCTGTAGGTGTGGCAATCACTAGTCCGTCAGCTTGATAAGTAGTAAAATATTCATCGTTAATATATGCATGTATGGCTAACATTGAAGAGGTGTCTTGTTTAAGTACAGCTACTTCGTTCAATGCATGCACATTATCTAACCTGGTGGTTACATCTTCTGTGGTTATTTCCAACAACGTGCGCTCTTCAATCCGATAGTTGCCAATGATGATTTCATCTAGTACTTCCTCAAAACTATCAGGATTCACATCTGCCAAAAAACCTAAACGACCGGCATTTATCCCTAATATTGGAATGCCTGTATCGCCGATCGAAGCTGCTGTATGTAAAAAAGTTCCATCACCTCCAACACTCAATGCCAGATTGACAGGTGGAAGTACATCAAATAAAATGCACATTTCTCTGACCTGATTTTGCATCGGTTTGGAAAATGAATAAAATAGTTCATCAGATATATATAATCCCAATTTCTTTTTATGAATAATACTACAAATATTCAATAAAACAGAATCAGCGGCGGCTGTTCTATCATAACCTGAATGACCAAATAACGCTATTTGCATAATTATCACATATTTAAGTAATACATCAATTCGTTGAGCCGATCTTTTTGAGTATCATTTATATCACCTTCACGCATAAAATAATAGACAACTTCTAAGTTATTGCGTTCAAAACTTCGTAGAACTAAAGATAGATCAGACACATCCAATTTTATAGAAATGAGTAACGTTGACCCACCGGCAATTGGCAGAACCGCCAAATTGAGCACATGAGCACTATTACTTTCTATTAAACGTGCTATTTCAGTAAGACTATAATCTTGAAAAGGAATTTCTAAGATAATCAACGAGTTCTCGGTTTCTGTTAATTCCAGAAACTGTTGCTCGGTAAGTTGAGAATTAAACCTATCAATTTGTTTTTTTACAAAATCTTTCGTCGACATATCCCAAATAATATTAATTTTGCAGACTGAATTACAAATATCATCTTTTTTTGTGGATAAAGCATTTGAAAGAACTATTTTTATGTTTTTTTCTTACTTTAAATAAACTAAGTTGAAGAATTGTAATCGAATATAGCTATAGAGTGATCAGGAATAGAGAGATATGACAAAATTAAGTGTAAATATAAACAAAGTTGCAACATTAAGAAATTCACGCGGTGGTAATTTACCAAATGTAGTTCAGGTTGCTATAGACTGTCAGCAGTTTGGTGCTGAAGGAATAACAGTTCATCCCCGTCCGGATGAACGCCATATCCGATATTCGGATGTGTTCGATTTACAATCGAAAGTATATACAGAATTTAACATAGAAGGTTATCCATCTGAAGAGTTTATTGATCTCATAAGCAGAATAAGACCTACTCAGGTAACCTTGGTTCCTGATGCTGCCGATGCAATTACATCAAATGCGGGCTGGAACACTAAACTAAATAAGGAATTCCTGACGGAAGTGGTGAATAAGTTTCAATCTTTAGGTGTACGCACCTCTATATTTATTGATCCTGTTACCGAAATGATTCAAGAAGCTTCGAAAATTGGAGCAGATCGTGTTGAATTATACACTGGTCCGTATGCCGAAAAATACAAAATAAATAAAGAAGAGGCCATCGCACCATTTGTTGAAGCTGCTACTTTGGCTAAAAAATTGGGATTAGGAGTAAACGCAGGTCATGATTTGAATCTGGAAAATCTCAATTATTTATATATTAACATCCCATGGCTTAAAGAAGTATCAATAGGTCACGCACTTATATCGGATGCACTATATTTGGGCTTAGAAAAAACGATAAAAGCATATAAAAATTGTTTAATAGAGCCAAAGAATGAAGAGTAACTTAAAATAGTTGCCTATCTTCGTGTCTTGTGGTTATTACATAATTATTAACTTTATAATAAATGAACCTGTTACAAGTACAAACAGCAGTAATGGATACTGTATCAACAATGACTAATGCGGTTCCGCAAGTCAGCTCATCATTAGAATCACCGGCAGTGACTACAATCAACGCTTTTGATCTCGCGGTCAAGGGGGGATGGATTATGATTGTATTATTAGTTCTGCTTTTACTGAGTATTTATGTATTCATTGAACGTATTCTTGTCTTGAAAAAAACCGGTAAGGAAGACCAATCGTTCATGAATCGCATAAAAGATTATATCTATGATGGCAAAATAGATACATCTAAACTACTGTGCCAGAACACAGATACTGCATATTCAAGAATGGTAGAGAAAGGAATTTCACGATTGGGAAGACCTACTGTAGAAATGCTGAGTGCCATTGAAAATGCCGGAAATATAGAAATATCGCGTATGGAAAAGGGTCTTGCTGTTCTTGCAACTACTGCTTCAGGCGCTCCAATGTTAGGATTTCTTGGTACAGTAACCGGAATGGTAAAAGCATTCATGGACATGTCAAGTGCAACAACAGTAACAATGGATATTCTTTCTACAGGTATTTATGAAGCATTAATTACAACTGTAGGTGGTCTGATTGTAGGAATCCTTGCATTGTTTGGTTATAACTATCTTACTACTCGTATCAAAGGGATTGTGACTTCCATGGAAACTAAAATCATGGAGTTTATGGATATACTAAACGAACCAATTAAATAAAACAAAATGGCACTAAAGCAAGGAATGAAGATTGAGGCAAATTTCAGCATGGCATCTATGACTGATGTTATTTTTCTTTTGCTCATATTCTTCATGATCACATCAACGATAGTTGTGCCAAATGCTATTCAGGTGGCTCTGCCACAATCGTCACAACAATCTGAAATGAGACCGGTAACAAGAGTTACAATTGACAGAGATCTTAATTATTATATAGCCACAGGAAATGATACCGAACAACAGGTTGCATTCGATGCGATTACTCCTTTTCTACAAGTAGCTCAAAGCTCTGATCCATCATCATTTGTAGCATTATATGCTGATGAGTCGGTTCCTTATGGTGAAGTCGTTAAGATATTGAATATTGCTAATAAGAACAACCTCAACATGGTATTAATGACCAGACCTGAAGAATAAAAACAGTGAATTTGCAAATGACAAAAGAACAAATAAGCGGAATTATCGGAGCAATAATATCATGCTTTTTGCTTCTGCTTATTCTATTCTCAATTAAATATCATTTTACCAGGCAAGCA
The DNA here is from genome assembly GCA_002411345.1 of Bacteroidales bacterium UBA5287. Lineage (GTDB taxonomy): Bacteria > Bacteroidota > Bacteroidia > Bacteroidales > Dysgonomonadaceae > UBA5287. The sequence continues at coordinate 31,607 of DHSL01000020.1, read as the reverse complement.
GAAGTATTATCAGGTATTCCGGTAATGTTTGGAAATGTGCCTGATGCGGGGGGAAATGAGGAATCTGTTATGACTGAAGTTGTTCCACAACCATCACAGCCTACGGTGTCTCAGAGCATTCCCAAAAATGTTCCGGAACCACCAATAGCAACACAAGACAGATATCAATCACTTGCCGTTAAAGAACAAAATGAAGCAGAACGTGCACGTATTGCCGAAGAGCGTCGCCTGCAGGAAGAAGCTGCAAGAAAACAAAGGGAACAAGAGACACAAAGTCGTAAAATCAATCAGCAAATGTCTGGCTTATTCGGCGAAAGCACTTCCGGAAGCCGTGGAAACACTGAAGGAACAGGAACTCAAGGTGTTTCTACAGGGAATTCCACTCAAGGAGCTACATCAGGTGTAGGAGGAACAGGAACATATGATCTTGGTGGTCGCGGATTAGGAAGCGGAGGCTTAATATTACCTCAATATACTGTTAATGATTACGGTACAGTTGTCGTCACAATTACGGTAGACCCAAAAGGCAATGTAATTAACGCGGAAATTGGTCGTGGAACAAATACCCCTAGTGCAACACTAAGGAATGAAGCGCTAAGAGCTGCGCGAAGTACAAAATTTGAATCCATTCAATCTGCAAATAATCAACAAGGAACAATTACTTACAAGTTCAACTTAAGATAATAAGGAGGAAAAAATGAATGTTATTGTCTTTTTAGCTACAGGTTTTGAAGAAACCGAAGCTATCGCAACAGTAGATGTTTTGCGCAGAGCGGGAATCAATGTAACTACTGTCTCTATTACAGGAGAATACGATGTTACAAGCGCTCATAATGTTACAATTATCGCTGACACTCTTTTTGAAGAAACAGACTTTTCAAACATAGATCTTCTGGTTCTTCCGGGAGGAATGCCTGGTGCTAAAAATTTGAAAGAGCATGAAGGAGTAAGAAAATTATTAATGACTTTCTCTAAGGATACTAAAAAACATATTGGGGCCATTTGCGCTGCACCAATGGTTTTAGGTGATTTAGGTATTTTAAATGGTAAAAAAGCTACGGCTTACCCTGGATTTGAAAATGAACTTAAAGGTGCTACTTACACGGCTGAAGCTACAACGGTAGATGGTAGAATTATAACGGGAAAAGGCCCGGGGTTTGTTTTTGAATTTGGATTAACATTAGTAGAAGTTTTAGCAGGTAAAGAAAAAAGAGAGCAGGTTGCCAAGGGCTTATTGTTTTCGAAATAAACATAACAGTTACAGATAATCAGCTGATTAAATCGATATTTTATGGTGCAAAGTGTTGGTTAATAAGAAAAAACCAATTATCTTTGCACCACTTTTTTTGACAACATAAAGTCTAACTTATTAATTCAATTTTAAACAACAAATGAGCGAAAATTTAAACAATGTAGCACCCCTTGACAATTTTGATTGGGATGCTTATGCTGAAGGGGATCTCTACAGCAAAGAAAGCAAACAAAAATTAACCGAAAGTTACGACAGTACACTAAGCAAAATCAGCGACAAAGAAGTTGTTACAGGTACAGTAACTTCCATGAACAAACGTGAAGTCGTAGTAAATATCGGCTTCAAATCAGATGGTGTGGTTTCAATGAACGAATTCCGTTACAACCCTGATCTGAAAGTTGGTGACGAAGTAGAAGTATACATTGAAAGCCAAGAAGACAAAAATGGACAGCTTATCCTTTCTCACAAAAGCGCTCGCGCAACTCGTGCATGGGAAAGAGTTAACGCTGCAATGGAAAATAACGAAATCATCAAAGGTTATATCAAATGCCGTACTAAAGGCGGTATGATTGTTGATGTTTTTGGAATTGAAGCATTCCTTCCAGGTTCACAAATCGACGTAAAACCTATCCGCGATTACGATATGTTCGTTGATAAAACAATGGAATTCAAAGTTGTTAAGATCAATCCGGAATACAAGAACGTGGTTGTTTCTCACAAAGCTTTGATTGAAGAGGAACTGGAACAACAGAAAAAAGAAATCATCTCACATCTTGAAAAAGGTCAGGTACTGGAAGGTGTTGTTAAAAACATCACTTCTTACGGAGTATTTGTTGACCTGGGTGGAGTTGACGGTCTTATTCACATTACAGACCTTTCATGGGGACGTATTCAACACCCGGATGAAGTGGTTGCATTAGACGAAAAGATCAATGTGGTTATCCTTGATTTTGATAACGACAGAAAACGTATCGCACTTGGATTAAAACAATTGAGTCCACATCCTTGGGATTCTTTGGATGACACCATCAAAGTGGGCAACATTGTTAAAGGTAAAGTGGTTGTTATGGCCGATTACGGAGCATTTGTTGAAATCGCACCGGGCGTAGAAGGATTGATTCACGTATCAGAAATGAGCTGGACACAACACTTACATAGCGCACAGGACTTCCTAAAAGTTGGTGATGAGGTAGAAGCTGTTATTCTTTCACTTGATCGCGAAGACCGCAAAATGTCTCTGGGCATGAAACAACTTAAACCGGATCCATGGGAAAATATCGAAACAAGATATCCTATTGGAAGCCAACACTCTGCTACTGTTCGCAACTTCACCAATTTCGGTGCGTTTGTTGAAGTAGAAGATGGTGTGGAAGGATTGATTCACATCTCAGACTTATCTTGGACTAAGAAAATTAAACACCCTAGCGAAATAACTGAAATAGGTGCTAATATCGAAGTACAAGTACTGGATATAGATAAAGAAAACCGTCGCTTAAGCCTTGGTCACAAACAACTTGAAGAAAATCCTTGGGATGTCTTCGAAACAATCTTTACAGTAGGTTCAGTTCATGAAGGAACTATTGTTGAAGTACTTGAAAAAGGTGCAGTAATTGCTCTTCCATATGGCGTTGAAGGTTTCGCTACTCCAAAACATCTTGTAAAAGAAGATGGCTCACAAGCTGTAGTTGAAGAAAAACTCGACTTTAAAGTGATTGAATTTAACAAAGATGCTAAACGTATCATTGTTTCTCACAGTCGCACATTCGAAGATGAACAAAATGAGAAAAATGCTGCAAACCGCAAGGCAAAACGTCAAACCAAGAAAAATGAGACTGAAGTGAATTCAGCTCCAGCTCTTGAAAAGACTACTTTAGGCGATATCGAAGAATTGGCTGCATTAAAAGAAAAACTTGACAATCAGGCTACTGCAAAGAAAGCTAAAGAGAACAAGAAAGCTGCAGAGGAAAAAGCTAATGCTACTGAGATCGAGTCGGAAGTAGAACCAACAGCTGATGTTGAAACTGAAAATGAAGCACCAAAAGAAGATGCTGCTGAATAAGTACAATAACAATATTTGGTATAAATAAATAATGATGAAAAGACTGCTCTGTAATTGGAGCAGTCTTTTTTTATATGATAATTACAATATCTAAATAGCAAATCAAGAATCAAAAAAAGTAATCATAAGTTGGACTTTAAAATTATGATTAACTTTGTATTCATTATGAATTTCAATAAACCATATCACGATTTCTCTGAGTTTCTTGCACAATGGTTCCCATCAAAGGTGCAGAAAATATCGATTAATGCAGGTTTTACCTGCCCAAATCGCGACGGCTCAAAAGGTCGCGGAGGATGTACTTATTGCAACAATAAAAGTTTTAGTCCTGGATATGGAAAACCAACCAAATCAATTTCTGAACAATTGAAGGATGGTATCAACTTTTTCTCTCATAAATATCCGGAGATGAAGTATTTGGCATATTTTCAATCTTATACCAACACTTACGATGATGTTGATTCTTTAATTGATAAATATGAAGAAGCGCTCTCCTACCCCAACGTTGTAGGATTAGTAGTAAGTACTCGTCCCGATTGTATGTCTAAGGATCTACTGGATTATTTTGAAGAACTGTCTAAAAAAACATTCGTCCTTATTGAATATGGAGTGGAAAGCACTCTAAACAAAACATTAGAACGTGTTAATCGTCAACACTCATGGGAAGATTCTGTAGATGCTATTTGCATGACTGCAGAAAAGAAAATTCCGGTAGGGGTTCATCTCATTCTGGGTTTGCCTGGCGAAACAGATGAAGACATTGTCAATCATGCTGTCAAGCTATCGAAATTACCAATCACAACAGTCAAACTTCATCAGTTACAGATCATAAAAGGAACAGCAATGGCAAAAGAATATTCTCTTTTACCTGAATCGTTTTATAATTATACTCTTGAAGAATATGTAAACCTTTGCGTGGATTTTGCAGAGCATCTTCATCCTGATTTTTATATTGAACGATTTGCTTCTCAATCACCAAAAGAATTACTTATAGCACCGGATTGGGGATTGAAGAATTATGAACTGACAGAGAAAATTATAAAAAGATTTATTGAACGCGACACTACTCAAGGTCGATTATTTAATACATAAAAAAAGAGCGGTTACTCAAAGAGACCGCTCTATAAACAAATTTAAAATAATTAATCAAATCAAATTCTTATTAATGTGGTTTGATTTACAAAAACAGGACCTGTGCTATTTGAAGCATTGTATCTGAATTTGACATTTATATCACGATATCCTGAGGAACCTTCTGTTTCATAAAGATCACGTAATGCTGAAAGATTTAATGCAATAAATTCTTGCGTCAAAGTCTCTTTTGTGCCGGTGGCTGTTCCGCTTTTAACAAATCTGACATCGATAATCAACTCAGATGAATTCCTGTCAAAATTCGACATATTTAGATAAAACATAGCGGTAGATGTCTCGCCTTCTTTCTTTTTCCAATCATATGTAAAGAGCCATCGATTACCAAAATAGTTAAACTGATCGGCCAACAATACATTAAGCTTATTGAATGGCGTAACTGATTCAGGTGCCTCTGACAAAATCAATGATGTACCGGGAATAATTTCAGGTTCTTCTGTTAATGTCACATTATACACGTTTGTATTGGACACATAACCATCTTTGCTTGTCCAGGAATAAGAAATAAATGCAGTTGTTCCAGGTGCCATCTGCTTAATTTCGGGTGAAGTTATCAATCCCAGTCTGCCTGGGGTAACAGCGTATGTCAGAGCGTGTTCAGCATTATAATCAATATATGCAAACTCTCTGCTTCCTGCATATGATGAATCATTATCTAAACCTCCAAGGCATGATGTAAAAAACAAACCTAAAGCTGCAATAGCAATCAAAAATAAATTCTTTTTCATTTGTTGTCTTATAAAATTAATTAGAAATCATAACGAATACCTACATTCAAATCAACGGAAATCTGTTTATCGGAATATATAGTATTATAAGTATTTTTGGCATCAAAATAATAGGCACTTCCTATTTTTCCATATAATTTTAAATCATTATAAATAGGATAAGATAAACCTATGCCTGCATTTAAAGAGAACTGTGGATTCTCTTGTTTAATCTTTTCAATAATTGTAACTGTGGATGATGAACTGGTCTCTCCATCAATTATCTCATCATCATATCTTGATTCACCAAGAACATCCTTCTCTACCTTACCGCCAATAGATCCATAAAAATCAAGATCTCCAATAGAGAAAAATCGATAATTTACATTAAGTGGAACACCCAGATAATGGAAATTCCTTGAGGCATTGCTGTTGTAAATCATACCGCTATTTCTCTCGCGCGAAGATAAATAAGTATAAACGATTCCTGTCTCTAATGAGAAATCAGTAAACAATTCTTTCGAAACAATCAGTCCAAACGATACAGGTTGAGCATGTTCCATTTCTACAATATTTCTTGGCTTGGGAACTTCTGAAACAGCATTTGCTTTGACCATCGACATGGAAAGCTTTTCGTTCGAAAAATGAACCGGCATATCTGAACTTTGAATTGCAACAGGTGCGTTTGTTGTTCCGCGAGAAGATGTAAAACCACCACTGCCATTGAGTGCAAGGGTAATCCCTTTCTTCTCTTTTGGGACTTCATTGCTTAACAGTAAAATATCTTTTTCACCCGATAACCTAAACTCTTCTATTTGACGTTGACGCTCTTCTTCAGAGATTTCTGATTGTTTGTCCTCAACATTATTTGGCATATTATCAGAAATATTATTAACTGATAATGAACTGCTTATATTGTCATTTTGAACAAAAAGTGTTGACTGTTCAACTTTTTCTCCTAAATCATCTTTTTTATTCAAGGTTATAATAGCTCTGTGACTTTTAACGGGAACTCTTTCTTGTTTTGATATTACTTTAGCAATAATCTTCTCAGTAGCAGGCAATTCGGACATTTCTTCGACCTTCTTGATAGATTCTATACGATTGTCAGAAAGCATAGTTTCCTCATTTATGGCTGGTTGACGTAGAATTAGGTATAAACTACCAGCCAAAAGCAGAACAAAAATGGCAGCAATTGAGCTCCATCGTTGTATTGTTCGTCTTCTGTTAATCACATTAAGTGAATCTGACAATTCTTTCCAACCATTCACAGGAATGGAAGTTTCAAAATCATCAAACTCTTGCTTTAGGTAATCTTTAAATTTATCTCTATCGTCCATTTTCATTTTTCTCACTAACTAATTCTTTTAAAGGATTGTTTGTATCTTCTTTTTCAGAAAAGATTTTGCTCTTGAATATTGTGATCGTGATGACGCTTCAGTGATACCCAGCATTTGACCTATTTCTCTGTGCGACATATCTTCAAAAACATATAAATTAAAAACAATCTTGTAACCTTGCGGTAATTCATTTATCATCTTTAGTATATCAGAATTGGAAATACCCATAATATCTTCAATACTTTCGTTAACATGATCCACAATTTCTATATTGAGATCGCTTACATCACTGTTAATCAGCTTACTCTTCTTCTCTTCTCTAAAGTTCTGTAAAGCTAAATTCACAAATATTCTTCTTAACCAACCTTCAAAAGACCCCTTGCCCTGGTAAGAGCTAATATGTGTGAACACTTGAATAAAACCATCGTGCAATAAATCTTCTGCATTTTCTCTGCTATTACTGTACCGCAAACAAACACCCATCATCTTGGGTGCGAACTGCTCATACAATTCTTTCTGAGCATTTCTATTTTGTTTCTTACATGCAGCAATTAATTGCGAGATTTCCATTATTCAAACCTTCACGTATTTAGTAGATGAAAAAAAGTGAAAAACGTTGCACCGTTCATCATTCATTCTTGCAAAATTATCTTTTTTTAAACAACAACAAAAATAATGCATTGAAAATTAGTAACAATATGTTTTTAACATGTATTGGAAAAGAAAAAGTGAAAACCGAGGGAATGTTATCTTTTTTTTCTACATTTGTTCAAATATTCGATTCACAATTTAATACGACATTCAATGAAAGATTTTCCTAAAATTATGTTCGCCTCGGCTTTAGGCTTTATAATTGCCTATATTTTGCTTGGACTGATAATGATGATCGTTTTTGCCGCCTCGGCTGGTTCCATTTTTACTTCTCTGGATACCAAAGGCTCATACGAACTGAAAGATAATTCTGTGTTGTATATGAAACTTACAGGTACAATACAGGAAAGGGTTGTAGACGATGAACTCTCGTCTTTGCTGGGAGACCAGAATTCAGTAGTGTTTGGATTGAATGATATTGTTGGGGCAATCAGAAAAGCTAAAAACAATGATAAAATCAAAGGTATTTATCTCGAACCGGGAATGTTCTCTGCCTCACCGGCTACATTAGCTGAAATACGCCAGGAATTGGAAAAATTCAAAGAATCAGGAAAATTTATTATTGCTTATTCCGATTCTTATACTCAAGGCGGATATTATCTGGCTTCTATTGCAGATAAAGTTGTAGTTAACCCGCAAGGGATGTTGGAACTTCATGGTTTAGCCTCTGTTCCAATGTTTTACAAAGATGCTTTAGATAAGTTGGGTATCAAAGTTCAGGTGTTTAAAGTAGGTACTTTTAAATCGGCAGTTGAACCATTCATACAAAATGAAATGAGTGAGGCTAACCGACAACAGATCACAGCATATTTAAATGATATATGGAGCTTTATGAGAAATGATATTGCTACATCACGCAACATCGCTCCTGCAAAAGTGGATTCATTAGTAAACAAAATGGTGGCTTTTAACAAGACTGATACTTTAGTTGCAGCAAAACTTGTGGATACAACACTTTATGAAACGGAAATGAAAGCATACTTGCGTGATATGCTGGAATTGGAGAAAGATGCAAAAATCAATACTGCAACTATACAGGATATGAAAAGTGTGAACAGCAAAAAAATAAAAAAGACTGAAAATACTATAGGTATATTATATGCTCAGGGAAATATCACATCGGGTAATGGTTCTCAAAATATTCAAGATAAATATTTGGTTGACCAGATTGAGAAACTTAGAAAGGATAAAGATATTAAGGCTGTCGTTTTTCGTGTCAATTCTGGTGGAGGAAGCGCTTACGCATCTGAACAAATATGGAAAGCAATTGGAGATTTGAAACAAGAAAAACCTGTTGTAGTATCAATGGGTGATATGGCTGCATCAGGTGGATACTACATTTCATGCATTGCAGACAAAATTGTTGCTCAACCAACTACTCTAACGGGGTCTATTGGGATTTTCGGAATGATACCTGACATGCAGGGAACATCAAATAAAATAGGTATCCATACTGATGAAGTGAAAACTCATGAATACTCAGATTTTGGAAACATATTCCGACCTCTAAATGAAGGCGAAAGCGCAATGTTCCAAAAATATATTAATAATGGCTACGACTTGTTCTTGACAAGATGTGCCGAAGGAAGAGGAATGCCTAAAGATTCTCTTGCTAAATATGCAGAAGGAAGAGTATGGACCGGAAATCAGGCAAAACAAATTGGTCTTGTCGATGAACTGGGAGGAATTCAAACAGCTATAGATATGGCTGCAGAACTGGCAAACTTGGGAAAAAGCTACGTGGTTTTTGAATATCCAAAACTAAAACCTTTCTGGGAAGAGTTCTTCTCAAAAAATAAAGAAGAACTGGTCGCAAAAACATTGAAAGAAACTTTGGGTGAAAGTTATGAAATGTTCATGCTTGTGAAAAATCTGAAGGAACAGGACTACATGCAAGCACGCATACCGTTTGACCCTAATATTAACTAATTAAAAAATATTTCTTTAGTAAAAATGCCAATGCCTCCAACGGAAATAAACCGGTCGCTATTGCCATTATCATGGTTATATGGAATCGGGGTTAACTTTCGTAATAAATTATTCGATTGGAATATTCTTAAAGAACGCAGCTATAACATTCCGATTATCTGCGTTGGGAATATTACGGTTGGAGGTACCGGCAAAACACCTCATATAGAATATCTGGTAAAGATTTTATCTGCAAAATATAAAATTGCGGTATTAAGCAGGGGATATAAAAGAAAAAGTAAAGGTTTTTTTGTTGTTGAAACAACATCTAATGTAGAAGATGCTGGCGACGAACCTCTACAAATAAAACAGAAATTCCCTAATACACTTGTGGTGGTCGACAAAAATAGAAGAAATGCTATTGACAAAATAATGCAAAGGGAAGATCGTCCTGATATAATATTACTGGACGACGGATTTCAACATAGATATGTGAAACCTTCATTGAGAATTTTGTTGATTGATAGCAACCGACCGGTATTTGAAGATAAGCTACTTCCCGCAGGAAGATTAAGAGAACCTCTTTACGGCATAAACAGAGCATCAATAGTGATTGTCACTAAATGCAATTCTAATATGCAACCACTCGATTTCAGGATATTCTCTAATGGACTGAACTTATTTCCTTATCAGTCTCTCTATTTTACGGCTTTTGAATATGGTGATCTGAAAATGGTGTTTTATCACGATGGAAAAACAATTCCATTGGATGAACTCAGAAAAAAACATGTTTTACTGATTACTGGCATAGCTTTTGCTAAACCTTTAGTAGATAAGCTTGAACTAAAGACTTACAATTTATATAAATTGGAATATCCTGATCATCATATTTTCGAAAAAGATGATATTGAGACTATTCAAAATCGTTTTAACGAAATTCTTGATGATGACAAACTAATCGTTACAACAGAAAAAGACGCTGTCAGATTGAGGTCGATGAATTTTATAGATGAGGAATTGAAGTCCAAAATATATTTTCTGCCAATACGCGTACGTTTTTTGAAAGAAACAGAAAAAGAATCATTTAATAAAAAAATTTACAACAATGTTAGAAGCAATAAAACAAACAACCGAATATCTTAAAGGTAGAATCGGCGAAATACCAAATACAGCCATAATTTTAGGCACTGGACTGGGAGAACTGGCAAATGAGATTGACGATAAAAGAGAAATTTCTTATGAAGATATTCCTAACTTCCCTGTTTCAACAGTCGAAGGACATAGTGGAAAACTGATAATCGGAAAACTGGGAGGTAAAGATGTACTGGCAATGCAAGGTCGTTTCCATTACTACGAAGGTTATACAATGCAACAAGTGACTTTCCCTATCCGTATTTTCAAGGCACTGGGAATCGAATACCTTTTTGTTTCTAATGCTGCAGGAGGTATGAATCCAAGTTTTGATATAGGTGACATCATGCTTATTGAAGACCATATAAACATGTTCCCCGAACATCCATTACACGGAAAGAACTATGATGAACTTGGACCACGTTTCCCGGACATGAGTGTTCCTTACGATGTAAACCTAAGACTCATGGCAATGGAGATTGCTAAAGAAAAGAACATAAAACTACAACATGGAGTTTATGTCGGTGTTCAAGGTCCGACATTTGAAACTCCGGCAGAATATAACTTTTTCCGTATTATTGGTGGTGATGCTGTTGGTATGTCTACCGTTCCTGAAGTAATTGTGGCAAACCATGCAAAAATGAAAGTTCTTGCGTTTTCAATTATTACTGATCTTGGAGTTATAGGAAAAATAGTGGAAGTATCACACGAAGATGTACAAAAAGCAGCCAAAATTGCTCAACCTAAAATGGCTGAAATCATGAGAACAATCGTTCAAAAGATTTGATCCGGTCATTATTAAAAAACAAGTGAACAGACATAAATGAAAAGAACAGAAATTGCTTCGTTAGGAGAATTCGGACTTATAGATCATCTTACTAAAGATATAAACTTGGTGAACCAATCAAGCAGAAGAGGTGTTGGAGACGATGCTGCCGTAATAGATAATAACGGAAAACAAACATTGGTAACTACCGATCTTTTGCTTGAAGGGATCCACTTCGACCTCATTTATGTTCCGCTTAAACATCTTGGATACAAAGCAGCTATTGTCAATTTTTCAGACATCTACGCAATGAATGGAAAACCTAAACAAATTACTGTGTCACTGGGTATTTCAAAACGCTTTTCTGTAGAAGCAATAGAAGATCTGTACGCTGGAATTCGACTGGCTTGCGAAATACATGATGTGGATATTGTTGGAGGTGACACGGTTTCTTCTCTGACAGGATTGACTATCAGCATTACATGCGTGGGTGTAGCAGATGAACAAGAAATAACTTATAGAAATGGAGCCAACGACACCGATTTAATATGTGTTTCAGGCGATTTAGGGGCAGCTTATATGGGGCTTCAACTACTGGAACGCGAAAAAAGTGTCTATGACGGAAAGGGGGATTTTCAACCGGATTTTGCCGGAAAAGAATATATTTTGGAAAGACAACTTAAACCGGAAGCTCGAAAAGATATTGTTCAAATGCTGTCTGAAAACGGGATAAAACCAACATCTATGATTGATATATCAGATGGATTATCTTCTGATATGCTGCATATCTGTAAACAAAGCAATGTCGGTTGTCGTATTTTTGAAGATAAAATTCCTATTGATTATCAAACAGCATTGATGGCAGAAACATTTAATATGAATGTTACAACTGCTGCGCTGAACGGAGGAGAGGATTATGAACTGCTTTTCACTGTTCCACTTACAATGCATAGTGAGATCGAAAATCTTTCAGGAATTCATCTGATTGGACACACAACAAAACCGGAACTTGGTAATTACCTTGTTACACGTGATGGTCAGGAAATGGAACTTACGGCCCAAGGATGGGATCAATTAAGTAGATAAACAGAAAACAAACCAATAAATAAAAATGAAAAAAATGTTACATTTTCGTTTGGAAAGTTTGGTAAATGAAAAAATTCGGTTTATCTTTGCACTCGCAATTCTGGATAAGGTGCCATAGCTCAGTCGGTAGAGCAACGGACTGAAAATCCGTGTGTCCCCGGTTCGATTCCTGGTGGCACCACCTGAAAATAAGGGAGCTACAAAAAAGTAGCTCCCATTTTTTATGCCAATTTCTGTTAAAACACAGGTAAAAACGGTGAAATATTTTCTAAAAGGTCTCCAGACTACATCAAAACACGGTTAAAAAAGGCTATTAACAAAGAGTTTAGGATATTTTGATTGGAGACCTGACAGGTTAAGGTACTGTTTTAGGGTATGCCTTTTGAGAGTGTCGATAAGATTAGCAATTTACTATTATAGGGGAGTGAATGATAAACAGCCTGATTTCCTTTTCCTGCCACTATGAAAAGAATTAAAACCTGACAAGAGCGTAGATGTTAACTAAAATTTGTTATATTTGCGCTTAATCTAGACCAAAGTGATGCTTTGAAACGCAAAGATTCTACTGCTGACCTTGGATTAAAAAACTTTTCGTAAACAACCCCGATTACGTTACTTAGTGGTATACGAATGTTATAAATCGGATATTTACGAAAGTTATATATTTATTGCGTAAATAACACGTTGTGCGTAATATTAGCAGAACAAAAACATAACAAATATGAAAACAGTTTTTACGATTATTCTGACTTTATTTTTCTGGCTGAATGTTTTTGCAACAGCTCAGGAATCGGACCAATTAATTTACAATGGCAAGATGTATAGTTTAAGCAGTAATCCATTAGAATCGTACTTCGAGAAATATCCAGACAAGCGACCTAGGCCTGAAGTTATGACATCATCACTCTGGCGCGGATATGTTGCCACTTTTGAGATAAGGGATAGCATGCTATATGTCAAAGACATTAGTGTTCAATATTTGGATAATTCAGATAAAAAAAATCGCGACGTAAAGTGGAAAAGTGTATTGAAAGAAGTCTTTCCTAAACAAAAAGAAATTAAGGTTGATTGGTTAACAGGATTACTTGTATTACCTTATGGTGAGTTAGTAAATTACGTGCATATGGGTTATGGTTCTACGTACGAAAATTATATTTTATTAGAATTTAACTCAGGAAGACTTAAAAATGAAAAACACTTTAAATACGATGAGTATGAGAGGTTCAAAGAAAGACAATTTCAAAAGTTCAAACAAACAGATAAATACAAAAAAATAAAGGCAGACTTACAAAAAGATGGAGGTTCAGACGAATTTATTGACTCATTCCTAAGAAGTTTTGCAACGGAATATACGTCTAATATACTGACAGAATGAGGAATACCACGCACAACAAGTGGTCATAAAACACAGCGGTTTGAGCGCAGTTTGCAAGCTCAGTTCCCGCTGGCAAGGTCAGTAACTACTTTATCTCACGTTGATTTTGAAAATCATAAAACGTCTTCCTCATTAAATCGGCAAGAGATAATTGATAATTAATATAAGCTCTTAGGTGAGATGTGTACGCGTTGTTCAAACGATTTCTTTCTAAAGCCAAACTTTGACTGTCAATATCTCCGTCTGAGAAACGCTGGCGGGTTATTTCGAAACTTTTCTCGGCTACCAATACGTTTTTCTCTAACACTTGAAGCCTTTTTAAATTACTGTTTATACTTGCTATAAGATTTTTAACTTCGGTTTCTATTTCTCGCTCAACTTCTTCTTTGCGGTAATTATACTGCTTTAGTCTTGATTCTGCCGCTCTCACTAAGGCTCGGTTTTCACCCCAATCCAAAATAGGAATAGTTACACTTAAGCCGATTCCATAGCTTGAATTCCTTTCGGTAAGGTTGTTATATGAGTTTTTAATTGACTGCATAAAACTAATATTAGCCTGATGGTCCATTCCCGCTCTTTCAAAATAGGCGTCCACACTTCCTCTTATCAGTCCGTTTGCTCTTTGTTGTTTTATGCTTAGCTTTTGTAATTCAATCTGAATTTCCTGTTCACGAACTTCCAGACGGTTTTTGAGTGCTAAATCTACAGCTTGTTCCGGGTCAATTATTACAACTTGATAATTCATCTCGTTACTTAAAATTACGCTGTCATCCAAACTCAATCCTAACAATTCAATAAACGCATTTTTAGCTGACACTTCGTTTAAAACGGAAATATCATGGTTGTTTTGTGCTTCAGCCAAATCCACTTCCATTTGTAATGCATCCACTTCACGAATAAGCCCGGCTGCATATTTATTTTTCGAAATCTCATATGCATCCATTTGCCGCTCCAGATCGAGAGAGGCAATTTCGGTACTTTTTTGAAGCGACAGCAAATTGTAATATGAACTACTTACCTGGTAGATAAGATTTAACTCTTCTCTTTTATACTGCTTATTGGAACGCTCAAAATCCAATTCGGCCCTTTTCAAGGTCGATTTAATGCTGTTGTATGCATAAAATGAGTGAAGTGGCTGATTAAAACCGATTCGAGAACGCAAACGGGACGAACGAAAATTACTTTTCAAGTTATCACTGCTCGATAACATATTACTGATAAAGATATTACCATCGGTAGGTAGTGGTTGGTTGATAGTCATTACTCCCGAGTATCCTAAATCTTTTACCGGATAATAGTAAGTAATTCCGGTAGTATCATTCCAGCTTTCAATGGTCTCGTTATATTGGGGTGCCCCAATGGTCATATCGATGTGAGTTTTTAATCTGCTTGTGGCCGATTTCAAATTGAACTCGGCAATTTTGAGGTCTTCATTCAATCGCAGCATACTGTAGCTCTTTTTCTTGGCAATCTCAATGCTCTCTTCAAGCGTAAGTGTATAAGTTGATTGACTTTGCAACAAAAAGCTATATATGAATACAAATGAAACGGCTAAAAGAAGTTTTTTCATACTATGTTGATATTTTGTAGTGGATTTGGTGCGTTAAAAAGAATTTCTTAAAGGATTTGGTTTATCGGAATGAATCATACCATCCTTCAGGTAGATGTTCCGATGAGCGTAATTCGCGATTTCTTGTTCATGAGTAATCAAAATAATGGTATTTCCTTCAGCATGTAATTCTTCGAATAATCGCATGATTTCAACACCGGTTTTTGAATCTAATGCTCCGGTTGGCTCATCGGCTAACAAAATTCCGGGATTGGAAATTAATGCCCGGGCAACAGCAACACGTTGTTTTTGTCCACCGCTAAGTTCAGAAGGTTTGTGGTTTACACGTTCTGTTAGCCCTACCCTCTCCAGAGCCTTCAACGCTCTTTCTCTACGCTCCGCTCCGGGAGTACCGGTATAAACAAGTGGAAGTTCTACGTTTTGAATGGCATTTAAGCGGGGTAAGAGATTGAAATTCTGAAAAACAAAACCAATCTCCTTGTTTCGCATAACTGATAGGGCATCATCATCCAACGTGTTGACATCAACATTGTTAAAGTAATAATGTCCACTAGAGGCGATATCCAAACAACCTAGAATATTCATCAGGGTGGACTTGCCCGACCCGGACGGCCCCATTATGGCAACGTATTCGTTTTTATCTATGTTGAGATTTATACCGTGAATAACAGGTATTTCAGTATCTCCCAACGAGTAATTCTTTTTTAAGTCTTTTATTTTGATCAGCATTTTTTGACTTGTTTTTTTATTCGTAGCGAATGGAATCAACAGGTTTTAAATTTGCAGCATTCTTAGCGGGTAAATAGCCGAAACTTATTCCTACTATTACCGAAAATGAAAATGCAATGAAAACGGAATAGGGCTTTATAAAAGTATTTATATCGGTAAATAACGATACAATCAATGAAAGAATAACACCAAGTAAAACACCTATAATTCCGCCAATGATACTTATCACTACTGACTCTATAACAAACTGGCTCATAATATCTATTTTACGAGCCCCTACAGCTCTTCGGATTCCAATTTCGCGGGTACGCTCCATAACATTTGCCAACATTATATTCATAATTCCAATACCGCCCACTAACAGCGATATAGCTGCAATAGCGCCTAAAAGGAAGTTGTAGATTTGACGTTCTTTCTCTTCCTGTTTAAGCAATTCGTAAGGGATAACAATACTGTAATCATCGTTATTAAAGTGATGCCGGCGCAAAATTTCGTTAATGATTTTGGAGGCTTCTAATAGTTTGTCCGAATTATTTATTTGTACGGTTATCTGCTGTATTTCGCTTTCAAGTATGTTTTCTCGTGTAAAACGATTCAGAAATAACGAAAGTGGAACAAAAACATCGGTATTTAAGTCTCTGGCGGCCAATTCACCCACGGTTTCAGTAAAAAGACTTTTGGACTCTAACACACCAATAACTTCCAACCACTGATCATCAATTTTAACCAGTTTTCCTATGGGGTTTTCACCTTTAAAAAAATTAGCGGCAATTCCTGCACCTAACACACATACTTTAAGACGTTCGTTGTAATGTTTGTCGTTGATGAAATAACCACTCTGCACTTTGTAGTTCATCATCGACTGAAAATCGGGAGTGATACCGATAATGGTTGATTTTACCGATTTATCGTTGTATCTCACGTCTGTGTTCTTTTCGGCTTGCGAGGCAATTCTTTCTACACCGGGTACTATTTCTTTAATCACATTGGCATCCTGAAAAGATAGTCCCTGAGAAAATTTGGCCCTCACCTCTTCCAATTCTTCATCGGAAAGTGATTTTTCGCGGATGATAATGTTATTTACACCCAAATCCTGATATTTGGCAATAGCCTCGCGTTTGGCTCCTTCTCCAATCGACAACATAGTGATAACGGACGCTACTCCGAAGATAATTCCCAACATGGTCAGAAAAGAACGGAACTTATGGTCGGCTAACCCTTGAATGGCTAATAAAACATTTTCATTATATTGCATATACTATATTTTTCATAAAAATTCACAACTAACTGTCATACCGGGCTTTAATCGCTCGTCAGGTTTTAAGATGCGAACTTCCACATCTAATACTTTCTGACGCGATTTTTGGTCTTTCAAACGACTGAGTTTGCCAATATATACAATCTCTCCGTCGAAAACGACTTTAGGCATGGCATCTAATCTCACGGCAACTTTTTGATTGAGACTGACTTTTAAAAAATCTGTTTCGTTCACTTGAGTGTTCACCTTCATAAATTCGAGTTCGGGAACAATGGCAAGAGGATTACCTGCATAAATATTGTCTCCTATTTTATAAATATTCCGGTTAGAACTTTGCCAGTTTGTTGCAATCTGAAATACTCCCGATACAGGCGATCGTAATGTGAGCAAAGGGATAAGGCTTTTTGCGTTTTCTATTTCCTTTTTGATTTGCTCAACTCTGATTTCCTGAATTTTTAAATCACTGGCATTAATAATTTTATTGAGTTCGTAGATCTTTTTTTCTTTTTCGAGAGTAATCACTGCTTGATCGTACTCTAGTTCTTTAATTTTTCGTAATCGCTCCGATTCAAACCTGGAAGCTTCTAACTCAATTTTTTTCAAATCGAATGATGCGAGTTCGCTCCTTATTCTTGATTCATTTTCTTGTTTTATGTTTTCTTGTACCACATAAAGCTTTTCAAGAACAGCCAACTGTGTTTCTAAATTGCTTTCGTTATCCAAAATATACTTATTGATGTCGGTCGGATCAAGCTGTGCAATAGAATCACCTTCCTTCACAATTTCACCGTGGTCTAATAGTCCCACAATTTTCATCTGATACCATTGCCTTCCGTAACGATTAACAACAACCGAACGGGAATTTACTGCAGCCAATTCTCCGGTTTCCACAATGACAGTTCCGTCAGATGTTATTCTTTCGCCATCTGATCCTATACTTTTTTTGCACGAAAAAAGAATAGGTATAATCAGAAGCAAAAGAAACTGGTTATATATATGCAATTTTCTCATTATATCTCAGCGTTTTCGGTTTTCTTCTCATCGATTTCTTTTGCAAACGGATTTACAAGCGCTATTTCTTCTCCTTCTTTCAATCCGTTGACTACCACAATATAATCGGTATTGTTTATTCCGGTTTCTATTTCTGTTTTTTCGTAACTCGTGCCTTTCTTTTTGTAAACGAAGTTTTTATCTCCTTCAGCAAACAGAGCGTCGAGTGGAATAAAAAGAACATCTTCAACTTTATCCATGATTATCCGACAGCTTACCGTAAGTCCGGGAAGCAAATTTTTATCGGTTTCATTGAGTAATATTTCAACCGGAAATACTTTTATTTTCGATGAATTGTCTTTGTTAACAGCTAAATTGGCAATAGAATTTACGGTCCCCGAGAAAACTTTGTCGGAAAAGGCATCGGGTTTTATTTCTACTTTCAATCCTTTACTGATTTTGGCTATATCAACTTCATTTATTTTTACAGTGGCTTTCAAAGATGATAAATCGGGAAGTTGAATAATTGGAAATCCACTCCAACACTGATCTCCAATCTGAAATTTACTGTTACTGCTCCAGTTTTTCGATAAAATGGCAATTCCTGATGATGGGGTCACAACCGACAATTTTTGAAGTGTTTCATGAGCTTCATCGAGCCGCGATTGAAACTGCTGTATCGATAGATTTCTTTGCTTGATCTCTTCTTTCTGAATTTTTATACGGTTGTCAATTTGCTCTTTAGACCTTTCCAACGCAATATATGCTTTGTCAAGATTTAACTGGATTTCCTTTTTCTTGATGTCGGACTCGTAAACAGCTGACTCGAAGCGTATTTTCGATATTTCATGCGAAATACGCGTTACTTCATAAGCGGCCCTGAGTTCTTCGAGCTCGGACTGTTGTTGTGCAATCATTTTATCTTGTTCTGCCATGGCAATTTCCAGACTTGATTCTGCTTCAACAATACCTTTCAGAACTTCTGACGGATCAAAAACAATTAATGTATCACCTGCCTTAACTTCCTGACCATCTTTTACCAATTCTGTGATTTTAAGGTTCCCGTAACGCCACGAAATCATCGGTGATATAATATTAATGGATTTAATGGCCTCGATTTCTCCTTCTTCGTACAAATCGATAAATAAAGAACCTTTGGCGACTTTTCCAACGGGTATTTGTTGGGTTTCTTTCTTTTTGCACGCTGCGAATAACAACGAACAAGAGATAAAGAAAATCAATGCTTTTGAAATATTTTTCATTTTTACAGTTACTTGATAATGCGGTTTTTTATTACTGAAATGTGTTATTTTGAATAAATATCTATTGTTTCACGTTTATTGAATCATTTAAAAGCGTTTTATCTTTCACCATCGAATGTGGCGGTTTGATTAACGCAATCACTTCTCCTTTCTTTAATCCGTCTGACACAATGGATTCTTTAGACGAAGATAATCCGGTTGTTATTTGACGCATCTCGTATTTTTTGTTCTTCTTAACGTAAACAACTTTAATGGAATCTTCTTCGTAAATAGCAATTTGCGGTACCACAATGGTATCTTGAACTTGCTTTATAAATACTCTGCAATTCACAGTAAAACCAGGATCTGGAACTTGCAAAGTGCTGTCTACGGAAGCTTCTACTTCAAAAAACTTTACTTTAGAATCTCTTTTATGCGGTTGTCCAACGGGGAGTTTTTTGGTGATCTTTCCGTAAGCAATGTTTTCGGGCATAGCATCGAAACTGAAACTAACGGAATCATTTTCGTTTATCTGACGGAAATCCACTTCGCTCGCCATTATTTTCACTTTCATTTCTGAAACTTCGGGTATGATAAACAACGGCATATTATTCCACACGTTATTGCCAACTTTCAACTTCTCACCGGTCATTTGTGAATTCGATACTACAGCTAATCCTTTGCGTGGAGAGCGAATGGTTAAGGCATCAAGAATTGTTTTGGCGGATGCTAATCGGTTTGTTAATTGTTGAATATTGAGTTCTAATTTCCTGATTTCTGACTGATTGATAACCTCAAGGGCTTCGAGTTTTCTTTTGAATTTATTTTTCTCGATAAGTGCTCTTTCAAGCTCTAATTCTTTGATTCGTCTTTGTGTCGGGGTGGCAAACTGTAACTGAAGGGAGTCTAAATGGGCAATCTCGGTATCTGCTTCGTTGTTTTTTACTTGTGCTTCAAGCAATGCATATTGCATTTGTAAATCAGCTTTCACTTTATTCAACTCGGCTTCTGCGCTTTCTAATTGAATTGATAAATTATCGTAATCAGTTTTGCGATTGTTATCTTCAAGAATACACACAATATCTCCTTCATTAACAAAAGTTCCGTCATCTATAAGATAGGTAATAATACCGTCTACATTACTTGGGCAGGCTATTGTTGTATAGCGTACAGGTTCAGCTACACCATCAATCATAACGGTGTTTTCAAAGTTTGTTGTAGAAATCTTGTAAGTTGAAATATTCTCTTTATTGCTTTTATTGCATGAGCATAAGAAAAATAAAAAAATCAACGTACATTGGGCTAAATATCTTTGCACGATAGTGTTTTACAGATTATATATGTAAACATAACACTTTCTTTTTAATTACAAAAATTTAGCATCTCCAATTATGTAATTTTATGAATTGTTTTGTTAATTTTATAGCAGGAGTGGCTTTGCGTAAAGGAACCAGCCTATGTAACGTCCATCTATCTTAGGCTTTATGATAAACAAGTCGGTCATACAAAAACCCTGAAAGGATACCTTTCAGGGTTTATTGATTTTGTAATACATATTATAGTTCTATAGAATTATAATCTTTCAACAAATGAATGCCGGCATTATACTGATATAATGACACTTGCAGCTTCTTCTTATCTGAGCTCACAGGATCAATCACTACAAAATGCATCTTAAGAATGTCCTGATTTATCTTTATACTTTTGTCACGTGTCTTTTGATCTTCCCAAGTACCAGAGTTGACATAGAGACATTGCTCTTCATTGAGATTGGTGTAAGCCTTTATCATAGGGTTATGGGTGTGACCAAAAACTACAATGCGGACATCTGAATGGGGGTTTTTAAAATATTGAACTTCGGACTGACCATCAATATACTCGGTTTTTAGACTGCCTGCTATCGCTTGGTTAATATCTGTCATAACGGCAACATTGTTGTACTTTGCACGTTCATCCCAATTTGACTGTGTAAATAATCCGTTGTACAAATTCATTTGAATACTTCCGTCTGTGGGACTGTTTTGAGGCAGAATGTCATTAATAGAATAGGTCTTTGTATAATTTCCTACATTGGTAGTGATAATTGGATCGCTGAAATTGTCTTTCACATAAATAACTTCTTCCATAACCTTTTTCCATAATGTATAGTAAATATATTTGCTATACTGTTCGGCATCTCCTGGTGCGTTTAAAGTTACTAAAGGAACTTTTGTTGAGGCTTCAGGTGTTGTAGGGTTTACAAAGGAATTGGCGGCTAATCGGGCAAAGAAATATCCGGGAGGCAGAATTGCACCGGGGGCGTCACCCTCATTCGCGCCCGGTGCAATGGAGCAAAAAAAGTCATACCGATGACCATGTTCAATGGCTATTTGAGAATATCCACCTGGATGATAGGTACCTACAGCATACTTGTTCCCTAAATCGCGAGCTTGATTGACTCCTGGCATGGCAAGATTGATATTCTCGGGTAAGAATCCCATATCATGATTACCGGGAACATAAGTGAGCTTTATCTTGCTATCCTTGATAATTCCGTTTAATACATCAAATATCTCTTTGTTTGCGACTACCGTCTTCTTTACAAAATCGGCCTGGGTGCCACCTCCGTAAGTATTAGTACGGGTCGGAATATACCACTCATCAAACATATCACCTGCAACTACTAATTCCTTGATCGTTTCAGATGAACGAACTTCTTTGAGAAATTGCTCAAGCCGCTTAAGGTGACTCACTGTTTCAGAATAAGCCAAATCGTTGCCAAGATGCAAATCGCTGATAACAACAATCTTGTCTCGTTCTATAATTTCACTTTGACTGATGTTGTCAAAAGGATTTATGGGAAGTGTCTCGTCAGTGTTGTCGCACGAAGTCAAACCTATGACTATCGATAACAACAGAAACAATAAGTAATATTTTTTTATCATGTAGATTAATAATGTATGTTGGTTTATAACTTGTACACTCGTTTTTTATTATAAGAGATAATATTGATTAATAATCTTCGTATATGAAAAACGATTATTTTTGATCTGCAAATCTAAGTAGAATTAACTTCTTACATGTTTCGGATTTACAAAAAACACTGTCTCATATTTACAAATTTTAATACCCATATTCAATATATCTTCAATTTGCAACCACTCCATTATGGCTTTTATTGAACACATTCAACAGATTAAACAATAAAATGCTGCTTTTATGCAATAATAATTAACTTTAAAAGGATAAATATTAAATATTAAACATTAAAAAATTACTTTTGCACCATATAAACTCATGGATTCATATTAGCACTTAAATGCATTATTTATATATAGCCACAATCTTCGCTGGAGCACTGGTTTGCTTGCTTGCATCATTATTACTGTTCGCCCGAAGCAAAACGGGTGAACGCTCACGCATAATCCTTGCAGTTATTGTCTTTTTTTCTGTAGTTAATTATATTACACGATTCATTGATCTTTGCAGGGGTGAGGTTCCTGATGTTGTGGTTTCTGCTAAAATGTTATTGGTGGCAAACTTTATGGTAGTATCATATATTATGTATCCAATTGAGGTAATTTCTCCTGGATGGCTGAATTTCTGGAGAATAGTAAAACTATACGCTATTTGGTTACTGTTGTGTTTTGTATATATTATCACTTCATGGATAGGTTTGCAATATGCACCGTATTCTTCGATTCCTGAAATGTTTGTTAATGTAGAAAAATTTGAAGTTTGGTTCCGCTTGGTTCTTTGTTTGTTAATGTTTGCTCCGGTACTGTTCATATTTTATATTAACCGCATGAAACAGAATAATAACACAGATTGGATTTGGTTGAAAAAATATACATTCACCTTTTTTGTGAATATTCTTGCATACATAATGGTCTTGGTATTAAATAATCCAATACTAAACATACTGTATTACTATATAAGTGTAGGATGTAGTTTATATATTGCTTATATGGAACTATTTGATCGATTGTTGAGAAAGTCAATGGTCGGCAATTATGAAAATAAGATTAATCTGCAGGAGGTAGTGATAACAGAGGACGAAAAAACTTCTCCCGCTTTTAATGGTTTTATTATTGAACCAAAGAATTTAGCGCTCGTTGAGAGACTGCATGCTTATATGAAAGAAAATAGTGCGTGGCGCGATCCGGACCTGACACTCAACCGCTTGGCTTCTAAACTTTTTACAAACAGAACCACACTTGCCCAAGTTATGCGAGAAAGTGGATATGAAAATTATACGAATTATATAAACAGATTGCGCATCAACGATTTCTTGCAACAAATAAAATCTGGAGAATCAACAAATTTTCAAGAGGCTTTCTTTTTTGTTGGTTTTCGCTCAAGAAGCACGGCTTTGCGTAATTTCAGACAGTTTACAGGTACAACTCCTTCTGAATATTTTAAAATGAACATTCATTAAAATAACCTTAAAACATACATTATATCAATTAATTAACTAATATTGCAGTAGTAAACTTTAGATTGAATAGGATCAATTCTGCAGGTTGCTGTTCAGGTCATAATAATATGAATTATGACGGTTACAATGGTTTATAAAAGCGACTAGAGAAGTGGCTTTAGGGGAATCTGAAGACAATTATTATTCATTAAATTTGAAAGCACTATGAAAAAAGTTCTGTTCTTAGCGTTTATGTTTTGTGCGAGCTTTATTTTAAATGCACAATTAGCCTATTTTCCTTCCGAAGGGACTGTTTTGACATATCACAACCTGGATAAGAAGGGAAAAATTGAATCGAAAATCGTTTACAAAGTGGAATCGGTTAAACAGTCGGGTGAGAATGCAGATGTAACTTATTTTGTGGAATCGTACGGAAAAAAGGATGAACTGGTATTCAAAGACCGGATTACTTTCAAAAAAGAGGGTGATAAATTATTTTTCGACATGAGCAATTTCGTCAATAAAGGGGCTTTTCAACAAAATGGAGAAATTCCGGCTACTGTGGAAATTGAAGGGAATTCTCTGGAAGTGCCTATTAATGGAACAGCAGGACAATCACTGCCGGATGCAAATATGACAATTGCATCTGACATGGGATTTGTAAAACTGAAAATGACGACTAACATTATCAACCGAAAAGTGGATGACATCGAGGACTTGACAGTGCCCGCAGGAACATTTAATTGCATGAAAATTAGCGGTGATGTTAGTGGAAAGATTCTAGGAATGAATATGAGTGGCAAAAGCGTTCAGTGGTATTCTTCGGGAATTGGTATGGTGAAATCTGAGACCTATGACAAGAAAGGGGAACTAAGTGGCTCAATGGTGTTGGTTGCTGTATCTAAATAACGATTAACAGATAAGTAATTGTTCGAATTTTAAAATATATTGAATGGTTATTAACAGAAAAAAGGTCTCTTTGATTAAGAGACCTTTTTCTATTTTATAAACAAAGAACTTGTTGTTTAGATATATTTATCACTAAAACGGAATTTCACATCGGTTACAAAGTTTTTAATTCGTTGCTCTTCACTTTTCTTGCAAATAAGCAATGCATTATCGGACTCCGCAATAATATAATCTTCAAGCCCCTGAACCACAACCAACTTATCATTGTTGTTCATCGCAATAATATTGTCGTAACTTTCAATGTAAAGTGCATTGCAGTTTATACTGGCATTATTTGAGGCATCTCTTTGAGATACTTCATGAAGGGAACCCCAAGTACCTAAATCGGACCAACCAAAATCGGCTTCTATAACATATACATTGTCTGCTTTCTCCATGATCCCGTAATCGATAGAAATATTCTGACAAAAAGGAAAACTTTCATCAATGAATTTCTTTTCTGCGGGGGTATTGAAAAATTCAAGACCTTCGTTGAACTTCGCGACAATATCTGGTAAAAATTTAGTGAATGCTGCCATAATACTTTTGACACTCCAAATAAATATTCCTGAATTCCATACGAATTCTCCACTTTCACAAAAAACCTCGGCTAATTCACGATCGGGCTTTTCAGTAAATGTCTTTACTCGATGAATGCCTTTTTTGGATTCATTGTTTATCTGTATGTATCCATAACCGGTTTCAGGGCGACTGGGTTTGATCCCAAGTGTGAGTAGAACATCATTTGAGGCAACAAAATCGAGACCTTTTTGAATTTCTGAAATATATACATCTTCTTTTAATATCAAATGATCGGCTGGCGATACAACAATATTAGCATCTGGATTAATGGCTTTGATGTGATATGTAGCAAAAGCAATACATGGTGCTGTATTTCGTCTCATAGGTTCCAACAATATCTGACTTTCACCAAGTTCAGGCAACTGTTCATGAGTCAGACCGGCGTATGCTTGGTTCGTAACTACAAAAATATTCTCTACTGGGATAATTTTACGAAATCGATCAAATGTGCTTTGTATCAATGAACGTCCTGTTCCAAAAAAATCAAGAAACTGTTTGGGCTTTTCTTCACGGCTAAAAGGCCAAAAACGGCTTCCAACACCGCCGGCCATAATAATACAAAAATTATTTTTCCTCATATCTAATAAAATGTTTCATCATATATCATTAAGCTTCATTAACTCTATGATATATAATAAACGTTTAGTGTTTTAATTTGTTTATCATCAATTCTTAATTCAAGTATAAAGATACGGAAATAATTCTAAAATATATTAGTATACAAACTTTACAAAAAAAATGTGCAATCCATTTTAAAGTATCAAAAAATATAACTACTTTTGCATTCACATTTTGAAAACAAATGCCCAGATGGCGGAATTGGTAGACGCGCTGGTCTCAAACACCAGTGGATTCACTTCCATGCCGGTTCGATCCCGGCTCTGGGTACCAGGAACACAAATCCATACTTGATAGTCAATCAATTATGGATTTGTTATTTTAAGTTTGTTCCCAAATTGTTCCCAAATAGCATATTCCCGTCTTATCATTAAAGGTTGTTAATCTAACGATTCAGGTTCATCTGTCTCATCTTGTACATTAGCCACATTAAAAGATAAAAAAAATTGCCCATAAAAATAAATACAATTCTATTTACTTATCTTATCAATAAATTTTACTCCAAAATTCCTTTTTACAGGAGAAATTTCATATTTTTCTCTCATATAGCTATTGATGTCTGCAAAAGGTGAGATTTGCCAATTTACACCATCAACCTCGTATTTCACATACTCTTTGAAGAAACGGTCAAAAACTGTATGAAAACCAAATTTTTTAAAGGTTTCAGAATAAAGAAAAAGTATGTCGATAGACATAATAATGATTGGATAGCACATTGCATCTTTTAATTCATCACTTATCAATGGTTGATACCAACGATTAATTATTCCACTTAGGCCGATCTGACAAAGTTTAGGGTCTTCTAATACTAATACCGGATAATACGCAACATCTGCTGGAATTTGATTGTCCCAATGGAAATTATCGTCTTCAATTAGATTTATTTGACTTACCAATTGTGTCACGCCTACTAATTCTTCTTTTTTCTTTTTCTTTCTACGAATATCAATATTTTCTGAAGATTGATAAAGTTTGTTTTTTATTACACGAAGCAAATCATCAACGTCAGCTTTATCTTTTAATTTTCCATTTAATTTTATTCCTTTACACTCAAACAGAATTATAGCATCTCTTTCTCGAATATAAAAATCAGGCTGATTTGGCAATTCAATAGTTGATTCGCTTGAACAAATTTCGTACTTATTTGGATAAAAATATGATGATTTTGTCCCAATACAATTCAATAATGAATTCTGAAAAATATGATGCTCAACAACTATTTTATTATAAAACTGAAAATAATCTCCATTACTCCAAAATTCTTTTAAATCAAAGAACAGACTATTATAAAGTCGTTCGCACAACAAAGGAAGACTATAGATTATATATTCATTATTCGAAACTTTAACTAAGGGGTGAGAACGGAACACCCTATAGTCTGTATTGTTGTCCCTATTTTCAGTATCATAGTTATCATAAGGTATTAAATCGTTTATATCAATGGAGATATGTTCAATAACTTGTCGATGAATAAAACCTGCTTCATCTGAAAGTGTTTCCATGTTTAACATAGGGCATCCTTTTCGATTTTTATTTTGTTCATCTACGTATAAAACTGTCAATGCAAGTATCGTTTGAATATATTCATTAAAGCTAGATATACCTACTTTTTTTAAGAAGCCTTTTTTCAAACATACACCTTGGGGGTGAGTTTCCAAAAATTCTGCTAAACGATGGACATAATAAATTTGAGCTTGTAGGCATTCTTTCCAATCATTTCCAGTTACATCGTTGAGGACATAACACGTTAAAAACATAATAGTTGATATCTCTTTTATATCTTGGGAGGAGTTGAAACTCATTAATTGCTCGTTTATGAACAATATAATCCTAAAAAAATCATACTCTAAGTCCTCGTCAAGCCCATTATTTTGAAAATTCTGCGTTGGAATTGAAAAAGTAACTCTCATCAACTCGAGAATACTTCGTTGTGTACAGAAAATAACTTTACAGAGATTATTCCTTTTGAGATATTTGTCAAATAACGGATTTAATTCATTTAAACGCTTTTGGCTAATATCAGAGAAAAAAGGATTATTGGGATTGGGTAAATAAGAATTCCCGAAATTCATACCGAGACAATTTACCAAACGCACAATCGTATTTCTATTATATTTACACAAGACGTTCTTGATGTCAAAGTTTCTTTCACAAGGGAATAAATCCCGAAACTCAAGAATTTTTTCTATAGCGATATTCATAAAAACGTTCAATATGAGCACTTTCTGTATTGGAATGAATATGTTGAAGTTGGGATTGAGTAAGCATAATTTCTTTTTAATCAAGGAAAAAAAGTCATAAGATATTATTTATTTCATCTCTTGATGTGTAATAAAATCTTTGAATTACAAAAAGCAAGGAAACGACAAAACGTGCCAAAAGATATGACACTAATAATGTTATTATTATTTCAACATAACCATTAGCATATTTTCCCAAAATAGAATTTAAAAATAATAAAATAAATACTTCAACCCCAAGCAAAATTATATAAAGAACAATGTTTGATATTTGCTTCATATTTTCTTTATATTTTTGAAAATTATCATTATCTCTATTTAGGTTAAACTTTTCATTTCTAATTTTATCTCCATACTCAACAATAACGAAAAAAACAATCCGGTAAAAATAGAAATAACAGTTCCAATGTAACTGTCTATTTTTGACACGAGAACCCCACTGTAATAAGCCAAAACTACAATACATAATGGTAAAATGTTGAAAAGAAAATAAAAGAACATTTTTGAAGATTTTCTTTGAATTATCTCTCCATTGCTGTCTTTCTTCATACTTTCTTTTGCATTTCTTGAAATACCCTTTAATGTCTCTATATCAAGCATTTTTCTTTTATTTTGCTTCTTGTTTAATTTGTTCCATTTCTGCCATAACAAAAGATTGCATTTTTTTAAATATCGGATGATTATTGTCATCAATACAATCTGATGAAATTAGGATGTTTGGTATTAAGTCCAATGTGTTATTTTCTTTTATAGTTTTTTCCTCTGAATAACCATCAATTTCTGCCTTATATTTTGTTTGATAAGTGTATGCTGTATTAACTTCTATACCTTTCTTTTTCAATTCAGAATCAACATCCTCCTTACTAATTTTATTCTTTTTAAAAGCAATATCTTTCAACCTTATAGTTGCAGATGTTGCATTTGGCGCACCTGTATCATGAGGACTATTATACACAGCAACGGTTATTTCCTGTACTCCTGCTTTTTTAAGAAATTCTTTTTGCCTTACCTTCGTCGTTGTTTTAACTGTTCTTTGTCCAGCTAATATGAATTTGTGTTTGTATAAAACTTCATAAATAATCTCGTCAAATAGCGTTTTTAAACTTATATCATTATATCTCTGAATAAATATATAACCGGTTGAAGTGTTCGCAGGAAGCCATATTCTTGCGAAAAATTTCAGTCCTACGATTTCTTTTTCTGAAATATCTTTTTTATCACCATTTTCGTTAATAAGATACTGTTTAAGTCCTTTTAAACCACCATTGAGCATCAGATCGAAAGTCCTATTTCCCGAATTAAAATCAGATTCTTCAAGAATGCCACCATGTGTTTCTTCTTTATTCTTGAAAAGTTTTAAGTCAAAAAGTTTAATTATATCTTGTACAAATCCTTGTGCAAACTTATCCTCCACATCCGGATATGCTTTACTCAAAAAAGCATTATTATCTATCACATCCAAATTTGATGTATTTCTTCTCTTTATTTGGAATGTGTACATACTTAAAAATAACCGATGTTTTTTAGCCATTATTTTCTAAATTAATGTTACGATATTATAGTTATTGCTTTTTCTAAAAAGGTAAATCTTCCGAAAGAGATCTTGTATCTGCTTTTATCGTCATTTCTATTTCCACGTCTTGTTGAATTTTATCAATAAAACCTTTTAGCCGGGCAAGAGTGTCGAAAATATAAAGACTTTCTGAATAATTTAGAAGTTTGTTGTCGTGAGCAAAAGAACTATTGTTACGTACATCATTATATTTTTCTAAAAGAGAGATACTGTACTTTAAGATTGCCTTTGTCATTTCAGATTCAAGACCAACTTTATTTTCAATGAATTTCAGATACTTACCAAAAATAGCATTTAAAGAATCTGTATTCAAAAAACTTATTCCGTTTTTATTACAAAGTTCGCGAATATATTTCATAAAAAATGTATGCAGCCTGTCAAGTGCCAATTCTGGTTCATTATTTTCAATTGATTCTATTATTGACTTACTTAGCTTCTTAAAATCATCTGAATCATCCAAAGGGGTTATATTTGATAATTGTGTGCTAACACCGCCTTCTTTAAGTCGTTCAACTATTTTTTTACATTTTTCTTCTTGCTCTTTTGGTGCTTTAAAATAATTAGGATTTCTTGTTCTACCAAACTGATAGTAAACAATAAAAGCTTCAATCAATTGGCTAACAAGATAATCTGATTCTAAACGCCAAAATTCTCGTATTCTTTTAGCCTTAGAGTCTCCCTTTAAGGAATATTTTTTACTGTATATATCTACCCCTACTTTCTCATTAACAAATTCTTGTAAAGTAGAATTATAAAAATCAAGAATATATCCTTGCCCCATATCAAGAAAGTCTTCGAGCAGAAGTCTTTCTTCGTAATAAATTTCAGCCATATTTATAATGTTTCATTATTCTCCAAACTCCACTTCCGGTAATCCCTTCACGATTTCTACCGTTTGTATGCTTATATTGATAACGCTTAACAAGAGATTGAGTATGTATTTGGGGTCGTTGTTTTCGGTTGCCCAGTCGTTTGGGTTGTTTACAATGCCGCTGGCTTTATGAGTGGTGATTTGGTAGCGCTCCATAATCCATTCGATGGCACTTTTACCGTTTACCACATATTCGTAGGCTTCTGCAGGAATGTGCTCAATAGTGATTTGATTATTGTAGATAATGGTGTCTGTTTTTCCTTTTTTAGGAAAACGCATTTTTACCACTTCATAATCCACGGTGGCGCCAGTATCGTATGTTACAACAACTCCATTTGGCTTTTCGTAGTTTTCATAATTGAGATGCAGCTCAGCTAACTGGCGTCCTGCTTTAACGAATTTCCAAAAATCTGTTGTGTTTTCTACCAATGGCAGGCGTGGAAGCATCTTTTTGAGGTCTGCAGAGAAAGTCTCCCGATAGATAGGACTGTGTAATATGCCGTAAACATAATAAAAAACATCCTCTTTTTTGGTCATGTTGCCATACATACTGCGGGCGCGGGTAAGGATAAAATCGCTGATACCATCTCGGCGGGCATACATGCTTTCTTCCGGCTCCGATACCGCATCAAATAGCGTAGGACTATTTTGCTGACGCTCTTCATACCAATAGAGGGGGAAGTACTGCCCATTGAACATTATCTGTAAATCTGGTATATTATTAGAAATTAAAACCGAGAAATCTTTACTTGCTCCAATACCGGAAAGACAAATCACCAAATTTTCTATTTGCGGTAACGGGAAAAGTCTTCGGCTTAAACCGGGACGCTCAATTAGTCTTGTGTCAAAGTAAAGATGCTGTTTACAGAATGGACGATAAGTGCCAGTTAGTGTTTCGCCACTCTTTTCAAAAATATTCTCTTTTTCTAATTCTTTTTTTAGATTAACCGTCCAAGCAATTTTTGTTGGATCATTATCGATAAAATCTTCAACTTTTAACTTGGGATTATCGAGGACTGCATCTTGAAATGCTGTGGTCTGTTCATTGTAAAAATCAATCATCCGCATCATGTTTTGATTGACTTTTTCTTTAGAAAAATTATAAACCCAAGCGTCACGGTTTGTTGCTACACCAATTGCATAGGTTGTAAAAAATGATTTTGTTTT